>NZ_JBFTMN010000018.1:0-114037 GCF_056397005.1 Pseudomonas sp. 05N431
GCGACGACCTCCTCTCGATGTGTCCGGCTGCGCCGTACGGCGCTGCGCGCCCACCCCCTGATGAACACCTCCACTCGGCCTCCCGATAGGGGCGGGTGGATCAAGATCAACAGCAACAGCACGGCGGCCTGCCGGCCGGCCTGAGTGGTTGGAGCGTGTGGGGTTTGAGATCGTTCCCATGCTCTGCGTGGGAATGCTGCCAGGGACGCTCCGCGTTCCGATTCACGAGCTGACGCAGAGCGTGGGAACGATCAGGTGATTGGGACTTGTGTAATACCTGTAGGAGTCGAGTTGAACTTGGCGACAGCATCACGGGCAACATAGAAATCTCCGACATGTCTTTAAGGTTGTCCCTCGGAAGCACGGCCTCTAGCCTTTGATCATCGCTGACAATTCAGCGACAGGGTGTGAGAACCCAGGAAATTCTGTAGGCGCGAAGCGCTGGCTCTACCATAATCGTCGCCGACGTTTTTCGTTTGCGCCATGCATTATGGCGGCTGTGTGCGGGCAGACTTAGGTCTGGCCGGGTGCCTACGACCGGTATTCTCACCCCGTTCACAGCTGCCACCTCTTCGCCGAGTGAGACCGGCAAGTCGTGGCTCCCACTACCGTAGGAGCTCCATCATGATCAAAGAAACTCCCAATCCCCCCGAACACGACGACGTCTCCCCCTACGAATCCCTCGATTCAAAAAAGCTCCACGACGCCGCCCACCGCGCCCTCGATCACTACTTGAAACCCACCCTGGCCAAACTGCGCTTCAGCGACTTGCGCTCAGACCGCTTGTTCAGCGTTTCACCCGACGTGGGCCTCGAAAGTCTGTTGGCCAATGCCTCGGAAGACCTGGCCTCAGTCAAGGTCATGGCCGCCGACCTGGCATTCGAGATCGAGGGTTCGCGACGCAGCGTGGCCTTGGCGATTTGCCGAATGGTCGATGGCGCTCTGTTGTTGGTGGATAAGGCGCTGGATGACTACAACCCGTCGGAGTCGGACCAGTTTTACGTCAAAGAATAGAAGCGCGAAGTCCTGAAACTAAAAAGCCCCGCCTTCAACCGAAGAGCGGGGCTTTTTGCTGGGGTTGCGTGATCAGAATAGGTCGATCGGCGCCGCTTCGTCTGCTGGCAGCGGGCTGCCTGGCGCATTGCCGTTGCCCAGTTCGTTGACCGATGGTGGCGTGTCTTCGGACTTGAACAGCTCGAAGTAAGCACCAGGCGTGCTTGGGGTCGCCGCACGGCCGCTGACCGGGTCAACCCGCAGGCTGAGGATGCCTTCTGGCTCGGCCTGGGTATGCGGTGGTTTGCCTTTGAGCGCGGCGCTCATGTAGTTCATCCAGATCGGCAGCGCCACGGTGCCGCCGAACTCGCGCTTGCCAAGGCTTTCCGGTTGGTCGAAACCGGTCCAGACCGTGGTCACGTAATCGGCGTTGTAGCCCGAGAACCAGGCGTCCTTGGATTCGTTGGTGGTCCCGGTCTTGCCCGCGATGTCGCTGCGGCCCATGGACAGGGCGCGACGCCCGGTACCGAGCTTGATCACGTCTTCAAGCATGCTGTTGAGGATGAAGGTGGTGCGCCCGTCGATGATCCGTTCCGCGACGGCCGGTGCTTGTACGGTGGTTTGCGCTGCCGGGGCTTCGCCTGGCGTCGGGTTGACCGTAAAGGTGTTGTTCACCGGTGCTGCAATCCCGTTGCTGGCGATATCGCCCTTCGGCACGCTTGGCGGGTTGGCGACGAACAGCGTGTCACCGTTGCGGCTTTCGATCTTGTCGATGATGTACGGGGTGATCTTGTAGCCGCCGTTGGCAAAGGTGCTCCAGCCGGTGGCGATTTCCATTGGCGTCAGCGTTGCGGTGCCCAGGGCCAGCGACAGGTTGCGTGGCAGGTCCTGCTTGTTGAAGCCGAACTTGCTGATGTAGTCGATGGTGCGATCGACGCCCAGCGCCTGGAGCAGGCGGATCGACACCAGGTTGCGCGACTTGTAGAGCGCTTCACGCATACGGATCGGGCCGAGGAAGGTGTTGGTGTCGTTCTTCGGACGCCAGACCTTGTCCAGGTACTCGTCGACGAACACGATCGGTGCGTCGTTCACCAGGGTTGCCGGGGTGTAGCCGTTATCCAGCGCAGCGCTGTAGACGAATGGCTTGAAGCTCGAGCCCGGCTGGCGCTTGGCCTGCATGGCGCGGTTGTAGTTGCTCTGCTCGAACGCGAAGCCGCCGACCAAGGCGCGGATGGCGCCGTTTTGCGGGTCCAGCGAAACCAGTGCGCTTTGGGCGACCGGAATCTGGCTGAACTTCAGGGCGTTGTCCGCTTGGCGCTGTACGCGAATCAGGTCGCCGACCTGGGCGACGTCCGATGGCTGCTTCGGTGCCGGGCCCATGCTGTTGGTGTTCAGGAACGGGCGCGCCCATTTCATGCTGTCCCAACTGACATGTTCTTCGCCGTTGCGGGTCAGGACCTGCACGCCGTTTTTCTCGATCAGGGTGACGATGGCCGGTTCCAGGCCGCTGATGGTGCGCTGTTTGGTCAGTTCCGTGGCCCAGGCAGCAGGCGTCTTGCCCGGCAGGCGGGATTCAGGGCCGCGATAGCCGTGACGCTGGTCGTAGGTGATCAAGCCTTCATGGACGGCGGTGTTGGCCATTTCCTGGAGGTTGCTCGGCACGGTGGTGGTGACGCGGAAACCTTCGGTGTAGGCATCGCTGCCATAACGACCGACCATTTCGGCCCGGGCCATTTCGGCGATGTACGGCGCGTTCACTTCCGGCGTCGGCACGTGATAGCTGGCGTTCAGCGGCTCGTTGATCGCGGCCTGATACGCCGCTTCGTCAATTTTCCCGAGCTTGTACATGCGCCCCAGGATCCAGTCGCGACGTTCTTTGCTGCGTGCAGGGTTGGCCAGCGGGTTGAAGCGCGAAGGGGCTTTCGGCAGGCCGGCGATCATCGCCATCTGCGCCAGGCTGACGTCGCGGATCGACTTGCCGTAATACACCTGCGCCGCCGCCTCGATGCCGTAGGCGCGGTTGCCCAGATAGATCTTGTTCACGTAGAGCTCAAGGATCTCGTCCTTGGTCAGCTGGCGCTCGATTTGCAGGGCCAGGAGGATTTCCGTGGTCTTGCGCGAGAAGCTGCGCTCGCTGGTGAGGAAGAAGTTCTTCGCCACCTGCATGGTGATGGTGCTGCCGCCGGATTGAATGTGTCCGCTCTTGACCAGTTGGGACGCGGCACGCATCAGGCTGCTGGGGTCGACGCCATAGTGATTGGCGAAGTTGTCGTCTTCGGCACTGAGTAACGCATTGATGAAATTCGGTGGGATGTCGGCGAAGCGGATCGGCGTGCGGCGCATTTCGCCAAACTCGGCGATCAATTTGCCGTCGCTGCTGTAGACCCGCAAAGGAATCTGCAACTGAATGCTTCTCAGCGCCTCCACGGATGGCAATCCCGGACTAAGGTAAAGAAAAGCGCCGCTCAGACCGAGGAGCAGTCCGCAGAAAACGGCGACGATGGACCACCCGAAAAATTTCAGCAGACGAATCAAGGCTTTTGGACATCCAGGGTAAAGAATGAATTAGGCGTCAGGGCATTCAAGGTAAGCAAGGGTCGACCCGCGCTTGAGAAAGCGGAAAAAACGCTGGCCATTATAAGCATTTTTCCGCCAAAAGCGCATTTGGCGCCTCTGTCAAGACGCAGCTATTGAACGCAATGAATCATAAAGAGTCCGTAACTCACGGATAGTCATAGGGAATTGCAAGTGCTGGGACTCTTCAATAAAAAAAGCCGCACGCTTTTGGGGATCGATATCAGCTCCACCTCGGTGAAGCTTCTCGAGCTAAGCCGTGCAGGCAATCGATACCGGGTCGAAGCCTACGCGGTAGAGCCGCTGCCGACCAACGCCGTGGTCGAGAAAAATATCGCCGAACTCGAAGGTGTCGGGCAGGCGTTATCCCGGGTGTTACTCAAGGCCAAAACCAGCGTCAAGAGTGTCGCGGTGGCGGTTGCCGGATCGGCGGTCATCACCAAGATCATCGAAATGGACGCCGGGCTTTCCCCTGATGACATGGAAAATCAGCTGAAGATTGAAGCTGACCAATACATTCCCTATCCCCTCGAAGAAGTCGCCATCGATTTTGAAGTGCAGGGCGCCTCCCGGCGTAATCCCGAGCGGGTCGACGTATTGCTGGCGGCCTGTCGCAAGGAAAACGTCGAAGTTCGCGAAGCCGCGTTGGCCCTTGCCGGCCTGACCGCGCGGGTCGTCGATGTCGAGGCGTATGCGCTGGAGCGTTCATTCGGCTTGCTGACGGCACAGCTGACCGGTGTGACCGAGCGTTCGACGGTGGCCGTGGTCGACATCGGCGCCACCATGACCACCTTGAGCGTGTTGTCCAGCGGCCGAATCATCTACACCCGCGAGCAGTTGTTCGGCGGCCGCCAGTTGACGGAGGAAATCCAGCGTCGCTATGGGATGACCGTCGAACAGGCCGGATTTGCAAAAAAACAGGGTGGTCTGCCTGAGGACTATGTCAGCGAAGTCCTGCAACCGTTCCGCGAGGCGCTGGTGCAGCAGGTCTCGCGATCGTTGCAGTTCTTTTTCGCCTCGGGCCAGTACAACGCAGTCGACTACATCCTGCTGGCCGGTGGTACGGCCTCTGTCGCCGGGCTGGAGCGGCTGATCGAGCAGCGCCTGGGCACGCCGACACACGTGGCCAATCCGTTTGCGGACATGACATTGAGCAGCAAGGTCAACGCCAGTGCCCTGGCCAGTGATGCGCCGGCGCTGATGATTGCCTGCGGCCTGGCGCTGAGGAGTTTCGACTGATGGCGCGGATCAATCTTCTCCCTTGGCGCGAAGAGCTGCGTGAGGAGCGTCGCAAGCGCTTCCTGTTGGGGTTGGCCGGCGCGCTGGCAGCGGCGGTCGGGGTGATTTTGCTGGGTGACCAGGCCATCAGCAGTGCGATTGATCGACAGGTCGCTCGCAACGATTACGTCGGCAAACAGATCGCCGTGCTGGATGACCGGATCAAGCAGATCAGTGATCTGAAAGCCCGTCGCCAGCAACTCGTGGAGCGGATGCGGATCATCCAGGACTTGCAAGGCAATCGGTCGGTCAGCGCACGGATCTTCGATCAACTGGCGCGCACACTGCCGGACGGGGTGTATTTCACCGACGTCAAACTGGTCGATAAAACGCTGTCCATCAGCGGGGCGGCAGAGTCGAACAATCGTGTCTCGGAGTTGTTGCGCAACCTCGATGCCTCCGACCGGTTCAAATCGCCGAACCTGACCGAGGTTAAAGCGACCACGGCCGGCGCCCTGGATCAGGCCAACGTGTTTCAGTTGACCGTTCGTCAGTCTCAACCGGCCGCAGCGGAGGACGCGAAATGAGTCCGTCCCAATGGTTCGAGGGGTTGCGCAAGGTCGATATCAACGACCTGGACCTGAACAACATAGGCTCCTGGCCCGCGGCGATCAAAGGCCTGGCGGGCGGGCTGCTGATCGTGCTGGTGCTGGCGCTGGGTTACAGCTTTTACCTCAAGGATCTTGAAGATCAGCTTGAGCAGGTCCGCGGCGGGGAAGCCACCCTCAAGGAGCAGTTCGCGAGCAAGGCGCACATGGCGGCCAATCTGGAGCGTTACATCGAGCAGATGAAAGCAATGGAAACCTCCTTCGGCGTGCTGTTGCGGCAGTTGCCCGGCGATACCGAGGTGCCCGGTCTGCTGGAAGACATCACGCGCACCGGATTGGGCAGCGGGCTGGAGTTTGAGGAGATCAAGCTGCTGCCGGAAGTCACCCAGCAGTTCTACATCGAGTTACCGATCCAGATCACTGTCACTGGCGCCTACCATGACCTGGCGACCTTCGTCAGTGGCGTCGCCAACCTCCCGCGGATCGTCACCCTGCACGATTTCAACGTCGAGCCGGTTGTTCCGGGCAGCGGCGCGAAACTGCGCATGAACATCCTGGCCAAGACTTACCGCTACAACGACAAGGGGCTGCAGAAATGAACGCGGTCCGATGGTTTTCGCTGGCTGTGCTGCTGGGAGGGCTTGCCGGTTGTGGCAACGGTAACGACTTCAGCGATCTGGACGCCTACATGAACGAGGTGCGCCTGCACCCGCCCGGCAAGATCGAGCCGGTGCCGACGTTCAGGTCCTACGAGACATTCACTTACAGCGCTGCGTCGTTGCGCAGTCCGTTTTCACCGCAGGTCAGGGTCGACCTGGCAGGTCGAAAACCGGGGGCGCGCAACGTCAAGCCCGATCCGAGCCGGGCCAAGCAATACCTTGAAGGTTTCAACATCGAGCAGTTTGAAATGGTCGGCACTATTTCCAATGCGTCCGGCGCCTTTGCGCTGCTGCGCGGTGCCGGTGGGGTGCATCGGCTGAAGGTCGGTGACTACCTGGGGCGCAACGATGGCCGGATCGTGGCCATCAGTGACTCGCAAGTCGATGTGGTCGAAATCGTCCCCGATGGTGAAGGTGCCTGGCTGGAGCGACCGCGGACTATTCCTTTGAAAGAGCATTCATAGTGGAACTCGTATCATGAACAGGATCTTCTCAACCCTCGGTTTTTCGCTATGGATGGCGCTGCTTTCTCCGATGGTGCAGGCAGCCAATCTCACGGCGCTGGATGTCGCCGCGCTGCCGGGTGATCGCGTCGAGTTGAAACTGGCTTTCGACGGGCCGCCGCCCGCGCCTCACGGCTATACCACCGATCAGCCGGCGCGCATCGCTCTCGACCTACCGGGTGTGAGCAGCCAACTGGCGAGCAAGACGCGGGATCTGGGAGGTGGCAACGCTCGCAGTGCGACGGTGGTCGAGGCCAAGGATCGCACCCGTTTGATCATCAACCTGACGCAGTTGACGCCTTACAGCACGCGAGTCGAGGGTAATACGCTGTTCGTGGTGGTTGGGCAGGCCGCCGCCGCTCAGAAACCCCGGCCCGCGGCACCGCGAGTGGCGAGCGCCATGCCAGTGGCAGCCAAGACATATGCTCCCGTGAGCAAGGCCATTCGCGGCGTGGACTTTCAACGCGGTGAGCAGGGTGAAGGCAACGTCGTCATTGATTTGTCAGACCCCGGTATCAGCCCGGACATCCAGGAGCGTGACGGCAAGATCATCCTCACCTTCGCCAAAACCCAGTTGCCCGAACGGTTGCGGGTTCGTCTGGACGTCAAGGATTTCGCCACGCCGGTGCAGTTCGTCAATGCCAGTGCATCCTCCGATAAAGCGAGCATCAGCATCGAACCCGGTGGCACATACGACTATTCGACCTACCAGACCGACAACAAGCTGACGGTCAGTGTCCGCCCGATGACCGTCGACGATCTGCAGAAGCGCAACGCAGATCGTTTCGCCTACAGCGGCGAGAAGCTGTCGTTGAACTTTCAGGACATCGATGTGCGCTCAGTGCTGCAACTGATCGCCGATTTCACCAACCTCAATCTGGTGGCCAGCGACACGGTGCAGGGCGGTATTACCTTGCGCCTGCAAAACGTGCCGTGGGATCAGGCACTGGATCTGGTGCTCAAGACCAAAGGGTTGGACAAGCGCAAGATCGGCAACGTCTTGCTGGTCGCGCCGGCAGACGAGATTGCTGCCCGCGAGCGCCAGGAGCTGGAGTCGCGCAAACAGATCGCCGAGCTGGCGCCACTGCGTCGTGAACTGTTGCAGGTCAACTACGCCAAGGCGGCGGATATCGCCAAGCTGTTTCAGTCGGTGACCAGCGCCGAGTCGAAAGTCGACGAGCGTGGTTCGATCACTGTCGACGAGCGAACCAACAATATCATCGCCTACCAGACCCAGGATCGTCTGGATGAGCTGCGGCGAATCGTCGCTCAGCTGGATATTCCGGTGCGTCAGGTGATGATCGAAGCGCGGATCGTCGAAGCCAACGTCGACTACGACAAAAGCCTCGGCGTGCGTTGGGGCGGTTCGGTCCGCAATAAGGGGAACTGGAATGCCTCCGGGGTCAGCAACGGGGCCAACGCCTCATCGACCATTGGTACACCGGGCAGCACCAGCACCAACTCACCGTTCGTCGACATGGGCGCGGCGGGGAATACGTCGGGGATCGGTATCGCCTTCATCACCGATAACGTGTTGCTGGACCTTGAGCTGACGGCCATGGAGAAGACCGGTAACGGGGAAATCGTCTCTCAACCCAAAGTGGTCACCTCCGACAAGGAAACCGCGAAGATCCTCAAGGGCACGGAAATTCCCTATCAGGAAGCCAGCTCCAGCGGCGCGACATCAGTGGCGTTCAAGGAGGCCTCGCTGTCTCTGGAGGTAACGCCGCAGATCACCCCGGATAACCGCATCATCATGGAGGTCAAGGTCACCAAGGATGAGCCGGACTACCTGAACAAAGTGCAGGATGTGCCGCCGATCAAGAAGAACGAGGTCAATGCCAAAGTACTGGTCAATGATGGAGAAACCATCGTCATTGGCGGGGTTTTCTCAAATACTCAGAGCAAGGTTGTAGATAAGGTGCCATTTCTCGGTGATGTGCCGTATCTTGGCCGCCTTTTCCGGCGTGACGTGGTGTCGGAGAAAAAATCCGAGCTGCTGGTATTTCTCACTCCGCGTATCATGAATAACCAGGCGATTGCTGTGAGTCATTGATTCTGTGCGAAATTTGATTCTTGTTGGGCCGATGGGTGCTGGAAAAAGCACCATCGGTCGCTTGTTGGCCAAAGAGCTGCGCCTGCCGTTCAAGGATTCCGATAAGGAAATTGAATTGCGCACGGGCGCCAATATCCCGTGGATCTTCGACAAAGAAGGCGAACCCGGCTTTCGCGACCGCGAGCAGGCGATGATCGCCGAGCTGTGCACGCTCGATGGCGTGGTGCTGGCGACGGGCGGTGGCGCAGTGATGCGCGAAGCCAATCGTCGCGCGCTGCACGCTGGCGGGCGCGTGGTGTATCTGCACGCGTCCGTCGAGCAGCAGGTCGGGCGCACCGCGCGCGATCGCAATCGTCCGTTGTTGCGCACCGCCGATCCGGCAAAAACCCTCCGGGATCTGCTGGCATTGCGCGATCCGCTGTATCGGGAAATCGCCGACCTGGTGGTGGAAACCGATGAGCGGCCGCCGCGGATGGTGGTCCTGGACATCCTGGAACGCTTGCAGCAGCTGCCTCCCCGTTAATGCGCAGAACGAAATGCGCTATCCTCGGCTCCGGTCATGACCGCTCGAAGGTGTGGCGCATGACGAACAGGCAGCGTCACACGAGCAGATGCTGTCAGTCGATAATGTAAGGCAGGACGCCTGATTCCAACTTCACTGTGGGGACACATGCAGACACTTAAGGTCGATTTAGGCGAGCGTAGCTACCCGATCCATATTGGCGAGGGGTTGCTGGATCAGCCCGAACTGCTGGCGCCGCATATCGCCGGGCGGCAAGTCGCGATCATCTCCAACGAGACCGTTGCGCCGCTGTATCTAGAGCGTCTGACCCGCAGCCTTGCACAGTTTTCGGTTATTTCGGTGGTTCTGCCCGACGGTGAAGCCTTCAAGAACTGGGAAACCCTGCAAACCATCTTTGACGGCCTGCTCACCGCTCGCCATGACCGCCGCACCACCGTGATCGCCTTGGGCGGCGGTGTGATTGGCGACATGGCCGGTTTTGCCGCCGCCTGTTACCAGCGTGGTGTCGATTTCATTCAGGTTCCGACCACCTTGCTGTCGCAAGTCGACTCTTCGGTGGGCGGCAAGACCGGCATCAACCACCCGCTGGGCAAAAACATGATTGGCGCCTTCTATCAGCCGAACGTCGTGTTGATCGATACCGCCACGCTCAATACCTTGCCGGCTCGCGAGCTGTCTGCGGGCCTTGCGGAAGTCATCAAGTACGGGTTGATCTGCGACGAGCCGTTCCTGACCTGGCTCGAAGACAACGTCGATCGCTTGCGGGCTCTGGATCAAACGGCCCTGACCTACGCTATCGAACGCTCCTGCGCAGCCAAGGCTGCTGTGGTCGGTGCCGACGAGCGTGAGTCTGGTGTACGCGCGACGCTCAACCTTGGCCATACCTTCGGCCACGCCATCGAAACCCACATGGGCTATGGTGTCTGGTTACATGGTGAAGCGGTGGCTGCTGGTACTGTAATGGCCCTGGAAATGTCTTCGCGTCTGGGCTGGATCAGCGACCAGGAGCGTGATCGCGGCATTCGCCTGTTCCAGCGGGCCGGGTTGCCGGTCATCCCGCCTTCAGTGATGACCGAAGCCGATTTTCTCGAACACATGGCAATTGACAAGAAAGTAATCGACGGTCGTTTGCGACTGGTGTTGTTGCGCCGCATGGGCGAAGCCGTAGTGACCGACGATTATCCGAAAGAGGTTTTACAGGCCACGCTGGGAGCGGATTACCGCGCCCTGGCTCAGCTTAAAGGTTAATAAGATCCCGATGACTAGTTTGCATGCCGACGAGGCGTTCCTCGGCCATTACCAGTTGAGTCACGACCCTTTCGCTCCACGGGTGCCTGGCTTCAAGTTCTTCCCTGCCCAGCGCAAGCCCGTGCTGGGGCAACTGCATCACCTGGCTCGTTACAGCCAGTTGTTACTGGTGGTCACCGGCCCGCAAGGCAGTGGCAAGACCCTGTTGCGTCAGGCGCTGGTAGCCAGCACCAACAAGCAGTCGGTGCAGAGCGTGGTGGTTTCCGCCCGTGGCGCCGGTGATGCGGCGGGTGTGTTGCGTCAGGTGGCTCAGGCGCTGAACGTTGCCCAGGCTGAAGTCGGCGCGATTCTCAAGCAGGTGGTACAGCTCGCATTGACCGGCCAGGAAGTCTACTTGCTGGTCGATGACGCCGAGCAACTCGACGAGTCCGCCCTTGAAGCGCTGCTGGCGTTGGCGGCGGGTGCACCGGAGGGTCGTCCGCACGTGTTCCTGTTCGGTGAGTCGTCGCTGATCGCCGAACTTGAACAGCTGAGTACCGAGGAAGAGCGCTTCCACGTCATCGAACTGCAGCCTTACGCCGAAGAAGAAACCCGCGAATACCTGGCCCAGCGACTCGAAGGCGCCGGTCAGGGAATCGAACTTTTCTCTGCGAATCAGATCTCTGAGATACACGAAAGCTCCGATGGATGGCCTGGAAACATCAATCAGGTCGCCCGCGATGCGATGATCGAAGCCATGATTGCTAGCCGCTCAGCGGTCAAGCGTCCAAGTATGGGGTTCAACATGCCGAAGAAACACGTATTGGCGATATCCGCCGTAGTCGTGGTCGCGGTGGCCGCCGCCTGGTTGATGCCAGGTCGCAGCAAGGCACCAGCCACCGGCGCGCCCGCCAATGAGCAGGCGCAATTGCCACTGGGCACACCGAAACCGAACGGCGGTGCTCCGGCGGTCGAGTTCGCCGGTAATACCCAGCCGATGCCATTGCCGCTGGTCGGACAATCGCAGCCGGTTATGCGGGGCCCGTTGGCGGAAGCTGCGGGCGGTATCACTGAAGGCGACGACGGCGTGCCCGTTGAAGGCTCCAGCGCCAAACCGCCTACCGTGACCACCACTGCACCGCCAGCCGGTATTCCGGCCGGCCCGACGCCAGCCCCTGCACCAGCGCCTGCGGCCAAGCCGGCGCCGACTCAGGTCGCTACCGCCAAGCCTGCTCCTGCACCAGCTCCTGCGGCCAAACCGGCCCCAGTGGCCAAGCCTGCCCCGGTCGCCAAAGCTGTCGAGAAGCCGGTCGAGAAGCCAGCCAGCGTCGCCAAAGCCGCAACCGGCGGTACCTGGTACGCAGGTCAGGCGCCGGGCAACTATGTGGTGCAAATCCTCGGCACCAGCTCTGAAGCCTCGGCGCAAAGTTTCGTCAAGGAACAGGGCGGCGAGTACCGCTATTTCAAGAAAGTCCTCAACGGTAAGCCGCTTTACGTCATCACTTACGGTAGCTTCGCCAACCGCGATGCAGCTGTTACCGCCATCAAGGCCTTGCCAGCGAAGGTTCAGGCTGGTAAACCTTGGCCTCGCTCTGTCGCCAGCGTCCAACAGGAACTGGCAACAGCTCGCTGAAGATTCGGCGGCCTTACCCAGGCCGCCTCTCCCGGCACCTCAAAATTTCTGCAAGCGCATGTGGCTGTCAAAGCCGCGTGCCTTGTGGTGTCTGCGTCACAGTAGTCTTTGAGTCGTTGCGGTCAACATTAAAAATGTTTTGACTAGCACAGCATATCGCTTTAAACCTTTCGCAAATGCGACATAGATTTGCGACATTTCGTCGTCAAATTTGTGAGCCTCTGTGTCGGTGTGTACAATGACCTCCCTTTTGCCCCCGCAAAGCTGGCGTACGTTCGGCGTGGAAGGTAACTGGCTGAATTGAAAAGAAATTTGTCTCGATAAGAGGCAGCCTGGTGAGAAAGTGTCTATGAAAGCAGGTCTGTACCAACCAGATGAGTTCAAGGATAACTGCGGTTTCGGCCTGATAGCCCATATGCAGGGCGAACCCAGTCATACCCTGTTGCAAACGGCCATTGAGGCCCTGACCTGCATGACCCACCGCGGTGGGATCAACGCTGACGGCAAAACCGGCGACGGTTGCGGTCTGCTGATGCAAAAGCCCGACGTATTCCTGCGAGCGATCGCCCAGGAAACGTTTGGTATTGAATTGCCCAAGCAATACGCTGTGGGCATGGTGTTTTTCAACCAGGACCCGGTAAAAGCCGAAGCGGCTCGCGAGAACATGAATCGCGAGATCCTGGCGGCCGGCCTGCAATTGGTGGGTTGGCGTAAAGTGCCGATCGACACCAGCGTTCTCGGCCGTCTGGCGCTCGAACGCCTGCCGCAGATCGAACAAGTGTTTATCGGCGGTGCCGGCCTGAGCGATCAGGACATGGCCGTCAAGCTGTTCACTTCCCGTCGTCGCTCGTCCGTGGCCAACGCCGCCGACCTCGACCACTACGTCTGCAGCTTTTCCCACAAGACCATCATTTACAAAGGCCTGATGATGCCGGCGGACCTGACCGCCTTCTATCCGGACCTCAGCGACCAGCGCCTGCAAACCGCAATCTGCGTGTTCCACCAGCGCTTCTCCACCAACACCCTGCCGAAATGGCCGTTGGCTCAACCGTTCCGCTTCCTGGCGCACAACGGTGAAATCAACACCATCACCGGTAACCGTAACTGGGCCCAGGCGCGTCGCACCAAGTTCACCAACGATCTGATGGATCTGGACGAACTCGGCCCGCTGGTCAACCGCGTGGGTTCCGACTCCTCGAGCATGGACAACATGCTGGAGCTGATGGTCACCGGCGGTATCGACCTGTTCCGTGGCGTGCGGATGATCATTCCGCCAGCGTGGCAGAACGTCGAGACCATGGACGCCGACCTGCGCGCGTTCTACGAATACAACTCGATGCACATGGAACCGTGGGACGGCCCGGCCGGCGTGGTAATGACCGACGGTCGTTACGCGGTGTGCCTGCTTGACCGTAACGGTCTGCGCCCGGCGCGTTGGGTCACCACCAAAAACGGTTTCATCACCCTGGCCTCGGAAATCGGTGTCTGGAACTACCAGCCTGAAGACGTGATCGCCAAGGGCCGCGTTGGCCCGGGTCAGATCTTTGCCGTGGACACCGAAACCGGTCAGATCCTCGACACCGATGCCATCGACAACCGTTTGAAGTCCCGTCATCCATACAAGCAATGGCTGCGCAAGAACGCCCTGCGTATCCAGGCGACCATGGAAGACAACGACCACGGTTCGGCGTTCTATGACATTGACCAGCTCAAGCAATACATGAAGATGTATCAGGTCACGTTCGAAGAACGTGATCAGGTGCTGCGTCCGCTTGGCGAACAAGGCTACGAAGCCGTTGGCTCGATGGGCGACGACACGCCAATGGCCGTGCTGTCCCAGCGTGTGCGCACGCCGTACGACTACTTCCGCCAGCAGTTCGCGCAGGTCACCAACCCGCCGATCGACCCGCTGCGTGAAGCCATCGTCATGTCGCTGGAAGTCTGCCTCGGTGCCGAGCGCAACATCTTCCAGGAGTCGCCGGAGCACGCCTCGCGCGTGATCCTCAGCTCGCCGGTCGTTTCCCCGGCCAAGTGGCGCTCGCTGATGAACCTCGATCGCCCTGGCTTCGAACGTCAGGTCATCGACCTCAACTACGACGAGGCACTGGGCCTTGAAGCCGCAGTGCGCAACATCGCCGACCAGGCTGAAGAAGCCGTGCGTTCCGGGTGTACCCAGATCGTGCTGAGCGACCGTCACATTGCCCCAGGCAAACTGCCGGTTCACGCTTCGTTGGCCACTGGCGCGGTGCACCACCGCCTGACCGAAAAAGGCCTGCGTTGCGACAGCAACATCCTGGTCGAGACCGCCACTGCACGCGATCCGCATCACTTCGCGGTGCTGATCGGCTTCGGCGCCTCGGCGGTTTATCCGTTCCTGGCGTACGAAGTGCTGGGCGACCTGATCCGCACCGGTGAAGTGCTGGGCGACCTCTATGAGGTGTTCAAGAACTACCGCAAAGGCATCACCAAAGGCCTGCTCAAGATCCTCTCGAAGATGGGTATCTCGACCATCACCTCCTATCGCGGAGCACAACTGTTCGAAGCGATCGGTCTGTCCGAGGAAGTCTGCGACCTGAGCTTCCGTGGTGTGCCGAGCCGTATCAAAGGTGCGCGTTTCGTCGACATCGAAGCCGAGCAGAAGGCCTTGGCTGCCGAAGCCTGGAGCCCGCGCAAGCCAATCCAGCAGGGCGGTTTGCTGAAGTTCGTCCACGGTGGCGAATATCACGCGTACAACCCGGACGTGGTCAACACCCTGCAAGCCGCTGTGCAGCAGGGTGACTACAGCAAGTTCAAGGAATACACGGCGCTGGTGGACAACCGTCCGGTGTCGATGATTCGCGACCTGTTCAAGGTCAAAACCCTTGGGACACCGCTGGACATCAGCGAGATCGAACCACTGGAATCGGTGCTCAAGCGCTTCGACTCCGCCGGCATCTCGCTTGGCGCATTGTCGCCGGAAGCTCACGAAGCCTTGGCCGAAGCCATGAACCGCCTGGGTGCGCGTTCCAACTCCGGCGAAGGCGGCGAAGACCCGGCGCGTTACGGCACCATCAAGAGCTCGAAAATCAAGCAAGTGGCTACTGGCCGTTTCGGTGTAACCCCGGAATACCTGGTCAACGCTGAAGTGCTGCAGATCAAGGTCGCGCAGGGCGCCAAGCCCGGCGAAGGTGGTCAACTGCCTGGCGGCAAGGTCAACGGCCTGATCGCCAAGCTGCGCTATGCAGTGCCGGGCGTGACGCTGATTTCGCCACCGCCGCACCACGACATCTATTCGATCGAAGACTTGTCGCAACTGATTTTCGACCTGAAACAAGTCAACCCGAAGGCCCTGGTCTCGGTGAAACTGGTAGCAGAAGCCGGCGTTGGCACCATCGCCGCTGGCGTGGCCAAGGCCTATGCCGACCTGATCACCATTTCCGGTTACGACGGTGGCACCGGCGCATCGCCGCTGACCTCGATCAAATACGCGGGCGCACCGTGGGAGCTCGGCCTGGCCGAAACCCACCAGACCCTGCGCGGCAATGACCTGCGCGGTAAAGTCCGGGTACAGACCGACGGTGGTCTGAAAACCGGCCTCGACGTGATCAAGGCGGCGATCCTCGGCGCTGAAAGCTTCGGTTTCGGCACCGCGCCAATGATCGCCCTGGGCTGCAAATACCTGCGCATCTGCCACCTGAACAACTGCGCCACCGGCGTGGCGACTCAGAACGAAAAACTGCGCAAGGACCACTACATCGGTACGGTCGACATGGTGGTGAATTTCTTCACCTACGTCGCTGAAGAAACCCGTGAGTGGCTGGCGAAGCTAGGCGTACGTTCCCTCGAGGAACTGATCGGTCGTACCGATCTGCTGGAAATCCTCGAAGGTCAGACCGCCAAGCAAAACCACCTGGACCTGACCCCGCTGCTGGGCAGCGATCACATCCCGGCGGACAAGCCACAGTTCTGCCAGGTCGACCGCAACCCGCCGTTCGACAAAGGCCTGCTGGCCGAGAAGATGGTCGAGATGGCCACTTCGGCGATCAACGACCTGAGCGGCGCCGACTTCGCTCTGGATATCTGCAACTGCGACCGTTCGATCGGTGCGCGGATTTCCGGTGAAATCGCGCGCAAACACGGTAACCAGGGCATGGCCAACGCGCCGATCACCTTCCGCTTCAAAGGGACGGCCGGTCAGAGCTTTGGTGTATGGAACGCTGGCGGCCTGAACATGTACCTCGAAGGCGATGCCAACGACTATGTCGGCAAAGGCATGACCGGCGGCAAACTGGTCATCGTTCCGCCAAAAGGCAGCGTCTACAAGACTCAGGACAGCGCCATTATCGGCAACACCTGCCTGTATGGCGCCACCGGCGGCAAGCTGTTCGCCGCTGGTACTGCGGGCGAGCGTTTCGCGGTGCGTAACTCCGGTGCTCACACCGTGGTGGAAGGCACTGGCGATCACTGCTGCGAGTACATGACCGGTGGTTTCGTCTGCGTACTGGGCAAGACCGGTTACAACTTCGGCTCAGGCATGACCGGTGGTTTCGCCTACGTGCTCGACCAGGACAACAGCTTCGTTGACCGGGTCAACCACGAACTGGTTGAAATCCAGCGGATCAGCGGTGAGGCGATGGAAGCCTATCGCAGCCACCTGCAACGCGTGCTGAACGAATACGTCGAGGAAACCGACAGCGAGTGGGGTCGTAACCTCGCTGAAAACCTCGATGACTACTTGCGTCGGTTCTGGTTGGTCAAGCCTAAGGCTGCCAGCTTGAAATCGTTGCTTTCCAGCACCCGTGCCAACCCGCAGTGATATGCGCCTGAAGAGTTTGATGAGGTTTTAACAATGGCTGAACGTCTGAATAATGACTTCCAGTTCATCGAGGTCGGGCGCAAGGATCCGAAGAAGAAACTGTTGCGTCAACGCAAGAAAGAGTTTGTGGAGATCTACGAACCCTTCAAACCCCAGCAGTCGGCCGACCAGGCCCACCGCTGCCTGGGTTGCGGTAACCCGTATTGCGAATGGAAGTGCCCGGTGCACAACTTCATTCCCAACTGGCTGAAGCTGGTGGCCGAGGGCAACATCCTCGCCGCCGCCGAACTGTCGCACCAGACCAACACCCTGCCGGAAGTCTGCGGCCGCGTGTGCCCGCAGGACCGTCTGTGCGAGGGTGCGTGCACCCTTAACGACGGCTTTGGTGCGGTGACCATCGGTTCGGTCGAGAAGTACATCACCGACACTGCATTCGCCATGGGCTGGCGCCCGGACATGTCCAAGGTCAAGCCAACCGGCAAGCGTGTCGCGGTGATCGGCGCAGGCCCTGCCGGCCTGGGCTGTGCCGACGTGCTGGTGCGCGGCGGCGTGACCCCGGTGGTGTTCGACAAGAACCCGGAAATCGGCGGTCTGCTGACCTTCGGCATCCCCGAGTTCAAGCTGGAAAAGACCGTGCTGAGCAATCGCCGCGAAGTCTTCACCGGCATGGGCATCGAGTTCCGCCTGAACACTGAAATCGGCAAGGACGTGAGCATCGAGCAACTGCTCGAAGAATACGATGCCGTGTTCATGGGCATGGGCACCTACACCTACATGAAGGGCGGCTTTGCCGGTGAGGACCTGCCGGGCGTCTATGACGCGCTGGATTTCCTGATTGCCAACGTCAACCGCAACCTGGGCTTTGAAAAGTCGCCGGAAGATTTCGTCGACATGAAAGGCAAGAAGGTCGTGGTACTGGGTGGCGGCGACACGGCGATGGACTGCAACCGCACCTCGATTCGCCAGGGCGCCAAGTCGGTGACCTGTGCCTATCGCCGTGACGAAGCGAACATGCCGGGCTCGCGCAAAGAGGTGAAGAACGCCAAGGAAGAAGGCGTGAAGTTCCTCTACAACCGTCAGCCAATCGCCATCGTCGGTGAAGACAAGGTCGAAGGCGTGAAGGTGGTCGAGACCCGTCTCGGCGAGCCGGACGCCCGTGGCCGTCGCAGCCCCGAGCCGATTCCGGGTTCCGAGGAAATCATCCCGGCCGACGCCGTGGTCATCGCCTTCGGTTTCCGTCCAAGCCCGGCGCCGTGGTTCGAGCAGTTCAGCATCCAGACCGACAGCCAGGGCCGCGTTGTGGCCCCGGAACAAGGCCAGTACAAGCACCAGACCAGCAACCCGAAAATCTTTGCCGGTGGCGACATGGTGCGTGGTTCTGACCTGGTGGTGACGGCGATCTTCGAAGGCCGTAATGCGGCGGAAGGGATCCTGGATTACCTGGGCGTCTGACCGCAACTTGAATTGAGGGCACATAGGCCCTTGATTTGAAATGGGATCAAATGTGGGAGCAGCCGGTCGACGCTCGATTGCTCGCGATGGCGGCAGATCAGTCGACAGAGATGTTGAATGTGAGGCCCTCATCGCGAGCAAGCTCGCTCCCACAGTTGTTTCGCGGTGTTGCAAAAGACCGCATTCCACCGCGACAAATTGACCCGATAGACAAAAGGTGCGGCGCTTGCCGTGCCTTTTGTGTCGCGCTCTGAGAAAATGCCCGCACTTTTTTTCCGGATGCCGACATGACTGCCCTGAAGAACGACCGTTTCCTTCGCGCCCTGCTCAAGCAACCCGTAGACGTCACCCCTGTGTGGATGATGCGTCAGGCCGGTCGCTACCTGCCTGAATACCGCGCCAGCCGTGCCAAGGCCGGTGATTTCATGAGCCTGTGCATGAACCCGGAGTTCGCTTGCGAAGTCACGATGCAGCCGCTCGACCGTTATCCACAGCTGGATGCGGCGATCCTCTTCTCCGACATCCTGACCATTCCCGATGCCATGGGCCAAGGCCTGTACTTCGAAACCGGCGAAGGTCCGCGCTTCAAGAAAGTCGTCAGCACCCTGGCCGACGTCGAAGCCTTGCCGATTCCTGATCCACACAAAGACCTCGGCTACGTCATGGACGCGGTCAGCACCATTCGCCGCGAACTGAACGGCCGCGTGCCGCTGATCGGCTTCTCCGGTAGCCCATGGACCCTGGCCACCTACATGGTCGAAGGCGGCTCGTCGAAAGACTTCCGCAAGACCAAGGCCATGCTCTACGACAACCCGCAAGCCATGCACCTGCTGCTGGATAAACTCGCGCAGTCGGTCACCTCCTACCTCAACGGCCAGATCATGGCCGGCGCGCAAGCGGTGCAGATCTTCGACACCTGGGGCGGCAACCTCTCGGCAGCGGCGTACCAGGAGTTCTCCCTGGCCTACATGCGCAAAATCGTCAGCGGCCTGATCCGTGAACACGAGGGCCGCAAAGTGCCGGTCATCCTGTTCACCAAAAACGGCGGCCTGTGGCTGGAAAGCATCGCCGACGCCGGTGCAGATGCCCTGGGTCTGGACTGGACCTGCGACATCGGCGAAGCCCGCCAGCGCGTCGGCAGCAAAGTTGCGCTGCAAGGCAACATGGACCCGACCGTGCTCTATGCCAAACCTGAGGCCATTCGCGCTGAAGTCGGCCGCATCCTCGCCAGCTACGGCAAAGGCAGCGGTCACGTGTTCAACCTCGGCCATGGCATCACCCCGGAAGTCGACCCGGAGCACGCTGGCGCTTTCCTGCGCGCAGTGCATGAGCTGTCCGCGCAATACCACCAGTAATCCTTTTCTGGATAGCTGCCAAAGCCCGTCTGGCCTCTACGTCAGGCGGGCTTTTTTATTCATTTTGTTCTTACAGAGTTGTGTAAGAAGTTATTCCATCTTTTGCAAGTTCGTATTGCTTGTAATGTCTGATTAGTCTTTCTGCTGAGATTTCCCTCCTCGGCGGGGGAATCTTCCTGCATCGAGTGCTTGTTCGACTCTGTAGAGTGCCTTCTCGGCCATTTGACTTATCAAGTGTCGGGGCTGACTTTAATTTATGGGTACTCTGGAGCTAATAATATGATTGAAAATAGGGTTAGGCCATCAGCAAGTAACTGGCACCTTTGCGCCATGAGCCCTGATCCTCGCAGGGCAGTTAAATTGAAATGAGGAACTCATCATATTCTGCTTGGCAGAAGGCTTTACATTGGCTATCTGCGGTTATAATTGTTTGGGCGTTGGGTAGCGGTTTCTATGTTTCTCTGTTTGATGTTTCATTGACAGTCAAAGAGTGGGTGGCGTTTGTCAATGTGTCGCTGACGACGGTATTTTTACCGTTTTTCGCTCTGCGGGTATTTCTTCATTGGCGCCATAGTCGTCATGAAGATACACAGCGATATTCGCCCGTCGAGTTGTTTGTATTGTTCATGCATCGACTGATTTATCTGGTGACAGGTGTTGTCATGGTGACGGGGTTTCTGATGATGGACCGGGCAATCAATGTGTTTGATATTTTGTTGATTCCACAGCCGCTGACGAATGCTTATTTGATTGTGCTGTTTTTTAAGATACATATCGTTGCGTGTTTACTGCTCGCACTTCTGGTTGCGTTGCATGTCGCGGCGGTTATCAAGCACGAAGCATCGGGGCGTCGAGTGCTGAAACTCATGTCTTTTCGACGCTGAATCCCGAAGCTTCAAGCCGGTTGATTGTTTGGCAGCAACGGCAATCGGGCCAGTTTCAACGCCACCAGCAGCGCAATCACCAGCAACCCGCCGATGAACAGGCCTATGCCGTTCCAGCCGCCCAGGTGCCAGAACACCCCGCCCGCCGTGCCGGCGATACTTGACCCGGCGTAGTAGCTGAACAGATAAAGCGACGAGGCCTGGCCCTTGGCTTTGGTCGCGCGGCGGCCGATCCAGCTGCTGGCCACGGAGTGCGCGGCGAAGAAGCCGAAGGTGAAGATCAACATGCCGATGATCACCAGCGGCAACGGCGTGAACAGGGTCAGCGCAAGGCCTGCGAGCATCAGCACGATGGTTGCCCACAGGACTTTGCGCCGGCCAAGCTTGTCGGCCAATGCGCCGATTTTCGCCGAGCTGTAGATGCCCGACAGGTAAACCACCGAGAGCAAGCCAACGAAGGCCTGATCCATGTGATACGGCTCGGCCAGCAGGCGATAGCCGATGTAGTTGAACAACGTGACGAACGCGCCCATCAGCACGAAGGCTTCGAGGAACAACCACGGCAGCCCGGCGTCGCGAAAGTGCATGGTGAAGCCGTCGAGCAAGCTGCGCGGGTGCATCGAGCGGGAGCGGAAGTTGCGCGACTCGGGGAGGATTTTCCAGAACACTGTCGCGGCAATCAGCGCCAGTCCACCGATGATCAGCATCGCGGTGTGCCAGTTAACGAAGTCAATCAACACGCCGACGATCAGCCGGCCGCACATCCCGCCAATCGCGTTGCCGCCGATGTACAGCCCCATCGCCAGGCCGATGTGTTGTGGATGAATCTCTTCGCTCAGGTAAGTCATGGCCACCGCTGCCAGCCCGCTGAGGGACAGCCCGACCAGTGCACGCATCACCAGCACACCCTGCCAGCTCGGCATCATCGCACTGGCCATGGTGCACAACGCTGCCGCGAACAGCGCCGCAACCATCACCGGTTTCCGGCCGATGCGGTCGGAAACCGGGCCGGTGATCAGCAAGCCAATGGCGAGCATCCCGGTGGCCACCGACAGGATCAGGCTGCTCTGCGCCGCGTTGATCGAAAACTCACGGGAGAACAGCGGCATCATCGGCTGCACGCAGTAGAGCAGGGCGAAGGTCGCGAAACCGCCGGAGAACAGCGCCAGCACCGTACGCATGAACATCGGCGTGCCTTTTTCGATGTACACGTCATTGCGTTGGGCGACCACATTGTCCAGCGCGGTAGGCGGCAATTCATGGGCGAGCGGGGCGACAGCAGATTTCACGGGGGACCTCGGGAGAGCACGGCCAGGCAGGCAATGGAAAAATCATATAGCTGGCTAATGTTTCTATCCAATATATTGTTCGACCTGTTTGATAGGTTTAACGACCTAATGGAGTTTTCATGGAATTACGCCATCTGCGCTACTTCATCGCCGTTGCCGAAGAACTGCACTTCGGCCGCGCCGCACAGGTGCTGGGCATCTCCCAACCGCCCCTGAGCCAGCAGATTCAGGTGCTGGAACAGGAAGTCGGCGCACGTCTATTCGAGCGTACCAATCGTCGGGTCGAGCTCAGTGAGGCCGGTCGATTGTTCCTAGAAGAGGCTCGGCTGGTGCTGGCCCAGGTCGACAAGGCCGCCGACGTCGCCCGTCGCGCCCAACTCGGTGAGCTGGGGGAACTGAAGATCGGCTTCACCTCATCGGCGCCGTTCAACTCGACGATCCCACAGGCGATCTTCTCGTTTCGCCAGCGCTTCCCGGCCGTGCATCTGAACCTGCGGGAGATGAGCAGCACCCAGGTCGCCGAGGCGCTGGTGGATGAGTCGATTCAGGTCGGAATCATGCGACCCTTGCCGCTGCCGGATTCGTTGGAGGTGGTCGAGCTGACGCGTGAGCCGTTGGTGGCGGTGCTCAGCTCCAAGGACCCGCTGGTGGTCGGCAGCGAGGAAGGGCTGTTTCTGTCGGCGTTGGCCCACGAGCCTTTCGTGTTCTTCCCACGCAGCTATGGCAGCGGTCTATACGCACAACTGCTGAGCCTGGCACGCGACGCCGGGTTCAGCCCGCACTTCACCCAGGAAGCCGGCGAGGCCATGACCATCATCGGCCTAGTGGCGGCAGGGCTCGGGGTGTCGGTGTTGCCAGCGTCTTATCAGCGAATGCGCATCGACGGCGTGGTCTATCGGCCCTTGCTCGACCCGCTGGCGATGTCGGCGGTGTGGCTGGTGCAGCGCAAGGACCAGAAGTCGCCGATGGCTAAGGCGTTTGTCGAGTTGCTGACGCGTAAGACTGCACCTTAGCGGGAGAGGGCATAAGTGCTGATGCAGTGACTTCCGTTTTTTGATGATGGCCTATTGCCTTTTATCAAGTGCTGCCGATAACGGTTTGTTGGGCTCATTAAAAAATGGAGATACACGATGTTCAAGCAGTTCACCTTTGCCGCTTTGCTGACAATGACCGCTCTTACCGCTGGCTGTGCTTCGGTAAAAATGGCTGACGAGAACCAGGACGCTCAAGCCAAGACGTTTCAGGTCAGCCCCGATAAAGCCAACATCTACGTTTATCGCAACGAAAGCATGGGTGCCGGCGTGAAAATGCCCGTCGCGCTCAACGGCAAGCCAGTAGGGCAGACCGTCGCCAAGTCTTACCTGATGCTCACTGTCCCGGCGGGTCAGCAGACGTTGGTTTCTTCGGCAGAAAACGATTCCGAATTGAAACTCACGGCGGAACCGGGCAAGAACTATTTTGTCTGGCAGGAAGTGAAAGTAGGCTTCATCAAGGCCCGCAACAACCTGCAAGTTGTCGACGACAAAACCGGTCGTGCCGGTGTCAGCGAAAGCAAGTTGATTCAAGCTCAGTAAGGTAGCTGTCGCTCCGGGAAAAGTGTTTACGAAATCTCACAACTTTCAGACGAGGAGTTGAGGGCAATCAAAACGGCCGTACGCAGCGCTCTTGGGCTCTGATGGTTGTGAGTCTGGTGCAGTTGGCGATTTGCCGGCGGTTGCCGCTTACCTGATTCCGGGCAATACTGCCCACGTTCCCGAAAGGGGTTTGTGAGACTCTGAGGATCCTGGGCAACCAGCAATCGCAGAGCCAGGCAGGTACAGGGCGATGACAAGCCGACCTGTTTGTGAAAGGGCGCCGAAAGGCGCCCTTTGTCGTATAAAAAACAGGCGATCCCACTGGGATCGCCTGTTTTTTTTACGTCGAAATCTGCGCCTGTAATCGTTGCCCGACGACATCCAGCAATCGCAGCCATCGCGCAATGATGTCACCAACACCCGCGCCAGCTTCTGGCTGGAACTCAAACTGTATAAAACAGGAGCAGAGGGTTCGCTGTTGATAACCCATTTTTCCCGCAGTACGTTGTCTTTTATAGCTCTAGCTTGTCTTTTAGGCTGTTCATGATCCCTGTTTTATTCTTCAGGAACTCATTCAATCCTTTTGCACGAAGATTACAGGCGTCACAGTCGGCGCAGCCACTTCCTTGTATTCCGTTATAGCAAGACAGTGTGTGGTGACGAATCAAGTCCAGTTGGTTGTGGTGGTCGGCAAGGGCCCAGGTTTCCGCCTTGTTTAACCACATAAGCGGCGTTTCAATGTGCAACTTATAGTCCATGCCCAATTCGATGGCGTTATTCAAAGCCTTGACAAACTCATCTCGACAATCTGGGTAGCCAGAAAAATCAGTTTCACAAACACCTGTAATTACAGTTTGAGCGCCCACTTGATACGCATAAATAGACGCCAAGGTTAAAAACAGAATATTCCTGCCGGGTACGAACGTGCTTGGCAGGCCGTCCCCGGAACTGTCTGTACTTGGGACTGGAATGTTGTCCCGGGTTAAGCTGCTGATGGCCAGTTCATTCAGCAATGAAACGTCCAGCACTTTGTGCACCGTCACGCCAAGCTTTTTTGAGAGCCGTTGCGCTACTTCAATTTCCGCATGATGGCGCTGGCCATAATCAAACGTAATGCAGTGTATTTCATCGTAAATAGTTAGTGCATGGATCAGGCAGGTTGTTGAGTCTTGCCCACCGCTAAAAACGATAACTGCTTTGTCGTTCATATTTTCGTTCCTTGATTAATATAATAAACGCAACGTTTGAAACAAAAGGCCGAGGTCCATCCACCGCCTCCACCTTACTCCCACATTCGTTGCCCTCTTGGGTCACGCGTTTTTGAACCCCGGCAGACCTTGAGCAGCACGCCATTTTTTCACCGTCTGTGTTATCCCTTCAGCTGATTCATCAGCACCGTCTTCGGGATAGAAAATCAGGTCTGATCCAGCTGGGTGCTCACTCAATTTTTCAAAATGGAACACGAGCGCATCCACTTCCTTCTCCGTTCCATCGTGGCTGATGATGCTCTGAAGCAAAGCCACGAATTCGCGTTCCGTGTAGTCACTGAATTTGTTTTTCATGGTTTTTGCCGATCTTCCTTGTGGATTTCAACGTGTCGTTTGGGCGTAATTACAGAAAGGTTATCAACATCGAAAACAGCGACGCCATGCTGGATATGCTCAATGTGATGCAATTCGTAGCGGGCGTTTCTTCCGTTTCCTCCGTTACGTTCGGTCCGTGGCGCAAACGGTGAGTTACCGCTTAGCAAGAAGCTTTGGTTGCTGGCTTTGAACTGACTACGTAGCTCGGGATCATTCCCTATGGCAGTCCAAAACGCGGCTCTGAAAGCGTCAAAGCTGCTGAAACTCTTCCCCCTTAACTGATCAGCAATCCGCGTTGGAATGGGCGCACCTAATCCAGTGCCAGCCCCAGCAAGCCAAATCCCCGACACATCCTCACCCACCCCCGTAACGCCTCCGGGCTCATACCGGGCATTGAGCACGATATAAATCGGCGCAAGCCCCGCATCCGCAGGAAACCAGATAATTGCATCCTGATACTCAGGCGGATGCTGCGGGTTCACCAATACTTTGTCGGATTGCTCGTTGGGCGGATACACCCACACCGTCGGTATTTGCGGGGCGCCTTCCAGTGCGGGAATGCCGGGTACATCATCGGGATTCGCCGCTGGGGTCCAGGTCAGGCCGATCCCGTTGCCAATGTCGGCAACAAACTTTTCGCCGTCCTGAATAGCTTTGATGACCGGGACAAACTCCCAGTCTTTCTTCCCGCCGGTGTAGAAGCCGTAAGCGCTGACGGAACCATCCGGCAATGTCTTCACGTTGACGCGGACACGGGTTCGCCCGGTATCCAGCGTTGCGTACTGTTCGTTTTTGTAGAAGGCGCTGTCGGGCGAAAGGCTGGTGTTCGGCATCAGTAGCGCAACGGTGCCAACCGCCGCGCCTGCTGCTACAACTGCTGAGTCTGTCAGTAGGGTGAGTGCGAGAGAGCCACCGAGTCGTTGGGCAATGGCGCCACCGGTTGCCGAACCACCGACCAGTTTCAGGGGCATCCCTTCGGCGGTGATCGCTGCGCCGGTGCCAAGCACCGCCCACACGCCGTAGTTAGCCAGTTTCTCGAGGGGGACAAACCCCGACGGGTTGTTGTGGTTGATGACGCCGTCCGGGAGGTTGCAGCTTTTGGCGAATACACAGCCTTTGGTATTGGGTCGTTTGTGCTTTTCGGATTGTCTGGCGAGACTGTTCTCAGAGGTCTGTTGCCTGGCAAGCATGTCGTCGTAAGACTTTTGCCTGGCGTCACGCTCAGCGATCTCGGACTGGGTCATGTCTCGCAGGTAGCGGACTCCGTTTCCACTACCTCCACCACCAGTGCCATGTTTCCAGACTTGGGGAATGTCCTTGTTGCGAGCCATGGGTGTCCTTGTTCGTCCTTAGCTGCGGGACATTGACCCTACCGGGACGCTCAAGCTGTGGCTGTGGGACGTTTCCGAAATGCAGTGCTCCGTTTTCCGTTTGTGTCATTTCTTTGCAGGGGGAAATGAAAAGATCGCAGCCTGCGACAGCTCCTACACCGACTTTTGTAGGAACTGTCGCAGACTGCGATCTTTTGATCTTGATGTGGCGCTTGTCGGGATAGCTTGTCAGCGGCTCACGCGTATGTCGGTCGGATCTTGTGCGGTTCTTGGCCTCCATAGTTGAAAGCTTCGGCTCCATACCACGTACTCAGCAGTCAGTGCTTTAAACGCTTCGAGAATCGGCTTGTTCACGGCCCAGTTGCCGTGGCGATTTTGGTACACATGAGCTTCGCCGAACATCAGACGGATCTCCCGTGCGGCGACAGCTTGCGGCAGATAGTCTTGTTTACGGTATTCGGCCAGCATCCATTGTGCGATGCGCATGTCCTCATCTGTCCAAGTCATGACGCGGATTCCTGCTAGGGCCCTTGGGTCACAATTGCTGATCGGGACGGAAGAGGTGTTGATCGAGAATGCGTTCAACCTGTTGCGGCGTCTTGCACGAGAACCACAGGTTAGCTGGGTAAATCACCATGACCGGACCGTGGTCGCAGCGGCCCAGGCAGCCCGATGCGTTGGCGCGCGATGCTCCTGGCTCACCCATTTTGGCGAGCTTGCGTTTTGCTGCACTGAGCAGTTCATGAGCGCCTGAGCCCGAGCAACTACGGTGACCATCAGGGCGCAAGTTGGTGCAAATCAGTACATGGTGTTCGTAGGCCAAGATCGGATTTTGTGTGTCATTCATAGGTGGTCACGACCGCTGTTCAAACGTTGTCGGCAGGAACCGCGACTTTCGATGGTTCCAGATTGAGGGCAAGTACGCTCATCAGCACAATGACCGTTCCGACGATGACCATGGCCGAAGGGCGTTCACTCAGAACCAGTGAGGCCATCAACATGGCTGTGGGCGGTATCAGGTAAAGCGAAATGGAAGCGCGGCTCACATTGCTGTGCGCCAGTACGTATGCCCAGGCGAGGTACGCAAGGGCGCTGGGGAAAATGCCCAAAACGAGCACCGCCAGGTTGACCGAAGTTGAGGCATTTTGCGCTTCGCCCCACAACCCTGGGACGTATACAAGCAGCAGTACCGTGCCCGACCAGATGGTGTAACACACCATCGTCAGCCCGTCGTAACGATGTGAATGGTGTTTCTGCAAGGCGAAATACAGACTCCATGAAAGCGCCGCCAGCAGGATCAGCAGCCCATGCGCGTCAAGCTCACCAAAACCACGGTCCCCAGTGACTACCACAGCGGCGCCGAGTAGGCCGCACAGTACACAGATCCATTGCCAGCCGTTGACCCGATCCTTGAACGCGAAATGCGCCAATAACGTGCTGAACAGCGGCGTGGATTGTGCCAGTACGCTGGCGGCCCCAGCGCTAACACCTCGTTGTCCGTAGTTGAGGGCTATGTGATGCAGGCTGACAGCAAAAAAACCCAGAACTGCCAGCAGCGGCAGGTCTTTAAGGCGAGGCAGGGAAATACGCATCACCGATGCGACCCCGGCCATGAACGTTGAGGCGATGAGGAATCGCAGCAGTGCGAGATGACCGGGCTCGTAAGCCTTTAGTCCGATGTGGATTCCAATGGGGGAATAGGCCCAGCAAAGAATGACAAAGATCGCCGCCAAAGCGACTTTTACGCTAGGCCTTGTATTCATCAAATCGTCATCTTGGGCGCAACTCGACTTTGCGCGCTGGGCATGGCGTGAGCTATTCCGTTCCAGTATTGCTCAGTGATGTCCAGGAAGCGGTTGAACGAAGCGCGGACTTCCTCTATGTGCTGGTCGGTGGTGCATTCATGGGTGGCGGCTTTCACGGCCTGGATTTTGTGTTCTTTTTCCGCATCCCCGATGTGGATGTAGAAATACTCGCAGTGTTCATGAAAGTCGTCGTTATTGGCATACAGGTGCTTATAGTTGCGCGCTCCTTCGTACAAGCGGGTGAGCATCGAATAGGCCAGCCACTCCTGAGCCAACAATGTGCCGAGCACATGGCGCGGATTGTTGTTGTGGCCACCGTCGGTGTAAAGACTCAATTGTTCGCGACTAAACGCGCGGGTACTTTCCAGCACAGGCAAAGCCATGAGTTCGTCCATGCTGTATGGCCGATCAGCAAGACGGCTGAGAAGGTCGATCAGATAATTTTCCAGCAGGGCGAGGTGGGCCTTTTCCGGGTTACCGTAACCCATCTCGGAGTACAGGTTTTTGACGATTTCGACCTGGGCGTACAAGTCGTCCGTGCCCACAAACGACAGGGCAACCATGCGAGAAGTCTGCGTCGTACGGGCCAGGTAGTTTCGAGCAAACACCTCAACGTCGGCGAGGGGGAGTGTGCCTCCCATCCATCGTTGGTAGAACGTGTTATTCAAGGCTTTATGGGTGAACGCACTTTCGGCGAGGCACTGGATTTTGCGCTGAGATAACTCCATAAGAACTCCTGTTCATCGGGGAAATGAAGGCGCGATAGCGTCCCTGCAATGTGCGCCGGTTGAAGTATCAAAAACACGCGGCCTCACAACAAGTGACTTAAACTGATCAATGCATTCACTCTGGGTGAGCTATGGAATTGTCCCAACTGCGCATGTTCAAGACGGTTCACGACGTCGGCAGCATCGCGCGCGCCGCCGAGTTGCTGCACTGCGTGCCGTCCAATATCACCGCACGTCTCAAGTCCCTGGAGCGTGAGCTCGGCACAGCGCTGTTTTTCCGCGACGGTCGAGGGTTGCGGATCACTCCTGCCGGGGAGGTATTTCTCGAGTACGCGACGAAAATCCTGGGTTTGGCTGATGAAGCCCGGCGCGCGGTAGCGCCCACCAATACGCCTGGCGGTCCCCTGCGCATTGGTGCCATCGAGTCGAGTGCTACGGGACGATTGCCCCGGTTATTGGCCAAGTACCATGCGCTGTACCCGCAGGTGTCGCTGGAGTTGAGCACCGGCACCTGGGCTCAACTGCTGGACGATACTCAGCATCACCGGCTTGATGGGGTGATCGTGGCGGTGAACATTGAACGTCCCGGTCTCAAGCGTGCAGTGATCTACCGTGAAGATTTGGTTCTCATCGCATCCGCGTCCCATGGGCCTTTACGCAAGGCGGCGGATTTGCAAGGTAAGGAAATTTTCATGTGGCCCCCGGGCTGTCCGTACCGGTTGGCACTGGAGCAGTGGCTGTTGCGCCATGATCAGGTGTTGCCGATCGTCAGCATTGCAAGCTATGGCACCATCGTTGGCTGTGTCAGTGCCGGTGCCGGCGTTTCGCTGGTTCCTCGCGGGATCTATGAGCAATACCGTCACAGTGCGGGTTGGCAAGGATATGAATTCCCGGACCTGACGAGTATCGACAACCTGTTTTACTGGCATGAAAACGCAGGTCGACACCCAGCTCGGGAAGCGTTTTTGGCACTACTGCAGACAGAGTTCGCGGGCCCAACGGCGTTGGAAGGGGGCATCGATACGACGCAGCCTCCTGCAAAACCCGCGTCTTGAATGACTGAGCCTTCGTCATATCCCCCTCAACGCAGTCCCGTCCATGTTCGCCTCGGCGTGACATTTATAGGTCTTGGTATCGGGGGTTTCTTGACCTTGAAGTTTTAAGTTACGACCAGCGCCGAAAGATGAGCGACGTATTAACCCCGCCAAAAGCGAAGTTGTTGTTCATCACATACTGGCAGCTCATCTGGCGGAACTCGCCGCGCAGGTAGTCCAGTTCGCCGCAGCGTGGATCGATGTCGTCGAGGTTGAAAGTGTGCGCGTACTCGTCGCTGTTCATCATTTCGATGCTGAACCAGGACTCCAGTGCACCGCAGGCACCCAGGGTGTGACCGAGAAAGCTCTTCTGCGAGCTGATCGGCATGTGGCTGCCGAACAGGCTGTTGGTGGCCAGGGTTTCTGCGATGTCACCCTGCTCGGTGGCGGTGCCGTGGCCGTTCACGTAGCCGATGGCCGAGGGTTCCAGGCCTGCGTCTTCGAGTGCCAGCTCCATGGCTCGACGCATGGTGGTCTGCTCGGGACGGGTGGCGTGCTGGCCGTCGGCGTTGCTGCCAAAACCAACGATTTCGGCGTAAATGTGCGCACCGCGGGCCAGCGCGTGTTCGAGTTCTTCGAGCACCAGCATGCCGCCGCCTTCGCCGATCACCAGGCCATCGCGCGCACTGTCGTAAGGCCGGGGGCTGGTTTTCGGGGCGTCGTTTTTCAGGCTGGTGGCGTAGAGCGCGTCAAACACCATGGCTTCGGTCGGGCACAGCTCTTCGGCGCCGCCGGCGAGCATCAGCGGCAGGCGGCCGAACTTGATCGCCTCGTAGGCATAACCGATGCCCTGGCTGCCACTGGTGCAGGCGCTGGAGGTCGGGATCAAGCGCCCGGTGAGGCCAAAGAAAATACTGATATTGGCCGCCGTGGTGTGCGGCATCATCCGCACGTAGGAGTTGGCGTTCAGGCCTTCAGCCACCGAATTGAGCAGCATCTTGCCGAAGGCTTTTATCTCCTCGGTGCTGCCGGTGGATGAGCCGCAGGACACGCCCATGCGGCCGTCCTTGATCGACTCGTCACCGAGCAGTCCGGCATCGGCCAGTGCCCGTTCTGCCGCGCCGACCGCCAGCCGGGAAACCCGGCCCATGCTGCGCAACTGCTTGCGGGTCCAGTGGCTCGGGACGGTGAAGTCATCGATGGGACCGGCCAGGCGCGTGTTCAGTTCGATGAAACGATCCCACTCGTCCATGCGGCGGATGCCACTGCGATTGGCCTTGAAGTTAGCGCGAATGGTCTCCCAGTCGCTGCCCAACGAGGTGATGCCGGCCATGCCGGTGACGACGACACGTTTCATCAGCACAGGCCTCCGTTGACGGCCAGCACCTGCCGGGTGATATAGCCTGCTTCGGCGGACATCAGGAAATTCACCGCACCGGCCACCTCTTCAGGGGTGCCCATGCGTTGTGCGGGAATCATTTTCAGCAGTTCTTCCACGGGGACGTTTTCGTCGAGCATCGCGGTGTCGATCAGTCCTGGCGCAACGCAGTTGACGGTGATCTTGCGTTTGCCCAGTTCGATCGCCAGGGCCTTGGCGGCACCGATCAACCCGGCCTTGGAGGCGCTGTAGTTGACCTGCCCACGGTTGCCGATCAACCCGGAAACCGAGGTGATGCACACGATCCGCCCGGCGGCGCGACGACGAATCATCGGCATCATCACCGGGTGCAACACGTTATAAAAACCGTCGAGGTTGGTGCGCATCACCACGTCCCAGTCGTCCTCGCTCAGGGCCGGGAAGGCACCGTCGCGGGTCAGGCCGGCGTTGAGCACCACGCCGTAATAGGCGCCGTGGGTTTCCACGTCGGCTTCGAGATGTGCCTTGCAGCTGGCGCGATCCGATACGTCGAATTGCAGGATGCGCGCACGGCGCCCCAATGCTTCGATTTCGGCCTGAACGGCTTCGGCGTCGCTGCGACCGCTACGGCAATGCAGCACCAGATCAAAGCCGGCCTGGGCCAGGCGTAGTGCGATGGCGCGGCCGATACCACGGCTGGAACCGGTGACCAGTACGGATTCAGTCAAGACTGGACTCCAGTAGTGCTAGAAGAAGAGTGGGATTCATGTAGGTAGTGAGCCGACTGAGGTGGGCAGAACACATTCAGACGGGCCGTGGCATGAATGCCGGGTGCCGTCAGGTGGCATTCGAAAACGCCCATGCCGTTGTCGTCTTCGAGCGAACGCAGGGCGTGGATCGTCAGTTCGCTGCCGACCGGGAAGTGTTCCACATTACATTCAAATTTACGCGTGCCGAGCAGGAATCCAAGCTCAACCGGATTGCCTCGCTCGCGTGCGCGACAGCCGGCGTACGCTGCCACGCTTTGCGCCATCAGCTCGATGCCGACCCAGGCCGGCAAGCTGCCGTCGGGCTGGTTGAACAGGCCGCCGGGCTTGACGGTGAGGCGGGTGTGAATCTGTTCTTCGTCGAACGACAGCACGTGATCGATAAGGATCATGTCGCCCGCGTGGGGCAGCAGTTCGGCGAGAGGCCAATCAATCATTGGGCGTCTCCGATAATCAGGCTGACGTTGTTGCCACCAAAGGCAAAGGAGTTACTCATCAGGCAACGTGCAGTGCGTTGTTCCAGGCGATCAGCGGCGGTCACAAAATTCAGCGCTGGCAGCTGCGGGTCGGGCTGGCCGTCCCAGACCTGCGGTGGCAGCGCGTGTCGGGTGTTTTCGCGGCTCAGGCTCAACCAGCAGAACGCCGCTTCCAGCGCCCCGGCCGCGCCGAGGGTGTGGCCGGTCATGGGTTTGGTTGACGAGCAGGGCACGCCTGCCGGGAACAGGCTGTTGACGGCCAGGCTTTCCATGGCGTCGTTGTGTTGGGTGGCGGTGCCGTGCAGGTTCAGGTAGTTGATCCGCTCAGGCGCTAAACCGGCGCTGCGCAGGGCCTTGTTCATCGCTTGCAGGGCACCGCGCCCACTGGGTTCCGGGGCGGAAATATGGTGCGCGTCGGAGCTGGCACCGCTGCCCAGCAGGGCAATCGGTTGGCTGCTGCCGAGGTGTTTGCTCATCAAGAAAAGTACCGCCGCTTCGCCGATGTTGATGCCGTTGCGATTGACCGAGAACGGATTGCAGCGCTGCTCGGACACCGCATCCAGCGCCGAAAAACCGTTGAGGGTCAGTTTGCACAGACTGTCGACGCCGCCGCACAGCACGGCATCACACACACCAAGGTCGAGCAAGCGCTGGGCACTCAACAAGGCGCGGGCGCTGGAGGTGCAGGCCGTGGAAATCACGTAGGCCGGACCGCTCAGTTGCAGCCAGTCGGCGAGGAAATTCGCCGGGGCGCCAAGTTCCTGTTGTTGGTAGTCGTAGCCAGGCGGGAACTGACCGTCGCGGATGTACTGGGCAATCCCGCGACTGGCTTCGTCGATGCCCGAGGTGCTGGTGCCCAGGACGATGCCGATGCGTCCACGGCCATAGGTTTGAATGGCCAGTTCGATGTCTTCGCGGATTTGCAGCGCGGCGTCCAGCAGCAACTGATTGTTGCGGGTGTTGTGCTGGTTCAGCGCCGCCGGGATCGCGGGCAACTCACCGTGTACCGCCGCCACCGGCAGCGAACGCTCTGGCACCCAGCCGGCCTCGACACGGATCCCCGAGCAGTCGCCGGCAAACAGCTTGCGGGCCACTTCGTGTTTGTTGCGGCCCAGGCTGCAGATCAGCCCGAGGGCGTTCAGGTAGGCCGTCATGGTGCGGTCTCGGCGGTCAGCGGGGTAACGTGATAGTTCAGCTGTTCGGGCAGCGTCAGCACGAAGTCCGACGGGGTTCGATACAGCACCTGCCAATGCGGTGTCAGCGAGCGTAAAGCGGCATGACGCCGGGCAGCAGGATAATTATTGAGCAACTCGGCCTCCGGTGTCAGGGCGAACAACAACGCCGCAAACAACTGGCGCGCTTCCGGGTTGGGCGGCAGCAAGCCGTCGGCCTGCCACTGGTTGTCGACCAGGCGCTGGCGAGCCACAGGAATGCCCAAAGGGTCCATCAGCGACCAGCGAATACCGGCACCTTCGTGCTGGATTACCAGTAACCAGTCCTGGCGCTGATCGGCCCGTTGTCGCTCGACATGCAATTGCAGCGGCAAGGCCAGTGTCGGGTTGCGCTCGGGCAGCGGCGGCTGGCTGGCGCAAGCACTCAGCAGCAGGGCACAGCACACGAGCAGGAGGCGAATCATTAGCGGCTACCTTCGAGCGGTTTACGGGCAACCACGTTGACCAGGGTTTCTTCCCGTTGGCCAAGCGGTTTTGGGCGGCGCAATCCAAAGCGTTCGAGCAGGCCGAAGTCCTTCGCGCGACTCCACCATAGATAAGGGTAGGACACGTTTTGCAGGCCGAATTCAAAACCCTGCTGGCGAATCATCTGCAAATAGCCGTCGGCGCTCTTTTGCACGTGCATCGGGTGGCGGAACAACCAGCGAATCACCCAGGTGTCGATGTAGGCTTCGGTGGACTCGGCAAACATCAGATAGCCGCCCGGCCTGAGCACCCGATAGAACTCGGCGAGGGCCTTTTCCTGTTCCACCAGATGGTGAAAGGTCTGGTGGCAGAACAGCAAATCGACGCTGGCGTCCGGCAGCTTGAGGGTCGCGCAATCGCTGCCGATCAGTTCGACGTCGATGTTCTGGCGCTGCGCCTCTTCGCCGCTGAGCATCAGGCTGTGCGGGTCGGCGTCGAGGCCGATCAGTCGTTGCGGAGCAAACACCTGATGCAGGTACTGGAACGACTTGCCCTGACCGCAACCGGCGTCCAGTAGCACCGGATGGCTCGGCAGCGCTTCGCTGAACAAGCTGCGCAGGTCGTTGATGGCCACCCGCAGCACGTGGTGCTGCCAGGTGAAGCTGCGCAGGAACCAGAACCCGAAGCGGGTTTCTTCAACGTAACTGTCGCTGAGGTACTGTTGTTCGGTGTCACTCACGTTGCATCACTCGCACAAATCTCCGAGAGCATGCGCAACCGGCGCTTGGGCTCGCTGACGAACGGATTGCGTTCGTCCCAGGCGTAACCGGCGAGGATCGCGCTGATCATCCGACGGATCTCCGGAGCGCTGCCAGGGTGGTAGATCACATCCTGGAAGGTCCCGGCGTACCAGCCTTCGACGTAGCAGCGGAAGGTATCGACACCACGCTTCAGTGGCACGGCAAACTCGCGTTGCCAGTCCACACTTTCGCCTTGCAGCTGTCGATGCAGAACGCTGGCGGCCATGCTCGCCGAACGCATTGCGATGGTCACGCCGGAGGAAAACACCGGATCGAGGAATTCTGCGGCGTTGCCGAGCAAGGCGAAGCCTGGGCCGTGCAAGGTTTTGACGTTGGCCGAGTAGCCGCCGATGGTCCGCGCGGGCGTGTCCCAATGGGCGTTTTTCAGCACCTTGGCCAAGCTCGGGGTTTCGGCGATGAAGCCACGCAGGCATTCGTCGAGATCGTCGCCGCGACCATTGAAGTGTTCGGCCGCAGCAACCACGCCCACCGAGCAGCGACCCTGGCTGAACGGGATGGTCCAGAACCAGATGTCGCGGTGGATCGGGTGGGTGGTGATGAGGATCTTTTCACGGTCGAAGTGCGGGCCTTCGATGTGGTCTTCGACGTGGGTGAACACGGCCTGGCGCAGCGGGAAGTTCGACGGTGCTTCAAGGTCGAGCAGGCGCGGCAAGACGCGGCCGTAGCCGCTGGCATCGAGCACGAAGTTGGCTTCCAGACGGTATTCGCTGCCATCTTCACGACGAGCACTGAGCTGGGGTTTTGCCAGTTCGAAGTTGGCACTGATGATCGTCTCACCGTAACGGATTTCCACGCCTTGCAGCGCTGCCTGATCGGCTAGCAGCTTGTCGAAATCAGCGCGCTGGACCTGAAAGGTGGTCGGCTTGCCGTTGCTGAAGGTGTCACCGAAATCGAACGTGCTGTAGCGCTCGCCCCAGGCGAATGCCGCACCGTTTTTCAGCTGAAAACCGGCGGCTTGTACCGCTTCGAGCATGCCGGCTTCTTCGACGAAGTCCAGGCAGTGCGAGAGCAGGCTTTCGCCGATGGAAAACCGCGGAAAGTGCTGACGTTCAATGATCAGCACGTCATGGCCGTTACGCTTGAGCAGCGCGGCGGCGATGGCGCCCGATGGGCCGGCACCGATAACGATGACCTGGCGACGTTCCGTATCAACTGTTGGCACTGGAGCTCCTGGCCGGGGCGGCGAGCGGTGAGGGGATTCGGTGCACGCCGGCGAGTGCCGGCAGCAGTGTTGCGATCAAACCCATCAGCATCAGCGCGAAATACAGCGCGGGACTGATCAGCTGTTGTTGCAGCAGCAGATTGAGAAAGACGATCTCGCTCAAGCCGCGAATGTTCAACAGCAGACTTTCGCGCCAGCGGTTGGCGCCGACAAACGATGTTCCGGCCCAACCGAGGCCGAGCCAGTTACCCAGCAGTTTGCTGGCGATAGGAAACACCAGCAGCGCGCCGAGCTGCATCCAGCCGAGGCTGTCCATGGCGCTGTGCACGTTGATCTGCACAATGCCGAAGGTCAGGATCAGCGGGATTGCGATGCCGTTCTGCAAGCGACTCATCCAGGCTGCCGATAACGGTAGCACCAGCGGTAGTTTGAGGGCAGCCATGCACAACAGATAACCGATGCCGAAAATCAGCGCATTGAGTTTGAAGTGCTCCGCCACCACCAGCAGCGCGAAGAAGCCCAGGCTGTGTAGCAGCGGCTGACGCAACCCGAGCACACGCAGCAGCAACGGCAGGCAGGCGCCGGCCAGCGGCAGCAACAGGCTGCTCAGGTGCAGGCTGCCTTGGGCGAACGCGAACAGGCTCCAGCAGGTCAGGTCGATGAGGATTGCGGTTTGCACCAGTCGGCGGGTTGCGGCGGGTGGATAGTTGATGTGCCGCAGGTACAGATACAGCACCGGGATCGCCGTGATCGCGAACAACAGACCGACTGCCAGCGAACTCAACCATGGTTGATCCGGCAGCAGCCAAATGGCTGTCGCCAGACCACAGATGAACGGAATGCCGAAACTCGGCAGGGCGATTTTCAGGCTCTGGCGATCCAGTTTCAGGTCGATCACATCGCTGAGGATATGCCCCAGCAACAGCGCGAAACTCAGGCTGTAGAGGTTTTTCAGCCACTCTGGCGAGACCAGCTCGACACCGCTCAACTGCCAGTACGGTTCAATCCAGAAATACATCAACAGCGGCAGGCCGAAGGTCGCCAGCAACAACTGGCTGACAATCGGAATCAAACCGAAACGACGCCCGACGCGAGTCGCCACCGCGAACAACGCCAGGGCCAGCAGCCAGAACAGCGCGATCATCATGCTGCCGGCTCCGTAACCGGCGCGGCGTGCGCCGAAGGTTTGGCCCACGGCGCGAGGATGAAACTGAAGGCCAGCCCGAGGCTCACCGAAAGACCGAAGTTGCTCACCGCCGGGGTGTTGGAAATCGCCAGCAGACCAAACGACAGCCACGTGGTCGCTGCCGCCAGCAGCGTGCCCAGCAAGCTTACGGCAGCACCGCCGATCTGCTCGCGCATGAGGATCGCGTAATCGACACTGATTGCCGTCACCAGCAGCAGCCCGAAGACACTGAACAGCGTCAGCGGCTGCCCCAGCCAACCGAGGCTGGCCAGGCTGCACAAGGCCGCCAGTAATGGCAGCGCGACGAGCCGCAGGGCGCCGCCAAAACCGAAGGGCAGAATCAGCAGCAACACGATCAATGCGCAGGACATCAGTTTCAGTTCAGCCGCGCTGATTTGGGTGGCGGCGAAGACCTTGTTCAGGTCGTCCAGACGATCCACCAACTGCACACCCGGCAAGTCCAGCGCTTGCACCCGCAGCAGCGCGGTATCGTTCAAGCCTTGCAGGCTGACCATCGCCGCCACGCCGTCACCCGAGGCACCCAGCCATAGCGGGCGCCATGGCTCGGCCAAGGGCCCGACCAGCGCTGCGTCGATGTCTTCGACCGGCAAGGCCTGCAACTGCGTCAGCTCGGCTTGCAGTGCGCTGGCCGGGATGCCGAGGTCGAGCAACGGTTGCCAGAATGCCGGGAGTTTATTCAGCGCTTCGCGAACCTGTTGCTGCTCGGAAGGCAGGCTGACCAGTTGGCTCAGCGCCAGGTAGCCTTTGAGCTTGTCCAGATTGACCAACTGATCCAGGCGGTCGCTGAGAGCTTTCTGGCGCTCGAGCAGTTGCTGCTGGCTGGCCGCGCGCACCAGGAAGAACTGGCTGGTGGGTTGATAGCCGGTGATCCGCGCAATGGTCTGCGCTTCGTTCATCAATTGCGGCGGCGCGCTGACCCACTGACGGATGTCGTTTTTTGTGGTCAGGTGCCACAGGCCTCCCGCACAAAAGGCCAGGACCAACACCAGCAGGACCGAACTGCGCACGCGTTTGAGCAGCGCTGCACGCACGTTCACCAAAAACTCGGCCACCCGCAGCGGCCACTGCGCGGGTCGCAGGTCCGTACCCTTGAGCAGCGCTGGCAACAGGCAAACCGCCGACAGGTAGGCGCCGAGCAGACCGGCGGCAGAGAACACGGCAATCTGGGTCAGCGCCGGGAACGGTGTCCAGGCAAGTGCCAGATAACCGATGCAACTGGTGGCCAGGCTCAGGGTCAGCCCCGGCAAGGTCACGCGCAGTGCAGGCCAGCTGTGCCAGGGTTTCAGGCTCCAGCTCTTGGACAGGTAATGCAACGGATAGTCGACCGCAACGCCGATCAGACTCGACCCGAGCACCAGGGTCATCACGTGCATATGGCCAAACAGTGCGACGCAGGCCACCGAACCAAACAGCATGCCGACCAGCACGGGGATGAAGGCCAGCAGCACGCGGAATCTGCGGAATGCCAGCAACAGCAGCAACAGGATGCCGGCGGTGGCACCACCGCCGACCCAGGTAATTTCGCGGGTCGCTTGCTGTTGACCGTTGGCGGCGTACAGCAGGCCACTGGCGGCGAGTAGTTGCACATCGGCCTGCGCGGCTTCTTCGCGGCTGTGCTTGAGCAGCTCGGCGACCTTCAGCGGCAGCTGCATGTCGAACGCGTTGCCGCTGGTGCGGGCTCGCAGCATGACCCAGCTTTTGCCGTCGGCATCGGCGACCAATGTGCCGCTGCCAATGTCCAGTTGCACTGAGCCATGCTGCGGCTGGCTGTTTTGAATGCGCCCGGTCAGGCCCAGCCAGTCATCCTGGCTCGGCACCAGGCTGAAACCGGTAAAGGGGTCGAACAGCGCTTGCACGCGCTGCTGGATGAAGGCTTGCGGTTGCTCGATCAGTTGTTGCCGATCGGCGGCCGAGAGCATCGCCAACCGACCTTGCAATAGCTGCGTGCGCAACGCGGGCAAGTCGGCTTGCAGGTTCCATTGGACTTTCTCGAACAGTCCACTGGCCAGCCACTGTTCGCCGAGTTTCTGCGTCATGGCGATGGCTTGCTGGCGATCGGCGTGGCCGACCAGTACCAGCATTTCGCGGTTCAGCGGTTCCTGCATGCGCTGTTCGGCCTTGAGCTCCAGCGCATCCGGCGCGGTGCCCGGTACCAGATCCATCAGGTTGGCTGACAGCGGTGCGCCGTCGTGCCATTGCCAGCCGGCGAGTGCGAGCACTGCCACCAGCAGGGTCAGAAATAGCCGTGGAAGCATCCGTTCACTCGGCAAAGTCATGTTGCTCCGCATCGCTCAATGGGTTGGCGCTGGTGGTGTCCTGCATGCGCAAAACGGTTCTGTCACCCTGGGTCTCCAGCAACTCGATGCGTTGCACCAGTTCGCCGCCGTCGATGTTGATCTGATTGAACACTTGCTTGAGCAGCATCGAACGCGGGGTCAGCGTGAGCTTCCAGTGCTGCGCTTCGCCGCTCAGCGACAACTCGAAATCCCGCTGCAGCCCGCTGCTGTCACCTTGCAGTACCGCGAGGAAGATGCGGTTCTGCTCGGCGCCGGCGCTTTTGCCCGGCAGCATTTGCCAGCCACTGCTGTCACGCCGCGCGATGCCCTTGGTGCTGATCCGGTAATCCTGTTGCAGCGGCGTCTTGAGCAACCACAGCAAACCGTGATCCTTGGCCAGCACGAACGAGCCCTTGCTGGTCAGCGGTTGCGGCAGGGCCCGCAGGTGTTTTTCCTGAATGAAACTGCCGTGGATCACGCTGGGTTTGGCCAGTTGATCGCTCAGCTGTTGCAGGTCGAAGGCGTTAGCCAGCGATGAAAAGCCGAGCAACATGAGGCTCGCGACAATCGCGTAGCAGCTGGCGAAGCCTGCGTTCGGCCGCGTAGCGGTCGTAATCCGGGCTACCCGGTTTTCCCGCAAGATCGCGGTTTCAGGTTTTACGACCGCTTCGCGGCCGAACGCAGCCTGGCGGCAGCTGCTACGAAGGCGTCGCGTCAGCATCCAGAACTTCATGGCAACATCCTCTCGACCGCATCGGTAAACACCTTCGGCGACGCCAGTTGCATCTCGCGGCTGGCGACGTGCACGGCGACCTGTACGGAGCTTGCGCGGGTCAGGCGTTCACCGGTGGCGAGGTCGCTGATCAGGTAGCTGATCTTCAGGCGGTTTTCCCATTCCACCAGGCTGGCGCGGACGTTGAGCGTCTGGCCGAACACCGCGCCGCGCACATAACGCAGTTGCAGGTCGATCACCGGCCACGCGTAGCCGGATGCCTGCATGGCGGTGTAGTTGTGGCCGAGCTGGTCGAGCAGGGCGCAGCGGGCGACTTCCAGGTACTTCACGTAATGGCCGTGCCAGACCACGTTCATCGAATCGACGTCGAAGAACGGCACAAGGATTTGCGTATCGGCGTGAAGCACTCCCTTGCTACGCATGCAGCCTCCAGTGTTGTTCGGCGATGCGTTGTAGACACAGGCGCAATTCACCTTCCAGGGCGCGGTCTTCAATGACCGGCGCAAAATCCTTGGCGAGCTCTGCGTGCATCGCCGCCAGCGCCGGCGGCAATGGCCGGGCGTCTTCTGCCTGGCTGCGCAACCAGACACCTTGATTGGCCGCCAACAGGGTCGCGGCGGCAACCTGTTCGGTCAGCTCCAGCACACGGATCGCGTCGCGGGCAGCGATGGTGCCCATGCTCACTTTGTCCTGGTTGTGGCATTCGGTGGAGCGTGAGAACACGCTGGCCGGCATGGTGTTTTTCAACGCTTCGGCGGTCCAGGCGCTGGTGCCGATCTGCACCGCTTTAAAGCCGTGGTTGAGCATCGCGCGCTCGGCGCTGGCGCCCGACAGGTTGCTCGGCAAACCGTGGTTGTAGCGTTCATCCACCAGCAGCGCGAGCTGACGGTCGAGCAGGTCGGCAACGTTGGCGACGAGGTTTTTCAGGCTGTCCATGGCGAAGGCGATGTGCCCGCCGTAGAAGTGCCCGCCGTGCAGCACGCGTTCGGCTTCGGCGTCGATGATCGGGTTGTCGTTGGCGCTGTTGAGTTCGATCTCGATGAACGAACGCAGCCAGTTCAGGCTGTCGGCCAACACACCGAGCACATGCGGCGCGCAGCGCAGCGAATAGCGGTCTTGCAGGCGATGCAGCGGCGCAGTCGGGGCGTCGATCGCCAGATCCTTGCGCAACCACGCGGCCACCTGCATCTGGCCCGGGTGAGGCTTGGTGGCGAACAGGCGCTCGTCGAAGTGCTCCGGGTTACCTTGCAGGGCGACCACGTTCAGCGCAGTGATACGCGTGGCCAGTTGCAGCAGGTAGTCGGCACGGGCGAAGGCGAGGCAGGCGAGGCCGGTCATTACCGCCGTGCCGTTCATCAGCGCCAGCGCTTCCTTGGGTCGCAGCACCAGCGGCTCCCAGCCGAGTTCGCGATGGACGTCGGCAGCCTGTCGGCGCTCGCCCTTGAACAGCACTTCGCGCTCGCCGGACAAAGTGGCGGCCACGTACGACAGCGGCGTCAGGTCACCGCTGGCGCCCACCGAGCCCTCTTCCGGGATCAGCGGCAGAATGTCGTGTTCGAGGAAGGCGTGCAGGCGTTCCAGCAGCTCGATACGCACCCCGGACACGCCGTGGCACAGCGACTGCAATCGCGCCGCAAGCACCGCACGGGTGGCCTGGGCGTCGAGCAGTTTGCCCAGGCCGCAACCGTGGAAGGTGTACAGATGACGCGGCAGCGCTTCGACATGATGCAGCGGCACCGCGACCACGCAGGAATCGCCGTAACCGGTGGTCACGCCGTAGATCACGCCTTCCTTGTCCAGCAACGAATCGAGAAACCGCGCGCCCTTGGCGATGCGTTCACGGTATTCGCTGTCGTTTTGCAGTTGCACGGGCGCCTGACGGTTGGCCAGGGCCAGCACGTCTTCGATGCGCAAAGGGAGTTCGCCGAAGGTTACCGGCTCAAGCAGATGCGTCGTCATCGGTCTTCCAGAATGGGTAAAAGTTGAACCATTGTTGGGGCGCCTCAAGGCAGCACTGGCCGAGGCGTTCGGCGTAGCGCGTAGCCCATTGGTGAATCACTTGCTCGCGGTCGCTGCGCTTCCACACCACCGCGTCGGTGAAGGGCTCGATGATCAGTCGATAGTCGCCCGTTGGTTTCTTCAGGCACATCAGAAAATTCACCGGGCACTTCAACAGGCCGGCCAGCAGCCACGGACCTTGGGGGAACGCGGCCGAATGACCGAGGAAGTCCACCGTCACGCTGCGCCCGCCGTGCAGCGGCACGCGGTCGCCGGCAATCGCCAGCCACTCGCCGCGCTCCAGGCGCTGGCTCAGTTGCAGCATGATCACCGGGTCCAGTTCGCTGACCTGGATCAGCCGCAGATTGGTCGCGCCCGCTTCGCCCAGCAGGCGATTGAAACGCTCGGCGTGTTTGGTGTGCACCAGCACGTTCATGGTGACCCTCTCACCGAGTTCGGCAAGGGCCCGGCAGACTTCGAGGTTGCCCAGGTGAGCGCCCACCAGCATCTGCCCGCGTGTGCCGCGCAATTGATTGCGCAACAGCGCCGGGTCGATGATTTCGATCTGTTCGATGCTCAACTTGCCGTTCCACACGTCGAGCTTGTCGAGCATGGAGTCGGCGAAGGCCATGAACTGGCCAAACACCCGCCAATGAGACGGGCGCAACTCGGTGCGGCCGCTCCAGTCGGCGAGGCGCTGCTGGTATTGCCAGGCGCTGTGGCGGGCGCTGCGACCGAACAGGAAAAAATACAGGACGATGCCGTACAGCAGCGGGCTCAACAGCCGACGCCCGAGCACTTTTGCGCAAAATGCGGTGAATTTCATCAACCAGAAACTGCCGCGTTCCTTGTGATCGGCCCAGTGCTCGTTGTCTGCATTGATGCTCATGTTCGCCACCGTCGCCAAAGAATGACCGGCGCCCGTAACAGCATGCCGAAGAACAGGCGGGTGTGCATGCTCGTAATCAGCACGTTGTCGCGAAACAGCCGAAAATGCGAGACGCCATCCTGGGGGTAGTGAACCTTGGTGTGCAGCCAGTGCATCGGCAGATTGCGCCAGGCCAGGCGCACGATGATGTCAGTGTCAAAGTCCATGCGATTGCCGATCTTCACCGAATTGATCAGCGCCAGTGTCGGCGGCAACGGGTAGAGGCGAAAACCGCACATGGAGTCGCGAATCTGCAACGAAAGGGTGTTGATCCAGACCATGACGTGCGTCAGGTAGCGGGCGTACAAACGCCCCTTCGGCACACTGGCGTCGTACAGCGGGTAGCCGCAGATCAGCGCGTCGGGTTGGACGCGTGACTGTTCGATGAAGGTCCGAACGTCACTGAGGTCGTGCTGACCATCGGCGTCCACCTGCAAGGCGTGGCTGAAGCCCAGGCGCGAGGCTTCGCGAAACCCGCTCATGACCGCGCCGCCCTTGCCCTGGTTGACGGCGAGTTTGATCAGGAAAACCTGGTCGCGCTGGGCCAGTTGCTCAAGCACCGCCGCGCAGGCCGGACTGCTGGCGTCATCCACCAGAATGCATGGCAGATGGTTGGCGAGCAGCGCGTCGACCACGTTGGTGACGGCGGCTTCGTGGTTGTAGACCGGGATCACGGCGCAGGGGTTATGCATATTGGCGTACACCTGAAGGGCCTGGGTGCCTGCATCGCGAGCAAGCTCGCTCCCACATTGAATCGTGGTCAGCCTCCCATGTTATATCCGGCACAACTCTAGTGTGGGAGCGAGCTTGCTCGCGATCGAGTGCAAAGCACTCACCAGGATTAAACATGCGCAACCTCCAGCAAAATTCGTCCACTGGAGCAGGTAGCCGTCTCATTGCGATAGGTGAAATACAATTTGCTGCGCAGTGGGTCGAAGCGCAGGTGCAGCTGGATTTCGTCGCCGGGGCGCACCAATTGCTGGAACTTCAGCACTTCCATGCCGGCAAACTTTACCGGCAGCTCCATCAAGTGTTGGCCCAGGTTCAGCGCCCACTCGACTTGCACCACGCCCGGCAATACGGGCGTCTGCGGGAAGTGGCCGCTGAAGTAGGCGAGGTCCGGCGGTATCGCCAGTTGCAGGCTCCACTCGCCGTCGGCTTCGACCTGTTCCAATACGTGCGGCGCCTTTGGGCGGGGCGCCAGCAGCAAGGCTTCTACCTCGGCTTGCGGTAGTTTGCCCTGGGCGTTCAGCGGCAGTTGACGCAGCAACCGCCAGCGGCGCGGCAGGGCCAGGGTTTCGCAATGTTGGCTCAAGTGCTGACGCAGTTCCTGGGTCAGCGTACGCCGCCCCTGATTACGCAACGCATGCAGACCTTGTTCGCTCAGCACCAGCAAGGCACCCAGCGAGGCGCGGTTTTCCTGAACCACGCCGAGGCGCGCTTCAGCGACCCAGTCGTGGGCCATCAGCGCCTGTTCCAGCATGGGCAGCGAGATACGTTTTTCTTCCAGCTTGACGATCCGGTCCAGCCGTCCGAGCAGTTCGAAACGACCGTCGGCGGCGATGCGCGCGGCGTCGGCGGTGTGTTCAACGTGGTCGACCGGCAAGTACTGCGAGGCGATGAGCAGGGCTCCGTCACTGTCCTGGCTCAGCACCACATCGGCAAAGGGCTGCCAGAGATCGTCGCCCTGACGCCAGGCAATGCCACCGGTTTCCGAGCTGCCGAGAATCTCTGTCGGCCATTGTTGCAGGCGTGCGTGCAAGCGTTGTGCAGCCTCGGCCGGCAACGCGCCACCGGAGGAAAACACTCGGCGGACTGCGCTCAAGGCCGGCCAGTCGAGGTTGTCGCCCATGCGCTTGAGCAGCGCCGGGCTGGCAACCCAGGCGAAGGCCGGGTGTTCGCGGCTGGTACGCTGCAAGTCTTCCGGGAACGCCAGTTGCCGGCGTACGAACGGACGCCCGGCGCACAGCGGCCACAGCACCCGAAACAGCAATCCATAGATGTGCTGCGTGCCGACGCTGCCGATGATGCAGGCGTTGCCCAGGTCCGCGCCCCACAAGTGCTCCAGCGCCTGAACTTCATTGGCCAGTTGCCGCAGGGTTTTTTCGATGCGCTTGGGTTCGCCGCTGGAGCCGGACGTGCACAGGCTCAGGTGGCAGTGATCGAGATCCAGTTCGGCGGCAGCCAGCGGCGCCTGCTGGAAGTCAGTCAGGTGTGCGTCGTCCGCCAGATCGGTCAGCCATAGATCGACCGCCGTCGACCAGCGCAGACGGGTCTGGGGTTGCAGATCGGCAGGCAGCAGCACGCTGACCCCGGCACGCCAGGCGCCGAGCAGGGCGATGGCCAGTTGCGCGGCGTCTTCCAGGTGCACGGCGATGCGCGTTACACCTTGCGCTTGCAGGCCGGCGGCGAGGCGCAGGGCCTGTTCACACAGATCGGCGTGATTGAGCGCGGGATCCGTCGTGACGGCACGCGCAGGTAGTGCCTTGAGCAACAGTTGCTCAAGTTTTATCCAATTCATGGGTGGCCTCGTACCCGTTGTCGTATGAGCCATTCAATGGCAAACAGCAAACCCATTAACCCGTAGGAGATCAGGCCGGTGTACAACATCCACCAACTCAGCGGCGCCCAAAGGGTCAGGGCGGCGGCGAGCAAACCGTTACAGAGGAAAAACACACTCCAGGCGATCGTCACCTGGCGGGTATAAACAATGGCCTTGTCCGGCAGATTCGGTTCGCGCAAACGCGCCAGCCGCTCGATCATCGGTTGCCCGAACTTCAGGCTCAGGCCAAACAGCGCCAGCATGAAACCGCTCATCAACACCGGGTACCAGCGCAGCAACACAGGGCTGTCGAACAGCGCCAGCAGCAGGCAAAACGCAATGGCGACCACCGCCATCCAGACGCTGCCAGGGCGCCGTTCGCCCAGCAGCGCGCGGGCCAGCCACAATCCACCCAGCAACAGACCGAACTGCCACGGGGCAAAATGTTCCATGCCGAAATACACCGCAAAGGGGTACAGCAGGCCCGCCAGCAGCAGGCCGAGGCCGATCAGTCGGCTCATGCGGCCGGTTGAACCAGACGGTAGACCGCCTCGACCACGTCGCCGACGGTACGCACCGACTTGAACTCTTCAGCGGCGATTTTCTTGCCGGTCTGGCGTTTGATGTGATCGATCAGGTCGACGGCATCAATGCTGTCGATTTCCAGGTCCTGATACAGGTTGGCGTCCAGGGTCACGCGTTCGGGTTCCAGCTCAAAGAGTTCGACCAGGGCATCACGCAGGGTGTTGAAGATGTCGTCACGAGTTTGCATGGTCCGGTCTCAAGCTGCCTGTTTTGCAGTGACGAACGCCGCAAGGCTCGCCACGTTGGTGAAGTGACCACGGGTGTCATTGGCTTCGGCGTCAATTTTGATGCCGTACTTTTTCTGGATCGCCAGGCCGAGCTCCAACGCGTCGACCGAGTCCAGGCCCAGGCCTTCGCCAAATAGCGTCTGCTCGTCGCCGATGTCCTGCACGCCGATGTCTTCGAGGCCAAGGGCGTCAATGATCAACAGTTTTATCTCAAGCTTCAGATCGCTCATCTTCGGCGAGCTCCTTAATAAAGTAATGGTGAAAATAGTCGTTGAGCTTGCGCGAGGCCTGAGGTGCAGGGCCCAGCGCTGCGAAGGCCTGTGGGTCTATATCGGCCCCGACACGGAAACTGAAGTGCACGCGACGTTTGGGGATCCGATACCAAGGCTCGGCCTTGGTCAGGGTCGTGGGGTTGACCTTGATAACCACCGGGGTGACGATTCTCGCACCGCGCAGGGCGATTGCCGCGGCGCCCCGATGAAAGGCCGGTGGCTGGCCGGGTTGGGTGCGCGTGCCTTCGGGAAAGATGATCAGGGTCTGGTCGCTTTTCAGCGCGTCGGCAGCAGCGTCGAGCATGTCCATGCTGCCGTCGTTGCTGATGTACCCGGTGCGGCGTAGCGGGCCACGTGTGAAAGGATTTTCCCAGAGGCTTTTCTTGACCACGCAGTTGGCATGGGGCACCAGGCCGATCAGAAACACGACATCGATCAACGAGGGATGATTGGCGATGATCATCTGCCCCGGACGGCCGAGGTTTTCCGCACCCTGGATGTCGTAGGTCAGCACGCCTGTGCGGGCCATGAACCGGACAAAGGAGCGGAATATCCGGCTGACAATATGCCGCGTTCGTTGCCGATGGGCCTGGGCATCGCCCGGCAGGCAGCCGAGCACCGGGAGAATCACCAGTCGCAGGCACAGCCCACCCAACCCGAAAAGGGTGAAGCTCAAGGCAGTGGCCAGCAGGCGCCAGTAATAGGCGTCGCGGTTTTTATCGGTTACTGGTTGCGTTGCCAGGTCCATACACGATTTTTCCAGGCATGTTGGCAGGTGGTCTGCTGGCCGAGCAGCGTACTCAACAGATTCAGCGCATGGGGCCAATGGGGTTTGGACAACGTATCCGTGGTGCTGTTCAGAGACAGCTGCCACTGATTTCCGGGCGTGATCAACAGGCCGACCGCGTACGGGAACGGCACATCGTCGATCCAGTTCGAGTAGGCTTGCGGCGGTTGCTCTTCAGTGATCACCAGCAGTACCGCCGGCGCGCCTTCTTCAAGCAGCGCCGCAGTCTCTAGCATGCCGTGTTCAAGGCCATCGCCGGCTGCGGCGAGGGCGGTCATTTCGCTGGTTTCGCCACGCATGATCGACCACAGGCCGATGACGGCGTTGTGCACCGACAGGCTGAACTGAGTCGGCGACAGCGGCTGATCGGCGGCCAGGTCGTTGAGAATCTCGAAGGTGCGTGGGGTTTCGCCGTGACGAGAAATGAAGACTAACGGTAGCTGTTCGTGACCCTCGGCCAACGGCCAGCCGACACTAAAGGCCATCCGCGCCAGACGGCTGAGTCGCCGACGTTGCATGGCCGGCAAAAACGATACGTCGGGGGCGGCATCGCTGTTCTCGAGCACGACCGGTTGTCGGCTCCAGGCTTGCCAATCGTCCACGCTTTCGAGCCCAGGGGCCCAAGCGCGCCATTGGGCGATATTGAATTTGATCACTGAAAATTCATCCCGCCCCTGCGGGCTTCCATGACGCGGTGAGTCGATTGACCGGCGACTGACCCGGCATGACGCTACCGCCGAGTGGCGCGCATTATCCCGGTGCGGCGGGCTTTCAGCAAATACTGGCCCCATTTTGTTCGGTGTGCCATGCCGTTTATCCGCGAAAAAGCTGTCGTTTTGCCATTATCCGGTTTTTTACAGACGTGTCTGTCAGTTGATTCATCACTCAAAGAGCGAAGTCGGTCGGTTTTTTTTGCTGAGATTGCAGCTGACTGTGCAGTCCGACTGCCAACGAGGTAGCGAAGCTGCGGGGTCGGCAACTACACTCGGTCATTCTTTGATACACGGAGGTTTTGACATGCGGCGCGTGGTGTTCAATCAGAAAGGTGGCGTGGGCAAATCCAGTATTGCCTGCAATCTGGCGGCGGTCAGCGCCAGTGAGGGCTATCGCACCCTGCTGGTGGATCTCGATGCCCAGGCCAACTCCACTCAGTACCTGACGGGTTTGACCGGCAGCGACATCCCTATGGGCATTGCCGACTTCTTCAAGCAAACCCTGTCGTCCGGGCCGTTTTCGAAGAAGAACCAGGTCGATATCTACGAAACCCCGTTCGACAACCTGCACGTGGTCACCGCCACCGCGGAGCTTGCCGACCTGCAGCCCAAGCTTGAGGCCAAACACAAGATCAACAAACTGCGCAAACTGCTCGACGAACTGGCCGAAGACTACGACCGGATCTACCTCGACACCCCGCCAGCGTTGAACTTCTACGCGGTGTCGGCGTTGATTGCCGCCGATCGGGTGCTGATTCCCTTCGACTGCGACAGCTTCTCCCGTCAGGCGCTGTACGGCCTGCTGGCGGAAATCGAAGAGTTGAAGGAAGACCACAACGAAGAGCTGCAAGTCGAAGGCATCGTGGTCAACCAGTTCCAGGCCCGCGCGAGCCTGCCGCAGCAGATGCTCGACGAACTGATCGCCGAAGGCCTGCCGGTGCTACCGGTGTACCTGGGCAGCTCGGTGCGCATGCGCGAATCCCACCAGGCCAACATGCCACTGATCCACCTCGACCCCCGACACAAACTGACCCAACAATTCGTCGAACTGCACAACCTGCTGGAAAACACCTGATCCTTACAGACAACGCAGCACCCATGTGGGAGCGAGCTTGCTCGCGATAGCGGCCTGACAGCCAACATCTCCTTTCAATGTCACGCCCTCATCGCGAGCAAGCTCGCTCCCACATTTAGTTCAGGGTGACTTTGAGATCGTCGTCAGATTCCCTGACTACGCAACCAGCTCATCAACTGCGGCAACGGAAACGCCCCGCTCTGACGCGCCACTTCCCGACCATTCTTGAACAGAATCAAACTCGGAATCGAGCGAATCCCCAACTGCGCCGACAACTGCTGATTCGCCTCGCTGTCCAGCTTGGCCAACCGACATTTGCCCGCCAACTGCCCCGCCGCCTGCTCGAACACCGGCGCAAACGACTTGCACGGCCCACACCAATCCGCCCACACATCCACCAGCAACGGCAGATCACCCTTGATCTGACTGGCGTAATCGCCTTGCTTCAATTCAAAGGGTTTGTTCAGCAGAACGTCGGCTTTGCAGCGCCCGCACTTGGGATGATCGCCCAGGCGCTCGGCGGGGATGCGGTTAAGGCCGTTGCAGTGGGGGCAGGGGATGAGCAGTGGGTCGGACATCGGAGAGCTCCGTAGAGGCGAGGCAGAGTTTTAGTAGTTGGAGGCTGGCGGCGCAGATATCAAGCTCAATGGCACCCTTACGCTAAACCACTCTGGCACTGCTGATGGCGCCAATGGCCGCGTCATAGTCCACACCGCTGAGTTGTGCCGTGTAGTGCTCTCGTAACTCGCTTTCCCAGCTCAGTACCCGATCAAGAATGGTTTCGGCGCCCTGTTGATCAAGTCCGAAATGTTCATGGTGGCTGAGGATGTTTTGCCGGCTGATCAGCGTCCCTTCGTTACCCAGTGCCATAGCCATCGTGGCGGGTGACTCATGTGGCGATGGGACCACGTCATACATCGGCGAAAGGCGCCAGGAACCGTCACGCCAGATAATGGCCAGGTTCTTGGCGTGTGCATCGTCATTGCCAACCAGAACGTGGAAGCACATTTGAATGTAGAACTGCTCCAGATCTTCCAGAGGTACGCCGCGCCTGCGCATTTCATCGGCAACACCGGCATAGCGCCAGCGGCTGTGATCAGTCGAAGACCAGTCAGCATCCAGCAGCGTCAGTGCACTGAGCATCGGGACCCTGTGCATGCGGCCGTTGACTTCAACCCGATCAAAACGGTCCACCAACAACGTGGAACGTACATCGGTGATCAATCGTGTTCTCGCGGTGTGGATACCTTTTGACGCTGCAAACGTCATGCACGCGTGTTCGATCGCCGGGATGTCGACGGTATCGAAGCGATCCCGAGCCTTGGCCAGTACCCATGTATTGCCATCGCGCAGTGTGCGTTTGGGTCGGGCACCACCAAGGGAAGAACGCTGACGGACCAACAGGATTTTCTGCCGGTCAGGGTCGATAAGCTGATGGCTTTGAATGATATCGGCGGTATCGATGAAGTCCCCGAGCCCTTGCAGTGACGGGATCGGTTCACCTCCAATACCCGGTGGAGCTGTTCGTGCAGTTCCGGCCATCAGGTTGCCGGAACGGTCGTTGTTAGGCGATCTGAGCAGCATCTCGATAGGCGTCATGGCTTGACCATGCAGAGACTTGAGCAACTGTTCGCCCCATGAATCGGGCATGCAATCGCGTATGAATCCCGGAATGCCGTTGTTGGTCGTTACCCGAAACACCTGATCGCTCGGCGGATAACGAATCGGATCTGGCACCCAATCGTTTTCCGCAAGGTAGGCGGGCGAGTAAACGAACTCACCACTTCCGCTGCGGCCCATGCTCAACCGTCCCAAAGTAACCGTCTCGGCGGTGAGTGGGTGCTCCATGTAGATGTATGCCGCAGGGGTATTCATCAGAAACTCTCTTCGGTCACGCGCTTGATACGCACTCGCTGACTCTTCAGTTCAGGGGCTTTTTTGCTGATTGGCTCGTCGTTGAATACTTCTGAAAGAAGGCCCAGATGCCATAACACCAGCATGAAGGTGCGCAGCTCAACGACGGGGTCGCCAGCCTCGATTTTGCCTAGTGTGCCTGCTGCTACGCCGACCAGTTTGGCGAGGTCTTTCTGCCTAAGGCCGCGTTCCTGGCGTCGTTTTTTGGCCTGGAGGCCTATTTTGATAAGGCTTTCAGCGCAGTCGAGTGGAAAAAAAGTGCTCATTAGGCTTTGCCAAAGTGGTCTTTAAGTTAGTTAAGCAACAGTATAGAAGGTCCTAATGATGCGCAAGGAAGGATAGGAATGCTCAGATCGGTGTGTCGTCGCTTGTAGCGGGACAAAGTCCAGCACCCATGGGAGAGAAGAGCTCCTTTCGGGGATTTTTGCTTGTCGTTAAGAGCCTCTATATAGAGTCTTAAGTATTATAAGAGTCAGTATGATGATTCTTATTTATGAGGTCTTACTCTGTGAGTGCTGCCAGTGACGCCTCGTGGCTGCCTGCGATGCGCTTATCTTTGGAGACCACAAAAAATGGGCGACCCCAAGGTCGCCCATATTCATTACCCCGAAACCTGCGCCCGCAAGCGTCGCCCGATGACGTCCAGCATGTCGCAGCCGTCGCGCAGCGAAATGACCAGCGCCTGCGCAACTTCATGCAGGACGCTGGCGTCACCCTGGATGTCGTCGCGCAGGGCGAAGGTCTCCAGCAGTTGGGTGGCGCTGCGGATGCTGAAGGCCGCTGTTTCGTGCAGCACGTCGAGCGGGGCTTCAGTGTCGATCAGCAGGGAAGGGACGTTGCAGTCCAGGCCAGTGATGGGCATGTATCGAGACATGGGGAACACTCCATTCGATAAACAACGCGGCCCGTCAATGGACGGCGGACGGATTGAGCCGGTTGCCCACCGAATCGGGCAGGTCGAGGTTCTCCAGTGCTCTGTTCACCAGCAGCTCGCCCAACACGATCATCTGCTGAATACCCAGCGCCACGTTTCGGTGCGCGCCTTCAAGCTCAAAGGCCAGGTCGGTGGTCATCGCATTGAGCGAGGCCAGGGTTTCGCTGGCGTGGATTAGCAGGGTTTCAGTGTCGATGTTGGGGGTAACGGTGAAGATGGGGCTGGGACGTTGGGTTGGGTTTTGGGTGTCGAGGGGATCGGTGGCGGTGAGGCTAGGTGGTTTGAGGGTGATCTTTTTCATGGTGACGCTCCCTGAACATTGGAGCCGCATAGCGGCATTTGCATGCCTTGATACTGTTCAGTCTGTCAAAACTGGCCGCTGGTTTTGTGGCGACTTGTGAAGACTATCTGCGTGGTCAATTTGGGACAAGTTCACCTAAGTCGCTACAGCGTGCGGGAAATTTCCTAGGACTTGGAGTAGGACGGTTTATGTAATGGCTGACAACCATATTTCGCATTGATAAATTTTGTCATCGTCAGTCATTGCATGAGAAATTTTCTTATCAAGCTCTTCGAGTTTGTTTGACGTCCTTTCGCAGTAAATTATTAACCAGTTATCTCTTCCTTCGTGTTCAATTATGTAGCTGTTTTCATTTTTTCTTACAGTGATTGACCAAGAAGAAAAGAAGTGTTGGTGGTCGGTAAATGACACCACGGTAAAGCCATGGCGTTTGACTGTCTCATATAGTTTGTCTTGTATCATTGGAGCGAAACTCTGGTCGTTGATGGATGCCATGTTTGTGGATAAGGGCAGTAGCTAAAAGGAGGCACTGAATGCCTAGGAAATAAAATCCTCCCCTTTCTTTTCCTAACCGTACACGTATAAAAGGTCATCGATCAGTTCAAGCTCCTGTTGCGTGAACTGCACCTTGTTGAATCGCCGAATATCCTCGAGCACTCCTCTGATGGGGACTTGCCGCGATGGATCCTGAACGATTTCGATCAGACGGTCGTAATCAGGATCTCTTCCCTTGAGGTATTTTTCGATCAGCTCTTTGAGTGATATGCGGGCCTGTAGATCGGTTAGCACTTTTACTTCTCAGCTAATGGGCGTGCCCTTTCTTTTTCATCGGATTTTGATGGTTTTTCATAAGATGAAAAAAACGGATTTTTACTGAGTACCTAGAAAATAAATCCGCCCCTTTGTTTTCAAAGGCTCTCTATATTCGATGGGCCACCGTCATTGACGAGTTTGGTCATTCGACGGTTAAAGAGCTCTAGGTCCTGAGAGTTGTTCGCATTAGTTAATTCGTTGCGCAGAAATATAATTGCTTTTGATATTGTCTGTTTTTCTTTGTCTGTCATGTCACGAACGAGGTCAAAGCCATTCTCGGATAGAGCGGCGACTTTTTTTCGCATGTAATAATAGCAACCTATATTTTCTAGAAGGTCGCTGGCATCTTCTGTTGTTTCTTTTATGGTGTTCAAGTATTTATTAAGTGCGGACTTAAGTATGGTGGCGGGATTTTCTTGGTTTTTAAGAAAGCCGCATAGTTCCTGCCAGTTAATGATATGCAGCTGAGTGCCCCAGTCAGGGTCTCTCGTGAAATATTTTCCAGTTCCCCTGAAATATTCGGGGAATTCATTTTTGCTTAAGGCAATTTCAAAGTTGCTGATCATTGAAACTTTCCCCAATATTAAAATTGTCTGAGGAGCTTGCTCATGTCAGAGCTGTGTTCGATTTTTTTCGAACCGATCAGCGCGAAAAGGGGCGGATTTATTTTTACTGAGCATCTAGAAAATAAACCCGACCCCGTTCTTTTGATCTTTTGCTGTAATTCTTAAGTGACTTGCTTTAAGAGTTCAATTCGTGCATCTTCGAAGTTTGAGAATTCTTTGAGATCTTCCATTCGCCCTCGTTCAGAATAATACACGCTCCATTTGATGCCATCAAAAATGATGCAGGTTCGCTCATCTCGATTGACCCCGATGGAGTAATAACTCTCTGGAACTCCCAGGGCTTTTAATTCTTGGGCCAGCTCATTCAGGCTTGTAGTCTTGATATTTCCCACGGAACAACTCCTTCAGATATGGCTCATTACCCTGGGTGAGGGTTGCCGGAGAACGTCGTATATTATCAATTGGGTCTAAGCGGTACTGAATGCCTCCACCTGATTCGCTAAACCAAGGGAGGACTTCCCCTGCTTTCACTGTCAAAGGTTTTTGAACTTCATATACATAATAGTCATCTCTCAGTGTGCCTGGCTTCAGTGCCCTTTCTGAATAGCCGGTCCCCGTAGGGGAAAGGAAAGAGCCTCTTGGTGAGCCAAATCGGTCAATTTGAGTTCCCGGTAATAGGGTGAAATCCGCTTCTACTTGGCCAACCGTGCCTGGGTAAGGAGGCCATTCACGAGCAGATAGACCATCTTTAGGATTATTAAAGTTTGAAGATGCCCGTGCTTTGGCACTTTCAGCTACGTTTGACTCAACTCTGGCTCGAATACTAGCAGCATCGCTTTCTGGGCATTGTCCCGGCACACATTCCAACCCCAACGGATCCACCCAGCCCGTAGGGTTAGGCACGTACTGGTAGTTGTTCAACCCCCCCGCCAGCTTGATCGGATCCGGCGTCAAAAACCGTCCAGTGCCCGGATTGTAGTAGCGATGGCGGTTGTAGTGTAAGCCCGTCTCCGCATCGAAATACTGACCCTGAAAGCGTAGCGGGTTGTCGATTTCGGCGACGTCCAGTGTGGCCAGGTTGCCGTAGGCGCGGTATTTGGCGGACCACATGATCTCGCCGCTGTAGTCGGTGAGTTCCTGCGGGGTGCCGAGGTGGTCGAGTTGGTAGTAGAACGGCTCGGCCTTGAGCGGACCTTCGCCGTCGAGCATCGCCATTGGGCGGAAGGTGCCGGGTTCGTAGATGTAGCTGCGATAGCGGTTGTTGGCGCTTTCGGCGATCAGGCGTTCGCCTTGCCAGAGGAACTCGGTGGTGTGGCCATCGACGGTCTTGGCGATACGGCGGCCGAAGGCGTCATATTGGTACGTGGCGTTACTGCCGCCGGGCAGGCTGACGCCGATCAGGCGGTGCTGGCAGTCGTAGCGGTACTCGGTGACGAGTTTTTGCCCGGCGCCGCGGCGTTCGCGGGTCAGGTTGCCGTAGGCGTCGTAGTCGTAATGGCGGTCGCCCTGCATCAGCAGGCGATTGCCTTTGACGTTGGCTAGGTTGGCAGCGGGCTGGTCGCCTTGGCCCAAGAGGTTACCGGCCGGGTCGTGGGCGAAGCTTTCCGGAGTGCTGCCGCGCACGTTGATCAGCCGGTCTAGCGGGTCGTAGTGGTAGCTGCGATTGCCCTTGCGGCTGTCATCGATGCCGGCGAGGTTGCCGTTGGCGTCGTAGGCGTAGCGGCGCTGGAACAGGTTGCGTTCCTGCTGGTTGACGGTGTGCGCCTGCAATCGGCCTTGTTCGTCGTACTGGTATTGGCTGAGCAGCAGGCCTTGTTGGCGCTGCTGTTCGCGGCCGGCGCTGAACTGGTGGGTGGTCAGTCGCGCTCCGTTGAGGTCGATGCTGCTCAGGCGGCCACCGGCCTGGTGGCGGTAGTCGAGCTTGCTGCCGTCGGGGAGGCGGCAATGGCTCAACTGGCCGAGCGTGTCGTACTCGTAACGCAAAGTGCCCCAGCCCTGATGCTCGGTGATCAGCCGGTCTTGCAGGTCGTATTCGTAGGCGAGTGGCCAGTGGCCGTCGTCGACGTTCACCAACCGGCCGAGGGCGTCGTAGCTGTAGTGAATGACTTCACCGTCGGCCAGGGTTTTCACTAGCAAGCGGCCAGCGGCGTCGCGCTGGTACTCGGTGACCAGTTCACTGCCGTCGTCGCCGAATTCGGTTTTCTTCAGCAGTTGGCCGTTGAGGTCGTATTCGTAAGCGGTACGACGCCCGTCGAAGCCGGTTTCCTGTTGGATCAGGCCATTCGGGTAGTAATCGAGGTGGTAGTGCTCGCCACGTTCGTTTTCGATCTCGCTGAGCAGCAGTCGCGAGTTGTCGTAGCGATAACGCAGCTGGCTGCCGTCCGGGTTGATGCGACGGCTGACCAGGTGCAGGCCATCGGCGTATTCGTAGCGGGTGACGCGGCCTAGTTCATCGCGTTCGGCGGTGACGCGGCCATAAGGGTTGTAGCTGAAAGCGCGGGTTGCGCCGCCGGGCAGGGTGATCTGCGCGAGGCGGTTGGCGGCATCCCATTGATATTGGGTGATGGCGCCGCTTTCTTCCTGACGGGTGATCTGCCGACCCAGCGCGTCGTAACGGTATTTACGCTGACCGCCGTCCGGTAGGCGCTCTTCGAGCAATTGGCCGAGGTTGTTCCAGCCTAGTTGGTGACGGCTTCCGTCCGGGTGACGGATTTCCAGCAGGCGGCCCTGGCGGTCGTAGCTGTAGGCAGTTGCGTTGCCGTCTGGATCGATCTGTTGAGTAATGTCGCCCTGGTGGTTGCGCTGGTATTTCCAGGTCGCCTTGCCACGATGGACTTCACTGACGAAACCGTTGCTGTACTCGTAGGAGGTCGGTTCGTCTTCTGGCGGAACGACGGCGGTCATGCGGCCGGCTTCGTTGTAGTGGTACTCTGTCACCGCTCCCAGCGGGTCTTTTTCCGCGATCAAGCGACCCTTGTCGTCATAGGCCTTGAGGTGTTCGGCACCGTCCGGGTCGACTTTGCTGACCAGCCGCGCCTGATCGTCATGGGTGTAGATCTCTTCGCTGCCGTCCGCGTTGGTGACGGTAACGCTGCCTTTGTCATCCCAGACGTAATGCGCGTCCATCTGCGAGAAGCTTGCCCAGTGATGGATGCAGCGTGCCGACTTGCCTTCCTTTTCCCATTCCCAGTAGAAACTCGCGCCGCCAGCCAGTTGCCGCTCGAGGATCACATTCTGATCGTTGTAGGCGTAGCGCTCGGCTTCACCGGCGGCGTTCTTCGCCTCGATCAGGCGCCACTGTGCGTCGTAGCTATAAGTGACCAGTGTCTGGACCGTGCTCCAGGCATCTTCCAGGTTGTCTGCCGGGCTGAACTGCTGATAGTCGACAGCAACAATGTGCTTACGGTCGTAACGCAAGAGCAGGGCGCGACCGGCTCCGTTATCGACCCGTTTGATCCGCCCGTGAATGTCGCGGGTGATGTGCAGGCGATTGCCGTAATCGTCGCTGATGGCGATCAGCGTCGCGCCCTTGCTGTTGTAGCGGAAGTGGAAGAACTGAGCGCGTTCGCCGGCCTGGGTGAGGATCAGTTCGGAGGGATCGTCACCGAGGAAAATCGCTGCTTCCGACAGACTGTTGGTGATCGCCGGACGTTGCACGCTCGGCAGCGGGAACGTCGTGACGCGATTTTCATGGTCGGTCCAGACGACTTCGTCACCCGCGATATCGACGCGTTGCGCCAAGGCGTGACTCCAGCCGTAACCGAGGCCGCAGTCGATTTCCGCGGCGCTGGTGCGGTAGAGCCGCGTCCAGCTGAACGGCAACAGTCCGTCGAGTTGGCCATCGGTCAGGGTCAGCAGCTCTTCACCGGTGACCATCGATACCGGGCAGCCATTGGTGCAGGTCTTCTTGGCACAGGTGGCACTTTTTTCGTCGGGGTTTTTTGACTGTTTGGAATGGTCGTCGACGTGCTCATGCTTGCGCATTTTTGCGTGATCTTGTCGATCCCAGCCAATTTTTACTTTGCCTTTTTCAAAGACCCCAGCGGCTGCGCGGGTGGCGACCTTCTTGTATTTATCAATCGACTCCATGAAGGCTTTCAGGATCTTGAAGACGGCCTTGATGAACCCGGTGACGGCTTCGAGAATTTTGGCGCCGTAGTTCACCAGGCGAACGCCCAGGTAGGCAATGCCGGACCCTTCGGCGGCAAATGTCAGTACCACGGCCAACACGATATCGATGAGGATCGATACCACAATGGTGGACATCTGTTCGGAGAATTTGCCGGCAATCACGCTCGGTGGTAGCTCCAGGAGCCAGATGGCCGCCGTTTTCAGCAGCAGAAAAAGGGCCGCCTGGTCACTGGCCAGGAGCATGACTTTTTCCATGGCCGCTGGTGTTTGTTGGGCCAGTTTGATCAGATCGGTAGCACTCTGACCCAGCTCACCTGCGTATTTTGCAGGGTCCTTCAGTATCTCAAATACGCGTTTTATGCCATCAAACGCGCCTTTGACGGCGTCCCAGCTACCCGAGGCAATGCCATTAAGGTAAGCAAGGTAAGTGGTGGACAGGGTCTGGGTGGGCCACAGTGGCTTATAGGTTTTCCATTCGCCATCCAGCCAGGTTTGCAACTGCTGGGTCAGGCCGTCATAGGAGTTAAATAAGTCGGTGACTTGGGCCTTGGTGACCTGGCTCTGAACGCGGACGTAGTATTTTTTTCCGGGTATTCCCTTGTAGACACCTTTGCCTTGCTCATCCAGCGTGACAGGAGTGGAAGCGCCTCCGCCCTGCGGCGTGACATCGACGGTGATGTTGCCCACCGGGATGTCGTACAGCGATACGAATTTGCTCTCGATCAGTAACCTGCCGTCCTTTGGACACACGGCAACTGTGGATGAAAAGTCGCTATCGTTCGTGCTGACGGTCGTGCTTGCATTACCGAGTTTGATGGATCGGTTCATGCCGAAAAAGGCGGGTTTATCGAAGAACTGAGGGCCCTTATCCAACCATTGAGCAACATGGCTTTCGGTCAGTTCACGATAAAGCTTCAGACTGTCCTTGAAGGTGGTCAGTTGGTCATCAACAAAGGCAACGCGATCCATCAGCCTTGCTCCAGAATCAGGTGGTTTAGCAGTGCTTCATTAAGGGGTTTCGGAGCATTAGGGCGGCGCACGAAATGGGCGACTTTGTGCCTCAGGTTGCTCTCGGGATAAGCGGCGCAGATGTCTGGGCGTTCCTCGCTCAGCCATTGCATCAGGTTGTCGATCAGGGTCGTCGGGTCTTTGGTCGCGAGGCGATCAAGCAACGCCTGCGGCACCTCCCACCACGGCCACGCCTTGGCCGGCGGCACACCTCGTACACCGACTTCCAGGCTTTGACCATTGATCAAGTAGCGATCAAACACCGGAAGAATTTCACCAGCCCCAGCGCCGAGACCTTCAAGGATCGGATAGATATGTCGCCCATCCCAAAACCGGAAAAACACTTCAGTCCCGTCCGGCATGCGCACTTGGGTTAGGCTGCGCAAGTGTTCGAACACCACGTCCGGCGCACTGTTGGAAACCGCCAGCCAACCCCAGTCTTCGGCGTCGGTTTCGGCAATCCATTCGAGGAACGCCGAGCCAGGTTTCAGTTCGGCGAGGTAGGGCATCACCGGCTGCCAGTCGGCGTAGGGTGTGCCGCCCCAGATCGGGATCAGTTCGGTGGTCGCTTCTTGCTGGTAAAAGGCGTTGAGCGGCGCTGCATCGCTGGCGTTGCTGATGATCAGGTACAGGCGCTCGCCAGTTTGCAGCGGACGGCTGGCGAGCCAGTTGCGGGGCGTCAGGCGATCAGATGGCACAGGCACCTGCCTTGCACTTTTCGCACTCTTCACAGAACGGCGCGTTGCGCTTGAGGGTGTTGATTTGCGCCGGGGTCAGCACGGCGCCAGCCTTGTCAGCGTCAGCCTGCTTGAGCACGCCGGGCATCAACGGTGCGGCCCCGGTCCCGCTTCCCGGACTGCCGCCAGAGTTCATGTTGATCGCCGGGCCGCTGAGGGTCACGCCGCCGGCGTCGATCTTGATGAAGCTGCCGCCGCCCTTGAGGGTCAGTTCGCTGCCGGCTTCGAGCACGACTTTCAGGCCACTGCTGAGGTGGATTTCCTGGCCGGCTTCGATGAACTGGCCGGTGCCGATTTTGATGTGCTGGTTCACGCCCACGGTCAGGTGGTCGTTGGCGCGGGTTTCAACTTTGCGGTCGGCGTAGACGGTGTGGTGCTCTTCGGCCTTGAACTCGCTGTAGCTGTTGGCCTCGACGGTGTCGTGGCGTTCGTTGCCGACGCGGATTTTCTGGTCGTGCTCGATGTTTTCATCCCAGTCGCGCTGGGCGTGCAGGAAGATCTGTTCCTGGCCTTTCTTGTCTTCTATGCGCAGCTCGTTGTAGCCACCGCCACCGGGCGAGCTGAGGCTCTTGAAAGTACTACGGGTCTTGTTCGCCGGCAGGTCGTAGGGGACGACGTTTTCCTTGTGGTACAGGCAGCCGCTGATCAACGGTTGGTCGGGGTCGCCTTCAAGGAAGGTGACGAGCACTTCCATGCCGATGCGCGGGATGGCGATGCCGCCGTAGTGGGCGCCGGCCCAGGCGGACGAGACGCGCAGCCAGCAGCTGGTCTTGTCGTCGGCCTGGCCTTCGCGGTCCCAGTGAAATTGCACCTTCACTCGCCCGTACTGGTCGCAGTGGATTTCTTCACCTTTGGGGCCGGTGACCACCGCGCTCTGGCTGCCAAGGATGCGCGGCTTCGGGTGCACCAGCGGCGGGCGGTTGGGCACGTCCCACGGCGTGGCCTGAAAGCGGTTGCGGTAGCCCTGGTGGAAGTCGTCCTTGAGTGCGGTGGTGTCGCTGGTCACCGACTCTTCGAGCACCTGCGGCTGCTTGCCTTCGTGAAGGATTTCAGTGAGCAGCCAGAGGTCGTTCCATTTGGCTTTGGGGTGCTGACTCAGGGCGAGGAAATGCCCGCTGACCAGCAGTGGCTGATCACTTTTGCCTTCGGCCAGTTGGTAGTCGCTGCGGTGCCGTTCAAGGGAGCGCTTGGCCAGGTGCTTGCCGCGTTCGCGGTCGATGAAGCGCCCTGGGTAGTCGTAATCTTCCAGGTCCGGTTTGCTGTCGCCACGGGCCTCGCTTTCGAGGGTGATGCGTGGCTTTTCGAAGTCGTAGTCGCGGCGCGTGGTGCGGCTGGTGCGGGTTTCCAGGCGCAGGTCGAAGCGCTTGATCACCGGGTCGTTGGCGACCATGCCGGAGTCTTGCTGGTAGGCCACGGGCGCGAGTTTCGGGAACACCGTCTGGTCATCGCCGAACACCAGCTTGTGGGCGGTGGCGCTGTGCTGGAAGTGGTAGTGGATACCTTCTTCCTCGCACAGGCGCTGGATGAAATGCAGGTCCGATTCATCGTACTGAACGCAATACACGCGCTCGGGATAAATCGCCCCGACTTTGAATTCGTAGGCATTGCTTTGGATGCCGTGCTCTTCGAGGACCAGGCCGATGATTTTCGGCACGCTGAGGTTCTGGAAGATGCGTTGGTTGATGCGGTGCGCCAGGTAAGACAGTTGCGGGCGCAGGGTCACCGAGTAGCGGGTCAGGCGTTTGCCGGCATCGCCTTGGGCAACGCGATAGATCTGCCCGTGAATGCCCGTGCCGTTTTGCGCGAGCTGCAAAAAAGCCGGTTTGTGCAACAGGCTTTCGAGGTCCAGGGATGGGTTTTCGCTGACCAGTTCGACGTCGAACGCGAACGGTTGGCTGATGGCTTCTCGACCGGTGAGGGCAAGTACCTGAAGATCGTTCGCCAGACCTTCTACGGTCAGGGCGAAGTGAGTCTGGTTGGCCGGCGCGAACATCCGATGTTCCTCGTGCAGTGCTGCAGCATCCATCAAACCCTGAGTGGGTGATCAACGAATGCAAGAATTCTTGGGTGGCGCAAACAACATCGACCAGCAGAGCTGGCCGATGTTTTGTAACGGTCGGCCAGACTTAGCCAGCGACCGGGGAACGCCAGTCATCGGAACCCGAAGTACCGGATACTTCGTGGGTCCAGGTGATTTTGCGGTAGGTGAACTCTACGTCTTCCAGGTGAGTGAAGTGCGAGTTCGCCGGGTCTTGGCAGTTGTGCATGTAGTCTTTGATGTCGACGATGATCGCGTCTTCAAGCTTGGTGGTGAAGTAGTGCTCTTGGGTGCCGGCAGCCGAAGTGCGGTACCACTTGATTTCGATAGAAGTCAGACGCTCGCCGGAAGTCAGGGCAGCCAGCAGCAGTGGCGAGGACTTGTCGAAAACCTTGGTGATTTTTACTGGCTTGTGAACGCGCTGGCCGGTTGGTTGGCCGGACTGCGGGTCACGCGGGATGATCACTTCGTGGTTGAAACCCTGAACCATGACCTGGTCTTCGTGACCTTCCTGGTAGGTGTTGCCAACCGAATCAGCGGTGAATGCACCGGCAGTGATCAGGCCTTGTTTGGTGCCAGTGATGGACATATACGCTGGTGTAGCCATGGATGCTCTCCTTGCTAAATAAATGAGGGTGCCCGGGAGGCGAGATCGCCCGGTGGGTACTCCTTACACATCAAGCTTCGTGCCATGTAGTACATTTCGTATATAAATCAATGATATATGCGTTATCGGTGTCGGGCTTGTCCGGTTTTTCTGTAGGAAAAGTCGCTGATGTGCGCAAGAAGTTGCACAGTGCTGCGCAACTTCTTGCGCACTTGGCTGCAGGCCTTGTGTGGTGTGGCCTGGAGCAGGATGGGGTGGTATTTTTTAGAAGGTAAGTGCGCAAGAAGTTGCGCACTCGAGTTTTGGAAGCCCTCAGCAAGGCTGGTTGATGCAATCAGTCGCTTGCGAAACCTTAGCCTGCGACTGGAGCACGCCAGTCATCAGAGCCGGATGTATTGGAGACGACGTGCTCCCAGGTGATTTTGCGGTAGCTGAAGTACACGTCTTCCAGGTGAGTGAAGTGCGCGTTGCCAGGGTCCTGGCAATTGGGCATACGCGACTGGATTTCGATGATGATGGCGTCTTCGAGGGTGATGGTGAAATAACGCTCCTGGGTACCTGCGGCTGAGGTGCGGTACCACTCGAGGTTGCATTCGATCATCTTTTCACCGCTGGTCAGAGCTGCGAAAAGCAGTGGCGAACACTTGTCGAAGGTTTTGGTGATCATCATCGGTTTGTGAACGCGTTGACCGGTTGGCTGCCCGGATTGCGGGTCGCGAGGGATGATGACCTGGTGACTGAACGCCTGAACCAGGATCTGATCTTCATGACCTTCCTGATAAACGTTGCCGACCGAGTCTTGAGTGAAGTTGCCCTCGGTGATGAAACCTTGCTTGGTGCCGGTTAGTGACAGATATGCGGGTGTTGGCATGAACGCTTTCCTTGCCTGATCAATCAAAGGTGTCCGGGAGAGGAAAATCGCCCGATGTACACCTGATGGTTATCAAGGTCCATGCCAGAAATAATTATCTTATAAAAATCAATAAGTTACGTTTTGTTTGTAACAAATATCGATGATTCGTCAAGAAACCTGCGCAACTTCTTGCACACCACAGCGCAACAACTTGCGCAGTGCCTTGAAAGCCATACAGGCGAGGCCGCAAGCCGGATCAAAAGCTGTTTATCCACAGGCATGCTGCGCAAGTTCTTGCGCATCATGGCCATGTGACTGCTTAGTGTGCATGGCTTCAGAGCTGTCGTGAAAACCTTCATTTAACCGCCCTCACGACGAACAGCTGATCTCCAGATGCTTGCCCCACTCAGGCGGGCGCTCAGCGTAGCTGTCCATGCCAGGCTGTTCTTCGAACGGTTTGCTCAGTACGGCGTGCAGGCGGCGAACCTCTGCATAGTCACCGCTTTCTGCTGCGTCGATGGCTTTCTGCGCCAGGTAATTGCGCAGGATGTAGAGCGGATTGACCGCGTGCATGCGGGCGCGACGCTGTGCTTGATCGTTGTTGCCGTCGCGGGCGACGCGTGCGCAGTAGCGCTCGGCCCAGGCATCGAAACCCTTGATGTCGACGAAGTCGTCGCGCAAGCGGGCGACGGCAAGCTCGGCGGCTTGATCGCCCAAACGGCGGAAAAACAGGCTGTAGTCGACGCTGCTGTTCTGCATCAGTTGCAGCAAATTTTCGACCAGTTGCTGGTCGTCTTCTTCGCCAGTGGTCAAGCCGAGGCGACGGCGCATCAGGTCCAGGTAATGAGCCTGATACAGCGGGAAGTACAGGCCGAGGGTTTCGCGCAGGGCTTCGACGCTGATGAACGGTGTCAGGGCCTGGGCCAGTGCGCTGAGGTTCCATTGGCCGATCGGCACTTGATTGCTGAACGAGTAGCGACCCTGATCATCGGAATGGTTGCAGATGAAGTTGGCGTCAAAGTCGTCAAGGAAGGCGAACGGCCCGAAGTCGAACGTGACGCCGAGGATCGACATGTTGTCGGTGTTCATCACGCCGTGGCAGAAGCCATAGGCCTGCCATTTGGCGATCAGCTCGGCGTTGCGCTCGACAACTTCGCGGAACATCGCCAGGTAGGGTTCCGGCTGTTCCAGGCACTCGGGGAAGTGCATCGCCAATACGTGCTCGCCGAGGGCTTTCTGCTGTTCAGGCCGTTTGGTGTAGTAGAAGTATTCGAAATGCCCGAAACGCACATGGCTCGCTGCCAGGCGCAGGACCATGGCCGCGCGTTCCTGTTTCTCGCGCCAGACCGGGGTGTTCGAGCCGATCACGCACAGTGCGCGGGTGGTCGGGATGCCCAGTGCGTGCAACGCTTCAGACGCCAGAAACTCACGAATCGACGAACGCAGCACCGCTCGGCCATCGCCCATGCGCGAGTACGGCGTTTGCCCGGCGCCCTTGAGGTGCAAGTCCCAGTGCTCGCCGGCCTCGTTGTAGATCTCGCCCAGAAGCAGCCCGCGACCATCGCCCAATTGCGGGTTGTAGGAACCGAACTGGTGCCCGGAATAGACCATCGCCCGCGGCTCGGCTTCGGCCCACAGCTTGTGACCGCCGAACAGTTCGGCGAACACCGGCGTTTCGGCAACGCTCGGGTCGAGGTCAAGCAGGGCCATGGCCGCAGGGCTGGCAACCACCAGTCGTGGTTCGCCGATGGGCTCAGGCAGTACATGAGTTGAGAGCGCGTCGCCCAGGCGGGCGAAGCGGTTGTCGAAGGTCAGTTCGTCGAGGGCTTTCAACGGCCATCTCCAGCAGAATGTCCGAGCATTCTGCTGGGGAATGGCGCGTGGCGTCCAGTCAGTCGAGATGTACCGATGGCGGCTCGGGTGGGGTCTTGCCTGTATTGGGAGACTTGGCGGGTTTGACCTCATCGCTGGTCAGCAACAGCTGTTCCTGGCCTGTCAGGTTTTTCAGGTGGATATCCACCTGACGGAAAGCGATGTTGATGTCGTGCTTCTTGAACTCGCTGTTGATGAACCGGTTGATTTCATCGAGTGCCGGGTTACGGTCGCCGAGGTCGCGCACATGAATACGCAACTCGTGATCCAGGGTGCTTTCACCAAAGTTCAGGAAGTACACCGAGGGCGCAGGGTCCTTCAGCACGCGCGGGTTTTCCATGGCTGCTCTGAGCAGCAGGGTGCGTACCAGCTCAAGATCCGAATCGTAGCCGACGCCCAGCTTGAGGGTGACCCGGGTCACGGTGTCGGTCAGCGACCAGTTGATCAGTTGCCCGGTGATGAACGTCTTGTTCGGGACAATGATGTCCTTGCGGTCGAAGTCGGTGATGGTGGTGGCGCGGATGCGGATTTTGCTCACCGTGCCCGACAGGTTGCCGATGGTGATCGTGTCGCCGATCCGGACCGGACGTTCGAACAGGATCATGATCCCGGAGATGAAGTTGGCGAAGATCTCCTGCATACCGAAACCCAGGCCGACCGAGAGCGCGGCCACCAGCCATTGCAGTTTGTCCCAGCTCACGCCGAGGGTCGACAGAGTGGAAACGAAACCCACACCGGCAATCACATAGGTCAGCAGGGTGGTCGTGGCGTAGGCACTGCCCTGAGCCAGGTCGAGCTTGGACAGCACCAGCACCTCGAGCAACCCCGGCAGGTTCCGCGCCAGGGCTACGGTAATGCCGATGATGATCAACGCCCCGAGCATGTCGCCGATGCTGATCGGCACCATGCTCATGTTGGCACCGACGCCGCTGGTGTATTCGTACAATGTGATGTTGTCGAGGTACGAGAACACCGAGATCAGGTCTTTCCAGACCCAATACAACGCAGCGATGAAGCCGCCGAGCAAGGCCAGGCGGATCAGTCGCAGGGACTGTTCGTTGACTTTCTCGATGTCCAGTGTCGGCTCTTCGACGACCGCTTCACCGTCGCCGGCTTCTTTGGCGGCCTGGCGTTTGGTCAGGGCGCGCTGGTAGGCCAGGCGCCGCGCCGCGACGGCCAGGCCGCGCACGAAGGTGGCTTCAATGATCAGCCAGAACATCAGCAGGTACAGGGTGTTGATCAACCGGTCGCTGAGTTTCAGTGCGGTGTAGAAGTAGCCAAAGCACACGGCGATAAACAAGGCGATCGGCAACACAGTGAATAGAACGCCGACAGCTTTGCGAAACAGGGAGGCGCTGTTATGGGTCGGACTGTTGATCAGCAGGCGACTGAGCAGCCAGGCCATCAAGGCGTAGCAGGTCAGCACCACGGCGATGCCGATTACGTCGTCCGTCAGGGCCGCCGGTTGTAATTCGGCCACTGCCACCACGGCGACCAGTGCCAGCACCACCAGGCCCAGGCGACGGATCCAGCCGCGGAGAAACTCCACCTGCGGTCTTTCCCAGCGAAAGTGCAGTTCCGCCACGCCACCCGGTGCCAAGACCCGGTACGCGGTGTAGAACACCAGCCACGCCTGGGCAATTTGCAACAGGGCGGCGCCGAGGTTGGCGTTTTGCCCGCGGGCGTCGATCTGCAAGGCGAAACCGCACAGCGCCAGCGCCAGCGACACCGGCATCGCCAGCAACACGTTGATCAGGATCGCCTGCGGTGTGTGCCATTGACTGTCGCGTTTGAAATGACCGATGTCCTGATGCACTTTGTTCAGTCGTGCATAGAGGTATTTGCGCCGCCAGACCAGGAAACCGATCAGCAGCACCAGCGGCAGAAACAGCAGCGGCCGCTGGGTCAGCCCGTCGGCCAGCTCGCTCAGGCTCGAAGCCCACGGCAGAGTGACGACCTGTTTCTCCAGTCGGTCCGGCACGCCGCGCATCCATTCGAAATCCAGCGGCTTGTTGCTGGGAATCCAGAACATCTGTTCGTCGAGGGTCGCGCGCAGGTTCTGAGCGGTAGTGAGCAGTTGTTTCTGGTTCAGTTGCAGGGTGATGGATTCGTTGAGCAGCGCACTCAGTTCGCGGCTCAGGCGCTCCAGCAGGTCGGCGCGGGTGACGGCCAGATCCAGCAGGGTTTTGCGCAGTTGCGGGGTGACCTGATCGGGTGGCTGGCTCGCCAGCAAGTTATCCACATAGGCGCCGGGCGTGCTGATCAGTTCGCGTTGTTGATTGACCTCGAACTGGTACAGGCGAATGTCAGCGATGTCGTTGGCCAAGTCCCGGTCAAGCTTGAGGCGGGGCAAGGCCAGCTTTTGTTTGTAGAGAATCTTGGACAGCAACAGACTGCCCTTGAGCACGCTGATCTGCTCGTCCAGTGCGGCGTCGCTTTGGGTCACGCTGTCGAGTTGCTGCTTGGTCTGCAGGTTCTGCTGGGTCAGTTCGTTGAGACGGTCGGTGCTTTTGAGCAGGTAGTCGGAGAGCTTCAGGTTGGCAGCGCTTTCTGTTGCCAGCAGATTGCTGCCGCCAGCCTTTTGCGCTTCGATCGATTGCTGGGTCACCGTCTGTTGAGACTGGGCCAGGCGCTTCTGGTTGATCAGGGTTTGCAGGTCCTGGATCTCCCGCTCCATCCGTGCGGTTTTTTCCAGCAGCAAGTCGTGTTGGCTGTTGCCCAGGTCCTGCAGTTGGCTGTTGCCAGCCAGTTCCTGACGACGCAGCGGGATCAGCGCATTCAACGCTGCCAGCTCGGCGTTGAGGGTGTCGCGTTGTTCGTTCGTCAGGGCTTTGCCGTTGTCTTTGCCCAGTTTGAGGATGCCATTGATTTGCAGGATGCGTGTCTGGCTGGCACTGATCTCGGCCTGGGCACGCTCGGGGCGGGTCTGGGCGGTGATGATCAGGCTGTTGGCATCGGCCAGGGCTTTTTGCAGATCGCTTTGCTGGGTGCTGCGTTCAGTGAGCATCTGCTCGAGTTGTGGCACCGACAGGTTGGCGTAGCGTTGCTCGACCGGTACGGCTTTGCTGGCCTTGAGGCGCTCCAGCTCGCGCTGGTTTTCGATGTTCTGCTTGGGCGCCGTGCTCAGTTGTTGCTTGAGGTTGTCCAGGCGCTTTTCATAATCGTCCCGGTTGGACAGTTGGGTCAGCGTCTGTTGCAGCACCAGTTGCAGGGCTTTTTGATCGGCCTCGGGCAGCTTGCGCTCGGCGATCTTGTCCAGACTCTTCTGGACTGACTCGGCGGACGGCGGTTCGGCTGCTTGCAGGGTGCCGACGGAGAGACTCAGCCCTAGCAGGGCAATAGCTAAAAATGTGCGCAAGGTTGGCATAGAGACCGATCGAAAACGTAACGAAAAAAGGAGTTTAGAGGAACAATCCGGGGCCCGGGCGACTTCCTTCGGGAAATCTGACGCCCACTTTGGCGATCTTGTTCCCATCCATGACTGCGACGGTCCAAATGGTGTTGTTCCATTCCACCTGGTCACCGACCACCGGAGCACCACCGACTTTCTGGGTGATGAAACGACCCAGCGGCATGTCCGGATCGACCCCTTCGAGTTGCAGCCCGTATAGCGCTGAAACCGCGCCCAGCTGGGCGTCGCCTTCCAGAACGAAGTCGCCGAAGAAGCGCAAATCGAGACCTCGTTGCGGCGCCTGGCTGAAGAGTTTTCCGAGTGCCGGCAGGTTGTGTTCATGGCCGATAACGCAGAGCAAATCGCCGACTTCGAGCACCGTACTACCCGACGGATGGAGCAGTTGCTGACGGCGAAACAGTGCCGCGATACGTGTGCCCTCGGGCATTTTCAGTTCGCGAAGGGCGGCGCCGATGCACCATTTCTCTGCGCCAAGACGATAAACGAACAACTCCCATTCACTGGTGACGTGCACTTCAAGGGCGGCCCGGGAGATCGGCGCGGGTTCTGGCGGGACGGTCACCTTCAACAGTTTGGCGACCCACGGCAGGCTGGTGCCTTGCACCAGCAGCGATACCAGCACGATGAAGAACGCGAGGTTGAAGTACAGCTGGGCGTTCGGCAGCCCGGCCATCAGCGGGAACACCGCCAGAATGATCGGGACCGCGCCGCGCAGGCCAACCCAGGAGATAAAGGCCTTTTCGCGCCCATGGAAGGCCTTGAACGGCAGCAGGCCGACCATCACCGAGAGCGGCCGCGCAAACAGAATCATCCACAGCGCCAGACCGAGAGCGGGCAGGGCAATGGGCAGCAAGTCGTGGGGTGTCACCAACAGCCCCAGCACCAGGAACATGCCGATCTGCGCCAGCCAGGCCATGCCGTCGAGCATGTGCAGAATCCCATGGCGGCTGCGCACCGGGCGGTTGCCGATCACCAGGCCGCACAGGTACACCGCGAGGAAGCCACTGCCGTGCAAGGCGTTGGTCAGCGCGAACACCACCAGACCGCCAGCGATCACCAGAATCGGGTACAGACCGGCGGCCAAATGGATTCGATTGACCATTTGCAGCATCAGCCAGCCACCGCCCAGACCGACGATGGCGCCGATACCGAACTCACGAAACAGGTGAGTGAGCAGGCTCCAGTGCAGGCCGGTCTGGCCGCTGGCGAGCATGTCGATCAAGGTGACGGTGAGGAACACCGCCATCGGGTCGTTGCTGCCGGATTCGATTTCCAGGCTGGCGGTCACCCGTTCGTTGAGGCCTTTGCCACCCAGCAGCGAGAACACCGCCGCGGCGTCGGTGGAGCCGACGATGGCGCCGATCAGCAGACCCTGGATCAGGTTCAGGTTGAATAGCCAGGCCGCGGCCATGCCGGTCAGCCCGGTAGTGATCAGCACCCCGACCGTGGCTAGCGACAACGCCGGCCACAACGCCACGCGGAAACTCGCGACCCGGGTGCGCAACCCGCCGTCGAGCAGGATGACAGCCAGGGCGAGGTTGCCGACCAGATAAGCGGTGGGGTAGTTATCGAAGATGATGCCGCCACCGTCGACGCCGGCAGCCATGCCCACGGCCAGGATGATCACCAGAATCGGGATCCCGAGGCGGGACGAAAGTGAGCTCACCAGAATGCTCGCACCTACCAGCAACGCGCCGATCAAGAACAGGCTGTTGATGGTCGTCGCATTCAATGGCAGTACTCCGGAAAGCTTAAAGACGGGCGCAAACTGACCATGCAGTCTGCGTGCCAGCGATTCTAACCTGTTGAAATGTGATGCTGTCAAAAAGCTTTTGACGGTGGGATTCAGGTTTGATGTTCGGCTTGAAATCGACCCCTCACCCTAACCCTCTCCCCAGAGGGGCGAGGGGACTGACCGAGTTGTTCAATTGACTTGCTGCAACGTGCAATTACCAGTCGAACTCAGGTTCTGAAAAGCACGGAGATCGGCTCCCTTTCCCCCTCTCCCCGTTGGGGAGAGGGTTGGGGTGAGGGGTGGTCCTTGAGATCGCCGCTCATTCAGATCAGAGGCTAAACCGCCCAACCATATTGTTCAGGTCCAGCGCCAAACGCGACAGTTCATTGCTGGCGGCGCTGGTCTGGTTGGCGCCGGTGGCCGACTGCACTGACAGGTCGCGGATGTTCACCAGGTTGCGGTCGACTTCGCGGGCCACTTGGGCCTGTTCTTCGGCAGCACTGGCGATTACCAGGTTGCGCTCGTTGATTTCGACGATGGCGCTGTTGATGGTGTCCAGCGACAGGCCGGCACCACGGGCGATGTTCAGGGTCGACTCAGCGCGTTCAGTGCTGTTGCGCATCGAATCAACGGCGTGTTCGGTGCCGCTCTGGATGCTGCCGATCATGCGTTCGATTTCGCTGGTCGATTGCTGCGTGCGATGCGCCAGGGCGCGGACTTCGTCGGCCACCACCGCAAAACCACGACCGGCTTCACCGGCACGCGCAGCTTCAATGGCGGCGTTCAGTGCCAGCAGGTTGGTCTGGTCAGCCAGGCCGCGAATCACGTCCAGCACCTTGCCGATGTCGCGCGACTCGTTGGCCAGGTCGCCAATCAGCGTGGCAGTGCTCTGTACATCAGCGCTCATGCGTTCGATGGCGCTAACGGTTTCCTGCACTAGGTCACGACCGTCACCGGCAGAAGTGGTGGCGTTTTTCGAGGCTTCGGAGGTGCTCACCGCGTTGCGCGCAACTTCTTCCACGGCGCTGGTCATTTCATTGACCGCCGTCGCGGCTTGCTCGATTTCGTTGTTCTGCTGAGTCAGGCCACGGGCGCTTTCGTCGGTGACGCTGTTCAACTCTTCGGCGGCGGAGGCCAGTTGAGTCGCCGAACCCGAGATTTGCTGAAGGGTGTCGCGCAGTTTGTCCTGCATCTTCAACATGGCCTGCAACAAGCGGCCAGCTTCGTCGCTGCCGTCGACGATGATCGGCCGGGTCAGATTACCCTCGGCGATTTCTTCAGCGGCGCTCAGTGCCTTGGCGATGGGCTGAGTGATGCTGTTGGTCAGCAGCCAGGCAAACAGCAGGGTCAAACCCGTGGCAATCACCAGCAGGGTCACCACCAGATTGAAGGCGGAGGAGTATTGGTCGGCGGCTTTCTGGTTGGAGTCGGTGGCTTGATCGTTGTTGATCTGCATCAGCCGGTTGAGCACGCTGTTGATCGCCTCGGAGTTGGTCAGCAGCTCAGTGTTGAGCAGCGTGCGCAATTCATCGACCTGGTTGTTGCGCGACAGGGTCTTCATGCGGTCTTCCAGCTGACGGTATTGTCCCAGCAGCTGCACGTACTCATCGTAGGCCGCACGCTCTTGCGGGCTGCTGATGACTTTTTCGTAATCGGACTGGGCTGCGCGAGTTTGTTGGCTGCGTTGATCGAACAGCGCGAGGGTCTTTTGCTGCACATCCGGCTCGCGATTGGTCAGCAAGCGATAAGACAGCACCCGCTGGCGCAAGGCGAGCTGGGTGAACTCGTCCAGGGCCTTGATGCTCGGCACGCTGCCCTGAACGATCTCTTCACCGGCAGCGCGAATCTTGCTCATCTGGTTCAAGGCGAACACACCCAGAATCAACATCAGCGCGCCAATCAGGGTGAAGCCTGTGAACGCCCTGGGGGCGATATTCATATTACGAAGGGACATGGTGTTCACCGTAAAGCGCGCATTGGCACGAGTCTGAGACGAGGTATGTATGACTTATCGGTCATACGACTAAAGTCTTGAGCCGCTGTGCGCTTTTGCCGCAGATCGGTCCTACTGACGAGCTGTCAGGAACCAGAGCGGACAATCGCAGTCTTTAAAACTCGCAAGCAAGGTCGCCGCCAGGCAAATCAAGGCTTTGCGCCTGAATAACCCTGGCGCCAGTGGTGACTTTTCTTTATCGTACGCGCCCTTTGAAAATGCTCGGAAAATCAAAATGTTGGAAGCATCCCTAAGCCAATTGGAACAACTGGTCAGCGACCTGGTACAACAGAACCAGGAACTGCTGGGCACGAACGCAACCCTGAGCGCAGAACTGGCCCAGGCCAAGGATGAAAACGAAAGCCTGCAATTGAGCCTGATGGAACAGGAAGAGAAGCAGGGCGCCACTGTCGCGCGCATTCAAGCGCTGGTTGAGCGCGTGAGCGCAGGTCCTGTGAACGCATGAGACACGGTGCCGACGGGATAAAAGTCGTCTCGATTCTCGGGGAAGACTATTCGATCAAGGCGCCGGCCGGGGAAGAGCAGACCCTGCTGGACGCCGCATTAATGTTGAAAGCGGTGCTGGCCGAGACCAAAAAGAAATACCCGACCCTGATCGGGGACAAACTGCTGGTGCTGACGGCCATGAACCTGTGCTCGCAGCAGCTTGCCATGCAGAAACGTCACCAGCAGGAACTCGACCGTTACCAAGAGCAAGTCAGCGCCACGGTTGAAGTGATTTCGAAGACGATCAATCAGGCCTGATCAGCTTGCGCACAACCAAAGAGTAGATTGTCGATTTAGTTGTATACAATCGGCATGGCTGTTGCAGTAGTTTTGCCTCTTACTCTTTGGGGGTGTTTCATGCAGTTCTGGCGACGCAGTATTCAATGGCAGTTGATCCTGAGTATGGGCACCGCCCTGCTGGTCAGTATTCTGATCGTGGTCGGCATTTATACCCTGGTGGTCAACCGCCTCGCCCAGCGCTATCTGGTCGAGCAGGCGCTGCCGTCGAGCATCGAAGCGATGCGCAACGACATCGAACGGATTCTGGTCCAGCCGCTCACCGCGGCCAAGGACATTGCCAGCAACAGCATGGTGCGCGAGTGGTTGGTCGAAGGAGAAAACGCCGACCGGGCCAGCGGCTTCGTCAGCTACCTGGAAGGCATTCGCGCCGAGCACAAAGCCTTTACCGCGCTGATCGCAGGCACGCAGTCGGGCCACTACTACACCGAAAAAGGACTTGATCGGACCCTCAGCCGATCCAATCCGAGCGATGCCTGGTTCTACGCCTTCCTCGACAGCAACCAGCCGCGCACTCTCAATATCGATAAAGACACAGCGACCGGCGAGTTGGCCTTGTTCATCGACCTGAAGGTCTCGCAGGGCGGCAAAGTCGTGGGCGTTGCCGGGCTGGGCCTGAGCATGAAGGAACTCTCTGAACTGATTCACAACTTCAGCTTCGGCGAGCGCGGGAAGGTCTATCTGGTGCGTTCAGATGGGTTGATCCAGGTCCATCCCGAGGCCGGGCTCAGCAACAAACGCAAGCTGGCTGAACAGATCGGCGACTCGGCGGCGCAAGCGGTGATGGGCCATCAAGGCCCGACTAGCAGCGGGTTTGTGCGCGACGGCGAAGACTACCTGGCCCTGAGCCTGCCATTGCGCGATCTGGGCTGGACTCTGGTGGCCGAAGTGCCGCAATCGCAAATTTACGCCGAGGCCCGACAGGCGATGTGGCTGACCAGCGCCATCGGTCTGGGCGTTGCGCTGGTGTGCCTGTTATTGGTGGTGCTGCTGGCTCGCGGACTGGTTCGGCCGATCCGGCAGGTAACAGCGGCACTGGTAGCGATTGGTAGCGGTGGTGGTGATTTGACCCACAGGTTAGATTCCAGTCGCGCCGATGAGCTGGGTGACCTGGCCCGGGGTTTCAATCGTTTCCTTGAGAATCAGCGCAGCATGATCGGCGAAGTGCTGGCCACCAGCGAACGATTGCGCATTGCCGTCGGGCAAGTCGCGCGGGTGGTGGAAAACACCGCCGAGCGTTCCGGACGACAGCAGGAAATGACCGACATGGTCGCCACCGCCGTGCATGAGATGGGCCTCACCGTGCAGGAAATCGCGCAAAACGCCGGCAACGCGGCGGTCGCCTCGCAAACTGCCCGCGATGAAGCCTTGCAGGCGCGTGAAGTGGTCGGCGGTTCGATTCGGCATATCGAAAGCATGTCCGATGAAATCGGTATTGCCGCCAGTGCCGTCGGCGAGTTGGCGACTCAGGTAGCGTCCATCGACCAGGTGCTGGCGGTGATTCGCGGGATCTCCGAGCAGACCAACTTGCTGGCGTTGAACGCGGCCATTGAAGCGGCGCGGGCCGGAGACATGGGCCGGGGCTTTGCCGTGGTAGCGGACGAAGTGCGGACACTGGCGCGGCGTACGCAATCGTCCACCGATGAAATCCAGCAGATGATCGGCAGCCTCAAGCAGGGCGCGGAGAATGCCGTGTCGTCGATGCACTCAGGACAAGCGGCAACCGGTACCGGCGTCGAGTCGAGCCAGCGCACCGGGGCGTCGTTAACCGCGATTACCGGACAGGTCGAGCGCATCAGCGACATGAATCATCAAGTGGCGACGGCCACTGAAGAGCAGTCGGCGGTGACTGAAGAGATCAACCGCAATGTGCAGGGGATTTCCGATCTGGCACGGGCCACGGCGGGTGAGGTCAGGGCGTGTCGTGAGGATTGCCAGACGTTGCAGCGGTTGGCGGATGATTTGGCGCGGCAGATGGGTGGGTTTCGGCTAAGTTGAAACGTATTACTCCAGAAAATGAGACGCGCCCACCAAGGCGCGTCTGCCAGATTTTACAATGATGCGTTGGTCACAAGAAGGATTTCCCTCCCGTAGAAGCGGATTTCGCCAATGGATACTAGGTAGAAAACCCGCTTTTCTTTTACGGTCCACATTCCTTTTTCATCTAAATAGACGTCGCCAACAGCCAATGTCATAAACATATCGTCGTTGCCAAACGATTCTTTACTTGTGTAGCTGGAGCTCGGCGTTGTCACTGTCGCGTGGTAGACGTTGTTACTTTGTTTTGTGTATCTCTTTTCCGTGATTCGCACGGCAAGGGAGTCTTTGACTACATCATTGACTCTGGCCGAGAGAACGAATTGTTGTTGAGATAGGTATATGTAAGGGTCGATGAGCGCCTTTGTATCCAACCCTGCGCCACCATAAACCACTGACCTCAATAGGTCGGAGTTGTAACGAGCGTATTCCTTGTAAGCAACACGATTCACCGTCTCGTACCGGTCTTCTGCAGAAATGCTTATAAGCATCTCCTGCGCTGTCGTTCGAGCGCTCGGCTCGATGACGCCGGAGGATGTTGTGATGCTGATCAACGACTCTTCATCAGAGATCCGGTGATGGTTCTTGCTGACGACAGTGGATTCTGTGGAGTCTTCGTTCGTCCAGACAGTGCCGGCTCGTGTTGGCGTCGGCGAGATGGACGCCCGTACGCAATAAGCGTGCGTCACAAGGCCGGCAAGTTTGATGCTCCTATTTTCGAGAACATGGTTGCTCATGGTGTTCGCTCATTTGGAGGGAAGAATTGGACTTCGTGTCCGTACTTGCCGGGCAAACTGCAAACTACATGTCAGGCGAAAACAGTTTATCGTGCGTTCCTCCCGCACACACCTGTCAAATATGACAGGTGTGTGCGGTTTGTGGCTCAGTCACACAGGTTTAGAACCACTCATCCTGCATCTTCAGGCACGTATCATCCCGCGCCTCAAGAATCGCCAGTTCGTGATGACAAACCGGCACTTCCCATGTCAGAAAATACCGTGCCGCTTGCAGCTTGCCGTTATAGAAGCCGACATCCGCCGCATTGCCCTCGGCCAGCCCTTCTTCAGCGCGGATCGCCTGTTCCAGCCAGCGCCAGCCGATCACCGTGTGGCCAAACACTTTCAGATACAGCGCGGAGTTCGCCAGGCTGCTGTTGACCTTGCCTTGGCCCAGATCCGTCAGCAGGCCGATGGTCACGGTTTGCAGGCGCGCCACCAGTTTTTCCAGTGGCTCACGCAGTGGCGTTAACGATTCGTACGCATGGGCGCGTTCGGCGGTATTGGCGATCAGTCGAATCAACTGCTTGAGCCCGGCGCCGCCGTTTTGCGCCAGTTTTCGCCCCAGCAGGTCCAGCGACTGAATGCCGTGAGTGCCTTCGTGGATCGGGTTCAGACGGTTGTCGCGGTAGTACTGCTCCACCGGGTATTCGCGGGTGTAGCCGTGGCCGCCGAGGATCTGGATCGCCAGTTCGTTGGCCTTCAGGCAGAACTCCGATGGCCAGGATTTGACGATTGGCGTCAGCAGGTCGAGCAATTCATGGGCTTGTTTGCGCTCGACTTCGGTCTCCAGAGTGGTGGTGTCGTCGAACAGTCGCGCGGCATACAAACCGAGGTCGAAGGCGCCTTCGACGTAAGCCTTTTGGGTCAGCAGCATGCGTTTGACGTCGGCGTGCTGAATGATCGACACCGGCGCGGTGTTGGGGTCCTTGCTGTCCGGCAAGCGACCTTGCGGGCGTTCGCGGGCGTACTCCAGCGAGTACAGGTAACCGGCGTAACCGAGCATCACCGCGCCCATGCCGACGCCGATTCGCGCTTCGTTCATCATCTGGAACATGTAGCTCAGGCCTTGGTGCGGCTTGCCCACCAGGTAGCCAACACACTCACCGTTATCGCCGAAGTTCAGTGCGGTGGAAGTGGTGCCGCGCCAGCCCATCTTGTGGAACAGCCCGGCCAGTAGCACGTCGTTACGCTTGCCCAGGCTGCCGTCATCGTTGACCAGGAATTTAGGCACGATAAACAGCGAAATGCCTTTCACGCCCGCAGGTGCATCCGGCAGTTTGGCCAGCACCATGTGCACGATGTTTTCCGACAGCGGGTGGTCGCCACCGGAGATGAAGATCTTGTTGCCCTTGAGTCGATACGTGCCATCGGCGGCAGGTTCGGCGCGGGTGCGGATGTCCGACAGCGAGGAGCCGGCATGAGGTTCGGTCAGGGCCATGGTGCCGAAGAAGCGACCGTCGATCATCGGTTGCAGGAAGCGCCGCTTCTGCTCGTCGGTGCCGAAGCTTTCGATCAGGTTGGCCGCGCCCATGGTCAAGAACAGGTAGGACGTCGTCGCGGCGTTGGCGGACTGGAAGTGCGCAAAGCAGGCTTGCGAGAGCAAGGTCGGCAACTGCATGCCGCCGGCCTCGAAACTGCGTGCGGCGTTGAGAAAACCCGCTTCCAGGAACGCATCCACCGCAGGTTTCACTTCCGGAATCAGGATCGCCTTGCCGTCTTCGTAGCGCGGTTCGTTCTCGTCGCCCTTGCGGTTGTGCGGGGCAAATAACTTCTCGGCAAGGCTGCGTGCGGTGCTGATGGCGGCGTCGAAGGTCTCGCGGTTGTGCTCGGCGAAACGCTCGCGCTGGGTCAGGCCCTCGGCATCGAGGACTTCATACAGCTCGAAAGCCAGATTGCGGGAACTGAGCAACGTCTCGGACATGGCGGCCTACCTATATTGGAATGGACCGAGTCTAGGCGCGGGGAGGGCGGGCTGAACAGGATGATTGATGGCGGTGATAGAAGGGCAGAACAAGCAAGAAGCCTGACGCAAAACATTGTGGGAGCGAGCTTGCTCGCGATGGCGGCTACACATCTAAAGGAAGATGTGACTGACAGACCGCTATCGCGAGCAAGCCCGCTCCCACAGGTTTTGCATTCCAGGCGTCCATTGCGGGCGCCTGGTTTTATCTCGGTTTAACCGATCGTCATCAAGCTGGCATTACCCCCCGCAGCAGCGGTGTTGACGCTCAATGCACGCTCGATCACCAAGCGTTCCAACGCAATGTTGGTTTCGCCCTGTGACAGACCATGAACCCCGACGATCGCGCCGGCACGCTTGGCCACTTGCTGGCAGACCGCACGCAATTGGTCGGAGTGGCCGTGATGCAGGACCGCATCAAATACCACTTCGTCCTTGTTCCAGTCGACGACCAGCTTGATGCGTGTTTGCACGTCTTTTGGCAGGCGAGCCAACAACGCTTTGCTCAGTTCACCTTCCGGCCACACCGCCGAGCCACCCACGGCCAGTACTGCAGCCAATTGGCTCAGCAGATCGCTTTCAACGTCTGCCAGGCACAGCACGTGTTCGCGCGGCAGGATGGCGTAGCTGTTGCGCTCGCCCGTCGGGCCGTTCAGCGTACGGGTGATGCCGCTTTGCGATTGCGCTGCGAACTGCGCGCACAACGCGCTCAGATCAGTCAGCTTGTGGCTGTCGGCCCAGGTTTTCAGGGCGGTCAGCGGTTTGCTCATGGCGTCACGCAGACGAACGTCCGGTGCCGCGATGGCATCGCCGCGAGCGAAGGACTGTTCGATCGCATCGGTAGGACGCGTCGACAGCAAGCGGTACAGGTACAGCGGACCACCGGCTTTCGGGCCAGTGCCCGACAGGCCTTCGCCACCGAACGGCTGCACGCCGACCACAGCACCGACGATGTTGCGGTTGACGTAGACGTTACCGGCGTTGACGTTGTCGATCACCTTGGCGATGGTCTCGTCGATACGGGTGTGCACGCCCAGTGTCAGACCGTAGCCGGAAGCGTTGATCTGCCCGATCAGTTGATCGATGTCTTTGCGCTTGTAGCGCACCACGTGCAGCACCGGGCCGAAGATCTCCCGCTGCAGTTCGTCGAAGCTTTCCAGTTCGATCAGGGTTGGCATGACGAACGTGCCGCGCTTGCATTCTTCCATGTCGGCGATGGCGACCTGGTAGACATTGCGACCTTTGTCACGCATGGCCTGGATGTGTTTCTCGATGCCGGCCTTGGCTTCGGCGTCGATCACTGGGCCGATGTCCACGGACAGACGCTCAGGGTTGCCGAGGCGGCATTCAGCCATGGCGCCCTTGAGCATTTCGATTACGCGGTCGGCGGAATCTTCCTGCAAACACAGCACGCGCAGGGCCGAGCAACGTTGGCCGGCGCTGTCGAAAGCCGAGGACACTACGTCGATGACCACTTGTTCGGTCAGTGCCGAGGAGTCGACGATCATCGCGTTCTGGCCGCCGGTTTCGGCGATCAGCGGAATCGGACGGCCCTGGGCATCCAGTCGACCGGCGACGTTGCGTTGCAGCAAGCGTGCAACTTCGGTGGAGCCAGTGAACATCACGCCTTTGACCCGATCGTCGCCAACCAGACGGGCGCCGACGGTTTCGCCACGGCCCGGCAGCAGTTGCAGCACGCCTTCCGGAATCCCGGCTTCGAGCAGCAAGCGCACGGCTTGAGCGGCCACCAGCGGTGTTTGCTCAGCCGGTTTGGCCAGGACCGGGTTGCCGGCGGCCAGTGCGGCGGCGACTTGACCGCTGAAGATTGCCAGTGGGAAGTTCCACGGACTGATGCACACTACAGGGCCCAATGGGCGGTGGGCGTCGTTGCTGAAGTCGTTGCGCGCCTGCACCGCGTAGTAACGCAGGAAATCCACGGCTTCACGCACTTCGGCGATGGCGTTGGCGAAGGTCTTGCCGGCTTCGCGAGCCAGCAGGCCCATCAGTGGCTGAATCTCGCCTTCCATCAAATCAGCGGCACGTTCGAGGATCGCGGCGCGCTCGGCGGGCGGGGTGGCCTGCCAGATCGGTGCGGCGTTCAGGGCGCACTGGATAGCGTTGTCGACGTCGGTGACAGTGGCCTCTTGCACATGACCGACCACGTCACGCAGGTCTGACGGGTTCAACACCGGCGCCGGTGTTTCGGCGCTGGCGGCGCAGCCCAGCATCGGCGCGGCTTTCCAGTGGTTGTGGGCGGTAGCCAACAGGGCGCAGGACAGCGATGCCAGGCGATGTTCGTTGGCCAGGTCGATGCCGCTGGAGTTGGCACGCTCGCTACCGTACAGGTCACGTGGCAGCGGAATACGCGGGTGCGGCAGACCGAAGCCGCCTTCCAGCGTTGCCATCTGCTCGATGCTGCTCACCGGATCGGCTACCAGCTCCTGAATCGAGATCGACTGGTCGGCGATACGGTTGACGAACGAAGTGTTCGCGCCGTTTTCCAGCAGGCGACGTACCAGGTACGCCAACAATGTTTCGTGAGTGCCGACCGGTGCGTACACGCGGCACGGACGGTTCAGCTTGCCTTCGGAAACCTTGCCTACAACCTGTTCGTACAGCGGTTCGCCCATGCCGTGCAGGCACTGGAACTCGTACTGGCCCGGGTAATAGTTCTGACCGGCAATGTGGTAAATCGCCGACAGGGTGTGGGCGTTGTGCGTGGCGAACTGCGGGTAGATGACTTCCGGCACCGAGAGCAGTTTGCGCGCACAGGCGATGTAGGAAACGTCGGTGTACACCTTGCGGGTGTAGACCGGGTAGCCTTCCAGGCCTTCGACTTGGGCGCGCTTGATTTCGCTGTCCCAGTACGCGCCTTTCACCAGACGGATCATCAGGCGATGACGGCTGCGGCGAGCCAGGTCGATCACGTAGTCGATCACGTACGGGCAACGTTTCTGGTAGGCCTGGATCACGAAACCGATACCGTTCCAGCCGGTCAGTTGCGGCTCGAAGCACAGGCGTTCGAGCAGATCCAGCGACAGCTCGAGGCGGTCGGCTTCTTCGGCATCGATGTTCAGGCCGATGTCGTACTGCTTGGCCAGCAAGGTCAGCGACAGCAGGCGCGGGTACAGCTCGTCCATCACGCGCTCGTACTGGGCACGGCTGTAACGCGGGTGCAGGGCCGAGAGCTTGATCGAGATGCCCGGGCCTTCATAAATGCCACGACCGTGGGAAGCCTTGCCGATCGAGTGGATGGCTTGCTCGTAGGACGCGAGGTATTTCTGGGCGTCATGTTCGGTCAGTGCGGCTTCGCCGAGCATGTCGTAGGAATAGCGGAAGCCTTTGGCTTCGAACTTGCTGGCGTTGGCCAGGGCTTCGGCGATGGTTTCGCCGGTAACGAACTGCTCGCCCATCAGGCGCATGGCCATGTCGACGCCCTTGCGGATCATCGGCTCGCCGCTTTTGCCGATGATCCGGCTCAGGGACGAAGTCAGGCCTGCTTCGTTGTGGGTGGCGACCAGTTTGCCGGTCAGCAACAGACCCCAAGTGGCGGCGTTGACGAACAGCGACGGGCTATTGCCCAGGTGTGGCTGCCAGTTGCCGGTGCTGATCTTGTCGCGGATCAGTGCATCGCGAGTGCCTTTGTCCGGGATTCGCAGCAGCGCTTCGGCCAGGCACATCAGCGCCACGCCTTCTTGCGACGACAAGGAGAATTCCTGCAAGAGGCCTTGAACAATGCCTGCACGGCCGCCAGCGCTCTTCTGATTGCGCAATTTTTCGGCAATCGAGGCGGCGAGCTTGTTCGTGGCTTCGGCCATTGGGGCTGGCAGGCGAGCCTGCTCCAGCAGCATCGGCACCACTTCCGGCTCCGGACGACGGTAGGCGGCAGTGATCGAGGCGCGCAGTACCGATTGCGGGAGGATGCTTTCAGCGAATTCGAGGAAGCACTGATGGGCGTGATCGACGTGGACGTCAGCGCTGTCATCGGCTTCTGAACGGGTCAAACCGCTCAGCTCGGTCAGGGTTGCACCACCCTCGAGTTTTTCCAGGTAATTGAAAATCGCCTGTTTGATCAGCCAATGCGGCGTGCGATCAATCGAGGTCGCGGCAGCTTTGAGGCGCTCGCGGGTCGGGTCATCGAGTTTGACCCCAAGGGTGGTGGTAGCCATATTTTTATCCTCATGTTTGCCACGACTGCGTGGCATCAGCTGGCGGCAAGATTAGCCGTGCGCTGAAAGAGGTGCAACCGGGTGCAACCCTTTTTTTGTCGGAATAATCGGCAGCTTGTCAGGAAATAAATTCCGGTTCGCGGCTTCTGTTCCTGCTTGGTGCTTTTTGCAGTAGTTCGCAAAGGTTCTTGCTCCGAAAAGGAGCAAAAAACCGTGTTTAAAAGAAATTATGTGTCAGGTGCAACTTATTCCCAAAAACTGGTTGCACCTTATTTGCTTTGTTGAATAGCATTCGCGCACCAAGGTGCAACCGCCATTGATGCGGTTCATCGGCTGATGGCTTTCCTGGGGAAACATCGGTCATAAATGCGCGGATGACCCGATCGTCTCTCAAACGTAATTGTTTGGCGGCGGTTCAGCAGACCGCCGCTACATAAAAACAAAGCCAGGGCGTAACTCAATGAGTGCAAGCAATCCAACCTTGATCACGTTCGTGATCTACATCGCAGCCATGGTGCTGATCGGCTTCATGGCCTATCGCTCCACCAACAACCTTTCTGACTACATTCTGGGTGGCCGTAGCCTGGGCAGCGTCGTGACCGCGCTTTCCGCGGGTGCCTCCGACATGAGCGGCTGGTTGTTGATGGGCCTGCCGGGCGCCATCTACATGTCAGGTCTGTCGGAAAGCTGGATCGCCATCGGCCTGATCGTCGGTGCCTACCTGAACTGGCTGTTCGTGGCCGGCCGTCTGCGTGTGCAGACCGAACACAACGGCGATGCGCTGACGCTGCCGGATTACTTCTCCAGCCGTTTTGAAGACAAGAGCGGCTTGCTGCGGATCATCTCTGCTGTGGTGATCCTGGTGTTCTTCACCATTTATTGCGCCTCCGGCATCGTGGCCGGTGCCCGTCTGTTTGAAAGCACTTTCGGCATGTCCTACGAAACAGCATTGTGGGCCGGCGCTGCGGCGACGATTGCCTACACCTTTGTCGGTGGTTTCCTGGCGGTGAGCTGGACTGACACCGTTCAAGCCACGCTGATGATCTTCGCTTTGTTGCTGACACCGATCATCGTGCTGCTGGCTACCGGCGGTATCGACACCACCTTCCTGGCCATCGAAGCGCAAGATCCAGGCAACTTCGACATGCTGAAAAACACCAGCTTCATCGGCATCATTTCGCTGATGGGCTGGGGGCTGGGCTACTTCGGTCAGCCGCACATCCTGGCGCGTTTCATGGCGGCGGATTCGGTCAAGTCGATTGCCAACGCCCGTCGCATCTCCATGACCTGGATGATCCTGTGCCTGGGCGGCACCGTGGCCGTGGGCTTTTTCGGTATCGCTTACTTCTCGGCGAACCCGGCCGTGGCGATGCCAGTGAGTGAAAACCACGAACGCGTGTTCATCGAACTGGCCAAGATCCTCTTCAACCCATGGATCGCCGGCGTGCTGCTGTCGGCCATTCTGGCTGCCGTGATGAGCACCCTGAGCTGCCAGTTGCTGGTGTGCTCGAGTGCCCTGACCGAAGACTTCTACAAATCCTTCCTGCGTAAAAACGCCTCCCAGGTTGAACTGGTCTGGGTTGGTCGCGCGATGGTTCTGGCCGTTGCACTGATCGCCATCGCATTGGCCGCCAACCCGGAAAACCGTGTGCTGGGTCTGGTCAGCTACGCCTGGGCCGGTTTCGGTGCCGCGTTCGGTCCGGTGGTACTGATCTCGGTACTGTGGAAAGGCATGACCCGTAACGGCGCACTCGCCGGTATCGTGGTCGGAGCACTCACCGTGATCGTCTGGAAACACTTCAACCTGCTGGGTCTGTACGAAATCATCCCGGGCTTTATCTTCGCCAGCCTCGCCATTGTGCTGGTCAGCAAAATGGGTGAGCCGTCGGCCGGTATGCTGCAGCGTTTTGCCGCGGCGGAAAAAGATTTCCACCTGAACAAGTGATCGGATGAGCTAATCCTTCGCTGAAAAAAACGGCCCGCACCCTTATGGATGCGGGCCGTTTTTTCGTCCGCCGGTTTAAGCCATCGTGCGATCCCTGTAGCAGCTGGCGCAGCCTGCGTCCGACTGCGCAGCAGTCGTAAAATCATTCACCGCATTTCTTCAGGTAAACCGTAGAGGATGGTTTTACGACCGCTACGCGCTCGAACGCAGGCTGCGCCAGCTGCTACAGGGATCGTGTTGTGGCTCAAGAAGGCGTCGATACAGCCCGCCCGACAGGAATGTCTGTAGTAGTTCATCCCGATATCTGAAGGAAAGTTCTCTAAAAAATCAGGGCAAATCTGATTTTTCTGACCCTCGGTCACCCCCCCTTGTCGCTCATGCAGAATCGCCCGCCTTCATTCTGCTTCAGAGGCATCGGATGCTCACGTCTGCCCATCAACCGCGTTTCACGTTGACCCTCGACGGCGTCCAGAATGAGCTCAAAGTGCTTGAGTTCACGGGCAAGGAAGCCATCAGCCAACCCTATCGTTTTGACCTGGAACTGGTCAGTGAACACCCCGACCTCGATCTCGAGAAGCTGCTGCATCGTCAGGCCTTCCTCCGTTTTAATGCGCAAGGCTCTGGTATTCATGGTCAGGTCTATCGCGTTGCCCAAGGTGACTCCAGCAATCGCCTGACCCGCTACGAGATCAGCCTTGTGCCTCGGCTGGCCTATCTCGATCAACGCATCAACCAGCGAATCTTCCAGCATAAAAGCGTTCCCGAGATCATCGCTCTGGTACTCAAGGACCACGGCATTCTGGGGGATGCGTTCGACTTTCGACTCGATAGCAAATACCCCCGTCGCGAGTACTGCGTGCAATACGCCGAGAGTGATCTGGTGTTTATTCAGCGTCTCTGCGCCGAGATCGGCATTCATTACCACTTTCAGCACAACCCGAACGGTCACCTGTTGGTGTTCGGTGACGATCAGACGTTTTTCCCCAAGCTGGCGCAGCCGACCCTTTATTTGCCAGGCAGTGGAATGGCCGCCGATCAACCTGCGATCAAGCGCTTCAACGTCCGCCTGGAAACCCGCGCCACCGCAGTCACCCGTCGCGACTACGACTTCCACAAACCCGGCCTGTTGCTGCAAAGCACTGTCGACAGCGAACAGCGCTCGGTGCTGGAGGATTACCGCTACCCCGGTCAGTTCACCGATCGCGACCACGGCAAACACCTGGCGCAACGGGCGCTGGAGCGCCATGGCGCGGATTTCCGTCAGGCCGAAGGTCGCAGTGATCAATCGGCATTGCTCACCGGCCATTTTCTGACGATCGCCGAGCACCCGCGCACAGAATGGAATGACCTGTGGCTACTGACAGAAATCGAGCACCACGGCCGGCAGCCGCAAGTGCTGGAAGAGTCAGCTGACAGCGGTGATTTTCAGGGGTATCGCAATACCTTTCTGGCGACGCCGTGGGACGTACCGTTTCGCCCACCATTGGCCGACAACAAGCAGCGAATACCGGGTTACCAGAACGCAGTCGTCACTGGGCCGACCGACAGCGAAATCCATTGCGACGAGTTCGGACGGGTCAAGGTGCAGTTCGCCTGGGACCGCGAGGGGCAACTGAACGAGCATTCCAGCTGTTGGCTGCGAGTTGCCAGTGGCTGGGCTCATGACGGTTATGGCAGTGCACTGATCCCTCGGGTGGGAATGGAAGTGCTGGTCGGGTTTGTCGATGCCGACCCGGACAAACCCATGGTGCTGGCCTGTCTGCCGAATGGGGCCAATTCGGTGCCGCTCGATCTGCCGGCGGATAAAACCCGCAGCATTTTTCGCAGCCAGAGCAGTCCCGGTGGTGGCGGTTACAACGAGCTGCGCATCGAAGACCGCAAGGGCGCCGAAGAGATCTACCTGCGGGCCCAGCGCGACTGGACCCGGCACGTATTGCACGACTTGCACACGCAAGTGGGTAACCAGCGAAGTGTGGTGGTCGCGGGTCTCGATCGTCATGAACTGAAGGCTGACGAACAGCGCATCACCCACGGTCAGCGCCAAACCGAAGTGAAGCTGGACGATCACCTGGTGGTGGTCGGCGACCGGCACATTCGGGTGACCAGTCAGGCGCTCAATGCCAGTCAGCAATTCCATGTCAGCGCCGGCCAGCAAGTGGTCATCGACGGTGGTGCCAGCGTGACCATCCAGGCGGGCGGGCAGTGGATCAACATTGGCCCCGGCGGGATTTTCAGCAGTGTGCCGATTCAGCTGGGTGGCGCGCCGATAGCGACGATGGCCGCTGCGCCGAAGTTGCCGGACGCTCCATTGAAACTTGCTGCAGCGCCAGCTGCGCTGCTGAGTGCCGCACAGATTCTGAGCCTGAAAAGCGACGCGCCGTTCTGCGAAGAATGCGAGCGCTGCAAGGAGGGTGTCTGTGCAGCCTGATGCCTTGTCACCTCGTGCCTGGCTGGAGCGCTATCCGCTGAAACCTTCCGAGCAGCTGTTTGCGGTGTTCGGCAATGCCAGTTCTGCCGAGCCCCTTCAAGCCTGGCAACGCTCGATCACTGCGCAAGCACCGAGCCCCATCTGGGCTGACACCGTTTACGCCGAGTGGGGACCCGTGATGCCCTATGTCGGCATCGTCGCCGCGGGCAGTGAGTTTCTGGAATGGGTCGCCACCACGGAATCTTGCGACTGGGGTTGGCTGGCGGTGTCTTCCGCTCCTCAAGAGGCTCTGGTCGACCATCTGCGCAGCCTTACGCAAGCCCTGTTACCCAACGGCAACGCAGTGTTTTTCCGCTTCTGGGACGGACGTTACTTGCTGCCGATTCTTCAGTCTGCACAGGTTGATGTTGCTCAACTGATGCCGCCGATCAGGCGTTGCCTGATCAATGGCCGGGCCCTGGAAATCGGTGGCGGTGTACTGAAAACATCGAGGGTTTTTCCATGGTGGGAGATTCCCGGCGCGCTATTGGAACAACTCGCGGCACAGTCTGCCGCCACCCGAATCAACAACCTGATGACGTGGCTGAGCGACGACCGCCCGGACCTGTACGAAGCGTTTTCCGAAATCGTTTTGCGGCACAAGGTTGCGATCTTTCTTGAAGCACCTGTCCTGCCTCAAGCACCGAAAACTGCCTTGGTGGAGTTCCTGATGGCGGAGCTGAACTGATGGATCAAATCGTACGTATCGAGCAGGAACTCGACAGCTTTAAAGACACACTCAGCCTCTACCGCGAACAACTCAACCGCTGGTTCATCAGAGCTGCGGACAAGGCTAGTCACGCTGCAGACCTGCCGTCGCTGATGGGCATGGAGCGGCTGATCAAGTTCGGCAGCACGACCACTGCGGTGAGCAGCGGCGATGACGATTTCATCTCCAGTGTGGCGCAGTGCCCGGCTGATGGCCTGTTGCAGATCGAGAGCAAGTTCGAATCGGTCTACGACGTTCCCTTGGGGAATATTCAGGTTGATGTGATTGCTGTGGAGGGCGGTGAAAAGACACCGGTCCTGCTGGATGAAAACGGCAAAGGGACGTTTAAGGGGACCGCCGGGAAGTTCTATCGCGTTCATGTCCAGAGCGAAGTGACGCCGGAGCAAGTCGATGAGCTTTTTGACGCTTACGACGGATTGACCGATGAGCTGGAAATCTGGCTGCGCAACGAGTGGAAAGGCTTTAAGCCGCAGTGGTCGCAACAGTCTGCTTCAGCGTCGCTGCTGGCGGTGGGCAATGGTTTACTCGCCGGCAGTTGGGCGGCTATCGAGGGTGTTTGGGACAGCATTGGCCTGATTGGCGACATCCTCAAGGACCCAGCGAAGTTTGCCGAAAGGCTCGGTGGCAGCGGTGCGGCCCTGGCCGAACTGGCGCAAAAGTCGCCGGAACTGATGGAAAAGGCCCTGCTGCTGGCCAGTGACGAAGCGGCGCTGTGTTTGTTGTTGCGCACTGCGAGTCTGTGGCTGGAAGCGTTACCGCCGAGCCAGATGGCCGGAACCACGGCAGAGGCAGTTTCGAAGGCAGTGGTCGAGCTGGTGATCGATCTGCTGATTGGCATCGTGCTGAGTTTTTTCGGGGTGGGCATCGCCTATCTGTCGGTGCGACTGATGCGCTACGGCCAATACATCGTCGACGCCGCCCTGCGCTTCGTCACTGCGATCTTCAAGATCATCGACAGCTTTATGGACTACGTCGACCGCTACAAAAAAATCGCCGCACGAGGCGTCGTGGCGGGTCTGAAAAAAGGTCGGATGCAACTGCGTTGGAATGGCCGTAAGAACACAACGCTGAAAAAGCACGAACCTCACGTCGACGTCCCGACGCAGGCGAAAAACCCCAACGGCGACAGCGCCGATTCGGCAGATAAAACCGCCACCAACAAATGCCCGGTGTCGATGGTCACTGGCGAAGAACTGCTGACCCTGGTCGATGGTTCGCTGGACGGGATTCTGCCGTTCGACTTCACCCGGCTCTATCGCACCAGCGCCGCCGAGATCGATAGCGGATTGGGCTTTGGCTGGAGCCATTCGCTGGCGCATCGCCTGGAAATCGACGGCGACAACGTCATCTGGATCGACCACGAAAACCGTCATACGGCATTCCCGTTACCAAACGTCGAGCGTCCGGCGATCCATAACAGCCTGTCGCGGGCGGCGATTTATCTGGGTGATGAGCCCGAGGAACTGATCCTCGCCCAGGCCGGAGACGACGCGCGTTTTTATCACTTTCATAATGGCCGGCTGACGACCATCAGCGATGCTTACGACAACCGCCTGCGCATTACCCTCGACCGTCAGGACCGCATCAAACGCCTCGATAACGGCGCGGGGCGCGCCTTGCTGTTGCGTTATGACCGCAGTCATTTGATCGCCGTCGACTACCAGTGCTTTGTTCCGGCCCAGAGCCTCGACGAGGCGTGGCGCACCGAGCAGACGCTGGTGAGTTATCGCTACGACGAACGCAAACGACTGATCGAGGCGACCAACGCCGCGGGCGAAAGCGAGCGCTACGACTACGACGCTCAGCACGTCATTTTGCAGCGGCAATTGGCCGGTGGTGCGAGCTTTTTCTGGGAGTGGGAAAGGTCCGGCAAGGCTGCCAGATGCATTCGGCACTGGGCGTCGTTTTCGCAGATGGACGCGCAGTACGTCTGGGATGACCAGGGCGGTGTCACCGTCCTGAATATCGATGGCAGCGAAGAGGTTTACGTCCATGACGATCGGGCGCGGCTGGTGCGCAAGGTTGACCTGGAGGGTGGCGAACATCTCAAGGCCTACGATGACAAAGGTCGGCTGATTGCCGAGCAGGATCCGCTGGGGGCCGTCACCGAATACCGTTACGACGAGGTCGGACGGCTTGTCGCGCTGATTCCGCCGGAAGACGAACCGACGGCCTACGAATACCGCGACGGTTTCCTGCATGCGCGGTATCGCGGTAAAGCCGTGTGGAGGTATCAGCGCAATGCTCAGGGCGACGTCACTGAGGCGACCGATCCCGACGGGCATGTCACGCATTACCACTACGACACTCAGGGGCGGCTGCTGTCGATCCGTTATCCGGACACCAGTCGGCATGTGTTCGTCTGGAACGGCTTGGGGCAACTGCTCGAAGAAACGTTGCCTGACGGTGGCCAGCGTCGGTTTTCCTACGATGCTTTGGGTCGGCAGATTACCCGGCAGGACGAACACGGTGCCGTCACCCGCTACCAATGGGATGCCGTCGGGCGACTGATTCAGACAACGCTTCCCACCGGTGCCAGCCGCGCCTTCAGCTACAACGCCTACGGAAAAATCACCGCCGAACGCGATGAGCTGGATCGCGTCACGCGCTACGAATACGCCGACGACCTGCACTTGGTCAGCCGTCGAATCAATGCCGACGGCACGCAACTGCGTTATCGCTACGACAACGCGCAGCTGTTGCTGACAGAAATCGAGAACGAGTCCGGCGAAAAATATCAGCTGGACTACACGCCCAATGGCTTGATCCGACAGGAAACCGGTTTCGACGGCCGCCGCACCGCCTATGCCTACGACCTCAACGGCCATCTGCTGGAGAAAACCGAATTCGGCGATGACGGCTCGCAACGGGTTACCAGCTATCAACGGGACTCTGCCGGACGACTGCTGGTCAAGACCCTGCCCGATGGTGTCAACGTCGAGTACCGCTACGACGGACTTGGCCGACTGGTCAGCGTCGATGACGGCCATGACCACCCGTTGGAGTTCGAGTACGACCGGCAGGACCGGCTGATCACCGAACATCAGGGTTGGGGCACCTTGCGCTATGGCTATAACGCTTGCGGCCAGCTCAATCGCCTGCGCCTGCCGGACAACAGCACCCTCGATTACCACCACGCCAAGGGCGGGGCGCTCAGCGCTATCGACCTCAACGGCACGCGGCTGACCACGCACGTCTTTGCCGCGGGGCGTGAGCAGCAACGCCAGCAAGGCCAACTGCTCAGCCAGTATCACTATGACGAACAGGGCCGGTTGCACGCGCACGCGGTCAACCAGTCAGACCGACCGCTGTACATGCGCCACTACAGCTATGCGGTCAACGGCAACCTGGCCGCCATCGCTGACAGCCGTCACGGTCAGCGCAGCTATTACTACGATGCGCTGAACCGCCTGACCCGCGTACGCCATGCCCGCGGCGAACCGGCGCAAAGCTTTGAACACGACCCGGCCGGCAACCTGCAAATGCACGATCGCCCGGGCCTGGCGACGATCAAAGGCAACCGCCTGCTGTTGCAAGGCGACCGTCATTACGACTACGACGCCTTTGGCAACCTGATCCGCGAACGTCGCGGCACCGCACAAAAACTCGTCACCGAATACCGCTACGACTGCCAGCACCGGTTGATCGGCGTCACGTTGGCGGATGGCAAAACCAGCAGCTACCGCTATGACGCCTTCGGTCGGCGCATCGCCAAAACCGTCGACGGCCACACCACCGAGTTCTTCTGGCAAGGCGACAACCTCGTCGCCGAAAGCAGCAAAGAACACTACCGCAGCTACCTCTACGAACCCGGAAGCTTCCGCCCCCTGGCCATGCTCGACGGCAAAGGCCCACGCAAAGCCTGCCCGTTCTACTACCAGCTCGACCACCTCGGCACCCCGCAGGAACTCACCGACTACAGCGGCGAAATTGTCTGGTCGGCGACCTACAAGGCCTACGGAAAACTCGCCAGCCTGAAGCACTTCGGTGAAGAACAGCTCGAGCAGCCGCTGCGCTTTCAGGGGCAGTATTTCGATGCTGAAAGCGGCCTGCACTACAACCGCCATCGCTACTACAATCCGGACATCGGCCGCTACCTGACACCCGACCCGATCAAATTGGCGGGCGGGCTGAACGGCTACCAGTACACACCGAATCCGACGGGGTGGATTGACCCGCTGGGGCTGAGCGGAAATTGTCCGCCACCGAACAAGCCGGGGTGTAAGGCACCGGATGATGTGGGGGGCGTGGCGGTTGATGAGGGCGAGCCGCTACTGCCGAAGCTGACGGGTGAGGAGCGGCGGGCGAGGATTGATGAGTTGGCGGAGGCGAATGCTTATCGACGTTTGGACGAGATTGAGCGCGCGACTCCTGGAGGGCATTTTTTAGAAAAACATGGGGCACAAACGACCCTGCAATCCCAGCTTGAGCGAGTGCAAACAGGGAAAAATCCCACGACAGGAGAAATAGAGAGGTATGAGCAAGGAAGGCGAAGGGGCGAGGCTGTCATTCCCTCGGCGGCGACACACTTTCTCAGTCATCGTGATCAATTGAATGCGATACAGCGTGCGCAGTTGATTTTTAGGCAGAGTGATTTGAATGCTTCCCGACGACCTATTGAAATGGGTAAAAAGGTAGGTGAAGGGTTCAAAAGAGGAAGCTTGCAATATGGAGAGCAAACAAGAGCGGTAGTTATATTGGACCAAATGGGTCGTCCTAAAACATCTTATACGGACTTTGATTAATGAAAGATGCCTACAATATCTGGGATATACGTAGTTTGCTTTTCGTATTTGATATAGAAAACACACGTGACGTGGCGAGAGAGGAGATTATCGTTTCGAAGGATGTGAATGATGAGCAAGAGCTTGCTGAGCTTTTTGATATTTTAATGCGGCCAGAATTTCTTATTTATAGCGAGACTGAACGACAGTTGCTAATTGATACTTTGGTATATTTTTTAGGCATAAACGATGATTTTGATGCGGTATTTTCAAAGATTGATACTTATTTTGATGAGGATGTTAAGGATCAACGTCAGTTCATGCGGGTCCTCTTGGCGTGTTTGATGCGTTATCAATCGGAAGCAACACAAGAAAAATAACCGCTGGTTAATATTGATCGTTCCCACGCTCCTGCGTGGGAATGCAGCCCGTGACGCTCTGCGTCACATCGGCGCCAGGCTTGATACCGACCATTGCGGCTGGAACGCGGAGCGTCCCTTGAGGCATTCCCACGCGGAGCGTGGGAACGATCATCAAACGATCATGGTTTGTCCGCCCGCTCAGCTGCGAACCCCTGACGCTGGACGCGGTACAAGGTAAACTTCGCCTCCTTCGCAGGAGCAGCCATGAATTATCGTCACGCCTTCCACGCCGGCAATCACGCCGATGTGTTCAAACACCTGACCTTGACCCGCCTCATCGCCTTGATGTCGCGCAAGGAGCAGCCGTTTGCCTATCTCGACACCCACGCCGGCATTGGTCTGTATGACCTGCAGGGCGATCAGGCGAGCCGTACCGGTGAATACCTGGAAGGCATCGCACGCTTGTGGGGCGAGCAGGATCTGCCGCCGCTGACCGCCGATTACATGCGGGTCTTGCATGAGATGAACCCGGATGGCGAGTTGCGCTACTACCCGGGCTCGCCAGAACTGGCGCGCCGTTTGACCCGTCCGCAGGACCGGGTGTTGCTCAATGAAAAACACCCGGAAGACGGGTTGCTGCTCAAGGACAACATGAAAGGCGATCGCCGGGTCAAAGTGCACTTGGGCGAAGGCTGGCACGTGCCACGGGCGCTGTTGCCGGTGCCGGAGAAGCGTGGGTTGATGCTGATTGATCCGCCGTTCGAGAAGCTCGACGAGATGCAGCGTTGTGCGGCGTCGTTGAAAGAAGCGATTGGACGGATGCGTCAAACCGTGGCGGCGATCTGGTACCCGGTGAAGGACCAGCGCATGCTGCGTCGTTTCTACCAGGACCTGGCGGGCACCGGTGCGCCGAAGTTGTTGCGCGTGGAGTTGCTGGTGCATCCGCTGGATACACCGAACAGCCTGAACGGTTCCGGGCTGGCGATTGCCAATCCGCCGTGGGGGCTTGAGGAAGAGTTGCGCGAGTTGCTGCCGTGGCTGTCGAAGAAGCTCGGCCAGACCCAGGGTGGGTGGCAGATGGATTGGTTGATCGCCGAGAGCTGACCGGTGATCGCTCCCATGCTCTGCGTGGGAGTGCAGCCTGTGACGCTCTGCGTCACGCCTTCAAGGGCGGACGCGGAGCGTCCATTGAGGCATTCCCACGCGGAGCGTGGGAACGATCATCAACAGGTACTGTGTTCACCCATCAAATCGGGCAGGTCACGCCCGTACCGCCAATCCCGCAATACCCTTCAGGGTTTTTTGCCAGGTATTGCTGGTGATAGGCCTCGGCGTAGTAGAACGTCGGGGCTTCTTCTATTTCGGTGGTGATGGTGCCGAGGCCGGCCTTGGTCAGTTCAGCCTGGAATACTTCCTTGCTGGCCTTGGCCGCTGCCAACTGGCTTGGGTTGGTGGCGTAGATCACCGAGCGGTACTGAGTGCCGATGTCGTTGCCCTGGCGCATACCCTGCGTCGGGTTGTGCAGTTCCCAGAACATCGCCAGCAATTGTTCGTAGCTGACCTTTTCCGGCTCGTAGACCACGAGCACGACTTCGCTGTGGCCGGTCAGGCCCGAGCAGACTTCTTCGTACGTCGGGTTCGGTGTGAAACCACCGGCATACCCCACCGATGTGCTGAACACGCCTTCACGTTGCCAGAAACGACGCTCTGCGCCCCAGAAGCAACCCAGGCCGAAGATCGCGAAATCCACGTTGCCCGGGAACGGGCCCAGCAGCGGATTACCGTTGACGAAGTGTTCGTCCGGTACTTTTATCGGAGTTTCGCGGCCAGGCAGAGCTTGTTCTTTAGTTGGGAGCACGTTTTTGTTCACCAGAATTTCCGAGCGCAGAACCATGATCAGTCCTCTCAGTCAGGTTGGAATGTAGATACACAGAGTGTCAGTGTGCCAAATGCCAGCCTGTTAAGCGAAATCTATGTGGGAGCAGCCGGTCGACGCTCGATTGCTCGCGATAGCGGTGTGACATTGACCATTGATGTTGAATGTAAAGCCGCTATCGCGAGCAGGCTCGCTCCCACAGGTTTTGCAGTGTGTTGTCAGGCGATTGGGCCGCGCGGGTAGCGTTTGAGCTTCTCGATCAGCTCGGCGCCCGGGATCGGCCGGTCGAACAGGTAACCCTGGCCGACATCGCAACGGTGGCGGCGCAGGAATGCCAGCTGTTCGGCGGTTTCGATGCCTTCGGCGACCACTTTCAGCTTGAGGTTGTGGGCCATGGCGATCACGGCCGAGGTGATTTCCATGTCGTCCTGGTTGTCCGGGATTTCATGGATGAAGCTGCGATCGATCTTGATGATGTCGATCGGGAATTTCTTCAGGTAGCTGAGCGATGAGTAGCCGGTGCCGAAGTCGTCCATTGCCAGGGTCAGGCCCAGGCGCTTGAGTTGGTCGAGCTGCAAGTGCGTATCTTCGGTGGCTTCCAGCAGCAGGCCTTCGGTCAGCTCCAGTTCCAGCAAGCGTGCGGGCAGTTGCTCTTCCTTGAGGATGTTGGCAATCGACGAGACAAGGTCCGGGTCAGAGAACTGCTTGGGCGACAGGTTGATCGCTACCTGCAAATTGCCCAGCCCGGCGGCGGTCAGCTCTTTGCTCATGCGGCACGCCTGACGGGCGATCCATTTGCCGATAGGAATGATCAGGCCGGTTTCTTCGGCGACGCTGATGAACTGATCCGGGCGGATCATGCCCTTTTCCGGATGGTTCCAGCGCAGCAACGCTTCCATCCCCAGCAAACGCCCGGAGCGCAGGCACAGCTTGGGCTGGTAGAACACGTCCAGCTCGTTCTGGGTCAGGGCGCGACGCAGGTTGTTTTCCACGAACAGCTTGTAGCTGGCCTCGGCGTTCAGCGCTTCGGTAAACACCTGGACCTGATGTTTGCCGTTGGCCTTGGCCTTGTGCAGCGCCAGCCCCGCGTTGCGCATCAGGGTCTGCGGATCGCGGCCGTGCAGCGGCGCGCAGGCCAGGCCTACGGAGCCGGTGACGCTGATCAATTGGTTGTCGACGAACATCGGCTTATCCAGCGTCATCAACAATTGGCTGGCGATCTGTTGGCCGGCCCCAAGGTGGGTGTCGTCCAGCAGTACCGCGAACTCGTTACTGGCGAAACGCGCCAGGCTGCCGCTCGGGCTCAGGCTGTTGCGCAGCCGCCGGGCCAGGCTGATCAGCAGTTTGTCGCCGGTCTGGTGGCCGAGGCTGTCGTTGATCCGCTTGAAGTTGTCGATGTCCACCAGCAGCAGGCAGATCGGGCTGTCGCTGTCGCGGGCGAAACGCTCGTCGAGGTTGCGGATGAACGCCGGACGGTTGCCCAGGTTGGTCAGGTTGTCGGTGTAGGCCAGGCGCTCGATACGTTGCTGGGCGAGCTTGGTCTGGGTGATGTCTTCGTAGATGCCGATGTAGTGGGTCAGTTCACGGTTGTCGCCGTAGACCTTGGAGATCGACAGCTGGCCCCAGTACGGTTCGAGGTTTTTGCGTCGGCTCTTGAATTCGCCCTGCCAGCTGTTGCTCTTGGCCAGGCTTGAGGGGGCGTCGAACAGCAGTTCGCTGAGGTTTTCCAGCGCCGGTAGTTCCGACAGCCGATGGCCGTGGACTTCTTCGGTGCTGTACTGGGTGATCGCGGTGAAGCTCGGGTTGACGTACTCGACCACCCCGTCGCAATTGACCAGCAAAAAGGCGTTGGCACTTTGCTCGACCGCTCGCTGGAACAGGTGCAGGGCGCTGGTGGCGGTGCGGCGGTTGTGGTTGTTGATGACCTGGGCGAACTGGTCGGCCAGCTCGCCGGCGAAGGCGATCTCGTCCGACTGCCAGGCGCGGGTCATACCGGTTTGCTCCAGGCACAGCACGCCGACTACCTGACCGTCGACACGGATGCTGGCGTCGAGCATGGCATTGACGTCGCGCGCGCGCAGGCTCTCGGCCATGTCCCGGGTACGCGGGTCACGGATCGCATTGTGAGCGTCGATTGCGCGGCTGGTGTGCAAGGCTTCCAGATAATCGGGGAAGTTGCTGGCGTCGATCGCCTCCGGTAACCAGTACTCTTGAGAGGCACGGTGGTAGGCGGAAATTGGCACCAGCATCTGGCCTTCGAGGTTCCACAGGCTCGCGCAGTCGATTTCGTAGATGTCGCAGGCGCTGCGGGTGATCAGTTCGGCGGCTTCTTGCAAGGAGTTGCCGGTGCTGTAGCGCTGGCGGGCGAGCAGCAGGATCAGGTCTTGCTGGGCGCGAGCGCGATCCAGGTGCAGCAGTTGTTCCTGCTGGGCGCGCTGGTTCAGTTCCAGGGCAATCTGCAGGCGCGAGTTCTGGGTTTCCAGGTCCAGTGCCGGTAGCAGCGGATCATCGGTAAACAAACCGTCGACTACCAGCAGATAGCCGCGTAGCAGGTGGCGATTGTGTTGTTTGTAGGCTTCGCCCAATTCGAGCAGGCTGAGGGAGCCTTGGGCGGTGTGTAGCGTGTAGCGGACCAGATAATGCGGACTTACGGTCAATTGCTGCTGAATCGCATCGTGTAACTGATAGCGCGCTTCAGGCTCCATCAGGCTCGCATAGGGTGAGCCGACCAGAGCGCACAGCTCGACAGCGGGCAAACCGAACTGGCGTTCGCAATTTGGGTCAAGGAACAGCAGCGCCCAGCTTGGTTCATTCAGCCGTTCGAAACGCAGCATGCCGAGCCGCGAGGGCACAGGCAACTGCGTCACTACCTCGGCCACCATACGGCTGGCGGCATCGGGATGGCTTTTCATGGAAGAAACTCGCTTCGAAAATGCTGATCGCGCCGGGCTCGCGCCCTCTTTACTGTTGCCTGCGGCAAGGTTGCATCATGCTGCACTGACTGACAAGTAAGGATGAAGGCTAAGTGCTATAAGACTGTATCGGCAGGCAACCGCATTTCTGCAATAAGTTGCTTGCGCGGGCTCTTGTAGCAGCTGCCGAGCCCGCGAGGCTGCGTTCGGCCGCGAAGCGGTCGTGAAATCATGCAACGCGTTCTTTCAGGCAAACCGCATACTCAGGATTTGCGAGGACTTCGTCCTCGAACGCAGCCTCGCGGGCTCGGCAGCTGCTACGGTCGTATTTCAAGGTTGCTACGTCGAGGGGGACGCCTTCTACAGAGTGCTGCGCAGTGCGATGTTTATCGATTGCAGGGCGTTGCCATTCGCGTCGTGGTAAGTCACCTGTATGTGCTGCGCGTCGACCACCAGGTGCGCAAAGTTATCCTGGCTGACCACTTCGCTGGTCAACTGGTGGTGATAGTCACCCGCGGCGGTTCGCACCAGTGGCTGGTCGAGTATGAAGGTCGAGGCTTTGGCGTAAGGCAGCAGTGCGCTGTTGCACAGAGGCGACGAGACGATGGTGTGAACCTCGAAATCCGGGTCCTCGCTGTGACTCAGACGGCTGGTGAGGGAGCCATGAACGTCACCGGAAACGATGATGACATTCTTGATCTTGTGGGTCCGGATGGTTTCCAGCAGACGCAGACGCTGCTCGGGAAAAGCTTTCCAGGCATCGTCGCCATGGTGCTTGCGGTCGGGGTAGAACATCACGCTGGTGACCACGAACTTGACCCGTGCCGGGCTGTGGATCAGCCAATTGAGCAGTGCTTGCTCCTGCTCTGCATCGAGGATGCGTCGATCGTCGGCCGAGAGATTGCGCCGGGTTCGACTATCGGTCACGAACCATTCGATATCTCCCTCGGAAAACTGGTACCAGTAATGTTTCAGTTCTCGGCTGGGTTGCCCGTTGGGCAGTAACTCGTGAACAGGGCTGTGACTGGCCTGATATAACTCATACGCGGCCATTGCGTTGGTATAGAGGAACGTGTCATCTGCACTTTCGTTGGCGGGCCAGTTGTCTTCTATTTCGTGGTCGTCGAGGATCATGTAAGTAGGAAGTGAGGCCATTAACTTCCGAATGTGTGGCTGGGAAAAGGCGGCTCGATACTTGCCGAGAATATCCGTGTACTCCCGGTCGGGGGCGATAACATTCAGGTCATCCACATAAATCTGGTCACCCGTCATCAACAAGGCGCTGATCGGTGGCGATGCTGTTTTAGCCAGGGCGCCGATGGCGGCAAAAATCCGGTCGCCCTTGGCGGGTGCTGATGGCACACCCAGTGTCATGCGCAGGTAACGGCATGAGCCAACGATATAGCCACGTGCTGCCGTGGTTTCGCTCGATGCGGTGCGAAAGCGGTAGATCTCTTTCGGCCATTGCAGTGGCAGCTCTTGCACCGTTTCCACGGTGTGCACCGGGCTCATGGTGCTGAACCAGCCCGCCTGGTACTCGTAGGCGGTATCGGCCTCGAGGTTGTTGAGCGCAATAACGTCGGACAGGTCGCGAAGTGCTGTTAGAGCAACAAACAGGCCTTTGGACCAGTGCGTATCAGCGGCGCGGCGATAACGTATCCCCGCAAAGACCGGGGCATTGTTTTCTACATCGCCGCGTAAAAAAATACGGGCATGGTTAGTTGTTGTGTGGCCAATAATCGGGCCAACAGTAGGTTTGAACATTTTCGAGTCCATTCGAAATGTAGCGGTGAAAGTTATAGTGTTTTGTGAAAACGGTTAGTGCACTTTGTTGGCGCTATCCTATTGTTCGTTGGGCGATAAATATTGATAGGCAAGTGGACTTTGGCTGTGGTCTGAATAAGCCACGAAAGTAGTCCCGACTGTTATCGGTGGTAGGAATACATACAACTCTTGATCGAACGTTGACGCATGCTGAAGTGGCGGGTGTTTTTCGGGCAAAAAAAGCCCCGCCAAATTGGCGGGGTTGAGGTACGAGCGTGGCGCTCGGAAAACGTGGAGCGCGAGTGGCCCTCCGGTGAAGGAGGGCCGCCCGGTCTTACAGCAGAATGGTGCGGATGTCGCCCAGCAGGTCGCTCAGACGCTTGGTGAAGCGTGCAGCAGCGGCGCCGTTGATCACACGGTGATCGTAGGACAGCGACAGTGGCAGCATCAGTTTCGGCTGGAAGGCTTTGCCGTCCCAGACTGGCTGGATGGTTGCCTTGGAAACACCGAGGATCGCCACTTCCGGCGCGTTGACGATCGGCGTGAAGCCGGTGCCGCCAATGTGCCCGAGGCTGGAAATCGTGAAGCAGGCACCTTGCATCTCGTCTGCCGAGAGCTTCTTGGTCCGGGCTTTTTCAGCCAGGGAAGCGGCTTCGGCAGCCAGTTGCAGCAGGCTCTTCTGGTCGACGTTCTTGATGACCGGTACCAGCAGGCCTTCAGGGGTGTCGACGGCGAAGCCGATGTTCACGTATTTCTTGCGGATGATCGCTTTGCCGCTTGGTGCCAGCGAGCTGTTGAAGTCCGGCAGTTCCTTGAGCAGGTGTGCGCAGGACTTGAGCAGCAGTGGCAGTACGGTCAGCTTGACGCCAGCCTTCTCGGCCACGGCTTTCTGCGCGACACGGAAAGCTTCCAGCTCAGTGATGTCAGCCGAATCGAACTGGGTCACGTGAGGCACGTTCAGCCAGCTGCGGTGCAGGTTGGCAGCGCCAGCCTGCATCAGGCGGGTCATCGGCACTTCTTCGATTTCACCGAAGCGGCTGAAGTCCACGACCGGAATCGGCGGGATGCCCGCGCCGCCGGTTGCGCCGCCAGCGGCCGGTGCTTCCTTGGCCTTCTGCATCATGGCTTTGACGTAAACCTGCACGTCTTCTTTCAGCACGCGACCGTGTGGGCCGCTTGGGCTGACCGCGCTCAGCTCGACGCCGAATTCACGGGCCAGTTGGCGCACCGCAGGACCTGCGTGAACCTTGGCGCCAGGCTTGGCTGGAGCAGCGGCCGGGGCGGCAACTGCAGGCGCGGCTGCAGCCTGAGCGGCAGGTGCCGCAGCAGGAGCGCTCGGAGCAGCAGCGGCCGGAGCCGGGGCTGCAGCAGGTGCCGCGCCTTTGACTTTCAATTTCAGGATCAGGTCGCCGGTACCGACTTCGTCATCCAGCTTGATGGAAATGCTTTCCACCACGCCAGCGGCAGGCGATGGAATTTCCATGCTCGCCTTGTCGGATTCCAGGGTGATCAGCGACTGGTCGGCGGCAACGGTGTCGCCAGCCTTGACCAGTACTTCGATGATCTTGGCCTTGCCCGCCGAACCGATGTCCGGGACGTGGATGTCCTGAACGCTGTCGGCAACCGGTGCAGCCGGAGCCGCAGCGGCTGGCGCCGGAGCAGCGGCAGCAGGCGCAGCAGCCTGGGCAGGAGCGGCAGCAGCAGGGGCCGCAGCGCCCGCCACTTCCAGATCCAGAATCAGATCGCCCGTGCCGACTTCGTCGTTGAGCTTGACGCTGATGGCCTTGACCACGCCAGCGGCGGGCGAAGGGATTTCCATGCTGGCCTTGTCGGATTCCAGGGTGATCAGCGACTGATCAGCCTCGACGGTGTCGCCGACCTTGACCTGGATCTCGATGATCTGGGCCTTTCCCGACGAACCGATGTCTGGCACGTGCACTTGCTGAATGCTGGCAGCAGCCGGCGCGGCAGCAGGCGCCGCCGGTGCAGGTGCGGCAGCCGGTTTGGCTTCAGCTTTGGCAGCAGGCGCAGCGGCAGGGGCCGCAGCAGCGGCACCTTCGACTTCCAGTTCCAGCAGTTCGTCGCCTTCTTTCAGGCGATCGCCCAGCTTCACTTTCAGGCTCTTGATGATGCCGGCCTTAGGCGCAGGCACTTCCATGCTCGCCTTGTCCGATTCCAGCGTCAGGATGCTCTGATCGGCTTCGATACGGTCGCCGACCTTCACAAACAGTTCAATTACTTCACCTTCACCGCTGCCGATGTCAGGTACGCGAATGAGTTCGCTCACAGAGTCTCTCCTCAGCAGTCCAGTGGGTTGCGTTTTTCCGGGTTGATACCGAACTTGACGATGGCTTCAGCCACCACCTTAGGTTCGATGTCACCACGGTCAGCCAGTGCTTCAAGGGCTGCCAACACCACGAAATGACGGTCGACTTCGAAGAAATGACGCAGTTTCTTGCGGCTGTCGCTACGGCCGAAACCGTCGGTGCCCAGCACTTTGAATTCCTTGGACGGAACCCACTGACGGATCTGCTCGGCGAACAGCTTCATGTAGTCGGTCGATGCGATGACCGGACCTTTACGGCCGATCAGGCAGTCTTCAACGTAGCTGCGCTTAGGCTTCTGGCCAGGGTGCAGACGGTTGGTGCGCTCTACGGCCAGGCCATCGCGACGCAGTTCGTTGAAGCTGGTAACGCTCCACACGTCAGCGCCGACGTTGAACTCTTCACGCAGAATCTTCGCCGCTTCACGGACTTCACGCAGGATGGTGCCGGAGCCCATCAGCTGAACGTGGTGCGCCGCTTCGCGGGTGTCTTCTTCGAGCAGGTACATGCCCTTGATGATGCCTTCTTCCACACCGGCCGGCATGGCTGGCTGCTGGTAGGACTCGTTCATCACGGTGATGTAGTAGAAAACGTCCTGCTGCTCTTCGGTCATCTTCTTCATGCCGTCCTGGATGATCACCGCCAGCTCGTAGCCGTAGGTTGGATCATAGGTGCGGCAGTTCGGGATGGTGGCAGCCAGGATGTGGCTGTGACCGTCTTCGTGTTGCAGGCCTTCGCCGTTCAGCGTGGTGCGGCCGGCGGTGCCGCCGATCAGGAAGCCACGGGTACGGCTGTCGCCAGCGGCCCAGGCCAGGTCGCCGATACGCTGGAAGCCGAACATCGAGTAGAAGATGTAGAACGGCAGCATCGGCTGGTTGTGGCTGGAGTACGAAGTACCGGCGGCGATGAAGGAGCTCATGGCGCCCGCTTCGTTGATGCCTTCTTCGAGGATCTGGCCCTTCTGGTCTTCCTTGTAGAACATCACCTGGTCTTTATCGACTGGCTCGTAGAGCTGGCCGACGGAGGAGTAGATGCCCAACTGACGGAACATGCCTTCCATACCGAAGGTGCGGGCTTCGTCCGGGATGATCGGTACGATGCGCGGGCCGATTTCCTTGTCCTTGACCAGTTGCGCGAGGATCCGCACGAAGGCCATGGTGGTGGAAATTTCACGGTCGCCCGAGCCGTCCAGGATCGCCTTGAGGGTGTCCAGAGGAGGGGTCGGGATGTTGAAGCTCTTGGCGCGACGCTGAGGCACGAAACCGCCCAGTGCGGTACGGCGCTCGCTCAGGTAGCGGGCTTCGGCGCTGCCTTCTTCCGGTTTGAAGAATGGCAGGTTTTCCAGCTCTGCGTCCTTGACCGGAATGTCGAAGCGGTCACGGAACAACTTCAGGCTCTCGACATCGACTTTCTTGGTGTTGTGCGCAGTGTTTTTCGCTTCGCCGGCACCGGTGCCATAACCCTTGATGGTCTTGGCCAGGATGACGGTCGGTTGTTCTTTGTGGTTGACCGCTTCGTGGTACGCCGCGTAGACCTTGTACGGGTCGTGGCCGCCACGGTTGAGCTTCCAGATCTCGTCGTCGGACAGATCGGCAACCATCGCCTTGAGTTCTGGCGTGTTGAAGAAGTGTTCACGCACGAACGCGCCGTCTTTGGCTTTGTAGTTCTGGTACTCGCCGTCGATGACTTCGTCCATGCGGCGTTGCAGGATGCCGTCGACGTCCTTGGCCAGCAGTGGGTCCCAGAAACGGCCCCAGATGACTTTGGTCACGTTCCACTGAGCTCCGCGGAACACGCCTTCGAGTTCCTGGATGATCTTGCCGTTGCCGCGAACCGGGCCGTCGAGGCGCTGCAGGTTGCAGTTGATGACGAAGATCAGGTTGTCCAGCTTCTCGCGGCCGGCCAGGGAGATCGCGCCCAGGGATTCTGGCTCGTCGCACTCGCCGTCGCCCAGGAAGCACCAGACTTTCTGTTTGCCTGGCTGGATGAAGCCACGGTGTTCCAGGTACTTCATGAAGCGTGCCTGGTAGATCGCCTGGATCGGGCCCAGACCCATGGATACGGTCGGGAACTGCCAGAAGTCAGGCATCAGCCATGGGTGAGGGTAGGACGACAGGCCCTGACCATCGACTTCCTGGCGGAAGTTGTTCATCTGGTCTTCGGTGATGCGGCCTTCCATGAATGCACGGGCGTAAACGCCTGGCGAGGTGTGGCCCTGGAAGTAGATCAGGTCGCCGCCGTGTTCGTCGGTCGGGGCCTGGAAGAAATAGTTGAAGCCGATGTCATACAGGGTTGCGCTGGAGGCGAAGCTGGAGATGTGACCGCCCAGGTCAGAATCTTTCAGGTTCGTACGCATCACCATGGCCATCGCGTTCCAGCGTACCAGCGAGCGAATGCGGCGTTCCATGAACAGGTCGCCAGGCATGCGTGCTTCGTGGGTAACGGGAATGGTGTTGCGGTATGGCGTGGTGATGGCGTAAGGCAATTGCGAACCGCTGCGGGTTGCGAGTTCGCCCATACGGGTCATCAGATAGTGAGCACGGTCTTCGCCTTCTTTGTCGAGAACCGATTCCAGGGCGTCCAGCCATTCCTGGGTTTCGACGGGATCGAGGTCTTGCATGGCTTGCTCCAGGGCGGAAAGGCTTCCAGAATCGGTTGCCTGAGTTAGCGACTGGCCTTGTGGGCAGACGTTATAAATTCTTGGAATGCCGGAGGTTGATTCGGCGGCGTGTAGTTTTACTACAAATCGTCGGCCATTTCAGCCTTTCGAATGTATATACGAGTAGTAAAACTACAGAGGATGGGCGTGTGGCCTCCTGCTGCGTTGTGAGAATAATCGTTACTGTTGGTCTTTAGCTAACCGAAATAGGTGGAAGTTTGATGCTGGCAGCCAAAAAAACCGAAATTTCAGCTATTTCTAACTTTTGTTCGACAGTCCTTTGCGTAGTGCATTTCATGCATTCACTACAGACAGCCCTTTCTACGCCGATCAAGGATAGACCATGAGCCTTCCTTCGCTTGCCGAACTGCCGGCCATTCTTCTTCCGCTTGTCAGCCGCGCCGAGCAGTCGTTCCGTGCCGCTGTTGCCCTGTTTGACGATGATCATGGCCTGTCGACCTGGTCGCCAGAGCGTTGGGCAGCGTTTGCCCGAGTGACCGCGGCCAGCGATTTTGTCATTGAACAGAGCCTGCGTGACCCTTTGATGTTGCTTGAGCTTGTGCAGTCCGGCGAACTCGACCGAAGTTTCTCTACCGGTGAAATGTGCGCTCAGATCGCCGCCGCTGTGCAGGTGGCCACCACCGACGATGAGTTGGGCCGCGTATTGCGCCGTCAGCGCAACCGTCAGCAAGTGCGGATCATCTGGCGCGACTTGACCCGCCAGGCGGATTTGATCCAGACCTGCCGAGACCTCTCGGACATGGCCGATGCGAGCATCGATCAGGCTTATCAATGGTTGTATCAGCGCCATTGCCAGCAATTCGGTACGCCCACTGGACGGCGCAGCGGCGAGCCGCAACAGATGGTCATCCTTGGGATGGGCAAGCTTGGCGCCGTGGAGCTCAACCTGTCGTCGGACATCGATCTGATCTTCGCTTACCCCGAAGGTGGCGAAACGGTTGGCGTTAAGCGTGCGCTGGACAACCAGGAGTTCTTCATTCGTCTGGGCCAGCGGTTGATCAAGGCGCTGGACCCGATGACCGTCGACGGTTTTGTATTCCGCGTCGACATGCGCTTGCGGCCGTACGGTTCGTCCGGCGCGCTGGTGCTCAGCTTCAACGCGTTGGAGCAGTACTACCAGGACCAGGGGCGCGACTGGGAGCGTTACGCGATGATCAAGGCGCGGGTGGTGGCCGGTGATCAGGCGGCGGGCGCGCAATTGCTCGACATGCTGCGACCGTTCGTTTACCGGCGATACCTGGATTTCTCGGCCATCGAAGCACTGCGCACCATGAAGCAGCTGATTCAGCAGGAAGTCCGGCGTAAAGGCATGGCCGACAACATCAAGCTCGGCTCTGGCGGCATTCGCGAAGTTGAATTTATCGCCCAGGCCTTCCAGCTGATTCACGGGGGGCGCGACCTGAGTTTGCAGCAGCGCCCTCTATTAAAAGTACTCGGTACGCTGGAAGGGCAGGGTTACCTGCCGCCGGCCGTGATCGCCGAGCTGCGCGAAGGCTACGAATTCCTTCGCTACACCGAGCACGCGATCCAGGCGATTGCCGACCGACAGACGCAAATGCTCCCGCATGGCGAGCAGGATCAGGCGCGCATTGCCTTTATGATGGGTTTTGCCAATTGGACAGCGTTCCATGAGCAACTGATGTATTGGCGCGGCCGGGTCGACTGGCACTTCCGCCAAGTGATCGCTGACCCGGATGAAGAGGAAGGCGAGGAGAGCGAAGTGGTGGTTGGCGGTGAATGGCTGCCGCTCTGGGAAGAAGCCCAGGATGAAGACGCCGCTTGCCGACAGTTGGAAGAGGGCGGTTTTGTCGACGCGCCCAAGGCCCTGAAAACGCTCGCCAGCCTGCGCAGCAGTCCGCAGTTGCGGGCGATGCAGCGTCTGGGGCGCGAGCGGCTCGATGCCTTTATTCCGCGTTTGCTGGCGCAAGCGGTGGAGCACGCCAGCCCGGACCTGGTGCTGGAGCGTGTGTTGCCGTTGGTTGAAGCGGTGGCGCGGCGCTCGGCTTATTTGGTATTGCTCACCGAAAATCCCGGCGCACTGCGACGTCTGTTGACCTTGTGTGCGGCCAGCCCGTGGATTGCCGAGCAGATCACTCGCTTCCCGCTGCTGCTCGACGAACTGCTCAACGAGGGGCGACTGTTCAAGCCGCCGTTGGCGCCGGAGCTGGCGGCTGAATTGCGCGAGCGGCTGACGCGGATTCCCGAGGATGATCTTGAGCAACAGATGGAAGCCTTGCGGCACTTCAAACTGGCGCACCGCCTGCGGGTGGCGGCCTCGGAAATTGCCGGCAGCCTGCCGCTGATGAAAGTCAGCGACTACCTGACCTGGCTCGCCGAAGCCATTCTGGAGCAAGTGCTGACCCTGGCCTGGCGCCAGACGGTCGCCAAGTACGGCTCGCCGCAGCGTTCCGACGGCACCTTGTGCGATCCGGGTTTCGTCATTGTCGGTTACGGCAAGGTCGGCGGTCTGGAGCTGGGGCATGGTTCGGACCTGGACCTGGTGTTCATCCACGATGGTGATCCGCAAGCGGAAACCGATGGTGCGAAACCGATCGACGGCGCGCAATTCTTTACCCGACTGGGGCAGCGGATCATCCATTTGCTGACCACCCAGACCAACTCCGGCCAGCTGTACGAAGTCGATATGCGCCTGCGCCCTTCCGGCGCGTCAGGGCTGTTGGTCAGTTCGTTGGGGGCGTTTGAGCGTTATCAGGAAAACGAAGCCTGGACCTGGGAGCATCAGGCGCTGGTGCGGGCGCGGGTGTTGGTCGGCAGTCAGGATGTCGGCCAGGCCTTCGAGAAAGTCCGGGCGAAAGTTCTGGGCCGTGCACGCGATTTGCCCAAGCTGCGCCAGGAAGTCAGTGAGATGCGCGCCAAGATGCGCGACAACCTGGGGAGCAAGGGCACCGCTGCCGGGACCGCGCCCAATGCCTTCGAAGCCACTGCGCCGTTCGACCTCAAGCAGGACGCCGGTGGTATCGTCGATATTGAATTTATGGTGCAATACGCCGCGTTGGCGTGGTCTGACACGCACCCTTCGCTGCTCCGCTATACGGATAATATCCGCATCCTGGAAGGTCTGGAGGAGGTCGGGTTGATGCCCGCCGAAGACGCCAGCCTGCTGCGCGAGGCCTATAAAACCTACCGCTCGGCGGCTCATCGCCAGGCCCTGCAGAATGAGGCCGGGGTGATTGCGGGGGACCAGTTTGTGGCCGAGCGACGAGAAGTGTTGCGGATCTGGCGCGAGCTGGGGTTAAGCTGAACTCGAAGGCATGGACGAAACAACTCTTAATGTGGGAGCGAGCTTGCTCGCGATTGCAGAATGACAGTCGACATGAATGTTGAATGTGATGACTCCATCGCGAGCAAGCTCGCTCCCACAGTAATTATCGAGGCGGGGAGGCTTATGCCTCCCTTATTCGTTTGTGGATAACTATGAAAATTCTGATCGTTGGGCCCAGTTGGGTCGGTGACATGGTGATGGCGCAGACACTCTTTCAGTGTCTGAAACAGCGTCATCCTCAGTGCGAAATCGACGTGCTGGCCCCCGAGTGGAGTCGGCCGATCCTTGAGCGGATGCCCGAAGTGCGCCAGGCCTTGAGCTTTCCGCTCGGTCACGGCGTGCTGGAGCTGGCAACGCGGCGTCGGATCGGCAAGTCCCTGGCCGGCCAGTACGACCAGGCGATTTTGCTGCCCAACTCGTTGAAGTCGGCACTGGTGCCGTTCTTTGCCGGCATCCCGAAACGCACCGGTTGGCGTGGCGAGTTCCGTTACGGCCTGCTCAACGACGTACGCACCCTCGATAAAGATCGTTACCCGCTGATGATCGAGCGCTTCATGGCGCTCGCCTATGAGCCGGGTGCCGAGTTGCCCAAGCCGTATCCGCGCCCAAGCCTGCAAATCGACCCGATCAGCCGCGACGCCGCGCTGGCCAAGTTCGATCTGGCCCTTGATCGTCCGGTGCTGGCGCTGTGCCCGGGTGCCGAGTTCGGCGAGTCCAAGCGCTGGCCGTCGGAGCACTATGCCAAGGTCGCCGAAGCGAAAATCCGCGAAGGCTGGCAAGTCTGGTTGTTCGGTTCGAAGAACGATCACGCGGTCGGCGAAGACATTCGCTCGCGACTGATTCCGGGCCTGCGTGAAGAGTCGGTGAACCTCAGTGGCGCTACTTCGCTGGCCGAGGCTATCGACTTGCTGTCCTGCGCCGATTCCGTGGTGTCCAACGACTCCGGCCTGATGCACGTTGCGGCAGCGCTGAACCGTCCGTTGGTGGCAGTCTACGGCTCGACGTCGCCGGGCTTCACTCCACCGCTGGCCGAGAAGGTCGAGATCGTTCGCCTGGGTATCGAGTGCAGCCCGTGTTTCGATCGCACCTGCCGTTTCGGTCATTACAACTGCTTGCGCCAGCTCACGCCGCAACCGGTGAACGAAGCGTTAGAACGCCTGCAAGGCGCTCCGGTAGAGGTTCGTTAAGTTGCGGGTACTGTTGATCAAGACTTCTTCGCTGGGCGACGTGATTCATGCGTTGCCGGCGTTGACCGACGCGGCACGGGCGATCCCGGGCATCAAGTTCGACTGGGTAGTGGAAGAAGGCTTCGCCGAGATCCCGACCTGGCACCCGGCTGTTGGCAAGGTGATTCCGGTGGCGATCCGTCGCTGGCGCAAGAACCTCTGGCAAACCGTCAAAAGCGGCGAGTGGAAACGCTTCAAGCAAAACGTTCGTGCCACCAAATACGATCTGGTGATCGATGCCCAGGGCCTGCTCAAAAGCGCCTGGCTGACCCGCTACGTCCGCGCGCCGATAGCCGGGCTGGACAAGAATTCTGCCCGTGAGCCCATCGCCGCGCGGTTTTATTCCCGACGTCTGGCGGTAGCCCGTGGGCAACACGCCGTGGAACGACTGCGTCAGTTGTTCGCCGTGGCGCTGGGTTACGACCTGCCGCAAGGGTTGGGCGACTATGGCCTGAACGTCGAGCGGTTGGTCGAGCTGCCGCGCAAGAATCCTTACGTGTTGTTCCTGCACGGCACGACGTGGGACACCAAGCACTGGCCAGAAGCTTACTGGCGTGAGTTGGCCGAACGCATGGGCCACCTTGGCATGGCGGTGAAACTTCCATGGGGCAACCCGGCCGAAAAGGCCCGCGCCGAGCGCATCGCCAAGGGGCTGCGCAATGCCGAAGTGCTGCCCAAATTGAACCTGGCCGGCGTCGCCAAAGTGCTGGCCGGTGCGCAAGCCTGTGTGGCAGTCGACACGGGCCTCGGTCATCTGGCCGCTGCGCTGGACGTGCCGACGGTGTCACTGTTCGGTCCGACCAATCCGGGTCTGACCGGTGCGTATGGCAAAAGCCAGGTGCACCTGGCAAGTGACTTCCCGTGTGCGCCGTGCTTGCAAAAGAAATGTGCTTACCAACCGACCGCTGAAGATCAGCGTCGATTCGATCTCAAGCGCGAGTGGCCATTGTGCTTCACTCGCCTGAACCCCGAGCGTGTCGCGAGCCGTTTAATCACGCTTTTGCAGCCGCCGCTACTGGCTGAGGAGCTGCGCTGATGCAATTGGCTTTTGTCCTATACAAATATTTCCCGTTTGGCGGATTGCAGCGCGATTTCATGCGCATCGCCCTGGAATGTCAGCAGCGCGGGCATCAGATCCGTGTCTACACGCTGATCTGGGAAGGCGATGTGCCGCCGGGTTTCGAAGTGCTGGTGGCGCCGGTCAAGGCGATCTTCAATCATCGCCGTAACGAGAAGCTGACTGCCTGGATGGAAGCCGACCTGGCCAAGCGTCCGGTGGACCGGCTGATCGGCTTCAACAAAATGCCGGGGCTCGACGTCTACTACGCTGCGGATGGTTGTTTCGAGGACAAGGCGCAGACCCTGCGCAATGCCCTCTACCGGCGCTGGGGCCGCTACCGGCACTTCGCCGAGTACGAGCGCGCGGTGTTCGCCAAGGATGCGAAAACCGAAGTCTTGATGATTTCCGAAGTCCAGCAGCCGCTGTTCATCAAGCATTACGACACGCCGCTTGAGCGCTTCCATCTGCTGCCACCGGGGATTGCCCTGGACCGGCGTGCGCCGGCCAATGCGGCTGAAATTCGCGCTGAGTTCCGTCGCGAATTCTCCCTGGGCGACGACGATTTGTTGCTGGTGCAGATCGGGTCCGGGTTCAAGACCAAAGGTGTCGATCGCAGCCTCAAGGCGCTGGCCGCGTTGCCATCGGAGCTGCGTAAACGTACCCGGCTATTTGTAATTGGCCAGGACGACCCCAAAGTATTCCAGCTACAGAGTGCCACGTTGGGGCTCGGCGATAACGTGCAGTTTCTCAAGGGCCGCAGCGATATCCCGCGTTTCCTGCTCGGTGCCGACCTGTTGATCCACCCGGCGTACAACGAAAATACCGGGACGGTATTGCTTGAAGCGCTGGTGGCCGGCTTGCCGGTGCTGGTCAGTGCGGTGTGCGGTTATGCGCATTACATTGCCGAGGCCGACAGCGGCCTGGTGCTGGACGAACCGTTTGAACAGGCGCAACTCACGCAGTACCTGACGACCATGTTGAGCGACGACGCAGCGCGTGCGGCCTGGAGCCGTAATGGCCTGGCCTTCGCTGACACGGCCGATCTCTACAGCATGCCGCAGCACGCGGCGGATGTGATTCTGGCGGAGCAACACTGATGAAGTTGATTCTTGCCGAACCGTTCAAGAGCCTTTGGGCCGAGCGCGATGCGTTCACCGAAGTCGAAGGCCTGAAGGGCGAGGTTTACCGTGAGCTCGAAGCTCGTCGGACCCTGCGCACCGAAGTGGCCGGGAACGGCTTCTTTGTGAAAATTCACCGGGGCATTGGCTGGGGCGAGATCTTCAAGAATCTGCTCACTGCCAAACTGCCGGTACTCGGTGCCGGCCAGGAGTGGCGGGCTATCCAGCGTTTGCAGGAAGTCGGCGTGCCGACCATGACCGCCGTCGCTTACGGCGAGCGCGGCAGTAACCCGGCGGACCAGCACTCGTTTATCGTCACCGAAGAACTGGCGCCGACCATCAGCCTGGAAGACTTCAGCATCGATTGGGTCAAGCAGCCGCCAGAGCCAAAACTCAAGCGTGCGCTGATTGCCGAAGTGGCGCGCATGACCGGCATGATGCACCGCGCGGGGGTCAACCACCGTGACTGCTACATCTGCCACTTTTTGCTGCACACCGATAAACCGGTGACGGCCGACGATTTCAAGCTTTCGGTGATCGATCTGCACCGTGCCCAGACCCGCCGGGCGATCACCCGGCGCTGGCGTAACAAGGATCTGGCGGCGTTGTATTTCTCGGCGCTGGATATCGGCCTGACGCGTCGCGACAAGTTGCGTTTCCTCAAAGGTTACTTCCAGCAACCCTTGCGCCAGATTCTGCGCGAAGAGGCGTCGTTGCTGGCGTGGCTCGAGGGCAAGGCCAACAAGCTTTATGAACGCAAGCAGCGCTATGGAGATGCGCTCTGATGGTGGGGACGGAGCCCGAAACAGCTGTACCGCCAAGAGTCTCGACTCAAGGCCTTCGACACGCGCCAGAACCGGCAGAGCGTGAAAATTTCAAGGGATGCGAATGACTGATTTTCTGGCCATTGACGACCGCGAACTGCTGGAACGTCATGGCCTCGACGGGTTCGATGCCCTGTGGGGCAAACAACTCGACGCAGTGGATGAACCGAACATGTCCCAGGGTGGCTGGAGTAGTGTTTTTCGGCTGGATCTGGACGGTAACGGCTACTACCTCAAACGTCAGAGCAACTACTTGACGCGGTCCTTGTACCGGCCATTTGGCGAGCCCAGTTTTGCCCGTGAGTTTCGTAACATCAGCCGCTACCAGCAGTTGGGAGTTCCAGCGTTGCAGGCGGTATTTTTTGGTGAGCGCAAGGTAGAGGGTGAAGTTCGGGCGATTCTGCTGACGCGTGCACTGGACGGCTGGAATGATCTGGATTCGCTGCTGGAACAGTGGCCGGGCCTCAGTGATGCGCGGCAGGCGGGGATTCTGCAGGCCTGCGCGCTGCTTGCGCGTCGACTGCACGATGTGGGGCAAGTGCACGGCTGTTTTTATCCCAAGCACATTTTTTTACGTCCTGCTGGCGATGGTTATCAGGCGCAACTGATCGATCTGGAGAAAACCCGGCCGCTGCTGTTTGGTCAGCGGGACCGGATCAAGGATCTGGAGCCGTTGATACGCCGGGCGCCGGTCTGGACCTGCGAGGAGGTGCGGCTGTTGCTGGCAACTTATCTGAATCAGTCGGCGAATAGCCCGCAGGTCGAGCGTTGGGTGCAGCGCCTGATCGCTCGACGCAGCCACAAGGAGACGCGTTGATGCGTTTGTCTGAACTGAAAAGCGTCGGTCGTACGCCGGGCTTGCCATTGAGCATCGAGCTGGCGGATGCCGCAGGTCCGGCGCAGTTGCAACTGCTCAACGTGTTGCGGGTTTTGCCGGGCCAGCGTTACGTGGGCGCCGCTGTTTGGCGCGGGCGTCCGGTGCTGGCCAAACTGTTGGTGGGCAGCAAGGCGGCGCGGCATTTTCAGCGTGAGCTGGACGGCGTCCGTCTGCTCGCCGCGCAAGGCTTGACCACGCCGAGGCTGCTCGCCGATGGCCTGAAGGATGGCGAGGGCGGTTGGCTGCTGTTCGATTTCCTCGAAGGTGCTGAAAGCCTCGGCGATGCCTGGAAGCAGGTCGAAGCACTGCCGGCGCTGGCGGACGAGCAAGCCACTGTGTTGGCCGAGGCGCTGGGCGCTATCGGTCAATTGCACAGCAAAGGCCTGTGGCAGGAAGACTTGCACCTGGACAACCTGCTGCGCCACGACGGCCAGCTGTACTTGATCGACGGTGCGGGTATTCGTGTCGAGCAGGCTGGTCAGCCGCTGTCCCGACAGAAAGTCCTGGAGAACCTCGGGGTGTTTTTCGCTCAACTGCCCAAGTCGCTTGAGCCGTTCACCGAAGAGTTGCTGGTGTATTACCTGTTGAGCAACGGCGAGCACGCCTTGCCACTGGAAGCTTTGCAGAAGCAGGTCGACAAGGTCCGCAGCTGGCGCTTGAAAGACTTTCTGATCAAGGCCGGACGCGAATGCACGTTGTTCAGTGTGCAGCGTGGAGCGTTCGGTTTGCGCGCGATTCGTCGCGAAGAAGAAGCGGCCATGCTGCCGGTATTGGCGCAGGCCGATGCGTTGCTCGATCAGGGGCATCTGTACAAGACCGGCGGCGCTGCGAGTGTTGGCAGGGTCGAGGTGGCGGGGCGCACGCTGCTGGTCAAGCGCTACAACATCAAGGGCGTTGCCCATTGGCTCAAACGCTTCTGGCGCCCGAGCCGCGCCTGGCACTCGTGGCGCGAGGGGCATCGCCTGGCGTTCCTCGGCATTGCCACCCCGAAACCGCTGGCACTGTTGGAAAAGCGTTTTCTCTGGTTGCGCAGTCGGGCTTATCTGATTACCGAGTACTTGGCGGGGCCGGACATCATTGAGCGCTTTGCGCCGTTCGTTGAGAGTGGTGATGCGCCTGAAACTGAGTTGCTGGCGCTGGATCACTTGTTTGCCGAGTTGATTCGCGAGCGCATCAGTCATGGGGATTTCAAGGGGCATAATCTGTTTTGGGATAAGGATCGCTGGTCGTTGATCGATCTGGATTCGATGTGTCAGCACGGTTCGCTGAGTAGCTTCGCTCCGGCGTATGCGCGGGATCGGGCGCGGTTTATGCGTAACTGGCCTGAGAGCAGTGCGCTGTATCAGGTGATTGATCAGCGTTTGCCCAAGGAAGTGTAGGCGCTGAGCTTGCTTGCAATGGCGGCCTGACAGCCGCCCAATCTCCTGCAGATGTACACCCATCAAACCTGTGGGACCTGGCTTGCCTGCGATGACGGCCTGACAGCCGCCCAATCTCCCGCAGATGTACACCCATCAAACCTGTGGGAGCTGGCTTGCCTGCGATGACGGCCTGACAGCCGACCAATCTCTTGCCGGTGTACATATCCATTTCTGCGGTAACGGCTACTTAGGGTTTCGCCCTGACGGCGACTCCCTTTGGCAAACGCCCCAAAGGAAGCAAAGGTCTTCGCCCCAAGCGTACGGCACCTCGCCTAGGCTCGGCGTCCCCTCGTTCCGGCATTCATCAGGGGGCATCGCCTACGGTCTGCTTCGCGACGACCTCCTCTCGATGTGTCCGGCTGCGCCGTACGGCGCTGCGCGCCCACCCCCTGAT
>NZ_JBFTMN010000019.1:0-111121 GCF_056397005.1 Pseudomonas sp. 05N431
TGGTTATTTTCAGAAGTTTTCAAAGTTTCCTTTGCAACTTCAACCACTTGCGCTTCCGATCTCTCGTTAGCGGGAGGCGAATTCTACAGCGTTACTCGCTGCTGTCAACACCTCTTTTTCTCCGCTTTCGACCGAGATGATCGAACCGTTAATAAGGCGAAAACACACTGCCTTACCAACTCCTTCGGACTTCGATGAACTGAAGCGTAACCGCTGTCGAAAACTGCGTAACTCTTTGTTTACCAAGGAGTTTTCTGTTTCGACTGCGCCGGAAGTGGGGCGAATTATAGACTTCCAGAATCTGCCGTCAAGGGTTAATTACGCTTTTGTTGCAGAAGGTGCTTTTCTGGTCATCAAACGAGGGATTCTGCGCATTAGGGATGGTGCTCGCAGCACTAACAGCAGCGCGCCTATAGATGCATAGATCGCCCACTCCTTTAGATCTGCCCGAACTATCCAAAGCATATGCAGCAATGCAAGGCCAAGAATCACATAGACCAAGCGATGCAACTTTTTCCAACGGACACCCAGCCGTCGCTGACTATAACGATTGGATGTAACCGCCAGCGCCAGAAGACCAAGGAATCCCAGACTGCCAACAATAATGTAGGGGCGCTTGCTTAGCTCTACCCCCAACTGAGACCAATCAAGACCGAGGATAAAAACCAGATAGGCGCTCAAATGCAGAACAACATAAGCAAAGCACCACAACCCGAGCTGCCGCCGAACGGCAATCCAACCCGCCCATCCTGCCAGCCTCTGTACAGGCGTCATGCTCAAGGTGATCAATAGCAGGACCAGCGCCCCCAGCCCCAGTCGATCAACCAGTACTTTTCCGGGATCCGGCCCCAAGGCAAAACTCCAGGCTTCATACAGCCAGAGAAACGGCCACACCGCTGCAACTATAAAGACGCTAATGCGCCACGCTGGAAAACGCATCAGTAATTCTTCCGCAGGTCGAGACCGCTATAGAGAGAAGCGACTTCATCCCCGTAGCCATTGAACATCTGCGTGTCACGCACATTAGGCTTCAACAACCCGCTCGGCAAACGCCGCTCCCTGGCCTGAGTCCAACGCGGATGATCAACCGTCGGGTTCACGTTCGCGTAAAAGCCATACTCATCGGACGTGATGCTCTGCCAGGTGGTTTTCGGTTGCTCGCTGAGCAGACTGATACGCACGATGGATTTGACGCTCTTGAACCCGTATTTCCAAGGCACCACCAAACGCAACGGAGCGCCGTTCTGGTTGGGCAGCTCACGGCCATACATGCCAACCGCAAGAATCGCCAACGGATTCATCGCCTCATCCAGACGCAGCCCTTCTACATAGGGCCAGTCGATCAGGGCAAAACCAGAGCGCTGCCCCGACATGGTCTTGGGGTCCTGCAAGGTTTCAAAACGAATGTACTTTGCCTTGGAGGTCGGCTCGACCTGACGGAGCAACGCCGAGATGGGAAAACCGATCCACGGAATTACCATCGACCAGGCTTCTACGCAACGCAGGCGATAGATGCGCTCCTCCAACTGATACGGCTTCATGAAGTCCTCCAGCGCATAACGCCCCGGCTTACTCACCTCGCCATCGACAACCACAGACCACGGCTCGGTTTTCAGCGCGCCAGCGTTTTGCGCGGGATCGCCCTTGTCAGTACCGAACTCATAGAAGTTGTTGTAGTGAGTCGCGTCCTTGAACGGCGTGATCGCCTCATCCTTGACGGTAATCGCCTCCCATTTGGTTGCAGGGAGTTTTTCGGAAAACCAGGAAGGCGCCTTGCCCGGCTCGACATCCGCGTACCGAGCCGCGCTGTCTGCGCTGGCCCAACGCGGCAGGCCGCTGACTGCCATACCGGCGATAGCCCCACCAAGCACACTGCGACGAGTGAGATAGAGAGACTCAGGCGTAACATCCGACTCATGACAGTCGGACGACTTGGGAAACTTGAATAACATGGCAACTCCGCAGAATTGGAGGACAGATGCACCAATAGACTGCGGAGTATGGGGGAAATTACATCACTCGGCGTTTTTGTGCCGACGAAGATGCAACAGGTACTGCACCGGGCCAGAAGCTGCATAGGCGAGGAAAACCAGCAGCAAAATGCGTGGCGGATCACTGAAGACCACCGCAAACACCAGCACCACAGCCAGGATCGCCACGAAAGGTACGCGGCCTTTCAGGTCCAACTCCTTGAAGCTGTTGTACTTGATGTTGCTGACCATCAGCATCCCGGCGGCTGCAACCATCAGCGCAACCAGGAAGGACATCTTGGAGCCCTGAATCCCGTAATCGCTGAATGCCCAGACAATACCTGCAACCACACCCGCCGCAGCCGGACTGGCCAGACCGATGAAGTAGCGCTTGTCTGCAGTGCCTACCTGAGTATTGAAGCGCGCCAGGCGCAATGCCGCGCCCGCGACATAGATGAAGGCAACCATCCAGCCAACCTTGCCCATATCCCCCAGCGCCCAGCCAAATGCCAGCAATGCCGGCGCGACACCAAAGGCGACCATATCCGACAGCGAGTCGTACTCGGCACCGAAGGCGCTTTGGGTATTGGTCATGCGGGCAACCCGGCCATCGAGGCCGTCGAGGACCATGGCGACGAAAATCGCAATCGCCGCGAAAGCAAAATACTTGCTCGCGCTTGCAGCATCACCGGCACTCAAGGCGCTCTGGGCGCTCATCGAGTTGATGATGGAGTAAAACCCTGCGAACAGGTTCGCAGTGGTGAACAGATTCGGCAGAAGATAGATACCACGATGCCGGACTTTACGGCCTTCAGCGTCATGCCCTTCTTCGACATGCTCATCGATGGGTAGCAGGCTTTCGGCGTCAGAGGCCTGGTTTGGCTCTTCGGGACGTTCGCTCATGGACATTACCTTGCAACGGTGTGGAAAGTTTCGACAGGTGTCTGCAACAACGGTTCGGCCGCAAACGATGCAGCTTTATACCAGAACCGACCACTCAAACGAAAAAACGCGGCCTAAGCCGCGTTTTCTGTACAAGCTCGTGACTTAGTTTTTGGCTTTGTCGACGATTTTGTTGGCGCCGATCCACGGCATCATCGAGCGCAGTTGCTCGCCGATGATCTCGATGCCGTGCGCAGCGTTGTTACGACGCTTGGCGGTCATCGAAGGATAGCCGGTAGCACCTTCGCTGATGAACATCTTCGCGTATTCGCCGTCCTGAATACGTTTCAGGGCATTACGCATGGCCTGACGGGATTCAGCGTTGATGACTTCAGGGCCGGTAACGTACTCGCCGTACTCGGCGTTGTTGGAGATCGAGTAGTTCATGTTGGCGATACCGCCTTCGTACATGAGGTCAACGATCAGCTTCAGTTCGTGCAGGCATTCGAAGTAGGCCATTTCTGGCGCGTAGCCAGCTTCAACCAGGGTTTCGAAACCGGCTTTGACCAGCTCAACGGTACCGCCGCACAGAACGGCTTGTTCGCCGAACAGGTCGGTTTCGGTCTCGTCCTTGAAGGTGGTTTCGATGATGCCGGTACGGCCGCCGCCAACGCCAGCAGCGTAGGACAGCGCAACGTTTTTGGCGTTGCCGGAAGCATCCTGATAGATAGCGATCAGGTCAGGGATACCACCGCCTTTGACGAACTCGGAACGCACGGTGTGGCCCGGAGCCTTCGGCGCGATCATGATCACGTCGAGGTCAGCACGTGGCACAACCTGGTTGTAGTGGATCGCGAAGCCGTGGGAGAAGGCCAGAGTGGCGCCTTTCTTGATGTTCGGCTCGATTTCGTTCTTGTACAGGGCAGACTGGAACTCGTCCGGGGTCAGGATCATGACCAGGTCGGCAGCAGCAACAGCGGAAGCAACGTCAGTCACTTTCAGGCCGTGAGCTTCGGCTTTGGCAACAGTGGCCGAACCTTTACGCAGACCGACAGTAACGTCAACGCCGGAGTCTTTCAGGTTGCACGCTTGAGCGTGGCCCTGGGAACCGTAACCGATGATGGCAACTTTCTTGCCCTGGATGATCGACAGGTCGCAGTCTTTATCGTAGAAAACTTTCATGAATTTCCCCTATATATCCAGGCCGTTCAGGCCATTCGCTAATTTGGTTTAGATGCTGAGTACTTTGTCGCCACGGGCAATCCCGGTGACGCCACTGCGTACGGTTTCCAGAATCGAGGCAGTGCCGATCGACTGAATGAAACTGTCGAGCTTGTCGCTGGTACCGGTCAATTGAACGGTATACACGCTGGCACTGACATCGACGATCTGTCCACGATAAATATCGGTAGTGCGTTTGATCTCGGCGCGCTGGGCGCCGGTGGCCTTGACCTTGACCAGCATCAGTTCACGCTCGATGTGAGCGCTTTCCGACAGGTCGACCAGCTTGACCACTTCGATCAGCTTGTTCAGGTTTTTGGTGATCTGCTCGATGACTTCATCGTGGCCAACAGTGGTCAACGTCAGACGCGACAGGGTCGGGTCTTCGGTAGGTGCCACGGTCAGGCTTTCGATGTTGTAGTTGCGCTGCGAGAACAGGCCGACTACACGAGACAGAGCGCCCGGTTCGTTTTCCAGAAGCAAGGAAATAATATGCCGCATGATTACGTACGCTCCGTCTTGCTCAGCCACATATCGCGCATGGAGCCGTCTTTGATCTGCATCGGATAGACGTGCTCGCTGGTGTCGACCGAAATATCGAGCACCACCAAGCGATCTTTCATCGCGAACGCTTCCTCCATCTTCGACTTCAAATCCTTCGAGTCGGTAATGCGCACGCCGACGTGACCATAGGCCTCTGCCAGCTTGACGAAGTCAGGCAGCGACTCCATGTAGGAGTGCGAGTGACGACTGCCGTAACTCATGTCTTGCCACTGGCGAACCATACCCAGAACACCGTTGTTCAGGATGACGATTTTGACCGGCAAGCCATATTGCAGACAGGTGGACAGTTCCTGAATGTTCATCTGGATACTGCCCTCGCCCGTCACGCAGACGACGTCGGCATCCGGGAAGCTCAGCTTGATGCCCATGGCCGCCGGAAAACCGAAGCCCATGGTGCCCAGGCCACCGGAGTTGATCCAGCGGTTCGGCTTGTTGAACTTGTAGTACTGCGCCGCGAACATCTGGTGCTGCCCCACATCAGAGGCCACAAAGGCATCGCCCTTGGTTACTTCGCACAGGGTTTCGATCACGGTCTGCGGCTTGATGACGCTGCCATCGCCCTTGTCGTAAGGGAACAGGCCGCGATCACCGCGCCACTCATCAACTTGCTTCCACCAACTGGCAACGGACTCCTTGTTCGGGGTCTCGCCGATTTCCTTGAGGATCGCGACCATTTCGGTCAGGACGCTCTCAACCGGGCCAACGATAGGCACGTCTGCCTTGATGGTCTTGGAAATCGAAGCCGGGTCGATGTCGATGTGAATGATCTTGGCATTCGGACAGAACTTGGCCGGGCCGTTGATCACGCGGTCATCAAAACGCGCGCCGACAGCGAGAATCACGTCAGCATGGTGCATGGCCAGGTTAGCGGTGTAGCTACCGTGCATGCCCAGCATGCCGATGAACTGACGATCGGTGCCAGGGTAAGCACCCAGCCCCATCAGGGTATTGGTCACTGGCAGGTTGAGCATTTGCGCCAGCTCGGTCAGAGGCGCGGAGCCACCGCCGAGGATCACGCCGCCGCCCGAATACAGCACTGGACGCTTGGCCGCCAGAAGCATTTCTGCTGCCTTGCGGATTTGCCCGGAGTGACCGCGAACAGCCGGGCTGTAGGAACGCAGCTTGGCTTTTTTCGGGAAGACGTATTCGAATTTCTCGGCCGGATTGGTCATGTCTTTCGGGATATCGACAACGACAGGACCAGGACGACCGGATTGCGCCAGGTAGAACGCTTTCTTCATGACTTCCGGAATTTCCGACGCGTGCTTGATCATGAAGCTGTGCTTCACGATCGGCCGGGAGATACCGATCATGTCGGTTTCCTGGAATGCATCGGTGCCCACCATGCTGCTAGGCACCTGGCCGGAAATAACCACCATCGGAATGGAGTCCATGTAGGCCGTGGCAATACCGGTGATGGCGTTGGTTGCGCCCGGGCCAGAGGTCACCAGTACTACGCCGGCTTTACCGGTAGCACGGGCATAGCCGTCAGCCATATGGGTCGCAGCCTGTTCGTGACGAACCAGGATGTGGGTCACTTCCGGTTCTTTGAACAGGGCATCGTATACATGAAGGAGAGCACCACCTGGGTACCCGTAGATATATTTGACGCCTTCGTCACGCAAAAAGCGGACGAGCATCTCACCGCCAGATAAAAGCTCCACGTTGTTCACCTCTAAAACGCCAGAATACCGCCCACATAAAGGGGACGGGTCTTAATAGGTTTACTTCTCGGCAGAGCATGAGCGACGGTGGTCGCCGACTACGTCAGCACTGACTGAGCAAGTATTGGGATCGTCCCAAGTGTTGCGGGGCTTTCCCACCCAGCGCGAGGTAACGCGTTGCGGGTGTAACAGGTCGGCGCGGATGTGCGCCTCATGATCTGCCGAGTGGGTCTGCTTCTGGCAGTCCCTCTACAGCGGACTTTGGATTCTTCTGTTTCGCCCTCTGCAAGTCAAGCCGTCAATGTGCTTTATTCGAACTAAGCGCATGAGAACGCAAGAAAAAACCTTTAAACAGCAGGTGTGTTAGCTTCAATTGCGCACCCACGACAAGGAAACGGCATGAGAACGTTCTTCTTCACGGCCAGTCTGCTGATCAGCCTGAGCCCTTTGTGCATGGCCAGTCCGATCTACAAATGGATCGATGGCCAAGGTGTCACCCATTTCGATGCACAGCCGCCCCAGGGCCAGGAAGCCACCACTATGGTGAAACCCACCCTGCCCGCCGGCAAACCGACCGCGCCACCACGCAGTAGCGCGATAGGCGATCAACAGGTCATCGACAGCACAGTGAAAAAGCAGATCGCCGAGCGGCAAGCCCAGCTCAAGACGTTCTGCGAACAGGCACGAACGAACCTGGCTCAACTGCAGAACAATCCGAGATTACGCGAGGAAGTCGATGGTGAGATGCGTCGCCTGACAGACCAACAGCGTCAGGAACGCATCACCGAAACACAAAAACAGATCAAGGATAACTGCCAGTAGGCGCTGGCAGTTTCCGGCTTAGCGGGAGGCCGTGATGAGCTGATCGAACTCTTTGAGCAAGGCTTGCAACTGCTGATCCTTGCCCTGGACATTACGCGAAGCAAAGACCATCTCGGCCATTTCCTGAATGCCCGAGGCATTCGGCAGCGGCAGATTGTTCTCAAGGATGATCTTCATGCGTGGCAGGAAGATCCATTGCAGCCACTGCTCGAAATCCAGCGTGTCGACGGAAAATGGCTCGACACTGGCCAGCGCTTCAGCGCTTGGCGCAACCTCGTCCCACCAGCCCTGAAGACGCAACTCGCGCTCGATCAGCAGCAGCTGTTCAGCAATCTTTGGAAAACGGACATCCATCAAAGCGAAACCTTGGCCTTTTGACGAGCCTGCGCCGCGCCTGCGGAGTCGCCCTGTTTCTCACGCGCCTGGGCGATCAGCTCCCACAGGCTTGCCTGCAGATCCGGACGCCCATTGGCAAACGTCAAACCGCGACGAGCGAACTGCTCGGCTTGCGCTGCATCACCCTGGGCCAAGCGCACCTGCGCCAGACGATAAAGCACTTGCGGCTCACGTGGAGCAACCCGCTGAGCACGCTCGAGGCTGGAGGATGCGCCATTCAGATCACCGCTGGCCTGTTGTTGCTGAGCGGTGGTCAGCAAGGCCAACACCGGACCGTCCAGTTGCTCGTCGGCGGACAAACCGCCAGCGCTGCTGGAGGGAGGAATTCCACTCGGCGTCGAGGGCATGCTGTAGTTACCCTGATTGATCGGTGCCGACTGGAGCGGTCCGCTGTCGACCGGACCCGGTGTAATCGGACCGGAGCTGATCGGGCCTGGACTGATCGGTTGAGTGCTGATTGGCGTCGACGTCGTCGCGCCACCGCCCGGGATCATCACCACTACGCCAGTGTCACCCTGCGGGATCGCCTGAGTCTGGGCTTGTGCCGGACGCTTCACGGTTGTTTTGCGGAAACCGCCATTGGCAGAGATCCGCTCACTGTTGGATACGGCCGTACCGGAGTCGACCACTGGAATCGAGCCGTGCTGCACACTGGAGCAGCCACTGAGCAAAGCCAGAGCTGTCACCGTAACCGCTGGAATAAACCACTTGTTCACTTGAAACCCTCTCGCTTAATTCATCCAGCCCTTGACCCAATCCATCACCGATTCGCCTGGCGAGGGGCCTAAACCACCGCACGCAGCGCCAGGAGGCGGTTCGCTGCCGCGAATATACGGCATCTGCACTGCGCCTGGGCAGTTGGCTTCAGAACCCTGCCCGGTGCGCGAGTCGACCCAGGCCTGAACGATATTATCCGGCTGCGGCATATCCAGCGGCAACGGGTCGGCCTTGCGCATGAAACTGGTCCAGACTTGCAATGCGCCCGTGGCACCGGTGAACGGCGTCTTGCCGTTGTCATCGCGCCCCAGCCAGACCACTGCCAGCAGATCCTGGCTGAAACCGGCGAACCAGCTGTCTCGCGAGTCGTTACTGGTACCGGTTTTACCCGCCAGCGTCAGCGTCTTGGGCAGCACGTTGTAAACCGAGCTGCCGGTACCTTCACGCATCACACGCTGCATGGCGCTCTGGATCAGGTAGATGGAAGCCGGATCGAAACGCTGCTGAATCTGGAACGGATAACGTTTGAGCGGCTGACCTTCGGCGGTCAGTACGCTGCGAATCCCGCGCATCGGCGTGTTGAAACCGCCGTTGGCCAGGGTCTGGTACATGGTTGCCACTTCTATCGGCGTCATGCCACCCGCCCCCAGCAACATTGACGGGAAGGCCGGAAACTCGCGAGTGATACCCAGACGCCCAAGGGTTTTCAGGACGTTCGGTACACCGACTTCCAGCCCCAGACGCGCAGTCGACAGGTTGTAGGAATGCGCCAGCCCCTGGTAGAGGAAAACCGTACCGTGGGAGCGACGATCATAGTTCTGCGGTTTCCAGATCTGACCATCTGCGCCTTTGACCGAGAAGGATTCATCGGACAGCCAACTGGTCAAGGTGTACTGGCTCGGCTTTTCAAGCGCGGTCAGGTACACCGCCGGCTTGATCAGGGAACCGATTGGCCGCACGGCATCCAGCGCGCGGTTGAAACCGGCAAAGCTGGCCTGACGGCTGCCAATCATCGCCTGGACTTCGCCGGTTTCAGGGTTGGTCACGACCATCGCGGCTTCAACGTCTTCCGAACCTTTGCGGCCGGCAAGGCGCTTGAAGGTATCGTTAACCGAGGCTTCGGCCTTCATCTGCAGGATCGGGTCGAAACTGGTGAAGATCCGCAGACCTTCTTCGGTCAAGTCTTCGTCGCGGTAGTCTTCGCGCAACTGACGCTTGACCAGATCGAGGAAGCCCGGGAACGAACTGTCTGCGAGGCTGCCGCGCTTGGTCACGCCCAGCGGCATTTTCTTCGCCGCGGCGACTTGCTCGGCAGTAGCGACACCTTGCTGTTCCAGCAGATCGAGCACCAGATTGCGTCGTTCAAGCGCGCGCTCCGGGTAGCGACGCGGGTTGTAGTAGGACGGTCCTTTGACCATGCCGACCAGCAACGCGACTTGATGCAACTTGAGTTCGGACAGCGGCTGGCTGAAGAAGAACTGGCTGGCCAGACCGAAACCGTGCACGGCGCGCTGGCCGTCCTGACCGATGAACACTTCATTGAGGTAAGCCTCAAGAATGTCCGGCTTGCTGTAGTGCAACTCGAGCAGCATCGCCATCATCGCTTCAGTCAGCTTGCGGCTCAGGCTGCGTTCGTTGGTCAGGTAGAAGTTCTTGACCAGCTGCTGCGTCAACGTACTACCGCCCTGACGCATTTGCCCGGCCGATGTGTTGACCCAAACGGCCCGCATGATCGACTTCGGCGACACACCGAAGTGGTGATAGAAGTCGCGGTCTTCCACCGCCACCAGCGTATCGAGCAGATACGGCGGCACCTGATCGATCTTGATCAGGATGCGGTCCTCAAGGTTTTTCGGGTAAAGGCCACCGATCAACAGCGGCTCAAGGCGCACCACCGACAATTTTGAACCGTTGGTCGACGACAGCTCGGCGACGTAATCGCCAGAGAAACGCACGCGCACCGGTTGAGCCTGCTCCAGCCCCTCATAGAACTGGAACCCACGGGTGTTCAAATCGACGGTATTGCCGTTGACCGATGCCGCGCCCGGTCCATTGGCCACGCTTTCACGGCGATAACCCAGGGCGTCGAGTTCGATGAGAAAGTCATCCTTGCTCAGCTTTTGTCCGACGAACAGCTCGAGCGGACGCGCATAAACCTTGGCCGGAATGGTCCAGCGCTTGCCGGAGAACTTCTCCTGAACCACGGCATCAAGGTAAACCGCGAAGCCTGCCAGCACTACGAGGCCGACCAGACTGAGCTTGAGCGCCCAGCCTAACCAGGGGCGCAGGCCGCTAGAAGGAGGTTTTTTAGGGGAACGAGGGGATCGGGTACGAGTCATGGCGGCGGATTATACGCACTTTATTCCTGATCAACATGAGCCCCGCGAGGTTTGCGTTAGTCCGGCTTGCCGCCATAATGTTGCCCTTGAATTTTCCCAGACTCTGAAGGATCACCTGTGAGCCAGTCCCTGATCGCTGCCCTGCAAAATCCGGCCCTCTACCCGCATCCTGTAGAGGGATTCCAGGTCATCGAGACGCACATCTCCTGGGTGCTGCTCACTGGCCCCTATGCTTATAAAGTGAAGAAGCCGGTCAATTTCGGCTTCCTCGACTTCACCAGTCTCGAATCGCGCGAACATTTCTGCGGCGAAGAGCTGCGCCTGAACCAGCGCCTGACCAACGATTTGTACCTTGAGGTGTTGCCGATCACCGGCAGCGTTGAAGCGCCGCAATTCGGCGGCACCGGCCCGGTGCTCGATTACGCGCTGAAAATGCGCCAGTTCCCGCAAAGCCAGTTGCTCAGCACCCTGCAAGCCAATGGCGAACTGACAACTGCGCACATCGACGAGATGGCCAACCAGATCGCCCGGTTCCACCTCAGCGCCCCGAAGGTTCCGGCAGCTCACGAAGCCGGCACCCCTGAAAGCGTCATGGCACCGGTGCGGCAGAACTTCGAACAAATTCGGCCGTTCCTCAGCGATAAAGCCGACCTGCTGCAACTTGATGCCCTGCAAGCCTGGGCCGAAAGCAGTTTCGAACGCCTGAAACCACTGCTGGCACAACGAAAAGCTGAAGGTTTCATCCGCGAATGCCACGGTGATATCCATTTGGGCAACGCCACCGTGATCGACGGCAACGTGGTTATTTTCGACTGCATCGAGTTCAACGAGCCGTTCCGTTTCACCGACGTCTATGCCGACACCGGTTTCCTGGCGATGGACCTCGAAGACCGCGGCCTGAAAAGCCTGGCTCGGCGCTTCATGAGCCAATACCTGGAGCTGACCGGCGATTATCAGGGCCTTGAGCTGCTGAACTTCTATAAAGCCTACCGCGCACTGGTTCGCGCCAAGGTCGCCCTGTTCAGCATGCCCGCCGAGGCCGATCCGGTACAACGCGCCACGACCCTGCGCCAGTACCGCAACTACGCCAACCTGGCGGAAAGTTACAGCACCATTCCATCGCGCTTCATGGCGATCACCCACGGCGTTTCCGCCGTCGGCAAGAGCCACGTAGCCATGCGCCTGGTAGAAGCACTGGGGGCGATTCGCCTGCGTTCCGATGTCGAGCGCAAGCGTCTGTTCGGCGAGCAACAGGTGCCAAACGACCCGCAAGCCGGTATCTACAGCGCCGATGCCAGTGCCGCCACTTATACCCGCCTGCATGAAATCGCTGGCGTGATTCTGCGCGCCGGTTTCCCGGTGATCATCGACGCGACTTACCTCAAGCGTGAACAACGCGACAGCGCGGCGAAAATCGCCGAAGCGACCGGTGCGCCGTTCCTGATCCTCGATTGCAATGCGCCACAAGCCGTGATCGAGAGCTGGCTCGCGCAGCGTCAGGCAGACAAAAACGATCCGTCCGACGCCAACCTGGCCATTATCGCCGCCCAACAAGCCAATCGCGAGCCACTGACTCCGGCAGAGATTCTCTGCAGCAAACGCGTTCAGACCAATGAAAGCGGGACCCTCGACACTGTGATCGCGCAGATTCGTCAGCGTCTGCCAGGGCTGTAAGAAACTATATGCAGGCGCGAAGCCCTGACCGGCTTCACGCCTGCAAAATAGTGGCACTATACTGGCGTCATAAAACCAACAGGTGACACCTTATGAGCCAGCCGAAACTTCTCGACACCCCGCTATACGCCCTGCTGCACAAAGACGACATCGAAGGCTTCAATCGCGAAAGGCCCAAGTCCGGGCCTATCGATATGGTGGGTGGCGACTTTCGTGGCCTCGACCTGCGCGAGCTGAACGCCGAAGGTATTGATTTCAGCGATGCCTACTTCCGCTCTGCCGACCTGCGCGGCATTGATTTTCGTGATTCGTCCCTGGAAGGCGCGAGCCTGGCCCACGCACAAATCTCCGGCGCTTACTTTCCCTCCGAGCTGAGCGCTGACGAAATTCTCATGTCGATGAATTTCGGCACTCGCCTGCGCTACCGCACCCGCTAACACCTGCCGTCACCTGAAGTCCGGTGCCCCTGCTGCGCGCCGGACTGCATGCCTGACTCCCAAGTTCTTTCCTGCCGCCGCTACCGCCCTTTCCAGAACTATCTGGTAGAACGCCTTAGAAGCTTTTGCGTTCAAACTGACCAAACAACCACGCTTTTCCTACTGACCGCTACACTCCTGTGAGGCTTGCCCACGCACTCTTCGGCTGTCGCAAGGAGGCTTGATGAATGATGAACTGCAACACCTGAAAAACCTTGGCAAGACATCGGCGCAATGGCTGCATGCCGTGGGCATCCACAGCGCCTCGGACTTGCGCCGCCTGGGCGCTGTAGATGCTTATCGGGCGGTACGCACTCGCGGGTTTCGCGCCTCGAAGGTGTTGTTGTATGCGATTGAGGGGGCGCTGATGGATGTGCACTGGAACGATATCCCCGCTGATCGCAAGGAAGCACTCAATAAACAGCTTGAAGCCATTTCGTCACGTCACAAGGTCTAAAGCCCAGCATTTACAGGCAATCCAGACAAGTGTTCGGCAAAAGAGCAAAGAATTCAGAAAACAGCGATTGACTTACAAATGAGAATCGTTATGATTATCACAACTGGTCGCGAGATCAGCTGATCTTCTGAAAGACCATTGGTTCGGACTCTCAGATTATCTCCTCATCAGGCTAATCACGGTTATTTGACCCGGCTCTTGCCGGGTCTTTTTTTACCTGTCGAAAAGTACTTCGCGAAATGCGCCGACTGCTTGTTACTGACGCATTTGCGCGCAATAGTCCTGCACGGGTCGGGCGGTCGTGTACCAGACGTAATCCGCCGATGCCGACGTGACCACAGCCCCCTTCTCCGCCAGCATCACCACCACGGGCGCCGAATGCTCGCCAAGATCCTGCACATGCAGCGGTACGCCAATGTCCAGCCGCGCGTGATAAGCGCCGGCAAACAACAATGCCGGCGCGGGCGCTGCCAGCAGTTGTTCGGCCATCTGCCGATCACGTTGTTGCTGAACCGCGAGCATGGCCGGCATCCGGCTTTCGGGTAACAACCCGCAATGAGACTCGCGGATTTGCGCCAGCAGCTCATTCCTGACCGCTGGCGCATTCGACCGGGTTCCGCTTACGGCCGGCGCTTGCTTGTACATACGCCGAACGTCAGCCGAGTCCAGATTCGCCGCCAGTAACGGATAGGGCTGAGCCAGGGCAAAGCGCACAATCGGCCCATACAGATTCCAGTCCCAACCCGATTGCCAGGCCAACGCCGCCGGCAAATCGGCAGGCCAGCGAGCGGTGTCCAACGCATGGATTTCATCGACACGCGCCTGCTGATCCGGCGTCAGCATTTCCAGCAGCACGCTGCCCTGAGTCCGGCGCTGGGCCAGTGCCTGCAATAACCACAGTTGCGCGTGATGATGATCAGGATTGTCATGCTGCTCGCCAACGATCAGCCGTGGCGCCCCGGCCAACCGATCGACCAGCGCTTGCGCACTCAGACGCTGACCGCTACGCAGATCGCGAATCACACCGACTGGTTGATCCACGGCACTGGGTGCCATGTTTTGGCATGACACCAGTAACAACAGCGCCAGAATCAATATCCCACGCATGAGCTCACCTCAACGGGCGATAATCAGCGGATGCCCGCGCTCCGGGTGCGGCTGCACCAACACATCCAGCCCGAACACGGCTTTGAGCGGCTCCGGCCGCAGCACCTGCTGCGGTGTGTCCAACGCGTGCGGACGGCCACCTTCGAGCAGCAGAATACGATCACAGTAACGCGCCGCCAGATTCAGGTCATGCAGAATCACCAGCACCGCCGCACCGCGATCAGCGAACTCACGAATCGCCTGCAAGGTGGTGTGCTGATGCAGTGGATCGAGCATCGACGTCGGCTCGTCGAGCAACAAGGTTTGCCCGGCCTCCCCCGGCCAAAGCTGCGCCAGCACCCGCGCCAGGTGCACACGCTGGCGTTCACCACCGGACAGGGCGAGGTAGCTGCGGCCACTCAAATGCCCGACATCGGCGGCCTGCAAGGCAGCAGCGACAATTTCGTCATCGCGCACCCGGCCTGTTTGATGGGGCAAACGGCCCATACCGACCACTTCCTCGACGCGGAACGCAAAATCCAGGGTCGAGGTCTGCGGCAATACTGCCAGGCGTTGCGCCCGTTGTGCGCCATCCCACTGGCTCAGCTCACGCTGATCGAGCCAGACACGACCATGGTCAGGACGCAACTCACCACACAACGCACCGAGCAAGGTGCTTTTGCCTGCGCCGTTGGGACCCAGCACACCGAGGACTTCACCCGGTTTGAGCTGAAGATCAATGTCTGCCAGGACGATTTTCTTGCCGCGGCAGATCTGCAGGTTTTCCACTCGCAGCATCAGGCGCGACCTCGTAACAGCAAATATAGAAAGAACGGTGCGCCGATAAACGCGGTGACGATGCCAATCGGCAACTCCGCCGGGGCCAGCGCCAAGCGCGCCACCAGATCGGCAAACAGCAACAGGCTGGCGCCCGCCAGGACTGAAGCCGGTAACAGCACGCGATGATCGGGCCCCGCCAACAGTCGCACCAGATGTGGCACCACCAACCCGACAAAACCGATCATCCCCGCCGCCGCAACAGCAGCGCCGACGCCCAGCGCGGTACAAAACACCAGCTCACGCTTGAGCCCTTCGACGTTGATCCCCAAATGACTGGCCTCGGACTCACCGAGCAACAACGCATTCAACGCCTTGGCCCGGCGCGGCAACCACAGCGCTACCGCGGCGCTCACCAGCAACAATGGCCAGAGTCGCGCATAGCTGGCGCCATTGAGGCTGCCCAGGTTCCAGAAAGTCAGCGTACGCAAGGTCGCGTCGTCCGCCAGATAGGTGAACAAACCCACCGCCGAACTGGCCAGCGCCGTCAGGGCGATGCCCGCCAGCAACATGGTTGCCACGTTGGTCTGGCCGTTACGCCGACCGAGACGGTAAACCAGCGCCGTCACCCCGAGCCCACCCAGAAACGCACACAGCGATAACAGATAAGGTCCGATCGCCTCAGGCAAACCGCCAAACAGTGCGCCGCCAACAATCGCAATCGCCGCACCCAGCGCGGCACCACTGGAGACACCGACCAACCCCGGATCCGCCAACGGGTTGCGGAACAAGCCCTGCATCGCCACGCCCGACAACGCCAACACCCCGCCCACCGCCAAACCGAGCAAGGTACGCGGCAAACGAATCTGCCCCAGAATCAGTTCGGCCTGCTCCAGCCCTTCAGCAGGAATCGGCAATCCAATCATCCGCATCGCCGCACGCAACGTATCGAGCAGAGGCAAGCTGACCGGGCCGAGGGCCAATGACAGCCAGATCGCCAACAAACACAACAGGCTAAGCCCAATGAACAACGAACGGGGTTTGACCAGAGTACTCATGGGGCGATGTTTGCCTTGGCCGATTCAGCGGGATAGAACCCGGCGGACAACTTCACCAGGTTTTCCGGCAAGCGTGGCCCCAAGCCGCCAACCAACAGCGTCGGGTCCAACTCGAACACCCGCCCGGCCTTGGCCGCCGGCGTCGACGCGAGTATCGGGTTTTCCTTGAACAACGCGGAGCGCGCGGCGTCACCGGTCAGCGCCCGGTCGGCAAATACCAGCACGTCTGGCGTCAGACCCGCGAGGGACTCAACGGAAAAAGGCTTGTAACCGGTATGGGTCGCCAGGTTATGCCCACCCGCCTGTTGCAACAGCCAATCGGCGGCGGTGTCTTTGCCGGCGATCAGCGGTTTGCCACCAGCGTGCCCCAGCAGCAGCAACACGCCCGGTGCTTTTTGTTTGGTCTGGGCTTGGCTGACCCAGGCTTTCTGTTGTTCAAGTTGCTGTTGATACCCCTGGAACAACGCCGTGGCCTGCGGCTCGCTACCGAGCAATTTACCCAGGTGCTGCAAGTTGCCTTGCAGGGTTGTCAGGTCAGGTTGCGCAGAGAACAGCTCAACCTGCACCCCGGCACCGCGAATCTGCGACAACACTGGCGGCGGGCCCATTTCTTCGGTGCCAATGAGAAGCTGCGGACGCAAACTCAGAATGCCCTCTGCCGACAATTGCCGCTGATAACCGATACTCGGCAAGGCCTTGAGCGATTCGGGATGCTGGCTGGTGCTGTCGACACCGACCAGTTTCGACTCGCCGCCCAACGCACTCACCCACTCCGACAATGCCCCGCCGGCACTGACCCAGCGTTGCGGCAATTCGGTCGCTTGAGCCCCATGGTTGACCAAAAGTCCGACACAGAGCGCAATAGCGCTGGTACTCAGGCGCATAACAGGGTTTCCTTTGAGGAGTTTTCCCGCAGGATCAAGGCGTCGTCAGCTACGCAGCCACCACGGGCGAAACACCCATTTGATAATTGTTTGCATTTGCACGTCAAGCGCAGACACATTTGCTAACCAGTGAGCGCACACGCATCACCGCCAGAGGCCTGAGCCTTTGGCACTTGAGGATAGTCATGAAGTTTCTTTGCTCCAGCGCCGAGCTGGTCGATGCCAGCAGCCGTGGTTTCGAGATCGACGGCCAGAAGTTGTTTGCCGTACGCCGTGAAGGCCGGGTCTACGTGTACGAAAATCGCTGCCCGCATCGCGGCGTCGGCCTTGAATGGCAGCCGGACCAGTTTCTCGACCCCAGCGCCAGCCTGATCCAGTGCGCCACCCATGGCGCACTGTTTCTGATCGAAAGCGGTGAATGCGTGGCCGGGCCCTGTGCCGGGCAGTCCCTCAGTGCCCTGGCGTGCCGCGAAGACAGCCAGGGCATCTGGGTTCAACCTTAGGCTTAGGCGCCGAGCAACACCTCCAGACGACGGTCGACGCGCACCTCATGCGCGGTCAGGCTCACACCGTACGCCAACACTTCAACCCCGGCCGCTTTCGCTTCACGCAACGCGGCCGCGTAACCCGGATCGATCTCCTCGGCCGGGCGCACCGAGTCAATGCCGGTCAGATTGACGCAATACAACTGCACCGCACGAATACCGTCCCGCGCCAGGCACGCCAGCTCGCGCAAGTGCTTGGCACCGCGCTGAGTCACCGCGTCCGGAAACGCCGCGACCGCTGAGCCGTCGAAGCCCAGCGTGACGCTTTTGACTTCGACGAAGGCCGGGCCACTCGGGTAATCGAGGCGAAAATCGATGCGGCTGTTTTCCTGACCATACGGCACTTCACGCTTGAGCCCGGTAAAGCCATTGAGCTCGCTGATCAAACCGCCACGTAGCGCTTCTTCAATCAAGGTATTGGCCCGCGCGGTGTTCACGCAGGCCAGCCGCCCTTGCGGGGTTTCACTGATCTCCCAGGTACCGGGCAACTTGCGTTTCGGATCGTTGGAACGGCTGAACCAGACCTGCCCGCCTTCGACCATGCAATTGAACATCGACCCGGTGTTGGGACAGTGAATGGTCAGCAACTCGCCGCCAACGGTTTCGATATCGGCGAGAAAACGCTTGTAGCGACGAATCAGCCGACCTTCTTCGAGAGGAGGATTGAAATGCATCAGCCTTGCCAACTCCGCAGGCCACGGGCAATCCGCTGAACCGCTTCCTGCAAACGTGGCAGGCTCTGGGTGTAGGCGAACCGTACGTGATGACCGGCCTGATACCGACCAAAATCCAGACCCGGGGTGAAGGCAACGTGTTCGGTTTCCAGGAAGTGCCGGCAGAAGGCAAATGCATCACCACCAAAGGCACTGATGTCGGCATACAGATAGAAGGCGCCTTCCGGCTCCACGGCGATCCCGAAACCCAACTCGCGCAAGGCTGGCAACAGGAAGTCACGCCGACGCCCGAACTCGGCCCGGCGTTCTTCGAGAATACTGATGGTGCCCGGCTCGAAACAGGCCAGCGCCGCGTGCTGGGCCATGCTCGGCGCGCTGATGTAAAGGTTCTGCGCGAGTTTTTCCAACTCACCGACAGCCGCTTCCGGGGCCACCAGCCAACCAAGGCGCCAGCCAGTCATGCCGAAGTATTTGGAGAAACTGTTCAGCACAAAAGCGCTGTCATCGACTTCCAGCACACTGGCAGCGTCGGTGCCGTAGGTCAGGCCGTGATAGATCTCGTCCACCACCAGATGACCGTGGCGCTCTTTGATTGCCGCAGACAGCCCGGCCAGTTCATCGCGGGTCAGGATGGTCCCGGTCGGGTTGGCCGGTGAAGCGACCAGTGCGCCAACGCTGTCGTGGTCCCAGTAACGCTCGACCAGGCCTGGCGTCAGTTGATAGCGCACGTCCGGGCCAACCGGCACCAGTTGCGCCGCACCTTCCACCAGCCGCAGGAAATGCCGGTTGCACGGGTAACCCGGGTCGGCCAGCAGCCAGTGTTTACCGGGGTCGACCAGCAGGGCGCTGGCCAACAGCAACGCGCCAGAACCGCCCGGCGTGATCAGGATACGCTGCGGATCGATGTTCAACCCGTAACGTTGTTGATAGAAGCCCGAAATGGCTTCACGCAGCTCTGGAATGCCGCGAGCCGCGGTGTAACGGGTTTTCCCCGCCGTCAGCGCCGCCTGGCCGGCCTTGATGATCGGTTCGGCAGTGGTGAAGTCCGGTTCGCCGATTTCCAGGTGAATCACGTCGTGCCCGGCCGCTTGCAATTCATTGGCGCGCGCCAGCAATGCCATGACATGGAAAGGTTCGATAGCGCGGCTGCGCGCACTGTAGGGCTGAGCCATTAGCCTTCCTTCAACGGGGAAAAGAATTGATTCTACCCAAGCCCGGGAACGAGCGAGAACCTAAAGCGGTCACAACCGAAAGTTCACCCGTAAAAGAGCTGATACAGATGGCTCAGGATTGACTAAAATCAATATCTGATCAGGCCTCCAGACCCGCCAGACAAGGCTTTGCAAACATTTGCAAGCCTTGCGGACCGCAGCCTCGACATCCGGGAGTAGCGCGCTCCGATTTGATCTGGTAAGTTCGCCCGCTTGCAGCCGCAGGGCCGGCAGGTGTCGGTGATGGAGCAATCCTGCGCAATGGATTACAAGAGTAGAGGCGGTCCATTTCATGCCCACCCAAGCAAAGCAACAGCAGAACCAGTCGATCAGCGGCTTCGAACCCTACAAAGAAGTGAAGGGCGAGGAGTACATGGGCCAGTCCATGCGCGCGCACTTCACCAAGATCCTGAACAAGTGGAAACAGGACTTGATGCAGGAAGTCGACCGCACTGTTGATCACATGAAGGACGAAGCAGCGAACTTCCCCGACCCGGCCGACCGTGCCAGCCAGGAAGAAGAATTCAGCCTCGAACTGCGTGCCCGCGACCGCGAGCGCAAGCTGATCAAGAAAATCGACAAGACCCTGCAACTGATCGAAGACGAAGAATACGGCTGGTGCGAGTCCTGCGGTGTCGAGATCGGCGTCAAACGCCTGGAAGCCCGCCCTACCGCTGACATGTGCGTCGACTGCAAGACCCTTGCAGAAATCAAGGAAAAGCAAGTCGGCAAGTAAGCGTCGGCTTGAACGGCATCATCCTGAACAAAAAGCGGAGCGTGCGAACGCTCCGTTTTTGTTTCTGACTGTTTTGTTCTTTCAATTAACATCGCGCCTATGACTGCCATTAAATCCCCCGCCTACATCGGGCGCTTTGCTCCCACCCCCAGCGGGCACCTGCACTTCGGCTCGCTGGTCGCGGCATTGGCCTCATACCTTGACGCCCGCTCGGTCGGCGGGCGCTGGCTGTTGCGCATGGAAGACCTCGACCCGCCCCGGGAGGAACCCGGCGCCCAGGCGGCGATCCTCAAGGCACTGGAAAGCTACGGTTTCGAATGGGACGGCGAAATGGTCCGCCAGAGCGACCGTCACGACGCCTATGCGCAGGTGTTGAATCAACTGTTCAACCATGGCCTGGCCTACGCCTGCACCTGCTCGCGGAAAAAACTGGCGCCTTATCACGGGATTTATCCGGGCCTGTGCCGCAACGCCGGTCATGCCAGCGAAGACGCCGCAATCCGCTTGCGCGTCCCGGAACTGGAATATCACTTCACCGACCGCGTGCAAGGCGAGTACCGCCAGCACCTGGGCCGCGAGGTCGGCGACTTCGTGATCCGTCGGCGCGACGGGCTCTATGCCTATCAACTGGCAGTGGTGCTCGACGACGCCTGGCAAGGCATCACCGATATTGTCCGCGGTGCCGACTTGCTCGACTCCACCCCACGCCAGTTGTACCTGCAAGAACTGCTCGGCCTGCCGCAACCGCGCTATCTGCACCTGCCTCTGATTACCCAGCCGGACGGCAACAAGCTCGGCAAGTCCTATCGCTCACCGCCATTGACCGAAGATCAGGCCACGCCCCTGTTACTGCGTGCCCTGCGCGCACTGGGACAAAAACCTGGCCGCGAACTCGACGACGCCAGCCCCGGGGAGGTACTGAACTGGGGCATCAGGCACTGGGATGCGACGTTAATCCCGCGCACACTGACACTGCCCGAAGCGCAATTACGCTGACTAAGCTTGCAGGTTGGCGCCCATCCGTTACCATCGCCGCACGTTTTCGGGCACGCGCACAATAAAGAGAGGCCGGGATGTACATCTATCGCTTGGTCCTGCTCCTGGTAGTGGGGATCTATCTGTTCTCCCCAGCCATCATGGACTGGTGGATCGACGCCACTGGCGCCTGGTATCGCCCGTATCTGCTGTGGCTGATTCTGATCGTCGTGACCTTCATCCTGCAGAGCCAAAAAGATGCCGATGAGCTTTAGCCTGACCCAGATGATCCTGATCAGTGCCGCCTACCTGGCGGTGCTGTTTGGTGTTGCCTGGATCAGTGAACGCGGAATGATCCCGCGAGCGATCATTCGCCACCCGCTGACCTACACTTTGTCATTGGGTGTCTACGCCAGCGCCTGGGCGTTCTACGGCACGGTCGGCCTGGCCTATCAATACGGTTACGGCTTCCTGTCGAGTTACCTCGGGGTCTCCGGGGCGTTTCTGCTGGCGCCGGTGTTGCTCTACCCGATTCTGAAGATCACCCGCACCTATCAGCTTTCCTCTCTGGCCGACCTGTTTGCGTTTCGCTTCCGCAGCACCTGGGCCGGCGCGCTGACCACGATTTTCATGCTGATCGGCGTGCTGCCGTTGCTGGCCCTGCAGATTCAAGCCGTGGCCGACTCGATCGGCATCCTCACCCATGAGCCGGTGCAGCATCGGGTCGCCCTGAGTTTTTGTGCGCTGATCACCCTGTTCACGATTTTCTTCGGCTCGCGGCATATTGCGACCCGGGAGAAACACGAAGGCCTGGTATTCGCGATTGCCTTTGAATCGGTGATCAAGCTGATCGCCATTGGCGGCGTCGGGCTTTACGCCTTGTACGGCGTGTTCGACGGTCCGCAACAGCTGGAACTCTGGTTGCTGCAAAACCAGACCGCCCTCGCCGCACTGCACACGCCGCTGCAAGAAGGTCCATGGCGCACGTTGCTGCTGGTGTTCTTCGCCTCGGCGATCGTGATGCCGCACATGTACCACATGACGTTCACCGAAAACCTCAACCCGCGCTCGCTGGTCAGTGCGAGCTGGGGCTTGCCGCTGTTCCTCCTGCTGATGAGCCTGGCCGTACCGCTGATTCTCTGGGCCGGCCTGAAACTGGGTGCCACCACCAACCCGGAATACTTCACCCTCGGCATCGGCATCGCCGCCAACAGCAAGGCCCTGGCGCTGCTGGCCTACGTCGGTGGTTTGTCAGCCGCCAGCGGCCTGATCATCGTCACCACCCTGGCACTGTCCGGGATGGCCCTGAACCATCTGGTGCTGCCGCTTTATCAGCCGCCTGCCGAAGGCAACATCTACCGCTGGCTGAAATGGACCCGCCGCGCCTTGATCGTCGCGATCATCATGGCCGGCTATGGTTTCTACCTGCTGCTGGGCGCTGAGCAAGACCTGGCCAACCTGGGCATCGTCGCGTTCGTTGCCACCCTGCAGTTTTTGCCTGGCGTACTGTCCGTCCTGTATTGGCCGACCGCCAACCGTCGCGGTTTCATCGCCGGGTTGCTGGCGGGGATTCTGGTCTGGCTGGTGACTATGCTGTTGCCGCTGGTCGGCAACCTGCAGGGTTTCTATATCCCGCTGCTGAACATGATCTACGTGCTCGACGACACCAGTTGGCACATGGCGGCAATCGCGTCGCTGGCGGCCAACGTGCTGATGTTCACGCTGATCTCGCTGTTCACCAACGCCAGTTCCGAAGAGGCCAGCGCCGCCGAAGCCTGCGCCGTGGACAACGTGCGCCGCCCGCAACGCCGCGAACTGCACGCCGCGTCCCCCCAGGAATTCGCCACCCAACTGGCCAAACCGCTCGGTGCCAAGGCGGCACAAAAGGAAGTCGAACAGGCCCTGCGCGACCTCTATCTGCCGTTCGACGAGCGCCGCCCGTACGCCTTGCGCCGACTGCGTGACCGAATCGAAGCCAACCTCTCCGGCCTGATGGGCCCGAGCGTTGCGCAAGACATGGTCGAAACCTTCCTGCCGTACAAGGCTGGCGGTGAAAACTACGTCACCGAAGACATTCACTTCATCGAAAGCCGCCTCGAGGACTATCACTCGCGCCTCACCGGCCTTGCCGCCGAACTCGATGCCCTGCGCCGCTACCACCGCCAGACCTTGCAAGAGTTGCCGATGGGTGTTTGCTCGCTGGCCAAGGATCAGGAAATCCTCATGTGGAACAAAGCCATGGAGGAGTTGACCGGGATCGCCGCACAGCGCGTGGTCGGTTCACGCCTGGGCACCCTCGGCGAGCCGTGGAAAGAACTGCTGCAAGGCTTCATCAATCTTCCGGACGAGCATTTGCACAAACAGCACCTGGCCCTTGACGGTCAGACGCGCTGGCTGAACCTGCACAAAGCGGCGATCGACGAACCGCTCGCGCCTGGTAACAGTGGCCTGGTATTGCTGGTCGAAGACCTGACAGAAACCCAGATGCTCGAAGACAAACTGGTGCACTCCGAACGCTTGGCGAGTATCGGTCGACTGGCGGCCGGCGTGGCCCACGAAATTGGCAATCCGATCACTGGCATCGCGTGTCTGGCGCAGAACCTGCGCGAAGAGCGTGAAGAAGACAGCGAACTGAAGGAAATCAGCGGGCAAATCCTCGAACAGACCAAGCGCGTGTCACGCATCGTCCAGTCGCTGATGAGCTTCGCCCATGCCGGCAGCCACCAGCATAATGACGAACCGGTCTGTCTGGCCGAGGTGGCCCAGGATGCCATTGGTCTGCTAGCGCTGAACCGCCGCAACTTCGAAGTGCAGTTCTTTAACCTGTGCGATCCCGAGCATTGGGTCGATGGCGATCCGCAGCGACTCGCCCAGGTGTTGATCAACCTGCTGTCCAACGCCCGCGACGCATCGCCGGCCGGCAGTGCGGTTCGAGTAAAAAGTGAAGCCAACGAACACACGATCGACCTGATCGTGGAAGACGAGGGCAGCGGTATCCCGTCGAGCATCATGGACCGATTGTTCGAACCCTTCTTCACCACCAAGGATCCTGGCGAAGGCACCGGTCTGGGCCTTGCACTGGTCTATTCCATCGTTGAAGAGCATTATGGACAAATCACCATCGACAGCCCGGCTGACACACAAAGCCAACGCGGCACCCGTATCCGGGTGACCTTACCGCGTCATGTCGAAGCGACGTCCGCTGTGAACTGAGACCGTCGAGAGAATCGAATCAATGCCGCACATTTTGATCGTCGAAGACGAAACAATTATCCGCTCCGCCTTGCGCCGCCTGCTGGAACGTAACCAGTACCAGGTCAGCGAAGCCGGTTCAGTGCAGGAAGCACAAGAACGCTTCAGCATTCCCACGTTCGACCTGATTGTCAGTGACCTGCGCCTGCCTGGCGCACCGGGCACCGAACTGATCAAGCTGGGCCAGGGCAAGCCAGTGCTGATCATGACGAGCTACGCCAGCCTGCGCTCGGCAGTCGACTCAATGAAGATGGGCGCGGTGGACTACATCGCCAAGCCTTTCGACCACGACGAGATGCTCCAGGCCGTCGCGCGCATCCTGCGTGACCGGCAATCGGCGCAAAGCTCCGCAGGCGAACCTGCGGTCGGCAAGGCAGCCAACGGCTCGGCGAAGTCCGCTATCGATAACAGCAATGGCGAAATCGGTATCATCGGCTCGTGCCCACCGATGCAGGATCTGTACGGCAAAATCCGTAAAGTGGCCCCTACCGATTCCAATGTGCTGATTCAGGGCGAATCCGGTACCGGTAAAGAACTGGTGGCCCGCGCCCTGCACAATCTGTCCAAACGCGCCAAGGCGCCGATGATTTCGGTGAACTGCGCAGCCATCCCGGAAAGCCTGATCGAGTCCGAGCTGTTCGGCCACGAGAAAGGCGCGTTTACCGGCGCCAGTGCCGGGCGCGCGGGTCTGGTTGAAGCAGCCGACGGCGGCACCTTGTTCCTTGATGAGATCGGCGAACTGCCACTTGAAGCCCAGGCGCGCCTGCTGCGCGTGCTGCAAGAAGGTGAAATCCGCCGCGTGGGCTCGGTGCAATCGCAGAAGGTCGACGTCCGCCTGATCGCTGCGACTCACCGTGACCTGAAGAGCCTGGCCAAGATCGGCCAGTTCCGTGAAGACTTGTATTACCGTCTCCACGTTATCGCCCTGAAGCTGCCGGCCCTGCGTGAGCGTGGCGCGGACGTCAACGAAATCGCCAATGCTTTCCTCGCCCGCCAGAGCGCGCGCGTGAATCGCACCGACCTGAAATTCGCTCCGGACGCCGAACAGGCGATTCGTCATTACTCCTGGCCGGGTAACGTGCGCGAACTGGAAAACGCCGTCGAGCGTGCCGTCATCCTGTGTGAGAGCCCGGAAATTTCTGCCGAGTTGCTGGGCATCGATATCGAGCTCAGCGACCTTGAAGATGACGAGTTCATAGGCCTGGCACCGCAACAGGGCAGCACCGGTAACACCAGCCACGAGCCCACCGAAGACCTGTCACTGGAAGACTATTTCCAGCACTTCGTCCTCGAACACCAGGACCACATGACCGAAACCGAGCTGGCTCGCAAACTCGGCGTCAGTCGCAAATGCCTGTGGGAGCGCCGTCAGCGTCTGGGCATCCCGCGGCGCAAGACGGGCGTGACCAGCGAAAGCTGAACGTCAGCTGTCGAGTGTGCGAGTAACACATGACAGTGTGAAAAAACTGTTACCGCAGCTTTTACTCGTAACAGAAGCCGGGGCTTACAGTAACGAAGCCCCGGCTTTTTTTGGCCTTGAAAAAAGCGATTCAGACACCTAACCCCTTGTTTTACTGGGGCTCGCAAAAGTTGGCACGGCACCTGCTATATGTTTGGTACAAGAACAATAACAAGCAATGCACAAGACAATAAAAATAAGACGAATCGACTCACGCACAACAAAAACAAGACGGCGAGAGGCGTAGCTAACTGATTCTTTTGGAGAGGCGTTGTATTTGGGGCTTGCCCCGCAACCAGGCCGAGAACAACAAAAACTGCCCTAAGGCAGAGCCTGAACTGGTTGGATCGCACAGATCATTGCAGCACAGCGACCAAAGCAATCCGTTTGCTCTTGGCTCCCGATTGGGAGGGTCATGAAGGAAACCTTCATGACAAGGGCGCGACACAAAAACAAGAAGCCCGAAACCAAAAATAAAAATAGAGCATGCAACTACTTCTTGGGGAGCTTCGGCTCCCCTTGTGGTTTCTGGCGTTTGGCCCTTGTAGCTTGTAGCAGCTGCCTCGCATAGCTCGACAGCTGCTACAGAGACCTTGCGCAGCTTCCTACACCATCCCCCGACTAAATGCTAGAATCCCCGCCCATCATGCGGTCATTCTTCGTTTTGGCCGAACATTCCTTCAAACAGTGCATCCCATGCTGAAGAAGCTGTTCCAGTCATTCCGTTCTCCCTTGCGTCGTACGCAACACATTCGCAGCACGCCTGAAGTGCTCAACAGCAGCCAACACTCGCTGCAACGGGCTCAGTTCAGCCGTTATGCGGTGAACATCGTCGAACGCCTGCAGAGCGCCGGCTACCAGGCTTACCTGGTCGGTGGCTGTGTGCGCGACATGCTGCTCAACATCACACCCAAGGATTTCGACGTCGCCACCAGCGCCACGCCGGAACAGGTTCGCGCCGAGTTTCGCAATGCGCGGATCATCGGGCGCCGATTCAAACTGGTGCACATCCATTTTGGTCGCGAAATCATTGAAGTCGCGACCTTCCGCGCCAATCACCCGCAAAACGACGAAGAGGAAGACAGCAACCAGTCCTCGCGCAACGAAAGCGGGCGCATTCTGCGCGACAACGTTTACGGCACCCTGGAAGAAGACGCGCAACGCCGCGACTTCACCATCAACGCCCTGTATTACGATCCGGTCAGCGAGCGCATTCTCGACTACGCCAACGGCGTACACGACATCCGCAATCACCTGATCCGCCTGATCGGCGACCCGACCCAGCGTTACCAGGAAGACCCGGTGCGGATGCTCCGTGCGGTGCGTTTCGCCGCCAAACTGGACTTTGGTATCGAGAAACACAGCGCCTTGCCAATTCGCGGCCTGGCACCGATGCTGCGCGAGATCCCGTCGGCGCGCTTGTTCGAAGAAGTGTTGAAGCTGTTCCTTTCGGGTCATGCCGCTGACACCTTCGAGATGCTGGTCGACCTGCAATTGTTCGATCCACTGTTCCCGGCCAGCGCCGAAGCGCTGGAGCACAATCCGACTTACACCCACACCCTGATCAGCGAAGCGCTAATCAACACCGACCTGCGGATCAAGCAGAACAAGCCGGTGACGCCCGCGTTCCTGTTCGCCGCCCTGCTTTGGCCAGCCTTGCCGGCCCGCGTACTGCGCTTGCAGGATCGTGGCATGCCGCCAATTCCGGCCATGCAGGAAGCTGCTCACGAACTGATCAGCGAGCAATGTCAGCGGATTGCGATTCCAAAGCGCTTCACCATGCCGATCCGCGAGATCTGGGACATGCAGGAGCGCCTGCCACGCCGCAGTGGCAAACGTGCCGACCTGTTGCTGGACAACCCGCGATTCCGTGCCGGTTACGACTTCCTGCTACTGCGTGAAAGCGCTGGCGAACAGACCAATGGTCTGGGCGAATGGTGGACGGACTATCAGGACGGTAACGAAAGCGAACGCCGCGACATGATCCGCGACCTCAGTGGCAAGGACGACGGTGCCAGCGGTGCGCCGCGTAAACGTCGTCGCAGCGGTGGTGCCAAGCGCAAACGCGCCGCTGGCGTACCGAGTGCGTCAGGCGAGTAAGTCGATGGAACGCATTTACATTGGCATGGGCAGCAACCTCGCCGCCCCCGCGGAACAATTGCGCAGCGCCGTCGAAGCGCTCGCGCAGTTACCCAAGACAGCTCTGGTGGGGGTTTCGTCCTTCTATCAAAGCGACTCCTTGCTGCCGGGCCAGCCGCGATATACCAACGCGGTGGCCGCGCTCGACAGCACGCTGACGCCGCTTGAGCTGCTCGATGCGCTGCAAGCCATCGAAATCGACCAGGGTCGCGAGCGTCATGAACGCTGGGGCCCGCGCACCCTGGATCTGGATATCCTGCTGTTCGGCGATCGGCTGATCGACGAGCCCCGCCTCAAAGTCCCCCATTACCACATGCAGGCCCGAGCCTTTGTGCTCTACCCGTTGGCCGAACTGGCGCCAGCTGACCTGCAACTGGCCGACGGTCGTCACCTGCGCGAACTGCTCGCTGCATGTCCGTTCGTCGGGCTGGAACGCCTCCCTCCGGGTTGACGAAGATCCCCTGTGGGAGCGAGCTTGCTCGCGATAGCGGACTATCAGCCAACGTTTTCGATGAATGTTCAGCCGCCATCGCGAGCAAGCCCGCTCCCACATTGGTTTGTGTTGATCCTGAATAACCTGCTGAATCGCATCAGTAACGCCGGTAACACCAACGGCGTAACATTGCGGTAACACATCCAATTGACTTCCCGAGTTCTCCTCACGACTATAGGCGTCCCGCTGCCGCCAACCCGGCACTACAGGGCGCAATCCAGGCTTTTAAAGCACGACACAAGACCGTGCGCCTGAGTAAATGAAGAATCACGCGCGTTACTCGCAGTAGTTTTCCAAGCGCCTGAATGAGGATTCCTTACATGCCAGCTATCACCTTGACCACACTGCAGAGCCTCAAGCAAAAGGGTGAAAAAATCACCATGCTGACCTGCTACGACGCCACCTTCGCCCACGCTTGCAATGAGGCGGGTGTTGAAGTGTTGCTGGTGGGCGACTCCCTTGGCATGGTGTTGCAAGGACACGACAGCACCCTGCCGGTGACCAACGCCGAAATGGCTTACCACGTCGCCGCGGTCAAGCGTGGCAACACCGACGCCTTGATCCTCGCTGACCTGCCGTTCATGGCGTATGCCACCATCGAGCAAACGATGACCAACAGTGCCCAGTTGATGCAGGCTGGCGCACACATGGTCAAGGTCGAAGGCGCGCTGTGGCTCGCCGAGTCGATTCGTCTACTGGCCGAACGCGGTATCCCGGTGTGCGCGCACATGGGTCTGACGCCGCAGTCGGTGAACATTCTCGGCGGCTATAAAGTTCAGGGCCGCAATGAAAACCAGGCCCGGCAGATGCGTGCCGACGCGATTGCCCTGGAACAGGCTGGCGCGGCGATGCTGTTGCTCGAGTGTGTACCGAGCGAGCTGGCCCACGAAATCACCCAAGCGGTGAAGATTCCGGTGATCGGCATCGGCGCCGGCAATGCCACCGATGGCCAGGTGCTGGTACTGCACGACATGCTCGGCCTGTCCCTCAGCGGCCGCGCACCGAAATTCGTGAAGAATTTCATGGCCGGCCAAGACAGCATTCACGCCGCCCTGAGCGCTTACGTCGCTGAAGTCAAAGCCGCAACCTTCCCTGGTGCCGAACACGGATTCTCTGCATGAACACTGTCAAAACCGTACGCGAACTGCGTGCCGCCGTAGCCCGCGCTCGAGGCGAAGGCAAACGTATCGGCTTCGTACCGACCATGGGCAACCTACACAGCGGTCACATCGCACTGGTCACCAAAGCCGCCCAACGAGCGGACTTTGTGGTCGCAAGCATTTTCGTCAACCCACTGCAATTTGGCGCAGGCGAAGACCTCGACAAGTATCCGCGGACCCTGGCCGCCGATCAGGAGAAACTGCTGCAAGCCGGCTGTCACCTGCTGTTCGCCCCAACCGTCGAGGAAATGTACCCGGACGGCATGGCCGGCCAGACCCGCGTCAGCGTTCCACTGCTTTCTGAAGGCCTGTGTGGCGCCAGCCGCCCCGGGCATTTCGAAGGCGTGGCGACCGTGGTCAGCAAGTTGTTCAACATGGTTCAGCCAGACCTCGCGATCTTCGGTCAGAAGGACTTCCAGCAACTGGCGGTGATTCGCGCGCTGGTGCATGACCTGAACATGCCGATCCAGATCATTGGCGAGCCCACCGTACGAGCGGCCGACGGCCTGGCGCTGTCCTCGCGCAATGGTTTCCTCAGCGAAGAACAGCGGGCCGCCGCGCCCGTGGTGTATCGCACACTGAGCGACATCGCCGAAGCCATCAAACAGGGCGAACGCGATTACCCGGCACTGCTGGCCCGGAAGATCGAGCAGCTCCAGGACGCCGGTTTACGTCCTGATTACCTGGAAATCCGCCACGCGCTGACCCTGCGTCCAGCAACCGCGGATGACCGTGACCTGGTGATCCTGGCCGCCGCCTTCCTGGGCACGACCCGATTGATCGACAACCTGCACCTGAACCTCGACGCCCCCGCTTAACCACCGCAATCCCCCTGTGGGAGCGAGCTTGCTCGCGATGGCGTACTGACAGTCAACATTTCTGTCGGGTGTTGAATCGCTATCGCGAGCAAGCTCGCTCCCACAGTAGAACGGTGTTGATTTTGTAGATTGCAGTCGGTTTCTCACGTCGTATTGCCGGCCTCAAAGGCTTCGGGCAAACTGCCGCGGTTCGGATCAGCCCAAGGAAACATTCATGCACGCCATCATGCTCAAGGCGAAGCTGCATCGCGCCGAAGTTACCCACGCAGTGCTCGACTACGAAGGCTCTTGCGCCATCGACGGCGAATGGCTGGACCTGTCCGGGATCCGTGAGTACGAACAGATCCAGATCTACAACGTCGACAACGGCGAACGCTTCACCACTTACGCCATCCGTGGCGAAGAAGGCTCGCGCATGATCTCGGTCAACGGCGCCGCCGCACACAAGGCCAAGGTCGGTGATCGGGTGATCATCTGCGCCTACGCTCATTACAGCGAAGCCGAACTGCTCAATTTCAAACCGCGCATGCTCTACATGGCCCCCGGCAACGAGTTGAGCCATACCAGCAATGCCATCCCGGTTCAGGTCGCCTGAGCCCTCCCCCATACTCCGAACACTGAAAGCCCGCCTGCCTGGCTACCTGATGTGCCGGTACAAAAAAGTACCGGTCACAGGTCAGACAAAGCCAAGACAGATCACACCGCGAGGTTTACTGTAATCGCCCTGCGCTATTTAATCGTTTATTCGCAGTTCAACCGGAGGGTGCCTGTCATCAAACAGGACATTTCGGTTTTTTCAGTGTCCTAAAGGCAGTCCAAGTAAAAAGGAAACCCGCAGCGATGGCGTACTACCGCACTCCTCATGACGTTACCGCTCTGCCAGCCTGGCAGGCGCTGAATGATCACCGCCAAGCCATGCAGGATTTCAGCATGCGCGAAGCGTTCAATGCCGACCCGCAGCGTTTCACCCAGTTCACCCTGAGCAGCTGCGGGCTATTTCTTGATTACTCGAAAAACCTGATCAACACCGAAACCCGCAATCTGCTGGTGGGCCTGGCGAACGAAGTCGGCTTGCAGGACGCGATCAAGGCGTTGTTCAACGGCGAAATCGTCAATGCCTCCGAAGGCCGTCCGGCGCTGCATACGGCCCTCCGCCGCCCGGTGGGCGACAAACTGTCGGTCAATGGCGTCAACGTCATGCCTGACGTGCACAAAGTGCTGAACCAGATCACCGAGCTGGTCGGGCGCATCCACGACGGCCTGTGGCGCGGTTACACCGAGAAGCCGATCACTGACGTTGTGAACATCGGTATCGGTGGTTCGTTCCTCGGCCCTGAACTGGTGTCCGAAGCACTGTTGTCCTACGCCCAGAAAGGTGTGCGCTGCCATTACCTGGCGAACATCGACGGCAGCGAATTCCATGAGTTGTCGGCAAAGATTCGTGCCGAAACCACACTGTTCATCGTTTCCTCGAAATCCTTCAACACCCTCGAAACCCTGAAAAACGCCCAGGCCGCTCGCGCCTGGTATCTGGCTCAGGGCGGCTCCGAAGCCGAGCTGTATCGCCACTTCATCGCCGTTTCGAGTAACAACGCTGCGGCCGTGGCTTTCGGGATTCGCGAAGAGAACATCTTCCCGATGTGGGACTGGGTTGGCGGGCGTTACTCGCTGTGGTCGGCCATCGGTTTGCCGATTGCCCTGGCCATCGGCATGTCGAACTTCAAGGAACTGCTGTCCGGCGCCTACACCATGGACCAGCACTTCCAGAGCGCGCCATTCGAACAGAACATGCCGGTGCTGCTGGCACTGCTGGGTGTCTGGTACGGCAACTTCTGGGGCGCACAAAGCCACGCGATCCTGCCGTACGACCACTACCTGCGCAACATCACCAAGCACTTGCAGCAACTGGACATGGAATCCAACGGCAAGAGCGTACGTCAGGACGGCACGCCGGTTTCCACCGATACCGGTCCGGTCATCTGGGGCGGCGTCGGTTGCAACGGTCAACACGCCTATCACCAGTTGCTGCACCAGGGCACCCAGCTGATTCCGGCCGACTTCATCGTGCCGATCGTCAGCTTCAACCCGGTTGCCGACCACCACCAGTGGCTGTACGCCAACTGCCTGTCGCAAAGCCAGGCGCTGATGCTCGGCAAGACCCGCGCGGAGGCGGAAGTCGAGCTGCGTGAAAAAGGCATGGCCGAAGACCAGGTGCAAAAACTCGCACCGCACAAGGTGATCCCGGGCAACCGCCCGAGCAACACCCTGGTGGTCGAGCGCATCAGCCCGCGTCGTCTTGGCGCGCTGGTCGCGATGTACGAGCACAAGGTGTTCGTGCAGAGCGTGATCTGGGGCATCAACGCCTTCGACCAATGGGGCGTGGAGCTGGGCAAGGAGCTGGGCAAAGGCGTCTACAGCCGCCTGGTCGGCAGCGAAGAAACCCCGGCCGAAGACGCTTCGACCCAGGGCCTGATCAACTACTTCCGCGGTCGTCACCGCGGGTGATCTGATCCTCGCCCCACAGGTCTGCACTGACCCTGTGGGAGCGAGCTTGCTCGCGATAGCGGTCTGACAGTCGACATTTTCCTCGAATATCAAACCGTCATCGCGAGCAAGCTCGCTCCCACATTGGTTTCCTGTACGACTTGAACCCGATAGTCACTCGGCGCATCTTTATCACTTGTGCAATACAAGCATAAGGAACCGCCATGTTCGATATCAGCACGTTCCCCAAAGCCGATGCCGTCCGCCAGGCTGCGCAACTGAGTCAGGACGACTACCAGCGCCTGTACCGCCAATCCATCGAGCAACCCGACATTTTCTGGGCCGAACAGGCCAAGCGTTTTCTCGATTGGTCGAGCCCTTGGCAAAGCGTCCGGCAATCGAATATCAAAACCGGCGCGGCACACTGGTTTGCCGGTGCTCAACTCAACGTCAGCCATAACTGCATCGACCGCCACCTCGCCCAACGCGGCGAACAGACCGCGATCATCTGGGAAGGCGACGACCCGGCCGAATCGCTGCACATCACCTACCAAAAACTTCATCACTGCGTTTGCCGTCTGGCCAACGTGCTGAAAAGCCGTGGCGTAAAAAAAGGCGACCGGGTGTGCATCTACATGCCAATGATCCCGGAAGCCGCCTACGCGATGCTCGCCTGCGCACGCATTGGCGCCGTGCACTCGGTGGTCTTTGGCGGGTTTTCCCCCGACTCCCTGCGTGACCGGATCCTCGACGCGGACTGCCGCACGGTGATCACCGCCGATGAAGGGGTACGTGGCGGTAAATATGTACCGCTCAAACAGAACGTCGACAAAGCCCTGCTCAGTTGCCCGGCCGTCAGCACCGTGGTGGTGGTCGAACACACTCAGGGCGAAGTCAATTGGGTCGAGGGCCGCGACCTCTGGTATCACCAGGCCCTGCGCGACGTCAGCGACGACTGCCCGCCAGAGCCGATGGACGCCGAAGACCCGCTGTTCATCCTTTACACCTCCGGCAGTACCGGTAAACCCAAAGGCGTGCTGCACACCACTGGCGGCTATCTGCTGCAAGCGGCGATGACCTTCAAGTACGTGTTCGACTACCGCGACGGCGAAGTCTTCTGGTGCACCGCCGACGTCGGCTGGGTCACCGGCCACAGCTACATCGTCTATGGGCCGCTGGCCAATGGCGCGACCACCCTGATTTTCGAGGGCGTGCCAAGCTACCCGAACAGCTCGCGGTTCTGGCAGGTCATCGACAAGCATCAGGTGAACATCTTCTACACCGCACCCACCGCCTTGCGGGCCCTGATGCGCGAAGGCCTGGAGCCGTTGAAAGACAGCTCGCGCGCCAGTTTGCGGCTGCTGGGCAGCGTCGGCGAGCCGATCAACCCGGAAGCCTGGGACTGGTATTTCAACGCGGTCGGCGAGCAGCGCTGCCCGATTGTCGACACCTGGTGGCAGACCGAAACCGGCGGCATCATGCTCAGCCCGCTGGTCAGCTCACAACGAATCAAACCCGGTTGCGCGACCCAACCGATGTTCGGCGTGCAACCGGTATTGCTCGATGAGCACGGCAAGGAAATCAGCGGCGCCGGCAGTGGCGTACTGGCGATCAAGGCCAGCTGGCCGGGGCAAATCCGCAGCGTCTACGGCGACCCGCAACGGATGGTCGACACCTATTTCAAACCCTATGCCGGTTACTACTTCACCGGTGACGGCGCGCGACGCGATGAAGATGGCGATTACTGGATCACCGGACGCATCGATGATGTGATCAACGTCTCCGGGCACCGCATCGGCACCGCCGAAGTTGAAAGCGCACTGGTGCTGCATGACAGCATCGCCGAGGCTGCGGTGGTCGGTTATCCCCACGACCTCAAGGGTCAGGGCATCTACGCCTTTGTCACACCGATGAACGGCATCGAACCCAGCGACGCATTGAAGAAAGAACTGCTGGCCCACGTCAGCCAGGAAATCGGCAGTTTCGCCAAACCCGATCTGATCCAATGGGCACCGGCCTTGCCGAAAACCCGTTCGGGCAAGATCATGCGGCGCATCCTGCGCAAGATCGCCTGCAATGAGCTCGACAGCCTGGGTGACACTTCGACCCTGGCCGACCCCAGTGTGGTCGCAGGGCTGATCGACAAGCGCCTGAACCAATGATCTGTTCACCCAAGCGCGGCCGCTGGCCGCGCACTTTTTAAATGCCGTAGCCACAGAGTTGTCATGGAATTCATCCGTAGCCGTATCGAAACCCAGATCATGAGCCTGTCCGGCCTTTCGCTGGGCAAGCTCGACCTGGAAAACCCCAAGGGCGATCCCGGGCTCTTCGGCCCCGATTCGGTGAGCTGGCAAGTGCATGGCGACTTCAGCAGTATGCTCATCGGCGGCATCAGCGCCTTGATGCTGCAAGCCCTGCACCCGCTGGCGCTGGCCGGGGTCTGGGACCACTCGAACTTCCGTGAAGACATGCTCGGCCGACTGCGCCGCACCGGGCAGTTCATCTCCGGCACCACCTTCGGTTCGCGTCAGGACGCCGAGTGGCTGATCGAGAAAGTGCGCACCATTCACCTGCAAGTGGTCGGTACCGCACCCGATGGGCGCCCTTACGCCGCCAGCGATCCGGAGCTGCTGACCTGGGTCCATGTGGCCGAGGTCAGCAACTTCCTCGCTGCGCATTTGCGCTACCGCAATCCGGATCTTTCACCCACCGATCAGGATCGCTACTACAGCGAGATCGCCTTGGTCGCCAAGCGACTGGGCGCCCGCGATGTTCCGCGCTCACGGCGGGAAATCAGCGAGTACCTTGAGCGAGTTCGCCCACAACTGCTGTGCGATGAACGCAGCCGCGAAGTGCTGCGGTTGCTCCTCGCTGCACCGTCACCCAGCCGTCTGGCCAGGCCCTTTGGTGGGCTGATGATGCAAGCGGGCATCGACCTGCTGCCCGACTGGGCCAGTGACATGCTCGGTGTCCACCAGAATCCGCTGCAACGCAAACTGATTCGCGCCAGCGTCAATCGCAGTGCACCGATGCTGCGCTGGGCGGTGCGCAATGGTTCGGTGCAGCGGGCCAAGCGGCGGATGGGCCTGCCAGGCTGAAAAAGAGCTTAAGAGCATCGCGAGCAAGCTCGCTCCCACACTGGATTGTGTTGTACGCAAAATATAGAACCAACAAAGATCTCCTGTGGGAGCGAGCTTGCTCGCGATGGCAGCACCTCGGTCCCGCGCCAAGCTGTTAAACTCTCGCGCCAAATTCCCCAGCAAGGCGCGTCCATGTCTTCCTTGAATCAGGCGCTGTGCGCCGCCCTCGATCATCGCCAAGACTTGCTCGCTACTCTGCACTCGCAAGGCACCGACTGCTATCGGCTGTTTCATGGCAGCCAGGAAGGTGCCGGCGGCCTGACTGTCGACCGTTACGGCCCGCAACTGCTGGTCCAGAGCTTTCACCAGTCGCTGGAACGCGATGACTTGCTCGCGCTGCACGCGATCATCAACCAGCATCTCGGCCTGGACACCCTGCTGGTCTATAACGACCGCTCGCGGGGTAACTCGCGCATCGATCGCGAAGACACGGTCTACCGCGCCGATGAGGCCGCACTTGCCGACATGGTCGGCCACGAATGGGGCCTGAACTACCGGGTCCGTGCTCGCCACGCCGGGCAGGACCCGCTGCTGTTTCTCGACCTGCGCAACGCCCGCGGCTGGGTCAAGGACCACAGCGCCGGCAAAAGCGTGCTGAACCTGTTCGCCTACACCTGCGGCGTCGGCCTTTGCGCCGCGGCTGGTGGGGCACGCGAGGTGTGCAATCTGGATTTCGCCGAGGGCAACCTGGCCGTCGGCCGCGAGAACGGCCAGCTCAACCCGCAACTGCCGACCATGCAGTTCGTACAGTCCGATTACTTCCCGGCCATCCGCCAACTCGCCGGCCTGCCGATCAGTCAGCGCCGCGGGCAGAAACTGCCCAGTTACCCGCGCCTGGAACAGCGTCAATACGACCTGGTCCTGCTTGATCCGCCAGCCTGGGCCAAGAGTGCATTCGGCACCGTCGATCTGTTGCGCGACTATCAGAGCCTGCTCAAGCCGGCGCTGTTGACCACCGCCGAGGACGGCGTGCTGATCTGCTGTAACAACCTGGCAAAAGTCAGCATGAATGACTGGCGTGAGCAGGTGCTGCGCTGTGCAGAAAAAGCCGGGCGCCCGGTGCGTGACTGGAAAGTGCTGACACCCGGCAGCGACTTTCCGTCGATGGATCAGCAGCCGCCGCTGAAAACCCTGATCCTGCAACTCTGAGCTCTCTCGAAAAAACCAGACAATTGCTGTTCAAGGTGATTGCTTCGGAACCAGAATCGCATGCCATACTCCAAGGCACTCCCGATTCCGATAGTTGAAGCCGAACATGCCCAAAGGATTGATTCGCGCCATCGGCGCCTTGTTGATTGCCGTCGCCCTTTACAGCTTGTTGGGGTTTCTGATTTTACCGGGCATCGCCTTGCGGATCGCCAATCAACAATTGGCCAACTACGCGGCGGTGCCTGCGCACATTCAACGGATCGAACTCAATCCTTTCAGTCTTGAACTGACCGTGTGGGGCCTGAACATCGGCGAGCCGGGTAAGGAACAGATCGCCTTCGAGCGCCTGTACGCCAACCTGCAGATCGATAGCCTCTGGACCCGCGCACTGCACCTGATTGATGTACAGCTGGACAAGCCGAAAACCGAGATTCTGTTCAACAAGGACGGCAGCCTGAACCTCACGCAATTGTTCAAGTTGCCAGCCAGTGAGCCGACGCCCACTGACCCGAACGCCAAACCCTTCCCACTGCGCATCGACCACATCAATCTGGCCGGTGGTAATGTGCACTTCCAGGACCTGCGCCCGAGCGAGCCGATCGAATTCCTGTACGACACGCTCAATCTGGAGTTGAACAACCTCAGTACCCTGCCCGACGACAACGCCGCCATGACCCTCGTCGCAGCTGGCCCGGCGGGTGGCCGGATCGACTGGACCGGCCACATCAGCCTGGTGCCCATCAGCTCCGAAGGCACACTGAAAGTCACCGACGGCAAAATGAAATCCTGGTGGCCTTACGTGCGTGACGCATTGCCGCTGGTGCTCGAAGACGGAACGCTGAACCTGAGCACCGATTACAAGTTCAACCTGACGCAGGGAACCGAACTGCTGCTGAACAACGCCTCGGTCAGCGTTGCTCCGTTCGCCATCAAGGCCCCGGATGGCCGGCCGCTGGTGCGCCTCGAACGTCTGGACGTCAGCGAGACCACGGTCGATCTGGTCAAGCAACAAGTGATCGTCGGCAAGATCCGCAGCCAGAAGCTCGAAACCTGGGCCGCCCGTGAAGCCGATGGCCAGCTCGACTGGCAGAAACTCTTCGCCAGCCAACCGGCCAAACCGGCCACAAAACCCGAGTCAACCAAGGCCCCGGCGGCGGCCGACTCACCGCAACCAAAACCCGATCCAGCAGTGCCGAGCAAGCCTTGGCAAGTGCTGCTCAAGGATGTCGAGCTGCGCAACTATCAAGTGCACTTGGCCGACCGTCAGGCCCAACCGGCGGTGGCACTGGAGCTCGGCCCGCTAAACGTCGACGTGAAGAATTTCGATAGCCTCAATGGCTCGCCGTTCTCCCTCAAAGTCGATACCGGCCTGGGCAAGCAGGGCAAGATTCTTGCGGACGGCGAGGTCAACCTTGCGCCGATCAGCGCCAAGCTCAAGGTCCAGACCAAAGACATCGACCTGCGCGTCGCCCAGTCCTATATCAATCCGTTCATTCGTCTGGAGTTGCGCTCCGGGATGCTCGGCAGTGACCTGGCGGTTGACCTGAAAAGCACCGACCCATTGGCGTTCAGCGTCACCGGCCGCGCTCAGGTCGATCAACTGCACACCCTCGACACCCTGAAAACCCGCGACTTCCTCAAGTGGCAGCAAGTGGTGGTCGAAGGCCTGAATTACCAACACGGCGACAGCCTGTCGATCGACAAGATCAACCTGCAACAGCCGTATGTGCGCTTCATGATCAACGATGACCGCACCACCAACATCAATGACCTGCTGATCCCGCAATCGCCCGACAACGGCAGTAAAACCGCCGCCGCGAAACCTGCTGCAAGCAAAGACAAGCCACTGGGTATCCACATCGGCGCGATTGCGATCAACGACGGTTCGGCGAACTTCGCCGACTTCAGCCTGACACCAAACTTCGCCACCGCGGTTCAACAGCTCAACGGCCAGATCGGCACTATCGACAGCCGCCAGGTCAAACCCGCCGCCGTCGACATCAAAGGCAAAGTCGACCGCTACGCCCCGGTGACTATCAAGGGCAGTGTCACCCCGTTCGACCCGATGACCGCGCTGGATATCGCCACCAGTTTCAAACGCGTTGAACTGACCACTCTGACTCCCTACTCCGGCAAATTCGCCGGCTATCGGATTCGCAAAGGCCGGCTCAATCTCGACCTGCACTACCAGATCGTCAAAGGCCAGTTGAAAGCCGAAAACAAGGTGGTGGTGGAGCAACTGCAATTGGGCGAAAAAGTCGACAGCCCGGACGCCGTGAGCCTGCCGCTGAAGCTGGCCATCGCCTTGCTCAAGGACAGCGATGGCAAAATCTCTATTGATCTGCCGATAACAGGCGATCTGAACAACCCGCAATTCAGCATCATGCCGATCATCTGGCAAACCCTGCGCAACCTGATCGTGCGCGCGGCCGAGGCGCCCTTCAAGCTCATTGGCGGGCTGGTCAACGGCAGTGGGGCCGAGGACCTGGGCAGCGTGTCGTTCGCACCCGGCTCAAGCGAGCTGGGCAAGAACGCCGAGTCGGCGCTCGATACCCTGGCCAAAGCGCTCAAGGAACGTCCGGCCCTGCGCCTGGAAATCGAAGGCACCGCCGCCGAGAAAAGCGATGGTCCCTTGATTGCCGAACAGCGGCTGGAACGTGAATACCAGTACAACTACTACAAAATGCTCCAGCGTCGCGGCGACAAAGTCCCTGCGCAAGCCTCGTTGCTGGAAGTCCCGGAGAAAGAAAAAGGTCCGTTGCTGGAAGCCATCTACCGCACGCGCCTGAAAACCCAGCCACCGGCCGAATGGACGCAATTGGGCAAAGAGGAACGCACCGCCAAACTGCGCGAAGGCGTGATCAAGTTCTGGTCTTCAGACACTGCGCTGCTACGCCAACTGGGTCAGGATCGCGCCAGCACCATCAAGGACTACCTGGTCGACAAAGCCCAGCTGGCCGATGACCGGGTGTATTTCGTTGACGCTAACCTGGGCGAGCCCGAAAGCGATGGCCGAGTCGTCACGCCCATGCACCTGGACGCGGAGTAAGCATGAATAGCCGATTGCTGATCAGCCTGGCACTGGCGTTCTTCGCCAGCCAGGTGCAGGCCCAGACCGATACCTTGCGCTGCGGCAGTCAGTTGATCAGCCTCGGCGATCGCACAGGTGAAGTACTGCACAAATGTGGCGAGCCGGTTGCGCGTGATGCGCTGGGCTACAAACGCAGCGCCAATCGCCGGGAAGAAGTCCCGGTTGAGGAATGGACCTACGGTCCGAACAGCGGCATGTACCAATACCTGCGCTTTGAAGGCAACCGCCTCGTACGGATCACCAGCAAACGCGGTAGCTGAAGTTACGACTATCCCATGTGCCAATGTGCCAATGTGCCAATGTGGGAGCGAGCTTGCTCGCGATAGCTGACCAACATTCAACATAGAGGTTGAATGGAGAGTTGCCATCGCGAGCAAGCTCGCTCCCACATGGGTTCTACAGCGCTCTCAAGATTCCCTTCTCCCGGCTCAGGAAACCCTGGTTCTTACTGGGTCATCAGGCCATCAGCCGATACGGCTTTGACGCCTTTGATTTTCTTGGTGATAGCGACGGCCATATCTTTCTGAGACTTGGTCACGGCTACTTTCGACGATAGAGAAACTACGCCTTTGTTGGTTTCGACTTTGATGTCGGTGCCAGGAATCCCCTTCTCGGTGACCAGATCGCTTTTCACTTTAGTGGTGATCCAGGTATCGGAAGTCGCTTCCTCGGCCTTGGTCATTTCACCGGCAGCCACCACCATCGGCGACTGTGTGGTTTGAGTGGTCTGCGCAAATGCAGCGTTGGCCATGGTCAGGGTCAGAACGGTTGCAGCGGCGGCAGCGATAGCGAACGTCTTCATACGAGTAACTCCTGTTCTTCCAGAAAGTCTGCTGCATGCCTTCTCAGCAGGGTTAACAGAGATAGTGCGAAGCCTGTGCCAACTTCCCGCAACCAAATAAGTCTATACAAATCAATAAATTACAAAAAAATCAAACCCCTGGAATCATGCAAAATGCATGACCCGGGCATTGTCGACATGCAAGTTGCGGGTTTTATCGATTGACCGCGGGCCCATCGAACAGTGAAAAAAAATGCCTCGCGTCCGTAGAGGCGAGGCATTGATTGATGCGAGATCAGGCGCCAGTGCAACCCTTCGGCGCGTAGTCCTGCAAGGCAGTGGTCGCGCAGGACCAGCCGTTTGTAGCATCACGAGTCAGAGTGATGGTTTTACTCAACACAGGCGCTGGCGCATTCACCAGCGTGCACACAATGGTGCCGGCCCCTGTGGCTGCAGTGCCTGTCACCACCAGAGTGCAATTGCTGGTCGCCGCAGCGCCGCCAGGCCCCACGTTCGCCGTGGTCGGCGCAGTCCCTTGATTGATCACATCCTCATACGGAACCTTCATCGCCGAAATCTCGGCCAGTCCGGCGGTGAGCTTGGCCCGCGCCTGATACTTGGAATACATCGGCAACGCGAACGTCGCCAGAATGCCGATGATCGCCACCACGATCAGCAGCTCGATGAGGGTAAAACCTTTTTGATTATTCATATGAACAGGCTCCTTGCATGAGGCGAAATCTCATGTCCTGAACCAGTCACAGCACAGCACGTGCCAAAACCAGCGCCCCCTGTTTACAGGGTGTCAGATCGGTAAATGTCCGGCACCTACCCCGAGGAACCGCACTATCTGACATTTTTTGTCACCTCAAGAGTGCTGGTGGGGTTCCATCCGTTGACTAGGCTATAAGTCTGAACTGTCCGTGGCTGGTATTCGAATGAATGACATCAACCTCAGCGGCCTGGCCAAGCAATTGGTGCTGGCCGAACTGCTCACTGACCAAAGCGCGCATCAGGCGGATCAGCAAGCCCACCGCAATCGCATTTCCCTGGTCAGCTATCTGGTACAGAACAAACTGGTGAGCAGTCGCCAGGTTGCGGAAATTGCCTCAGAGCATTTCGGCGTCGCCTTCCTCGACCTCAACTGTCTCGACAAAGACTCCCAGCCCAAAGACCTGGTCAGCGAAAAGCTGATTCGCCAGCACCACGCCCTGCCGCTCTGGCGGCGCGGCAATAAACTGTTCGTGGGCATTTCCGACCCGAGCAATCAACAGGCGATCAACGACATCCAGTTCAGCACCGGCCTCACCACCGAAGCGATCCTGGTCGAAGACGACAAGCTCAGCGACGCCATCGACAAATTCTTCGACAGCCACAGCACGGGCCTGGAAGACATGGCCGATGTCGATCTCGACGGTCTGGACATCGAAGCCGTCGACGACCAGCGCCAGGACGCTGTCACCGGCCAGGACTCCGACGATGCCCCGGTGGTGCGCTTCGTCAACAAGATGCTGCTGGACGCAATCAAGGGCGGCTCCTCGGACCTGCATTTCGAACCCTACGAAAAAACCTATCGGGTGCGGGTACGGACCGACGGCATGCTGCGCGAAGTCGCCAGACCGCCGATTCAACTGGCCAACCGCATCGCCGCACGCCTGAAAGTGATGGCCAGCCTGGACATTTCGGAGCGCCGAAAACCCCAGGATGGGCGGCTCAAGATGCGCCTGTCGAAAAGCAAATCCATCGATTTTCGGGTCAACACCCTGCCAACGTTGTGGGGCGAAAAAATCGTGATCCGGATTCTCGACCCCTCCAGCGCACAGATGGGTATCGATGCGCTGGGTTACGAGCCCGCCCAGAAAGACCTGTACATGGCGGCGCTCAAGCAACCTCAGGGGCTGATTCTGGTCACCGGACCGACCGGCTCGGGGAAAACCGTGTCGCTGTACACCGGGCTGAATATCCTCAATACCGTCGACATCAATATCTCTACCGCCGAAGACCCGGTGGAGATCAACATGGAAGGCATCAACCAGGTCAACGTCAATCCCAGGCAGGGCCTGGATTTCGCTCAGGCGCTACGCTCATTTCTGCGCCAGGACCCGGACGTGATCATGGTCGGCGAGATCCGCGACCTGGAAACCGCCGAAATTGCGATCAAGGCTGCGCAAACCGGGCACCTGGTGCTTTCCACCCTGCACACCAACAGCGCGGCTGAAACCCTGACCCGCCTGCACAACATGGGCATCCCGGGGTTCAACATCGCCACCGCCGTGCACTTGATCATTGCCCAGCGCCTGGCTCGCAAGCTGTGCAGCCACTGCAAAAAACCCCTCTCGATTCCCGACGAAACACTGATCAAGGAAGGTTTCCCACGGGAACGCATCGGCTCCTTCACGATCTACGAACCCGTCGGTTGCGATCACTGCAACAACGGTTACAAAGGACGAGTCGGTATTTATGAAGTGGTGAAAAACACCCCTGAGCTGCAACGGCTGATCATGGCTGAAGGCAACTCTCTGGAAATCGATACGCAGATGCGCAAGGACGGCTTCAACGACCTGCGCACCTCGGGCCTGCTCAAGGCCATGCAGGGCGTCACCAGCCTTGAAGAAATCAACCGGGTCACCAAGGATTGAGTCATGGCGGTCAAAGCAATCAAGGTCAATCTGTACGCCTGGGAAGGCACCGACAAGAAAGGCAGCAAAATAGCCGGCGAGCTCAGCGGTCATAACCCGGCCTTGATCAAGGCGCAGCTACGCAAACAAGGCATCAACCCGAGCAAAGTGCGGAAAAAAAACACCTCGCTGTTCGGTTCCGGCAAACGTATCACGGCGCTGGACATTGCCCTCTTCACCCGGCAAATGGCGACCATGATGAAAGCCGGCGTGCCCTTGCTACAGTCGTTTGACATCATCAGCGAAGGCTTCGATAACCTGAACATGCGCAAGCTGGTGGAAGAGGTGAAACAGGAAGTCGCCGCCGGCAACAGTTTCGCCGCCGCGCTGCGTAAAAAACCGCAGTACTTCGATGAACTCTACTGCAACCTGGTCGACGCGGGCGAGCAGGCCGGCGCCCTCGACACGCTGTTGGAGCGGGTTGCGACCTACAAGGAAAAAAGCGAAAGCCTCAAGGCCAAGATCAAAAAAGCCATGACCTATCCGCTGGCCGTGGTCTTTGTCGCGATCATCGTCACCGGCATTCTGCTGGTCAAAGTGGTCCCGCAGTTTCAGTCGGTGTTTTCCGGATTTGGCGCAGAACTCCCGGCTTTCACCGTGATGGTGATCGGCTTGTCCGAGTTCATGCAGGCATGGTGGTGGCTGTTGCTGGGCGGTCTGATCGTCGGGCTTCTGGGCTTTCGTCATGCGTTTAAACGTTCACAACGTTTTCGTGACTGGCTGGACACTCATCTGCTGAAAATGCCGATCGTCGGCACACTGCTCTACAAATCGGCGGTGGCCCGTTATGCCCGCACATTGTCGACCACCTTCGCCGCGGGCGTACCTTTGGTCGAAGCGCTGGATTCGGTGGCGGGCGCCACTGGCAATATCGTGTTCAAACGGGCGGTCTTGCGCATCAGGCAAGATGTCTCCACAGGCATGCAGTTGAACTTCTCGATGCGCACCAGCGGGGTTTTTCCCAACATGGCAGTTCAAATGGCGGCCATTGGCGAAGAATCCGGCGCACTGGATGACATGCTCGACAAGGTTGCGACCTACTATGAAGCTGAAGTCGACAATATGGTCGACAGCCTGACCAGCCTGTTGGAACCGTTCATTATGGTCGTGCTCGGCGTCATTGTCGGCGGGCTGGTGGTTGCCATGTACCTGCCCATTTTCCAACTCGGCTCGGCGATTTGAACATGCCCTTGAGTGAATTTATGGCCGGTTACCCGCTGGCGTTTGTTGTCACTGCGCTGGTGCTCGGGCTGGTGATCGGCAGTTTTCTCAATGTGGTGGTCTGGCGCCTGCCGAAAATGCTTGAGGGCGACTGGCGGCAACAAGCCCTGGATGTACTGGGTTTACCGCCCGAAGCACCGGGTCCGACCTACAACCTGATGCTGCCGCATTCACACTGCCCGCATTGCGCTCATCGAATCCGCGCTTGGGAAAACATTCCGCTGCTCAGTTACCTGGCACTGCGCGGCCGCTGCTCAAATTGCAAAGCGCCAATCAGCGCCCGCTACCCCTTGACCGAACTGGCCTGCGGCGTGCTCTCGGCATTCGTCGCCTGGCACTTCGGTTTCGGCTGGCAGGCGGCGTGGGTGCTGGTCTTGAGTTGGGGGTTGCTGGCGATGTGTCTGATCGACGCCGACCACCAATTACTGCCGGATGTGCTGGTATTGCCATTGCTGTGGCTGGGTTTGATCGTCAACAGCTTCGAGCTTTTCGTGCCTTTGCAGGCGGCAATGTGGGGCGCCGTGGCCGGCTACCTGCTGCTGTGGTCGGTGTATTGGCTGTTCAAACTGATGACCGGCAAGGAAGGTATCGGTCACGGCGACTTCAAGCTCCTGGCGCTGCTCGGGGCCTGGGGCGGTTGGCAGACTCTGCCGCTGACGGTCCTGCTTTCTTCGCTGGTGGGCGCCGTGGGCGGAGTGATTTTGCTGCGCCTGAAAGACGCCAACACCTCGACGCCGATCCCCTTCGGACCCTATCTGGCAATTGCCGGCTGGATTGCCTTGCTCTGGGGTGGTCAAATAACCGGCTTCTATTGGCAGTTTGTCGGTTTCAAATGAATACCCCTGTGGAAAAACCCTGGATTCTCGGCCTGACCGGTGGCATCGGCAGCGGCAAAAGCGCGGCGGCCCAGCACTTCATCGATCTGGGTGTGCATGCGGTGGATGCCGATCATGCCGCACGCTGGGTGGTCGAACCCGGTCGCCCGGCGCTGGCGCAGATTGCCGAGCACTTCGGTGCCGGCGTGCTGCAAGCCGATGGCCAATTGAATCGCGCGGCACTGCGCAAGCTGATCTTTGAAGTCCCCGAAGAACGCCGCTGGCTCGAAGCGTTGCTGCATCCGCTGATCGCTCAGGAAATCGCCGCGCACCTGGCACGCGCACAATCACCTTATGCGATTCTGGTGTCGCCGCTGTTGATCGAGTCCGGGCAGTACAAAATGACCCAGCGAGTGCTGGTGATCGACGCACCGGAACACTTACAGATCGAACGAACCTTGCAGCGCGACCAGACCAGCGAACAGCAGGTCCAGGCGATCCTCAAGGCCCAGTCCAGCCGTCAGGACCGCCTCAGCCATGCCGACGATGTGGTGGTCAACGACCGCGACCTCGCCTGGCTGCACAGCGAGGTCGAACGCCTGCATCACTTTTACCTTACTTTGCGTGGAGGCCAGTCATGAGCCAAACCCCAACCGTCGAATGCCCGACTTGCGGCGCCCCTGTTGAATGGACCCCCGACAACAAATTCCGGCCGTTTTGCTCGGACCGCTGCAAACTGATCGATCTGGGCGCCTGGGCCTCGGAAGAACACAAGATCCCGGTCAGCCCCGACTCTGAAGACGAGTTGTTCTCGGAGGACTTCGACCCGCGCCACTGATCCCCAGCATCAGGGCCGCATGAACCCGTAGTCCTGGCTGTCATCGAGATTCTCCGCCAGAAACTGCAACTCATCGGCCAGATCCTCGACACTGCGTACGCCCTTGCTCTGTTGCACCACCGCACTGAGCAAGGCACGCAGGCTCAACCCCGGTTCAAACCCCGCCTCATGCGCCGACTCCAGACTGTTGCGCAATTCCTGCCTTGCCCATTCGTAAACGCTCATGCCACTGCTCCTGAGGATTTTCCAGAGCATGGAATCGCAGCCGATTCGAGCATTTGATATGGATCAAGGCTTGTCGTCATCCTTCCACGGCGCCGACAAATAACGCGTGCGGTTGAAGGTCTCCAGCCACTCGGGACAGAACACCACCAGCGAACTGATCACCATGCCGTTGATAAACGCCTCGGGGAAAATGATCAGCCACAGGTAACCGACAAAATCCTCCAGCCATTCCGGCATCGCAAAACGCTCGTCGAACCACAACAGCCCCAGCCCCACCAGCAGGCAGAGCAACGCCGAAAGCCCGGCGGCCAAAAAGCCCGAGCAAAAGATATACACAAAGGGATTACGCGGTTGCGCCCGCTCCACCAGGATCGCGCAGCCTTCTGTGACCAGCACCGGCAACAGAATCAGCAATGCGCCATTAACCCCCATTGCGGCCAGGTCTTGACGCCCGAGCAGCACCAGTCCCACCTGCGCCACCAGCCCGCCGACAATCGCCAACGGCCAGTCCAGCAGTAACGTCACCGCCGTCATGCCGATGATGTGATAGGACACGCCGGTGTCGAAGTCCCGGCGCACCAGCCAGAGGACGAACAGCGCGAACACCGTACCGAACAGCAAATGCTGACGCCGACTGTCGGTGAACAACTCGACCCACGGTGCTCGGGCAGCGGCCCAGATCAGCACCGGCACGTAGATCAGCCAGCCGACTGTGAGGGTTTCGGTAGACAGCAGTTCGGCACTGATCATCGCGCCAGGCACTCCCACGCGCACAACGGCACAAAACCCGGTAACCCTGCTGAGCAGATGTTCACTTCAGACTCCTTGTCGAACCGAAACAAGTCCTCAGTCTACACCGCCCTGCGCACGCCCTTCGACCTCAGGCCCAGTGGCGTGGATCGCTCATCACTGCCTCATGCTCGGCGAACAGCCGCGGTAACTCGGCCTTGAGAAAGTCCACCCAGGTTCGGACCTTCGCATCAAGAAAGCGCCGCGACGGGTACAGCGCGTAGACATTGCGCTCACGCGGGCGATAGGTCGGCAGCAGGCGCAGCAACGTACCGTCGCTCAACGGCCGCGTCGCGGTATAAAACGGCAACAGACTGACCCCCATCCCCGCCTCGGAAGCCTTGACCATCGACTCGGCAACATTGCACTGAAACGTCTTCGCCGGGCTGACGGCATGCTCACCCTCCTCGTCATGGAACACCCATTGATCGCTGTACAACGGATCGAGCATGCGCAGGCAGCGATGATCGTTCAGTGCCTGCGGGTTACCTGGCACACCCTGGCGTTGCAGGTAGTCCGGGGAGGCGCACGGCACGCTGTAAATCTGCCCGACGACCTGGGCGACAAACTGCGAGTCGGCCAGCTCATGGGCAATCGAAATCACCACGTCATGGCCTCCTTCCAGCGGATCCGGATTGCGTTGCGACAAGGTCAGCTCGAACACCACATCAGGATAGCGTTCGGTGTATCGAGCGATCAGCGGCGTGATCAGCACACCCAGGCCATGCATGCTGTGAACCCGCAACCGACCGCTGGGCTTGAGATGAGCGCCACGTGCTTCGGCCGTAGCCTCTTCCATCTCTTCGAGTATTTGCCGACTGCGCAGCAAAAAGCGCTCGCCGGCCTCGGTCAGGCTCAAGCGCCGGGTGGTGCGTTGCAGCAGACGCGCCTGCACATGCAGCTCCAGATCCGCGACCAATCGGGACACTTGCGCGGTCGAGAGTTCGAGTGCGTCGGCGGCGGCGGTAAAGCTGCCGCTGTCCACCACGCGGACAAACACCCGCAAGTTGTTGAGCAGATCCATAGGCCCTCCTCAGGCACTGACTGTTGCGTTACACGTAAGGCTGCATCAGGCGTTTGCCCCTTTATCGGTAGCGGGCAAGGCATAGACTTCAAGCATCGGAACCCACACGGAGCACACAAAAATGAAAACCTTGATCAGCCTGTTTCTGACCGTTGTCGCCACTTCCGCCATGGCCGCCGGCAACGAACCCACCACCCCGTACAACCCGGCGCAACCACTGGACATCGCCAAGGTGGTATCAGTGACAAACACCGCCACCGCGTGCGACGTCGTGCCGGCGACCATGGTCTACATCGATCATCAAGGCCAGACCCATCGCGTGACTTACCAGGTCATGGGCAGTTGCACGAGCGACCTGTGATCACTCGCGTAGCGCACGACTCATACGACCATCCGTTTCGCCTGCAAGGCCAGATCATGCAGCCCGGCCAAGCGCGCCATGATGCGCTCGACCACTTCGACCCGGGCCAGCGCACCACTTTGCAGTTCGCCCATCGAGTGCAGCGCCACTTCGGCCTTTTCCAGCCCCAAACGCGTTGAACCGGCCAACTGCTCGATACCTTGGCGCGCATGCTCGGCGGACTGTTCCAGGCCCGTCGCGATCTGCCTGATCTGCGCACTGGAATCCGCCGCCTGACGTGACAAATTGCGCACTTCGTCCGCCACCACTGCAAAGCCTCGGCCATGGCTGCCTGCCCGTGCCGCCTCGATGGCGGCGTTCAACGCCAGCAGATTGGTCTGGCGGGAAATGTCCTGAATGCTGCCGACAATCGCACCGATGCGCATCGACTGACCGCCAAGCTCATCGAACACTTGATCGAGACGCTGCATGTAGAGGTTCAGGTCCCCCAGCACACTGGCTGAAGACTGCATGCTCAGCGCACTCGCCTTCACCCGCTCGCCGGCCGTGCGCGCCAGTTGATTGGCAAAACGCATGTCTTCCTCGGTTTGCAGCACCGACTCGGTCAATTGCTCCAGCGTGAGGTGCACAATCGCACCGGGCCATTCGCGCTCGGGTTGCACTGCCGGGGTCGGGGGCTCGATCAGCACCACGCTCGGCACGGGAACTTCAGACTCAAGCGGCGGCGTCACTGTCACCGGTGGCTGTCGACGATACAGCGCCGCAGCGAACAGCAATGCGAGGTTGATCCCGCCAGCCAGCAGCAGCCGCTCGTTATCGCCCCAGGCCAACATCACAGCGCCCACGCCAGCACTCATCAACAACAAACCCGCACCGATCATGCGCGGCCCGCGTTCTTGCGCGCCCGTCATAGCAGCGTCCAGGTGTAACTGAGGATCAAGCGGTTTTCGTCGATATCACTGCGGTAGTTGGAACGCGCCATGGCGTTGCGCACGCGTATCCCGAGGCCTTTGAGGGTGCCGCTCTGCAGCACATAACCGAGATCGATATCGCGCTCGCGGTCCTTGCCTTCGAAACCCTTGCCGGTGTCGACGTTATTGCCGGTGATGTAACGCACAGTGCTGGTCAGCCCCGGCACCCCGAAGGCGGCGAAGTCGTAGTCATAGCGCGCCTGCCAGGAGCGTTCGTCGGTGTAGGCGAACTCGTAGGTCGGTACCTCGTTGCCCAGCGGCGCGATGTTGGCGAAGACCCGTGGGAAGGCGCTGTCGCCATACATCCCCTGATAACCGACATAGAACGTATGCCCGCCACGCTTGGCCGACAGCAGGGAGAAGAACGCGCGGTTGTCGATGGTACCCAGCAGTTTTTTGCCGTCCTCACGGGAGTCGTAGTAGCCCAGGTTGGCGCCCAGGGTCCAGTCGCCCAACGGTTCGCTGTGCTTGAGACCGAGGAAGCGCTGGTTGTAGATATCTTCCAGTTGCCCGTACCAGACGCTGACCGAGGTACGTTTGTCATTGAAGGCGTAATCGGCGCCCGCAAAGTTGAAACCGTCACTACTGACCTGGCGCTGTGGCACATGGCCGAGCATCGCCTGCATCTTTTGCTCGCCAGATTCATTGCGCAGGCTGGTCGAACTCAGATGCCCAGCCTGCAACGTCAGGCCGTTGATCTCGCTGGAGCTGATGCTCGCCCCTTGGTAGCTCGGCGGCAGCAAGCGAATATCGCTGAAAGCCAGCACCGGCAGGTTGGGTTGCAACTCACCGACCTTCAACTCGGTCCTGGAGTAACGCAGCTTCAACGCGCCGGCCAGACGACTGTAATCATCCGCCGCGCGCCCATCGCTCTGTACCGGCAACAGCCCGGTATTGACCCGGTCCGGACTGCTGTCGAGCTTGAGGCCGAGCAAGCCGATGACATCCACACCGACACCGACGGTGCCTTGGGTGTAACCGGATTTGACGTTAAGGATAAAGCCTTGGGCCCACTCTTCGGCCTTCGACTGTTTGTTGGCCCCGACGATGTCGGAGAAGTCCCGGCTGAAGTAGTAATTGCGCGCCTGCAAGGTGGCGCTGGTGTCTTCGATAAAGCCGCCCTCGGCGGCCATCAGGCCACTGGAAAAAACCGGGACGACCGCCAGGGACACCACTGAACCGAGTGTGGGGAGAGTCTGTTTCATCGTTTTTCTCTTATTGTTATTGATCGACAGGTTGGCGTGCGCCACCCGCAGCATTGCGATGCGGGTGGTGGGAGTCAGACGCTGGTTGGCGCCAGTCTCGAGGTGACGCCTTTGCTGCTGCGCTGGCGGCTGATGGCAAACACGACCATGGCGATGGCGGCGACCGCCCCCGGCAGGGCGAACGCCATGAAGTTCAGTTGCAGCGGCAGACTGATCCCCAGTAACGCACCGCCCAATAGCGGGCCGACGATGGCCCCGTTGCGGCCGATACCCGAGGCCCAGCCCAAACCGGTGGAACGAATGGCCATGGAATAGAACTGCGCGGCGCAGGCGTACAACAGAATCTGCGAGCCGATCGTGGTAGCACCGGCAATCGCAATCAGCAGGTAGAGCACCGGCGTCGGGCTGTTGAAGCCGAGCAAGGTGATCGATACGGCAGCGATGGCGAAGAACACCGCCAAGACCCTCGGCAGGTTGAGTTTGTCACCCAACACGCCGCCGCCGACCGCGCCGAAGATGGCACCGAAGTTCAGTACCAGCAGGAATGACAGACTCGAACCCAGGCTATAACCGGCGTTGGCCATCAGTTTCGGCAGCCAGGAGCTCAAGGCATACACCATCAACAGGCAGCAGAAAAACGCCAGCCACAACATCAACGTGCGCATCGCCCGGCCTTCACGAAACAGCTGTAAAACCGGGGTGCCGCGGCCTTTTACTTCGGTCATGTGCAGTTGATCGGTGGCTTGCGCAACATAAGCCGGGTCAACCCGTTGGAGAACCTTGCGCGCCTGTTCATTGCGGCCCTGACGCAGCATGAAGCCCACCGACTCGGGCAAGAAGTACATGATCAGCGGCAACAACAGCAACGGTACAATCGCCACATAAAACACCGACTGCCAGCCAAAGCTCGGGATCAGCACGATGCCCAGCCCGGCCGAGAGCATGCCGCCCACCGAGTAGCCGCTGAACATGATCGCCACCAGGGTGCTGCGGATTCTTTTCGGCGCGTACTCGTTCATTAGCGCCACCACGTTGGGCATCACCCCGCCAATCCCCAGTCCGGCAATGAACCGGCAAATACCAAATTCAGTGGGGTTGCCGGCAAAACCATTGAGCACGGTAAAACCGCTGAAGAGCATCACGCACAGGGTGATGGCTTTTTTACGGCCGATTTTGTCCGACAGCGGGCCGAAAAACAGTGCCCCGAACATCATGCCAAACAGTGCATAACTGCCTAATGCACCTGCCTGCAGAGGACTCAGCCCCCAGTCCTTCATCAGCATCGGCAGCACCACGCCGTAGATCACCAGATCGTAACCATCGAAGATGATGATCAGGGCACACCAGCACAGCACCCTCCAGTGGAAGCGGTTGAAGCGGGCGTTGTCGATAACTTCATGTACGTCGATCGTGCGCATGGCATCTTTCTCTTGTTGTTATTTTTTTAAGAGCATCGGTAACGCGGTAAGCGTCCGTGCAGCCGAGGGTAGGGATGCCAGGCGCGCAGCAATATCCGCTTTGCGCAGATCGCTATCCGTTTTGTGCAGTGCCCTGAACCGGGCTTTGGAGGAGGATCGCCGGATGAATGCAACGATGAAGACTCGGGAAAGTTTTCCTCTCCGACAAACTGTCTTCTTTGCGATCGCATTTGAACGCTAAGCTTGGCCTATGGATGACTCAGATTATTTGCGCCTGCTGACCATCGCGGCCGAGCAAGCCAACGCGTTCCTTTCCAATGCCCGCAAATGGGAGCGTGAGCGTTGGGTTTGCCAACGCCTGCTGCAAGGCTTGAACATTCCCTACCGTGTCGACGAGTTCAGCCCTGCCGGTGAACCGCCGGACGTACTGTTTCGCGAGGCGAACTTCGAAGTGTTCTTCGTACTCGACGAAGGCCGACGACTCAATGACGAGTGGCGCGACGAATTGCAACGCCGGCGCAGTGCCTTCTCCCTGAGCCAACTGGTGCGCCGCGAAGCCAAGCCCAGGCGTATTCCAGCCAACGAGTTCTTGCTGAGACTGGCACCGACCTTGCGCAAAAAAGCGCACAACTACAAAGAACGTGGCATGGACCTCGGTGAACTGGACATCATCGCTTTCGCCAGCCTCAAGCGCGAAGTGCTCGACCTCAACAGCCACTTTCCACCGCCCACCGAGTACCTGCGCCAGGGGTGGCGCTCGCTGTCACTGGTGGGCCCGACCTTCGCCCGGGTGCTGTTTGCCCATCCCGATGCACCGGACTTTTTACGCGGTAATCTGGGACGCAGCATCCTCTTCGACGTCGGGATCAGCCTGTGAACCCACGACAGCAATTGTTGGCGCCCCCGCTGTAGCTTCTATACATTTAGCAACGTCTACCTGACGAGGCCCTATTATGACCAGCCGCCTGAAACCCGACGACCAGCAGCATGTCGAAGAGTATCTGCAACTGTCCCAGAACCGAGTCGAGCGCCGGCCTTTCCGGCCGTGGATGCTCCTCGTGGTGGTATTGGCAGTGACCATTGGCCTGGGCCTTGTGAGCCGACTTATCAGTTACCTGACGCTATGAGCTGCGTGGCGCTCGCTCGGGTAATTGCACCGATTTCCTTTAGCCTTGCGAGATATCCCCATGACTCATCGTATTGTCATCGTTGGCGGCGGCGCCGGCGGTCTGGAGTTGGCTACCCGTCTGGGTAAGACTCTGGGCAAGCGTGGCACGGCCAGTGTGATGCTGGTCGACGCGAACCTGACGCACATCTGGAAACCGCTGTTGCATGAAGTGGCGGCCGGTTCCCTGAACTCTTCCGAAGACGAACTCAACTATGTCGCCCAGGCAAAATGGAACCACTTCGAGTTCCAGCTGGGGCGCATGAGCGGGCTCGATCGCGCCCAGAAGAAAATCCAGCTGGCGGCTACCTACGATGAAAATGGCCTGGAACTGGTGCCGGCACGCGAGGTGGCTTACGACTCGCTGGTGATTTCGGTCGGTAGCACCACCAACGATTTCGGCACTCAGGGTGCGGCGCAACACTGCCTGTTCCTCGATACCCGCAAACAGGCCGAGCGCTTCCACCAGCAGTTGCTCAACCACTACCTGCGCGCCCACGCCGGGCAATCCGATGCGGTGCAACAGATCAGCGTGGCCATCGTCGGCGCGGGCGCCACCGGCGTTGAACTGGCAGCGGAACTGCACAATGCGGCCCACGAACTGGCGGCGTACGGCCTGGACCGGATTCTGCCGGAAAACATGCACATCACCCTGATCGAAGCCGGCCCACGGGTGCTACCTGCGCTGCCGGAGCGGATCGGTGGCCCTGTGCATAAAACCCTGGAGAAACTCGGGGTCAAGGTGCTGACCAACGCAGCAGTCAGTGAAGTCACTGCCGATGCGCTGATCACTGCCAGCGGCCAGGAGATCAAGGCCAGCCTGAAAGTCTGGGCTGCCGGGATCCGCGCACCGGGTTTCCTCAAAGACATCGATGGCCTGGAAACCAACCGGATCAACCAGCTGCAAGTGCTGCCGACCCTGCAAACCACCCGCGACGAAAACATTTTCGCCTTCGGTGACTGCGCGGCCTGCCCGCAACCGGGCACCGATCGCAACGTACCGCCACGTGCGCAAGCCGCACACCAACAAGCCTCGCTGCTGGCCAAATCGTTGAAACTGCGCATCGAAGGCAAGCCGTTGCCGACGTACAAGTACACCGATTACGGTTCCCTGATCTCGCTGTCGCGTTTTTCGGCTGTGGGTAACTTGATGGGCAACCTGACCGGTAGCGTAATGCTCGAAGGCTGGCTGGCGCGGATGTTTTACGTGTCGTTGTACCGCATGCACCAGGTCGCGCTTTACGGCCCGTTCCGCACGGCGATGCTGATGCTGGGGAGCAAGATTGGCCGCGGCACTGAACCACGTCTGAAGCTGCACTGACAAAGCCAATAATGTGGGAGCGAGCTTGCTCGCGATAGCGGACTATCAGTTAACCCAAGTGTTGACTGACCTGCCGCCATCGCGAGCAAGCTCGCTCCCACATTTTTTATCGCTCAAATTTACACCTGAAAGCGCCGCACCATTCCCTGCAACGCGTTGGCCAGTTTCGACAGTTCATGGCTGGAAGCGCTGGTCTGATCCGCACCCGCCGCAGAACGCACCGACAAATCCCGGATGTTCAGCAGATTTCGATCCACTTCCCGCGCCACTTGCGCCTGCTCTTCAGCCGCACTGGCGATCACCAGATTGCGCTCGTGAATTTCATGTACCGACGCGGTGATGGTTTGCAGGGCTTCGCCCGCCCGCTCGGCCAGTAGCCGCGTACTGGTGGCACGGGAGGCGCTGGCCTGCATCGACTCGAGCGCCAGGCTCGAGCCATTGCGCATGCCCTGCACCATCTGCTCGATTTCCTGGGTCGACTGTTGCGTGCGATGCGCAAGCGCGCGTACTTCATCGGCCACTACCGCAAAGCCTCGCCCACTCTCCCCCGCCCGTGCAGCTTCGATCGCTGCATTGAGCGCCAACAAGTTGGTTTGCTCGGCAATGGCGCGAATCACATCCAGCACCTTGCCGATGTCTTGCGATTGGTTGGCCAACGACTGCACCAGTTCACCGGTATGCTGCACATCGCTGGCCAGGGCGCTGATGGCACTCGCGGTTTCACTGACCCGCTCCTGACCCAGATGCGCCGACTCACTGGACTGGCGGGTCGCATCGGAAGTCGACACCGCGTTGCGCGCAACTTCTTCCACGGCGGTGGTCATTTCGTTGACGGCGGTCGCCGCCTGTTCGATCTCGTTATTCTGCTGCTGCAGGCCCTGAGTGCTGTCGAGCGTTACCGCGTTCAACTCATCCGCTGCCGTGGCCAATTGCGTGGCCGAAGCGCTGATGCCTTGCAGGGTTTCCCGCAGGTTCTGCTGCATGGTCGCCAGCGCCTTGAGCAATCGGCTGACTTCGTCGTTGCCTTGGGTTTCGATCGGCTGGGTCAGGTCACCCCGCGCCACGTTTTCGGCTGCATTCAGGGCTTCGCTCAGAGGGCGCACGATGCTGCGGGTCAGCAACATGGCGAGTCCGATGGTTGCCAGAGCGGCCAGACCGATGAACAGGCTGACAATCAGGCGCGAGGTTTGGTAATGCGCTGCGGAGTTCTGGCTTTCAGTGGCGACCTGTTTGGCGAACAGTTCTGCCAGGTCATTGAGCTGCTTGCCGGAACCGTCGACCACGGTTTTCATGTCGACCAGCAGCAGCTTGGTCAGCTCGTCACGCCGACCTTGCTCGGCCAGGACAAAGGACTGGGCGATGCCCGAACGATAGGCAGTGAAGGTATTTTTGAACTGGTCATACAACCCTTTGCCTTCGGCAGTGGTGACCAGCTTGTCATAGGCGGCGATCTTGTCGCTCAGTTCCTTGTCGCGGGTGTCCATCTGGCTGCGGTACTGCGCAATGTTCTTCAGATCCGGATCCAGGGCCATGCGCAGGGAAATGGTACGGATGCGCAACATGATCTCGCGGATCTCGTCGCCGCCACGAATGCTCGGCAGCCACTGGTTCTCTACCGCGACCTCACTGTCGCGAATGCTCGACATCTGTCCCAGTGCGAACACGCCGAGCAAGGCAACCAGCACCGCAATAAGGGCAAACCCCAACGCTGCACGAGGAGCGATATTCAACTGACGAAGCAACATAACGAGCGCCCTTTTTCTTGTTGTGGCTTGAGTAAAGGGGCGTTACTGCCGCAGTCCCCCGTCAGCTCGTTATCGGCAGGTTGTACGATGACTTGAAGACAACAGGCATTTTTCAGCAGGCAAAAAAAATCCCCGTATCTTTCGATACGAGGACTTTTAATATGGTCGGGGTAAGGGGATTCGAACTCCTGACATCCTGCTCCCAAAGCAGGCGCGCTACCGGACTGCGCTATACCCCGGTAAAAAAAAGGCACCCTTTAAAAGAGCGCCTTCTTCGATCAGTGCTTTTGGCCTCTGATCTTAAGATTCGATTCCAGCGCTAACTGGTTTCAAAAATGGTGGGTCGTGTGGGATTCGAACCTACGACCAATTGGTTAAAAGCCAACTGCTCTACCAACTGAGCTAACGACCCAAAAATGGTCGGGGTAAGGGGATTCGAACTCCTGACATCCTGCTCCCAAAGCAGGCGCGCTACCGGACTGCGCTATACCCCGGTTTGAAATTGGCTCCGTGACCAGGACTCGAACCTGGGACCCAATGATTAACAGTCATTTGCTCTACCGACTGAGCTATCACGGAACTACACATTTCAATTTACAACTGTGAAGCTTGCTTCACCTCTTCGACCCGTTCGCATCGCTGCGTTCGTGTGTCTGAGGCGCGCTATTCTACAATCTTAAACACCTCTGTCAACCCCCTAAATTGCTTTCAAGACAATGATTTGCAACTTATTTCAGATTTCTCCTTGGGGAGAAGAAACCGTTGGGGCGACTTACTGCGGGGCGCACTTTACAAGCCTTTTCCTTACAGTTCAACACCCTAAGAAAAAAAAGGCCCCGCGATGCGGGGCCTCCTTCATTACCGTGCAGCGAACGCTCAGTTGAAAACGATTTCGTCGTTCGCAACGGTGGCTGTAACCGTGGCGCCTGGCAGGAAACTGCCGGCCAGAATCAGCTGTGCCAACGGGTTTTCGATCCAGCGCTGGATCGCTCGTTTGAGCGGCCGTGCGCCATAGACCGGGTCGTAACCCACCGCAATCAACTTATCCAGCGCCTCGCTGCTCAGCGTCAGTTTCAACTCGCGCTCGGCCAGACGGCTGCGCAGGCGCCCCAACTGGATCTCGGTAATGCCGGCAATCTGATCCCGTGCCAACGGCTCGAAGATCACCACTTCGTCGATCCGGTTGATGAACTCCGGACGGAAGTGCGTCGACACCGCATCCATCACCGCCGCACGCTGCGCCTCACGATCACCGACCAGTTCCTGGATCTGCACCGAGCCCAGGTTGGAGGTCATGACGATCACCGTATTGCGAAAATCCACCGTACGCCCGTGACTGTCGGTCAGCCGGCCATCTTCCAGCACTTGCAGCAGCACGTTGAACACGTCCGGATGGGCCTTCTCGACCTCGTCCAGGAGGATCACCGAATAGGGCTTGCGACGCACTGCCTCGGTCAGGTAACCGCCCTCCTCGTAGCCCACGTAGCCCGGTGGCGCTCCGATCAGCCGCGCCACGGAATGTTTCTCCATGAACTCGGACATATCGATTCGCACCATTGCCTCTTCGGTATCAAAGAGGAACTCGGCCAAGGCTTTGCACAACTCGGTTTTACCGACACCGGTCGGGCCGAGGAACATGAACGAACCGCTTGGGCGATTCGGGTCGGACAACCCGGCACGCGAACGGCGCACAGCGTTGGCCACCGCCACCACGGCTTCGTTCTGGCCGATCACGCGTTGGTGCAACAGGCTTTCCATCTTCAGCAGTTTGTCGCGCTCGCCTTCGAGCATTTTCGACACCGGAATACCGGTCCATTTCGACACGACTTCGGCGATCTCTTCTTCAGTCACCTTGCTGCGCAGCAACTGGTTTTCGCTCTTGCCGTGCTGGTCGACCATTTGCAGGCTGCGCTCCAGGTCCGGGATCACCCCGTACTGCAGCTCGGCCATGCGGTTAAGGTCGCCTTTGCGGCGGGCGGCTTCCAGTTCCTGACGGGACTGTTCGATTTTCTGCTGGATTTGTGCCGAGCCCTGCACTTCGGCTTTTTCCGAATTCCAGATTTCTTCGAGGTCCGAGTACTCACGCTCGTGACGAACGATTTCTTCCTGAAGCTTTTCAAGACGCTTCTTCGCCGCTTCGTCGCTTTCTTTCTTCAGTGCCTGGGACTCAACCTTCAGTTGAATCAAGCGCCGCTCCAGACGATCGAGCACTTCCGGCTTGGAGTCGATTTCCATGCGAATGCGGCTGGCCGCTTCGTCGATCAGGTCGATAGCCTTGTCCGGCAACTGACGGTCAGTGATATAGCGATGGCTCAGTTTAGCCGCCGCAATGATTGCGCCGTCGGTGATCGCCACCTTGTGGTGAACCTCGTAGCGCTCTTTCAGGCCACGCAGGATCGCGATGGTGTCTTCTTCGCTCGGCTCGTCCACCAGGACCTTCTGGAAGCGCCGCTCAAGGGCTGCGTCCTTCTCGATATATTGGCGATATTCGTTGAGCGTGGTTGCGCCGACGCAGTGCAGCTCGCCACGGGCCAGGGCCGGTTTGAGCATGTTGCCGGCGTCCATCGAGCCTTCGCCCTTACCGGCACCGACCATGGTGTGCAGTTCGTCGATGAACAGGATGATCTGGCCTTCCTGCTTCGACAGTTCGTTGAGCAGGGATTTCAGGCGTTCTTCGAACTCGCCGCGGTACTTGGCACCGGCAATCAGCGCGCCCATGTCCAGCGACAGCAGGCGTTTGCCTTTCAGGCCATCCGGCACTTCGCCGTTGATGATGCGCTGGGCCAGGCCTTCGGCGATGGCGGTTTTACCCACGCCAGGCTCACCGATCAGCACCGGGTTGTTTTTGGTCCGGCGTTGCAGGACCTGAATCGTCCGGCGAATCTCGTCGTCACGGCCGATCACCGGGTCGAGCTTGCCTTCTTCGGCGCGCTTGGTCAGGTCAATGGTGTATTTATCCAGCGCCTGACGCGACTCCTCGACGTTGGCGTCATTCACCGCTTCGCCGCCACGCAGGTTATTGATCGCGTTTTCCAGGGCTTTTTTGCTGACGCCCTGACCGAGCAGCAATTTGCCGAGCTTGCTGTTCTCGTCCATGGCGGCGAGCAGCACCAGCTCACTGGAGATGAACTGGTCACCCTTCTGCTGGGCCAGGCGATCGGCCTGGTTGAGCAGACGTGCGAGGTCCTGCGACATGTTCACGTCGCCGGTGGGATTCTGGATTTTTGGCAGACGGTCGAGCTCTTTGCTCAACTCTTTGCGCAGGCTGTTGATGTCAAAACCGACTTGCATCAGCAACGGTTTGATCGAACCGCCCTGCTGCTCAAGCAGCGCTTGCATCAGGTGCGCAGGTTCAATGCCCGGATGATCGAGGCCGACAGCCAGGGATTGGGCATCGGACAAGGCTAACTGCAACTTGCTGGTTAAACGGTCTATACGCATTGGTCACCTTCCTTTTGAGCAGGCCGGAGCGATGGACACACCTAAATAGAGAAACCTGCCAGATACCCCACTAGATGCGGTCGATTCTGGAGGATTCAAGCAGCGCTTGATTGATGCAGATCAGATAAGTCTAGCGTTCGAGCCAGACCAGGGAAGCAAACCGACCGGTGCGCGGACTGCGGCGGTAAGAGAAGAAGCGTGGATCGGTCACGGTGCAGAAGCCGCCACCATAAACAGCAGTAACACCGCAGGCTGCCAGACGCAGGCGCGCCAGCGTATAGATGTCGGCCATGAACTTGCCGGCGTTGTGGCTCGGGACGAAGGCCTGATCGGTTTCCGGGAGCTGCCGGACAAAGGTTTCGCGAACTTCCGGGCCGACTTCGAAGGCTTTCGGGCCGATGGCCGGACCGAGCCAGACGAGCACCTCGGCAGGATCTACGGCCAGGCTTTCGACGGTGGCCTCCAGCACACCCGCCGCCAGACCGCGCCAACCGGCGTGAGCAGCGGCGACGCGAGTACCGGCGCGATCACAGAACAAGGCTGGCAAGCAGTCAGCCGTCATTGCCGTACAGGCGATGCCCGGTGTGACAGTCCAGCTGGCATCCGCGGTCGCTACCGTCGCCGGGTCGGCATGGGCCACGGCAACGCCGTGAACCTGTTGCAACCAGGCCGGTTGAATAGAGAAATGATCGGTGAGGCGACGACGGTTCTCGGCAACCGCTTCAGGGTTGTCGTCGACGTGATCGCCCAGGTTGAGGCTGTCGAACGGCGCCAGGCTGACGCCGCCCGCCCGGGTGGTGACGCAGGCTTTTACCCCGGCCGGCGCGGGCCAGTCAGGAATCAGCCAGTCAATCATCCGATGAACGCCTCACGGTCTTGCTTGAGCAGCGACAGCAACCAGACGAAATCGTCTGGCAGTGGCGACTCCCAGCTCATGCGCTTACCGGTGGTCGGATGATCCAGTTCCAGGAAACGCGCATGCAGCGCCTGACGCGGGAAATGTTTCAGCGATTCAATCATGGTCACACTGGCTGCCGGCGGAATACGGAAGCGACCGCCGTAGGCAGGATCTCCGACCAACGGGAAGTTGATGTGGGCCATGTGCACGCGAATCTGGTGCGTACGACCGGTTTCCAGCTTGACCCGCACGTGAGTGTGGGAGCGGAAACGCTCGAGCACGCGGTAATGACTGACCGCCTGCTTGCCACCTTCCATCACCGCCATGCGCTGGCGTTGCTGGCCGTGACGACCGATCGGCGCGTTGATCTTGCCGCCGGCAGTGACCACGCCGATCACGATGCATTCGTAGATCCGGCTGACGCTGCGGCTCTGCAACTGAGTGACCAGCTGCGTCTGTGCCTGAATGGTCTTGGCCACCACCATCAGACCGGTGGTGTCCTTGTCCAGACGGTGCACGATACCGGCGCGCGGCACATTGATGATGTCCGGCACGTGGTGCAGCAAGGCGTTGAGCAAGGTGCCGTCGGCGTGACCGGCGGCAGGATGCACCACCAGGCCCGCAGGTTTGTTGATCACCAGGATGTCGTCATCTTCATAGACGATGTCCAGGGCGATGTCCTGAGCAACCCATTCTCCTTGAGCTTCCTGCTCGGCAGTCAGCTCAAGGATGGCGCCGCCGTGGACGATGTCTCGCGGGCGGATAACCGCTCCATCCACAGTCAGGCGGCCGTCTTTGATCCAGGCGGAAAGGCGCGAGCGCGAGTGCTCAGCGAATAATTGTGCGGCGACTTGATCGAGGCGTTGGCCGCCCAGTTCGGACGGCACCTCTGCGCGAAGTTCAATTTTATCGGACATGCTCAGACTAGGCGTCGGCTACAGCCTTTGGTTTCGGCTGCGCGCTTGTGGTTAAATACGGCGTCTTTTGCCCCGAGGCTTTTCAACGGGGCACTCATCATAACAGGACGGCCCCGCCCAAGACAGCGGCCGTCATAGGGACGCAAGCCGCCATGCAAGTGAAACACCTGCTGCTGATCGCCATCCTCGCATTGACCGCTGCTTGCTCATCGAAGGAAGTCGTCGACGAAAACCTGAGCGAGGTCGAGCTGTACCAGCAGGCTCAGCACGATCTGGATAACAATAGCTATACCAGCGCCACCGCCAAGCTGAAGGCTCTGGAATCGCGTTATCCGTTCGGCCGCTACGCTGATCAGGCTCAACTCGAACTGATTTATGCGAACTACAAGAACGCCGAGCCGGCAGCTGCCAAGTCTGCCGCCGAGCGTTTTATCCGCCTGCACCCGCAGCACCCGAACGTCGATTACGCGTACTACCTCAAGGGCCTGACCTCCTTTGACCAGGACGTCGGCCTGCTGGCGCGCTTCCTGCCGCTGGACATGACCAAGCGTGACCCGGGCGCCGCACGTGACTCCTACAACGAGTTCGCCCAACTCACCAGCCGTTACCCGAACAGCCGCTACGCGCCAGACGCCAAGCAACGCATGATTTATCTGCGTAACCTGCTGGCATCCTACGAAATTCACGTAGCCGACTACTACCTGACCCGTCAGGCGTACGTTGCAGCGGCCAACCGTGGTCGTTATGTCGTGGAAAACTTCCAGGAAACCCCTTCGGTCGGTGACGGCCTGGCGGTGATGGTCGAGTCCTACCAGCGCCTGCACCTGGACGAACTGGCCAACACCAGCCTCGAAACCCTGAAGCTCAACTACCCGAACCATCCGACCCTGGTCGACGGTCAGTTCGTGCCGCGGGTAGCCGAAGCCGACAACCGTTCGTGGTTGAGCAAGGCCACTCTGGGCCTGATCGAATCCCGCCCACCGCTGCCGCCGGGCGAAACCCGCGCCAACCAGGACGTGATGAAGCAGTTCCAGGATGCCAAGGACGCGATCCCTGCCGAGCTCAAGCCTAAAGAAGGCGATGCGGTTGAAGAACAGCCGCACGAGGCCGAAGGCAACAGCAGCGACCGCTCGTGGTTCAGCCGCCTGACCTTCGGTGTGTTTGACTGACACCTTGAGACGCCAAAAAGGGAGACTTTCGAGTCTCCCTTTTTTATGGCCGCGTTTTATTGCGCTGTGCGCGTCTCCAGTCCTTGGCTAAACTGCCGGATTATTCATTGCAAAGCGGCTCATCATGCTTCGTTTACTGTTCTGGATTGCCCTGATTGCTGCAGCAGTATGGTTCTGGCGCAAGTTCAAGCGCCCGGCCGAAACCTCCCATACGCCCAGCGAACTCGATGCACCGCCCATGGTTCGCTGCGCCCATTGCGGTGTACACCTGCCACGCGACCGGGCGCTGAGCCTTCAACAACAGTGGTATTGCAGCCAGGCTCACCTCGAGCAAGGCCCGAGTTCACGTGATCGCTGAGATCTCGTCTCCCGGCGGCAAACAGGCCCAGCGACTGCTGCGTCTCTATCATCTCTACCGTTTAAGCATCGGCATCCTGCTGGTGCTGTTGATCTCCAGCAACATGGACAGCCTGTTGCCGGGGTTCGCCAACGACGACCTGCTGCGCACCGGCAGCTGGGGGTATTTGATTCTGAATATCCTGCTGCTGGTGTTTCTGCAGAACCCCAGACAACCCGCGCAACTCTTCAGCCTCGCGCTGGCCGATGTCCTTCTGCTGTCCGTGCTGTTCTATGCCGCCGGTGGCGCACCCAGCGCCATCGGCAATCTGCTGATTGTCTCGGTGGCCATCAGCAATGCGCTGCTGCGTGGGCGCATCGGCCTGCTGCTTGCGGCAGTTGCCAGCAGCGGCATCCTCTGCGTGAGTTTTTACCTGAGCGGCAGCCATCCGACCGGCGCCAATGACTACTTGCAAGCCGGCACCCTCGGCGCGCTGTGCTTTGTCGCAGCGTTGCTGGTGCAGGGGCTGACCCGACGAGTGGAGGTCAGCGAGAGCCTGGCCGAGCAACGCGCCAGCGAAGTGATGGGCCTGGAAGCGCTCAATGCGCTGATCCTGCAACGCATGCGCACCGGCATCCTGGTGCTCGACAGCGAACGCCGGGTTCAGTTGGCCAATCACAGTGCCTTGAGCCTGTTTGGCCTGGAACGCCTCGACGGCCAGCTCATCGACGATTACTCGACAGCCCTGGTCGAACGCCTGCAACTCTGGTTCAACAACCCGACCTTGCGCCCGCAAAGCCTGAAAGTCGCCCGGACCGGCCTGGAGCTGCAACCGAGCTTTATTGCACTGGGCCTGAACGAACAACGCCAGACCCTGGTATTTCTCGAAGACCTTGCACAGATCGCGCAACAAGCCCAGCAACTCAAGCTCGCCGCACTGGGCCGGCTGACCGCAGGCATTGCCCATGAAATCCGCAATCCATTGGGTGCGATCAGCCATGCAGCGCAGTTGCTGAACGAGTCTGAGGAACTGATCGGCGCCGACCGGCGTCTGACGCAGATTATTCAAGACCACTCTCAACGCATGAACCGAGTGATAGAGAACGTCCTGCAGCTTTCACGCCGGCAGCAAGCCGCACCGCAACGGCTCGACTTGAAGCCGTGGCTGGAGCAGTTCGTGTGCACGGTGCGCGAAGGTGCGACAGATCGTCAGCAGATTCATCTGAGCATGGGCGCAGGGCCGTTCACCACCTTGATGGACCCTGACCAGCTGACTCAGGTTCTCGACAACCTGCTGCGCAATGCCTGGCGCCACAGCGCCCTTGCGCACGAACAGGCCGAAGTCTGGCTCACGCTGTTTATCGACCCCGACAGCCAGCTTCCGACCCTGGATGTGCTGGACAATGGCCCCGGCGTTTCAGCGGAGCAGCAAGCGCATTTGTTCGAACCGTTCTTCACCACCAGTAGCCAGGGCACTGGCCTGGGTCTCTATCTGTCCCGTGAGCTGTGCGAAAGCAACCAGGCCCGCCTAGACTTCAAACCACGCCAAGGCGGCGGCTGCTTTCGCATCACCTTTGCTCACGGACGGAAACAAAGTTGAAGACAAGCCCACGGCAAAAAGTCCTGATCGTCGATGACGAACCGGATATTCGCGAACTACTGGAAATCACCCTCGGCCGAATGAAACTCGACACGCTGAGCGCGCGTAATGTCGGCGAAGCGCGGTCGTTGCTGGCCAAAGAGCGGTTCGACCTGTGCCTGACCGACATGCGGTTGCCCGACGGCACCGGCCTGGAGCTGGTGCAGCACATTCAGTTGACTCATCCATACGTGCCCGTGGCGATGATCACCGCTTATGGCAGCCTCGATACCGCCATCAACGCGCTGAAGGCCGGGGCCTTCGACTTCCTGACCAAACCGGTGGACCTCCCCCGGCTGCGGGAGCTGGTGGTCAGCGCGCTGCGCTTGCCGGTCGCGGGCGACGCTGCGAGCGCCATCGATCGCCGGTTGCTCGGCGACTCAGCGCCCATGCGCAGCCTGCGCAAGCAAATCGACAAACTGGCGCGCAGCCAGGCACCGGTGTACATCAGCGGCGAATCCGGCAGCGGCAAGGAACTGGTCGCCCGGCTGATTCATGAACAAGGCCCACGCAGCAGCCAGCCGTTTGTGCCGGTCAACTGCGGGGCGATTCCGTCCGAATTGATGGAAAGCGAGTTTTTCGGTCATCGCAAAGGCAGTTTCAGCGGCGCCATCGAAGATAACCCCGGGCTGTTCCAGGCGGCCAACGGCGGGACGCTGTTTCTCGATGAGGTGGCTGACTTGCCGCTGGCGATGCAGGTCAAATTGCTGCGCGCGATTCAGGAGAAGGCGGTACGCAGTATCGGCGGGCAGCAGGAAGCCATCATCAATGTGCGAATACTCTGCGCCACCCACAGGGATCTGGACGCTGAAGTGGCCGCCGGGCGCTTTCGGCAGGATTTGTACTATCGGCTGAATGTCATCGAGTTGCGCGTCCCACCGTTGCGCGAGCGCCGTGACGACATCGAGCTACTGGCCAGTCATGTGCTCAAGCGTCTCGCGGCAGTCAGCGGCTTGCCGGCCGCCCATCTTCAGCCGCAAGCCCTCGAAGCGCTCAAGCATTACCGTTTTCCGGGCAATGTCCGCGAGCTGGAGAACATGCTCGAACGTGCGTACACCCTTTGTGAAAATAAGCAGATCGAAGCCAGCGACCTGCGCCTGACTGACGGCAATTGCAGCGCCGAAACCGGATTGCCGGACCTGACGAAAATCGACAATCTTGAGCAGTATCTGGAGAACGTCGAACGCAAACTGATTCTCCAGGCCCTCGAAGAAACCCGCTGGAACCGCACAGCGGCGGCCCAACGGTTGAACCTGTCGTTTCGGTCGATGCGTTACAGGTTGAAAAAACTGGGGCTGGAATAAGACCTTAAAAGATTCGCCCGGTCGGCGCATAAGGCGCCGGATCGATAACCGGTTCGCGCCCCAGCATTACATCCGCAAACAACTGACACGACGCCGGCGCGAGCACCAAGCCGTTACGGTAATGCCCGCAATTGAGCCATAACCCGGCAAATCCGGGCACTGCGCCAATATACGGAATCCCTTCCGGCGAACCTGGCCGCAGCCCCGCCCAATGCCCGACCACCTCGGCCTCCGCCAGCGCCGGAATCAGCTCGACCGCCGAGGCCTTGAGGCTTTCCAGCGCGGACTCGGTCGGCGTCTTGTCGAACCCTTCGTGCTCCAGCGTACTGCCGATCAGGATGTGTCCGTCCCGGCGCGGAATGGCATAACGACCCTTGGCCAGAATCATGCTCGACAGGAAGTCCGAAGCGCACTTGTAGAGAATCATCTGCCCCTTGACTGGCTCGACCGGCAGATCCAGGCCCAGGGTCTTGAGCAGATCACCGCTCCAGGCGCCGGCGGTCAGTACCACCTGATCGCCATGGATCGGGCCTTTTGAACTCTCGACGCCCACCACCGCATCGCCTTCACGAATGAACGCGCTGACCTCGCACTGTTCATGAATGGTCACGTTGGGCAGCGCCAGCAAGGCCGCCTTGAGGGACTTCACCAGTCGCGGGTTACGCACGTTAGCGACATCGGCCATGTAGATTGCCCGCGAGAACCCCTGCCCCAATACCGGCACTGCATCGTGAGCAGCCGAGATATCCACAGGGCTCAGCGGACGATTTTCGCGTTTTGCCCAGGCCAGCGCCTCAGCCTCGTCATCCAGATCCAGCCAGTACAAGCCCGTGGTGTGAACCTCAGGATCGACCCCGGTGCTCGCAAACAGACGTTCGGCCAGTTGTGGATAAAAATCCTGGGACCAGTGAGCCAATGCAGTGACCGCCGGGCTGTAGCGCCACGGGTACAGCGGCGAAACGATGCCGCCACCGGCCCAGGAAGATTCCTGCCCCACGTTCGAGCGATCCAGCAGGACCACGCTCTGCACGTGCGGCGCCAGATTAAACGCGGTCAGCAGGCCGATCACTCCACCGCCGACAATCACCACTTGCTGTTGCTTGGCCATCATCTGATCCAACAATAAAAAAGACAGGGGGCGCCAAACGCGCCCGAGGAAAGGTACTCAGCGACCCCAGCAATCCTTGGTGGTCAGCCCGGTCGTCGCATTGCTCATGCCTCTGACGCCGGTGTTGCTGAGGGTGAAATCCCCGCACTTGTCACTGGCCATCGTTGACCCGGCCTTGCGCACGGCGGTGAGCAAGAAGGTCTGATCGGTCAGTGTCGGGGTAATGGTGTAGTAGTCATTGCCGGCACTCAGCCCGGTAGCGTTGCTGTACACATTGTTTTTCGAATAGAACCGTTCAAGGTTTTGTGCCTGCTCGGACAGCAGCCCGGCGATTTCGGTGCGATGGCTTCTCTTCACGTACTCGGTAAGGAGTGGAGCGGAAATGGTCACCACAATCCCGATGATCGCGATCACGATCATGATTTCGATCAGGGTAAAACCTCGGTTGGATCTGCGCATTGCCTCAACTCTCACTTACTGTATTTGTCGCCACATGATTCGACGGCTGCCGCCGCCGGATTTTTCAACCAGAGTGGTGATGCCGCCACTGGAGTCGTTCACGATTTTACGGGCTGCACTGTTGACGATCGCATTCAGCGTCGGAATACCACCGGTAAAAATCACCCCGCTGGAGATCGTGTCGTTCGTGTCGACCAGGCCATCGCCATTGGTGTCGAGCACCGCATAGTTGAGCATCTTACCGCTGAACGCATCGAGTTCGACCAGTTTGCCGTTGCCAAAGCTTGAACAGGGATCCGTGGTATCGATGCTGGCCGTGGTAAACACAATCCGCCCGAGGACCAGGGCAGCCTGGTTGATCACCCGTTCACCGGTCAGGGCATTGTTGTACACCAGCGGCAAGTACCAGCCATTCTGCGCCGGATAGATCACGGGGTTCTGCGACGTGGTGATGAACTGCCCCCCGGCAGTTCCGCTGAATACCCCGGTCACAGCCTGCGCCTGCAAGCTCGACACGGTGATCTGCCCCGAGCCTCCATCGGCATCCCAGACCCCATAGAACGCTTGCAGGTCCTTGCTGAGCTTGTCAGCGGTCTCGTTGAATTTCCCGGTACCGAAAAACACCTCTTTGCCGTTGATCGGATGGTCCGCCAGTAACGGCTGAGCGGTGATCGGCTGCGTCGCGCCGCCCGGCGCAGTGAATAGCGGTTTACCGGAAAAGGCCACGCCCCAGCTGGCGGGATTCGAGCTGCTCAAGTCGAACTTCCACAACCGGCCTTTCAAATCGCCGCCATAGGCCGCCTGGACAAAGCTTTGCGAATCGACCTTGAGCTTGACCGATGACAGGCCGTTGGTGGTTTCGGTGCTGTCGATAACGATTTTCCTGATCAGCGAACCGTCGCGAATATCCACCACGTACAGCGCAGCAACACCCGAATTGCTGCCGTAGCCATTGGAGATGAAGGCCGCCCAGCGACCATCGGCCAAGCGTGCCACTTCCGGCCGCGCATAGGCATAACCCAGATCATTGAAAGCGTTCGCGGTGTTGGCGGTGGCCGGCGCGCTGATTTCCCACAAGGCATTGGTCACATTCCCCGCCGTCCCATCGAACAACTGCACGGCGTAAAAAGTCTTGCCGCCCGCCCCTACGCCACCCAGGGCCAGGGTTTTCCAGGCGTTGTTGAGCTGGGCATCGAACACGCCGACCTGACCATCGTTGAGAAACTTGTGGCTGGTGCCATTGATGTAAGCGGTATCGGCGATGAAATGCAGCGCCGACAGCACGCTGGAAGGCATGTAACCGTAGTGCCGCGCACCGTTGCCGGCGTTGATGACATTCACGAAGCCATCGTTGGCATTCACCACCAGGCTGGTGTTCATGTTCGCGGCTTTGCTGGTCAGGAACGTGCTGTAACTGGTACTGCCGGCCAGGTCCGAAGCGGTTTTGTCGGTGGGCGATGCCAGCGTCAATGGCGAGTTGATGATGTCACCCAGCAGCACGGTACGAGTCTTCAAGCCGGTTTTATTGGTGCCCTTGCTCCATTCCACCAGATCGCTACCGCTGATACCGGTCGGCAGGTTCTGGCTGAGGCTGGTTTGCTGGGTGCTGGAGAAGTTGCCGTAGGCCAGAGTGACCACCGCGTTGGTCGTGGTGTTCCAGGACTGATACGTCGGCGCCGTCGCACCGGGAACAATGGCTGTATCAGTGGTCCACAGCACAGAAGTGGTGTCCACGGCTCCGCTTGAGGTGAAGCCATAGGCTTTGATCGTGCCGCGCCAGTCCTTGGGGTCGTAGCTGGTCTGAAAATAACTGGAGCCACTGGTCAGCGTGTTGCTGCTGGCGACACCGCTGCCACCGGAGCCGGCCTTGGTGGAGATGTTACTCAAGGCTGCCGATAACGCGGCGTTGAGGCTGGCACTATCGGTTGCCTGATAGTACTTGCCCTGCCCATAACGGGCGGCATCCGCCAACATCTGATTGGCGGTCGCGAACCCCACCGTGTAGGTGTTCAGGTTTTGCTTGGGGAAGTCCGGGGAACTCCAGCTTTTGCCCGCCAGGTCCGTGCCGGTGGAGCGCATGTCGATGTCGAACGCGAATTTGGCGATGTCGTCCAGGTACAGGGTGTCACCCTCGTCATCGCCGTTAAGGTCGTTACCGTCATTGTTGATCCCGTCCCAGTTGGGCAGCCGGGTACCGCCGAGTGGATCGTCGCTAGGGAAAGTCCGGTCGTAGGTCGGCAGGCCATCGGTGATGACCACCCCGTAGCTCTTCTGGCAGCGGTACTGGATCGGACTGGTGTAGGTGGCTGGCCCTGAGTTGTAGTACGGCGTCATACCGCGAAAATAGCGGGTGATTTCGTAGTAGGTTTCTGCCAGTGGTGTATTGGATATTGCGCTCAAGCCGCCGATAGCAGCGATCAGCGCGTTGTAGTTGGCGTCCGCCTGGGCCTGGGTCACGCTGCCGCTGACCACCGTCAGATCACTGATATCGTTGACGATGTAACCGCCATTACCGGCATTATTGTTGCCGATACCACTGCCATGGCCGTTGCCATGATTACCATCGCTGTTGCCGTGGGTAGTCGGCGAGTTATAGGTTGCCAGACCGAAACGTAGCCCGCGATTACTGGTGATCAGCGCAGTGGCTACGTTGCGCGCCACATTGATTCGGTAGTCATTGGGTATCGAGCCGTCGGTGAAATCGCGGTTACTGCCGTTGGCCAGGCTCACCAGGTAAGAGATGTAGTTATCGGAATAACGGGTGTTGCCACCGCCCACCGGATCGGGGAGCTTGAGGCACAGCGGCGTCAGGCTGTTTTTGTAGAACGCGTAGTAACCGCTGGAACATCCCGACTGGGGCAAACTGGACAGCAGGATCGGATCGCCGACGATTGCGGAGCCACTCAAGCACAAGCCCGAGAGCGCGTTACATTGCTGGGCCGGGGTTCGTGAAACGGTCGGGTCAAACCCCGAGGCATAGATGATGCTGTTCATGCTCCCCGAATCATCGAGCAACAGCAGCACGTTTGGCGCAACTGCCGAAGCGCCGAGCAGTGGTGAGTCCGATGGCGTGAAGGCATACGCCGGAGCGGCCAGATAAAGCCCCAGCAGCCAGCCGCAGGTTAACTGCGTCAACCAATCGCGTCGCTCCCGACGATGAGCCTCAGTATTTCGCATAGATGCTCTCCACCACACTGCGCGAAGTACCTGCCAACCCGACAGCGGTGACCCGATAGAGCGTCGCCGAGGTATTGCTCGGGACATTCACGGCGCTCAACGTTGTGCCCAGGTTCTGCACGCCGTAAAAACCGCTGCCGGCAGCGATCCAGGTCACCCCGGAGGTGGCGTTGAAGCCTGCGGCCGTGATCACTGAAGATTCCGCCGGCGGAGCACATTGAGTGGTCGTGGCGCATGCCGCCAGGGTGTACGCGCTCAGTTGCACGGCGCTTTCACCGATACGCAACGCCGCCTCTGCGCCCTGGAAGGATTGATTGCGCAGCGTCACGCTGCCGGCCATTTTTTCCTGGAGCGTGGCGTTTTGCATCGACGAGATACCGATCAGCGTCAACAACAGCAGAAACACCAGGCTCATCAGCAGTGCCATGCCGCGCTGGGCGTGTGCCTTGAGGGGCGGAAGAGTCATCGGCATCGCCCCTACATCAACCGGTTGCGCAAAGCGGCAACCACGTTGAAAGTCTGATTACGCACGCGGTTGTTGGGGTCCGCCAGGGTCAGGGTCAAACGCACACTGCGAATTCGCGTCGGGTCGGTCGGATTGCTGCTGTAACTCGACGCGGCAACATCGGTGGCGCTGGTGGCCATGCCGAAGGTCACATTGAAAGCACTGACGTTGCTCACCAGCGCCGCCGATGTAGTGCCCGTGGCCATCAGGATCTGGCCATTGCTCAGGCTATAGGTCAACCGCCGGATCGGAAACGCCAGTTGCCCGGCTGCCGGGGTGTGTGCTCCGGTGTAGGCCGTTGCGCCGGTTCGGCAGTCAGACACCACGGTCCAGGTCGGCACACCACCGTTACCGCCGACATCCGACGTCACCAGGGTCAGTTTGAGTGCGGTGTTGTCCCAACTGATGGGGGTGATCTGGTTGGCATTGAAGTCGCCGGCCGAGCTCGCGTCGGTAATCGTCCCCAGGCAACCGAACATGCCGACCATGCGGATTTCCTGAATCATTTTGCTCAGGACAAACCGCGCATCCTCCTGCATCCCGGCAGAGGTGTTCTGGCTGATATAGGTGCTTTTCGCCGATATAAAAATTTGCGCCACGCCGAGCACCACGATCAGGCTGATCGCCATGGCGATCATCAGCTCGATCAGACCAAACCCTTGGGACGAGCGATTCATGGCGTCACCAGCGGATCGACGGTGGCACGGCTGCTCAGGACAAAGCTGCGGGTCGAACTGGCGGCTGCTGCGCGCGAATCATCCCAGGTGATGGTGATGGTATACACCCGCTGGTTCAGGGTAATGCTGCCCGTAGCGGTCGGGCCGCCGAAGCTTGTGATATTGGTGGTGAAGTCATACAGGTCCTGATCCCGGGTGACATTCAAATTGCCCGAGGTCGGCGGCGTGACGGTGTAGTCGGCCGCAGAATTGGCGCGAATCCGGTCCATCATGTCGTAGGCGATAAAGCTCGCCTGGCTGGTCATCAGCGAGCTGTCGGTGTACTTCAGCGCATTCAGCTGAGTCGCTGCCGCGCCCAGTAGCCCTACGCTCAGAATCAACAGCGCAACCAACACTTCGATCAGTGTCATGCCGTCCTGTGCACGCGATCCCGCTCCTGTCATCCGCAGCTTCCACCCAAGACAATCCGTCCGTTTAAACACACGCTGAGCGTCCGGCTCTGCGCCCCTGATACGTAATTGAACAGCACCGCCGTGGCTGGCGCCGACAACCCACCCAAGTTGTTGAAATCGATGCTGGTCACTCCAGAGGTTAGCGTCAGAGTGGCGCCGCTGCTCATTGCCGGAATAACCCGCAATACATTCGCCGGTGAGCCGGTGCTGTCGTACACCGTCAACTCCCCGGTCCAGACGCTGCCGCCGGCAGTTGGCCGGACCCGTGTGGTGATGCCCCGGTCGATCGCCTCCAGGCGGGCGTAATTGAGCCCTCGCTGCAGATCACTGATTTCGGTATCGGCCCTGGCGTTCTGTATTGAACTGTTGAACGCCGGTACCGCCAGGGTGAGCAGAATCGCCATGACCGCAAGGATCACCAGCAATTCGACTAGCGTGAAACCTTTTGTAAGATGATTCATCGCTGCCCTCCGCTGCCAACGACTACACCTAGCTGTATCAAGCTAGAACATTCAACCGGTAGCCGCAGGGTTGTTTTGACATTCGTTGCACAACCCAACGCCCTCTCCAGGGAAGGAGATGCCATGCATCAGAAGGGATTCGGTCTGATAGAACTGCTTATCGGACTGGCAATCGCAGCGATCGTTCTGCAACAGGTCAGCCCGGTGCTCAGCGAGTACACGCAATCAGTGAGTCGCGAGACCGCGGCGCAAACACTCGCCAGCGGCATGCGCAACGCCCGCACCGAGGCCATCCTGCGCAATCAGACCCTTGTCATCCACGCGTTGAACGACGATTGGGGTCAAGGCTGGCGAATCATTCTGGACATTAGTGGCGAGGGGCATCAGGACAGCAGCAACCCGCTGTTGCTCGAGCGCCAGACAAGCGTCGGGGTGCCGATTGTGGGCAATCAGCCGGTGAGGAATTTTGTACGGTTCAGCGGTCTGGGCGAGCCGCAGTTGCCCAGCGGTGCCTTTCAGGCCGGGACGTTGCACATCTGCGCGGACCGCGAGCCGGTCAGTCATCACCAGGTGGTGCTGTCCAGAAGCGGCCGCGTCAGCCTGCGCAGCGACAAGGCCGAGCAGGCCTTGTGTGCGGGAGGTGAGGAATCAGAGCAGGGAGCGAACGCGTAGCTCTTTGGGCATGGAGAAGGTGATGTTCTCCTCGCGACCGGCCAGTTCATCGGCGCCGGTAGCGCCCCAGGCCTGCAGTTGCTCGATAACGCCGCGAACCAGTACTTCCGGTGCCGAGGCCCCGGCGGTGATGCCGATACGCTCGACACCGTCGAACCAGCTGCGTTGCATGTCTTCAGCACCGTCGATCAGGTACGCCGGGGTGGACATGCGCTCGGCCAGCTCGCGCAAGCGGTTGGAGTTGGAGCTGTTCGGGCTGCCGACCACCAGCACCACGTCGCATTCGTCAGCCAGTTGCTTGACTGCGTCCTGACGGTTTTGCGTGGCGTAGCAGATATCGTCCTTGCGCGGGCCGCCAATGGCCGGGAAACGAGTGCGCAAGGCATCGATCACGCGGCTGGTGTCGTCCATCGACAAGGTGGTCTGAGTGACGAAGGCGAGTGTTTCAGGGTTGCGCACGTTCAGCGCGGCAACGTCTTTTTCGTCTTCGACGAGGTAGATCGCACCACCATTGCTGGCGTCGTACTGGCCCATGGTGCCCTCAACTTCCGGGTGACCGGCGTGGCCGATCAGGATGCACTCACGACCGTCGCGGCTGTAGCGCGCCACTTCGATGTGCACTTTGGTCACCAATGGGCAGGTCGCATCGAAGACCTTCAGGCCACGGCCTGCAGCTTCCGTGCGAACAGCCTGGGAAACCCCATGGGCGCTGAAAATCACGATGACGTCGTCCGGCACCTGGTCCAGTTCCTCGACGAAGATCGCTCCGCGTGCGCGCAGGTCCTCAACGACGAATTTGTTGTGGACCACTTCGTGGCGCACATAAATCGGCGGCCCGAAAACTTCCAGGGCGCGGTTGACGATTTCGATCGCCCGGTCCACGCCGGCGCAGAAGCCACGGGGGTTGGCGAGTTTGATTTGCATGCTGTGCCTCGTGTCTTGCGCGCAAGAAATAGCGAAAACAGTGAAAAACCAGTGTGGGAGCGAGCTTGCTCGCGATGAGGGCCTCACATTCAACATTGATGTTGACTGATACACAGCCATCGCGAGCAAGCTCGCTCCCACATTTGACCGTGTTCGGTCAGTTACAGCGCTTTGACGTTGATGATTTCCACGTCAAAGGTCAACGTCTTGCCAGCCAGCGGGTGGTTGAAGTCGATGGTCACCTGAGCGTCATCGAACGCCTTGACCACACCGGGCAGCTCAGTATTCGCCGCATCGTTGAAGATCACCAGCAGGCCTTCGGACAGTTCCATATCCTGGAACTGCGAACGCGGGATGATCTGCACGTTTTGCGGGTTGGGCTGGCCAAAAGCGTTTTCTGGCTGAATCGTCAGATTACGCTTGTCACCCGCCTTGAAGCCAAACAGCGCAGCTTCGAAACCTGGCAGCAGGTTGCCGTCGCCAACCTTGAAGGTCGCCGGGGCTTTGTCGAAGGTACTGTCGACGGTGTCGCCGTTCTCCAGGCGCAATGCAAAGTGCAAAGTGACTTCCGTGTTCTGGCCGATGCGTTGCTCAGCCAATACCTGTTCAGTCATGAACGGCTTCTCCGGTCTTCTTGCTTTTGAACATATCCAGCGCGAGCATCACGGCCCCGACGCTGATGGCGCTGTCGGCAAAGTTGAACGCCGGGAAATACCAGCGGTTCTGCCAATGCACCAGAATGAAATCGATCACATGGCCCAGGGCAATGCGGTCGTACAGGTTGCCCAGCGCGCCGCCGAGCACCAGTGCCAGCGCAATCGCCAGCCAGGTGTCGTTGCGCCCCAGACGCTTGAGCCAGACCACCAGCACCGCACTGACCACGACCGCGATCAGGGCAAACAACCAGCGCTGCCAGCCGGAGCTGTCAGCCAGGAAGCTGAAGGCCGCGCCTGTGTTGTAAGCCAGGGTCCAGCTGAAGTAATCAGGGATCACCACGATTTGCTGGTACATGGTCAACGAGCTTTCGAAGTGGAACTTGCTGGCCTGGTCGATGACCAGAACCAGCACGCTCAACCAAAGCCAGCTCAGCCGTCCGAAACGGCTAGCAGCATTAGGCATAGTGACGAACCTCGCCAGCGCCGCTGATGTTGTCGACGCAACGACCGCAGATTTCCGGATGCTCCGGGTTCACGCCGACGTCTTCACGGCAGTGCCAGCAACGGGCGCACTTGGCGAAGCTCGACTTGACCACTTTGAGTTTCAGACCGCTGACTTCGGTTTCAACCGCGTCGGCCGGCGCTTGCACGAACGGTGCAATGCTGGCTGTCGAGGTGATCAGCACGAAGCGCAGTTCGTTGCTCAGCTTGGCCAGGTCGGCGCTCAGCGCCTCTTCGGCGAACAGCGTCACTTCGGCTTGCAGGTTACCGCCCACGGCCTTGGCCGCGCGCTGGATTTCCATTTCCTTGTTCACAGCGACCTTGACCGCCATGATCCGCTCCCAGTAGGCGCGGTCCAGCTCGAAGCCTTCCGGCAACTCGCTGAGGCCTTCGTACCAGGTGTTGAGCATGACCGATTCGTTGCGCTCGCCCGGCAGGTACTGCCACAGCTCATCAGCAGTGAATGCGAGGATCGGCGCGATCCAGCGCACCAGCGCTTCAGAGATGTGGAACAGCGCGGTTTGCGCCGAACGGCGGGCCTTGCTGTTGGCGCCAGTGGTGTACTGACGGTCCTTGATGATGTCGAGGTAGAAACCGCCCAGCTCCTGCACACAGAAGTTGTGCACCTTGGAGTAGACGTTCCAGAAACGGTATTCACCGTAGTGCTCTTGCAACTCGCGTTGCAGCAGCAAGGTACGGTCCACAGCCCAACGGTCCAGCGCGAGCATTTCTTCTGCCGGCAGGATGTCGGTGGCCGGGTTGAAACCGGTCAGGTTGGAAAGCAGGAAGCGCGCGGTGTTACGGATCCGCCGGTAGGCGTCCGCACTGCGTTGCAGGATCTGGTCGGAAACCGCCATTTCACCCGAATAATCGGTCGAAGCGACCCACAGGCGCATGATATCGGCGCCCAGGGTGTCGTTGACTTTCTGCGGCGCGATCACGTTGCCCAGCGACTTCGACATCTTGCGGCCGGCTTCGTCGACGGTGAAACCGTGGGTCAGCAGTTCGCGGTACGGCGCATGGTTGTCGATGGCGCAACCGGTCAACAGCGACGAGTGGAACCAGCCGCGGTGTTGGTCGGAACCTTCCAGGTACAGGTCGGCACGCGGACCGGTTTCGTGGCCCATCGGGTGCGAACCGCGCAGGACGTGCCAGTGCGTGGTGCCCGAATCGAACCAGACGTCGAGGGTGTCGCTGATCTTGTCGTACTGCGGCGCTTCGTCACCCAGCAGTTCGGCCGCGTCCATCTTGAACCAGGCTTCGATGCCTTCGACTTCGACGCGCTGGGCGACCTCTTCCATCAGCTCGACGGTACGTGGATGCAGCTCGCCGCTTTCCTTGTGCAGGAAGAACGGGATCGGCACGCCCCAGTTGCGTTGACGCGAGATGCACCAGTCCGGACGGTTGGCGATCATCGAGTGCAGACGCGCCTGGCCCCAGGCCGGAACGAATTTGGTGTCTTCGATGGCTTTGATCGCGCGTTTGCGCAAGGTGTCGCCAGTCGCAGGCTGTTTGTCCATGCCGATGAACCACTGCGCGGTGGCGCGGTAGATCAGCGGGGTCTTGTGACGCCAGCAGTGCATGTAGCTGTGTTCGATGATGCTGGTGTGCAGCAGCGCACCGACTTCCGTCAGCTTGTCGACGATAGCCGGGTTGGCCTTCCAGATGAACTGGCCGCCGAAGAACTCCAGCGACGGCACGTAAACGCCGTTGCTTTGCACCGGATTGAGGATGTCGTCGTTGACCATGCCGTAAGCTTTGCAGGTCACGAAGTCGTCTACGCCGTAGGCTGGCGAGGAGTGAACCACGCCGGTGCCGGCGCCCAGTTCGACGTACTCGGCCAGGTAAACCGGCGACAGGCGATCGTAGAACGGGTGACGGAAGTTGATCAGTTCCAGTGCCGCACCAGTGGCGGTGGCGATGACCGAGCCTTCGAGGTTGTAGCGAGCCAGGCACGACTCGACCAGCTCTTCAGCCAGTACCAGCAGTTTGTCGCCGACGTCGACCAGGGCGTAGTTGAACTCGGGGTGAACGTTCAGCGCCTGGTTGGCCGGGATGGTCCACGGGGTGGTGGTCCAGATCACGATCGAAGCCGGTTTGCCCAGCGATGGCAGGCCGAAGGCGGCAGCCAGTTTGGCTTCGTCGGCAATCGGGAAGGCGACGTCGATGGTCGAGGACTTTTTGTTCTCGTATTCAACTTCAGCTTCAGCCAGGGCTGAACCGCAGTCGAAGCACCAGTTCACAGGCTTGAGGCCCTTGAACACGAAACCACCCTTGACGATTTCAGCCAAGGCGCGGATTTCGCCGGCCTCGTTCTTGAAATCCATGGTCTTGTACGGGTTGGCGAAGTCACCCAGCACACCCAGGCGGATGAACTCGGACTTCTGGCCTTCGATCTGCTCGGTGGCGTAGGCACGGCACAGCTCACGGGTTTTATCCGCGGTGAGGTTCTTGCCGTGGGTCACTTCGACTTTGTGCTCGATCGGCAGGCCATGGCAGTCCCAGCCCGGAACATAAGGCGCGTCGAAACCCGAAAGGGTTTTCGAGCGGATGATCATGTCCTTGAGAATCTTGTTGAGCGCATGACCGATGTGAATGGTGCCGTTGGCGTACGGAGGACCGTCGTGCAGAACGAACTTCGGACGATCCTTACCAATCTCACGCAACTTCTGGTACAGGCCAATGCTGTCCCAGCGCTGCAGAATCTGCGGTTCGCGCTGAGGCAGGCCGGCCTTCATTGGGAAGGCGGTGTCCGGAAGGTTTAGCGTGGCTTTATAGTCGGTCATTTAAGGCTCTTCATTAGCGATTGGCGCTAGGTGCGGCTAGGGCACGGGCGGCGGCGACATCCGCATTGATCGCCGTCTTAAGCGCCTCCAGAGAGGCGAAACGCTGCTCTTCGCGCAGCTTGTGGTGGAAAACCACCGTCAAACGCCGGTCATACAGATCGCCGGCAAAATCTAGAATATGGACTTCAAGGTGGGCTTTGCCATCACCTTCAACCGTTGGCCGAACGCCAATATTGGCGACGCCTGGCCAGGTCTTGCCGTCGACTTCGACGCTCACCAGGTAAACCCCGGTCAACGGTACACGACGACGCTTGAGTTGCACGTTGGCCGTTGGCGTGCCCAGTTGGCGCGCCAGCTTCTGACCGTGCAGGACCCGTCCGGTAATCCGGAACGGACGACCGAGCAAGCGCTCGGCCAAGGCAAAATCGGCAGCGGCCAAGGCATTACGCACCTGGGTGCTGCTGACACGCAACCCGTCCAGCTCAACGGTCTGCGCCGCTTCGACGGTGAACCCCTGAACGGCCCCGGCCTGTAGCAGGAAATCGAAATCCCCTACCCGATCGCAGCCGAAACGGAAGTCGTCACCGACCTCCAGATGCTGCACACCCAGACCATCGACCAGAATGGTGTCGACGAACTCGGCAGCGCTGAGCTTGCTCAAACGATGATTGAAGGCCAGGCACAGGACCCGGTCGACCCCTTCGGCGGCCAGCAGTTGCAACTTGTCGCGCAAGCGCGCCAGACGGGCCGGAGCCGTGTCCGGGGCGAAAAACTCACGCGGCTGCGGCTCGAAAATCACCACGCAGCTGGGTACACCCAACTCGAGCGCACGCTCACGCAGCCGGGCCAGGATAGCCTGGTGGCCACGGTGAACACCGTCAAAGTTGCCAATAGTGGCGACACAGCCCCGATGCTGGGGGCGCAAATTGTGGAGGCCTCGAACCAGCTGCATAACGCGCTTCTTGCTCATAAAGTGGTCGATTATAACCACACCCGGCGGCCGACAACAGGCAACACCGTAACCCAAAGTGATCGAACCGACAAAACTGGCGCCCGACCCGTGATTATTGATGCCGCGTCTTCAGTTCAACGCCTTGCGATTGAAGTCCCGCAGACGGAAGCCCATCAACGCCAACATACCGAAATAGACCACCACACCAGCACCGACCAATGCCCCCAGACGCAGGAAGCGCATCGGCATGTGCCCTTCGTCCCAGGCCGGCATGAAATGCATCGCCCCCAGCAAGACTGCGGACATCACCGTCACCGCGATCACCAGCTTGAGCCCGAACATGCCCCAGCCTGGCTGCGGCTGATACATCTCCTGCTTGCGCAATTGATAGAACAACAGACCCGCGTTGAGGCACGCGCCGGCGCTGATGGCCAGGGCCAAACCTGCGTGTTTCAAAGGGCCGATCAAGGCCAGGTTGAAGAGCTGAGTGACGACCAGCGTGAAAATCGCGATTTTTACCGGAGTGCGAATGTTTTGTTGCGCATAAAAACCCGGCGCCAGCACTTTAATCACGATAATCCCGAGCAAACCGACCGAGTAGGCAATCAGGGCACGCTGGGTCATCGAGGCATCGAATGCGCTGAATTGACCGTACTGGAACAGCGAAACGGTCAGCGGCTCCGCCAGAATCCCCAACGCCAGCGAGCACGGCAGCACCAGCACGAAGCACAGGCGCAGGCCCCAATCGAGAATGCGCGAGTATTCGTGGCGATCCTTGCTGGCGTAGGTTTTGGCCAGCGTCGGCAGCAAAATCGTGCCCAATGCCACACCGAGAACACCGGATGGCAATTCCATCAGGCGGTCGGCGTAATACATCCAGGACACCGAACCCGCCACCAGAAACGAGGCAAAAATGGTGTTGATGATCAGCGAAATCTGGCTGACCGAGACCCCGAGGATCGCCGGCAGCATCTGCTTCATCACGCGCCAGACACCGGTGTCGCGCAGATTAAGGCGCGGCAACACCAACATGCCGATTTTCTTCAGGTGTGGCAGTTGATAGAGCAATTGCGCCAGGCCACCGACCAGCACCGCCCAGCCCAGGGCCATTACCGGCGGATCGAAGTACGGTGTCAGGAACAATGCGAAGACGATCATGCTGACGTTGAGCAGCGTCGGCACGAAGGCCGGCACCGAAAAACGGTTCCAGGTATTGAGGATCGCCCCGGCCAGCGAGGACAGCGAGATCAGCAATATATAAGGAAAGGTCACTCGCAGCAGGCTGGAGGTCAGCTGGAATTTTTCCGGCGTATTGGTAAACCCCGGGGCCGTTGCCCAGATGACCCAGGGCGCCGCGACCATCCCCAGAATCGTGACCAGCGCCAGTACCAGCGTGAGCAAGCCCGACACGTAAGCGATGAAGGTTCGTGTCGCCTCCTCGCCCTGCTGACTTTTGTATTCCGCCAGGATCGGCACAAAGGCCTGGGAAAACGCCCCTTCGGCGAAGATTCGCCGCAACAGATTGGGCAGTTTGAAGGCGATAAAGAAGGCGTCTGTGGCCATCCCGGCGCCAAATATGCGTGCGACGAGCGTGTCACGGACGAACCCCAGAACCCGGGAAAGCATCGTGATAGAGCTGACGGCGGCCAACGATTTAAGCAGGTTCATTGAAGAGTTTTTGCCTGTCGATAAACAGCAGGCGAACAAACCGCCCACTTATGCGATACTCCGCGCCGCAACAGCACAGAGCCAAAGCTCGCGAGTTTACAGGTCAAGCGCCGGAAATAAATATCCCGCCTCTTTAGATCGACCACTCAGCGGAACGCATCACCCGCCCTTGACAAGACTTCAACTCATCGGCATGATTCGCGGCCTATTTTGTTTGCTATTTCCTAAAAAGTCTTTCGAGGAGCTCGACGGTGGCCAACACACCTTCCGCCAAAAAACGTGCAAAACAGGCTGAGAAGCGTCGCAGCCACAACGCCAGCCTGCGTTCCATGGTTCGTACCTACATCAAGAATGTAGTTAAAGCCATCGACGCAAAAGACGCTGAAAAAGCGCAAGCCGCTTACGTTCTGGCCGTGCCAGTTATCGACCGTATGGCCGATAAAGGCATCATCCACAAGAACAAAGCTGCTCGTCATAAGAGCCGCCTGAATGGCCACGTCAAGGCTCTGAACGTTGCCGCTGCTGCCTAAGCGACACGCTCATTAAAAAACCGACCCCAGGGTCGGTTTTTTATTGCCTGCGATTTGGCGAATGCAACGCAAAAAAATGTGGGAGCGAGCTTGCTCGCGATGGCGGCATGGCAGTCAACAATGATGTTGAATGATACGACCTCATCGCGAGCAAGCTCGCTCCCACAGGGTACTGCGTCAGATTATTGGGCGTGCGTCCACGGCAAAATCGGAATCGCGGTCACCGCATTCTGCGGACTACCCTCGATCAGGCGATCGCTGTAGACCAGGTACACCAGGGTGTTGCGCTTCTTGTCGAGGAAACGCACCACCTGCATTGTCTTGAACACCAGCGATGTGCGCTCCTTGAACACCTCTTCGCCATCCTTGAGCTCACCCTTGAAGCTGATCGGCCCGACCTGACGGCAAGCGATGGACGCTTCCGCCCGATCCTCAGCCAGCCCCAGACCACCTTTCACGCCACCCGTTTTGGCTCGCGACAGGTAGCAGGTCACGCCATCGACCTTCGGATCATCAAAGGCCTCGACGACGATACGATCATTCGGCCCGACGAATTTGAACACGGTCGACACCTGACCGATTTCTTCCGCCGATGCCAACAGCGGCATCGCCAACAGCAACCCCAACAATCCTTTTGCCATGCGCATTCGCGTTTTCCTTAAACCAGAATCAGGTTATCGCGGTGAACCAGTTCCGGCTCCGCCATGTAACCCAGCAAACCGACAATCGCCTCAGACGATTGACCGATGATTTTTTGCGCCTCAAGCGCACTGTAGTTGGCCAGGCCACGGGCAATCTCACGACCGTCCGGCGCCACGCACACCACCATTTCACCGCGACGGAAGCTGCCCTGAACCAGCTTGACGCCAACTGGCAGCAAACTCTTATTACCCCGAGACAACGCCGTGACCGCCCCTTCATCCAGCACCAACGTGCCGCGAGTCTGCAAGTGCCCAGCCAGCCATTGCTTGCGCGCCGCCAACAGGCCGCGCTCAGGCGACAGCAAGGTGCCGATGCGCTCGCCCGCCTTCAGACGATCCAGCACACGCTCAAGACGCCCACCCACGATGATCGTGTGAGCCCCCGAACGCGCCGCCAGACGCGCCGCACGCAATTTGGTCTGCATACCGCCACGACCCAACGCACCACCAGTGCCACCCGCAACCGCGTCCAGCGCCGGATCATCGGCGCGCGCTTCGTAAATCAGCTTGGCGTCAGGGTTATTGCGCGGATCGGCGTCGAACATGCCGTCACGATCAGTGAGGATCACCAACAGGTCAGCCTCGACCAGGTTGGCCACCAGCGCTGCCAGCGTGTCGTTGTCGCCGAAACGGATTTCGTCGGTGACCACCGTATCGTTCTCGTTGATCACCGGAATGACCTTGAGATCGACCAGCGCACGCAAGGTGCTGCGGGCGTTGAGGTAACGCTTGCGGTCAGACAGGTCATCGTGAGTCAGGAGAATCTGCGCCGTGTGCCGGCCATGCTCGGCAAAGCTCGACTCCCAGGCCTGCACCAAGCCCATCTGACCGATGGCGGCAGCCGCCTGCAACTCGTGCATCGCACTGGGTCGTGCGGTCCAACCAAGGCGACTCATGCCTGCCGCTACCGCCCCCGAGGACACCAGCACCAGCTCGACACCCGCCTCATGCAGCGCGACCATCTGCTCAACCCAGACGCTCATTGCTGCGCGATCCAGACCCTTGCCGTCAGCCGTCAGCAAAGCGCTGCCGATCTTCACGACCCAACGCTGCGCACCTGTCACCTTGCTCCGCATCATCTTCAACCTTAGCTTGAGGACAGCACGACCCAGCGCTGCCCGTAACGTTATTCGTGACTACCGATTTCCAGATACCAAAACGCCGCTCGATAGAGCGGCGCTTAAGTTTACTGCAACGAATCAGTCGCGCACGTAAATGATTTCCGGACCGTCTTCATCATCCACATCTTCTTCGTCCCAGTCATCGTCACCGATGTCATGGACCGACTTCACGCCACTGCGGCGCAGGGCACGCTGGTCATCCAGCGCCTGCAACTGGGCACGGGCTTCGTCTTCGATGCGCTGATCGAGATCAGCCAACTCTTCCTTGTAGACCGGGTCGTTAGCCAGACGATCGGCACGATCTTCCAGGTAACGCATGATGTCGCGCGTCAGGCGCTCGGTGCCTTCTTTGGCAATGGCCGAAATCACGTAGACCGGACCGGTCCACTCCAGGCGATCAACGATCTCCTTGACCCGCTCTTCGTGCTCTTCTTCAAGGATCTGGTCGCACTTGTTCAGCACCAGCCAGCGATCACGCTCAGCCAGCGAAGGGCTGAACTTGGTCAGCTCGCTGACAATGACTTCAGCAGCGTCCGGAGCACTGGTGTCATCCAGCGGCGCCATGTCGACGAGATGCAGCAACAGACGGGTACGCGACAAGTGCTTGAGGAAGCGAATCCCCAGGCCCGCGCCGTCGGAAGCACCCTCAATCAGACCCGGAATGTCGGCAATGACGAAGCTCTTCCAGCGATCGACGCTGACCACGCCGAGGTTTGGCACCAGCGTGGTAAACGGATAATCGGCAACTTTCGGCTTGGCCGCCGAGACCGAACGGATAAAGGTACTTTTACCGGCGTTCGGCAAGCCCAGCAAGCCCACGTCGGCCAACACCTTCATTTCCAGCTTGAGGTCACGCTGCTCGCCCGGCTTGCCTGGCGTAGTCTGGCGCGGTGCGCGGTTGGTACTGGATTTGAAACGGGTGTTACCCAGACCGTGCCAGCCGCCATGAGCCACCAGCAGACGCTGACCAGCCTTGGTCAGGTCGCCAATGACCTCTTGCGTAGCAGAGTCAATGACCGTGGTACCGACCGGAACCCGCAGGACCAGCTCTTCACCTTTTTTACCAGTGCAGTCAGTGCTGCCGCCGTTAGCGCCACGCTCAGCATCGAAGTGCCGGGTGTAACGGTAGTCGACCAGGGTGTTGAGGTTTTCGTCGGCGATCATGTAGACCGAGCCGCCATCACCACCGTCACCGCCGTTAGGACCGCCGTTTTCGATGAATTTTTCCCGACGGAAACTCATGCAGCCATTGCCGCCGTCGCCAGCCTTTACTCGAATCGATACTTCATCAACAAACTTCATAACAAAACGCCTCTCGCCATACGGACGAGCCGAAAAACACTAAGACATAAGACTCTTGCAAAAATGAGCGCAGCGACCTCAATCAACGACCGCACAATCCAGCGCCGGCAGCCCATACAAACAGTTTTGCAAGAGACTCACCCCACAAACGAAAAAGCCCCGTCGCAAGACAGGGCTTTTCCAGCGATCGCGCAATTAAGCCGCGACAACGCTCACGTAACGGCGGTTGAACGCGCCTTTTACTTCAAACTTGATCACGCCTTCGATTTTCGCGAAGAGGGTGTGATCTTTACCCATGCCAACACCGTAACCGGCGTGGAATTGGGTGCCGCGCTGACGCACGATGATGTTGCCCGGAATGATTTTCTGGCCGCCATACATCTTCACGCCAAGGCGTTTGGCTTCTGAGTCGCGACCGTTACGGGTACTACCACCAGCTTTTTTGTGTGCCATGAGTTCAATTCTCCTAGTGAGGAATTAGGCTGAAATTAAGCCTGAATACCGGTGATTTTGATCTCGGTGTACCACTGGCGGTGGCCCATACGCTTCATGTGGTGCTTACGACGACGGAACTTGATGATGCGGACTTTATCGTGACGACCTTGGGAGATCACTTCAGCCACAACGGTAGCGCCAGCAACAACTGGAGCGCCGATATTCACGTCATCGCCATTGGCGACCAACAGAACGCGATCAAAAGTTACGGATTCGCCGGTAGCGATTTCCAGTTTCTCGATCTTCAGGTATTCACCTGGGGCGACCTTGTATTGCTTGCCACCAGTAACGATTACTGCGTACGACATGGTATTTCTCCGATAATCCTGCTCACCCAGCTCTTTATAAGAAGAGGTATTGGCTGGCATGGCTGCATGGGATGGAACGACCCAAATGCAATTGCGTAAGGCAGGTGCTGCCCAGGAAGTTCAGGGTGCGCGATTGTACGCAAGGCACGAGCGCGTTGCAAGTGGCCGTCCATCGCGCCTTGACACCCGCTGACGTGGGTCCTAGCATGCCGCGCAACCCTTCTGGAGCGACTGTCGCTGATGCAACCCCAAGCTTTCTACCGCGCGGTGGCGGACGATTTTAACGCCGTCGACGGCATCATCAAGAAGCAGCTGACTTCCCGAGTGCCGCTGGTATCGAAAATCGGCGATTACATTACCTCGGCCGGCGGTAAACGCCTGCGTCCTTTATTAGTGTTGCTGTGTGGCAAGGCTCTGGGGCGCGAAGGCGACGACATGCGCCTGCTGGCCGCCACCATCGAATTCCTGCACACCGCCACCCTGCTGCATGACGACGTGGTCGACATGTCCGGCATGCGCCGTGGCCGCTCGACCGCCAACGCCATGTGGGGCAACGCCCCGAGTGTGCTGGTGGGTGATTTCCTGTACTCGCGCTCGTTCGAGATGATGGTCGAACTGGGCTCGATGCCGGTAATGAAGATTCTCTCGCAAGCCACCCGGATCATCGCTGAAGGCGAAGTCCTGCAGTTGTCCAAGGTGCGCGACGCCAGCACCACCGAAGAAACCTACATGGAAGTCATCCGCGGTAAAACCGCGATGCTTTTCGAGGCTTCGACCCACAGTGCCGCGGCCCTGGCTGGCGCTACGCCAGAACAGAGCGAAGCCTTGCGCACCTTTGGCGACCACCTCGGCGTGGCTTTCCAGCTGGTCGACGACCTGCTGGATTACAAAGGCGACGCAGAAACCCTGGGCAAGAACGTCGGTGACGATCTGGCCGAAGGCAAGCCGACCCTGCCACTGATCTACACCATGCGCGAAGGCACGCCAGAGCAAGCGGCACTGGTACGCAAGGCGATTCAGAAAGGTGGCATCGAAGACCTGGAAAGCATCCGCGCTGCCGTGGAAGCTTCGGGCTCGCTGGATTACACCGCACAGCTGGCCCGCGATTACGTGGCCCGTGCGATCAAATGCCTCGAAATGCTGCCTGCCAGCGAATACCGGGATGCATTGGTCGAACTGAGCGAATTTGCGGTAGCCCGCACGCACTAACACGTACCCCATGTGGGAGCGAGCTTGCTCGCGATAGCGGACTGACAATTGACACTTATGTTGAATGTTAAGCCGTCATCGCGAGCAAGCTCGCTCCCACAGGTCGTCACCGCTACCCCTCTCCCGCCTAAAACCCTATATAATGTGCGCTTTTTAGCCATCCTGAATCCAAGGAGCTTTAGTGAGCACGTTGCCACCCTGCCCGAAATGCAATTCCGAATACACCTATGAAGACGGCGCCCAGCTGATCTGCCCGGAGTGCGCCCATGAGTGGTCCGCTAACGGTGAAGCCGACGCTGCGTCCGATGAAACCGTGAAAAAGGATTCGGTCGGCAACGTCCTGCAAGATGGCGACACCATCACCGTGATCAAGGACCTCAAGGTCAAGGGCACATCGCTGGTGGTCAAGGTCGGCACCAAGGTCAAGAACATCCGCCTGTGCGATGGCGACCACGACATCGACTGCAAGATCGACGGTATCGGCCCGATGAAGCTCAAATCCGAGTTCGTCAGAAAAGTCTGAACCTGCTGTATTCCATCCTGCGCCCCGCGTGGGATGGAGCCTCACCCTCGCCTGATCCCCCAACAATCCCGCCCAATAGCAAAACGCCAGCCGTTTTGACCTTCAGCAATTCCCCCACAGAAAACAGCAGAAACCGCCAATAGGTACTTGCTATTAATTGAATAGGAATTATTCTCATCAAACCATTAAAAAGGAGATGAGCATCATGACTTACTTGATCGATGCATGGCTGGATCGCCCACACCCGTACCTCAGGATCCTGCATCGGGAAACCGGGGAAGTGTGTGCGGTACTGGAAGAAGAAGCTTTGAGTGAGCTGCAAGACCAGGGCGACCTCGACCTCAATGGCCTGAGTTCCAGCGAGCCGGTGGTGCTCAAGGAACTGGTGCGCAACCTGTTTCTATTCTGCTACGCCCGGGCATTGCGCCCGATGAATGATTCGAACACCAAGTTCGAAATATGAGAAGCGCGGTAAAAAACTGTGGGAGCGAGCTTGCTCGCGATGCGGCCAACCCGGTTTGCCTGTGAAACCGAGGTAATTCAATCGCGAGAAAGCTCGCTCCCACATTAGTTCGACCCAATATCGGGCCAGGTATTACAGAACGTCGAGCAGCTCGACGTCGAACACCAGAACGCTGTGCGGCGGAATGCTGCCAACGCCTTGTGCGCCGTAAGCCAGTTCGCTCGGCACGTACAGGCGCCATTTGCTACCGGCGTTCATCAGTTGCAGAGCTTCGGTCCAGCCAGCGATCACGCCGCCAACCGGGAATTCTGCAGGCTGGCCACGATCGTAGGAGCTGTCGAACACAGTGCCGTCGATCAGCGTGCCGTGGTAGTGGGTGCGCACTTGATCTTCACGGGTTGGCTTGGCGCCTTCACCTTGAGTCAGTACTTCGAACTGCAGGCCGGAAGCCAGAGTGGTGATGCCGTCACGCTTGGCGTTTTCAGCCAGAAATGCCAGGCCTTCGCCAGCGGCCGCTTCAGCCTTGGCAGCCGCTTCGGCTTGCATGATTTCGCGGATGACCTTGAAGCTGGCAGACATTGCTTCCTGGCCAACACGGCTTTCCTTACCGGCGAATGCGTCGGTCAGACCGGCCAGGATCGCGTCCAGGCTAACGCCCGGTGGCGGGTTGTCGCGCAGTTGGTCGCCCAACTGACGGCCGATGCCGTAGCTGACGCGGGTTTCGTCGGTGGACAGATTTACTTCGGACATGACACTGCTCCGCTGTGCGGACGGCTCGGGACATTGCCGTGCGTGCACAGCGCATCCCGGAGCGCCCGGAACCAAAAGGGCGAGCAGACTAGCACAGATGCCATTGCGGTGATCAGGGCTGTCAGCGCTATTGGGAGATGGGTACCTTCAGGCTCTCTTCCCCGCTGGTACCCAGACCGCACATCTCGTCGTGCACCGAGGTGTGAATCAGGTTGAATGTCAGCTTGGGAAAGGCATGAAGGACTTCACGAGCATGTTCCACCGAACGCAGATGCAGTGTTTGCCCATGGGTGTCGTCGATTGGATGAGCGGCGCCATGTATCCGTGCTTCCAACAGATAGATCCCGCCTTCCATCGAGATCAGGTTCAGCTCATCGACCTTCCCGGCGAGGGCATAGGCGTTCAGCTCTTCCAGGTTCATGGGCACACCCCGCGCAATGGCGAACCAAGACACTTACAGGGATATGCCTCGGCGCACAAAAGCACAAGCCGCAAACGCCGCCGCCCGTCCGTTTCACACGCCTCTGCTACTTGTAGGAGTAAAGCTTGCTCGCGATAGCGGTATCGAGAACTGCGCAAGGACCGAGTCGTTCCCATCGCGGGCAAGCCACGCTCCCACAAGGGCTGTGGCGGATCAGTGCTTGGTCAGCTTGTCCAGGTAACCCATGGCAAACGCCGAGATCACGAAGGTCATGTGAATGATCACGTACCACTTCAGGTGCTCGGGATCGACGTTCCTGGCGTCCATGAAGATGCGCAACAGATGGATCGAGGAAATCGCCACGATCGAGGCCGCGACTTTCATCTTCAGGGAAGAAGAGTCCATCGTGCCCAACCAGTTGAGCTTCTCCTTGCCGTCATCGATGTCGAGTTCGGACACGAAGTTTTCGTAGCCGGAAATCATCACCATCACCAGCAAGCCGCCCACCAGCGCCATGTCGATCAGCGACAACAGCACCAGAATCAGATCGGACTCGGCCATCGAGAACACGTTGGGGATAACGTGGAAGACTTCCTGAAAGAATTTCAGCGCCAGGGCCAGCAGGCCCAGGGACAAACCGAAGTAGATCGGCGCCAGCAGCCAGCGCGAGGCGTACATTGCATTTTCGACAAAACGTTCCATTGAATCTCACACAAGGGTTTTAAACGGCGGCGAGTATATCAGTGGCTCAAAACCCCATAAACCGCAGACAAATCCACAACCTGCGAGTCTGCCAGAGCGTTTTTCTGCTAGTGTCCAAAGCATTCGCATCGTTTATTTGCGTTGTAGAGGAAAACCGGAAAATGGATTTGCGATTGCCTTTAACGACTGTCGGCCTTTGCCTCGCGGTACTGATCGGCGGCTGCTCACCCAGCGATGAGAAGCGCCCGCAGAGCCTCGAGGAGAAGACCGCACAGTTCGAGAAGTCGCTGGACGCGATTCAGGATCCCAAGCTCAAGGATGCCGTGGCCAATCTCGGCGGCTCGTTGCTACTGCTCGAGCGCGCACAGCAAAAGCTTGCCATCAAGCCGATCGCCACCGAATACGGCGAAGACGCTATGGCCCTGCTCAAGCACTACCCTACCCCACAGGCGCTGGTCGACACTTACATCAACGGCCTGTTCGTACTGCGCAAGGACTCCAGCTCCGAGTACCTGACCGACTTGCAGCCGGTGTTCCCCTTCAATTTCAACATGCCTTCCGAGTTCCCCTTCCCGCATGGGCTGGAATGGCAGTCGGTCACGCTAAGCAACAAGAAAGTCATCCCTTTCCAGCCCGAATGGTCGGAAACCGATCCTGGCATTCAGTTGAGCCCTTCAAGCGCGAGCCTGACCAATCCGGATGACCTGACCGTGGCCTACCCTTTTGTCGAGGGCACGGACCTTGACAACAAAAGCCAGCCGCAACCGACAACCCTGAAAGGCAAAGTCGAGGTCATTTCACCGCGTAAGGTATTCACCTTCGACCTGACGAAAAAGGACGTGGGCCAGACCCGCACGGACGACAACATCAGCGTCACCCTGAAGGCCCTCGAAAAGAACTACGCCGAGGTTGAAGTCAACAACAGCGCTGCACTGGCGCCAGACGTCAGCGAAACCCCGCTCAATCCGCTGATTGTCCAGGCCAGGGACACGACCGGGCAGCTTCTCTCACGCTCGGGCTCGATCAACGAAGACGCCGTACAAATCGGTTTCTATCAAAAACAACTGGCCGAGATGCAGAAGCAGACCGCCTGGAGCGATGCGTTCGAAAAACAGCTCGAAGACGAACAACAGGCATTCGAGCACCAGCAGACTCATCACTACACCAAGGTGTACTTCAACGGCCCCATCGAAAACCTCGAAGTCAATGTCCTCGACTTCTCGGCCGTCACCGTGACCCGCAAGGACCTGGAGCTGCCGGTACGCCGCTTCGACCGCAATACCACGGATAAAACCATCCAGAGCCTGAACCTTCCCGTGGTCGTGTACGACGATCAGGCTGCAACCTGGCTCAAAGGCGCCACACTGGATGAGGAACAGCTGAAAAAGAACATCCATGTCAATCAGTCCGTCGAGGACGCCAGTGCGGCACGTATCGAATTCGATCACCCGAAAACCTTCAACGACGAACTGCTCGGCTCCTCATTCAGCCCTGGCGACACCCCCGTGACCTTCTTCACCCAGAACGATAAGGGCAAACGTGGCGAGCCCATCGAATTGCCAGCCGAGGCCTTCGAAATCGACCCGCTGCGCGCCACCATCACGTACGACCTGACCTTGTTCCCCGAGACGCCGGCGTATGCCGTCGGCTCGATGCCGTTGTTTCTGGCCAATATTGAAAAAAGCAGCCTCGACACCCAGAAGCTGCCCAAAGGTCTGGAGCTCAAGGGCAACGCCTTGGTGGTTGACCAGAAAGCATTCCCCGCCCAGGACTGGCGTTTCTTCGCCAAGGACGCGAGCGGTAATTACCTGAAGGAGATTCTTGCGGTCAGCCACGACGCCAGCGCAGATGGCCCGGCGGTGGTTGAGGTGCATTATTTCTACGGCCAGCCGACCAGCCTGGAAACCTACCAGCGCACCAACCTCAATACCGTCGAATATGGGTTCGAGGTCAAACTCGACAAGGCCGAAAACCCCAACCCTGTCGAATAGTCACTAATGCTCGGGGGTGAACTGAAAACCACCCGAACTTCGGCACCGTCCACCATTGATTTCCCGCAGTTGGGCTTGCAAGTGCAAACACCAGATTTGCGGGTCATCAGCCAGCTGATAGCCGTGCAGAGTCAGGCTTTCAACGATGGTATCGAGTATCGATTCGGCCACGAAAGGACCATGAAACGGGCCCTGGGCCTTGATGGCGGAAGGTTGTTCGCCGGCCATTCCGGCGGCAAACAACAAGGTCCACATACCGGTGTCCCCCGCAAGCGGGCGAATACTGCATTCGATACGGGTAACCAGACCCAGGCATTGGCGGGTGAGGCAGAGGTTGCGCGGCATGGCGGCGACCCTCGGTAAATCGGGTATTCAGCCTCCACGGGAAGGCTGTCTCGATCCAGTGATGACTGTCGATGTCCTTGTCCTGAGCATAGAAGAAAAGTCGAGTCAGCAAGTTGACGGAGCTTAGAAGGCGCCGAATGGTCGTTGTTGGTTTTTTGACGTCATCCACCGAACAAAAATGACCACCATTTATTGCATACACATGCCCCGTAGGAGCTGGCGAAGCCTGCGATCTTTTGACGTTTGAACATCAAGATCAAAAGATCGCAGCCTGCGGCAGCTCCTACGCAGGAAAATCAGGCAGGCTTGGCCGCAGCCAGTGCTTCCTGCGCCTGAGCATGCTCCTTCTCGGCCTCTTTCAAGTCATCTTCGCTGATCAATTCCGCGATCACCCGCAAGCGCTCCACCACGCGCGCGTTGACGCTGCCCTCAGGGAACTGACCCTCTTCGTCCGGCTCGCCGGCCGCCTCGCCCACCAGCAGGCTCAGTGCCTCATCGGCCTGACGCACCGCATAGACATGGAACTGCCCGGCACGCACGGCCGCCAGCACCCGCTCATCAAGCATCAACGTGGCGACGTTGGCCTGCGGAATGATCGCGCCCTGCTCTCCGGTCAAGCCGCGCGCCTCGCACAGACGGAAGAAGCCTTCGATCTTCTCGTTGACCCCACCCACCGCCTGCACTTCACCGAACTGGTTGATCGAACCGGTAATCGCGAAGCACTGCTTGAGCGGGGTTTTCGACAATGCCGAAATCAACGTGCAGGCCTCGCCCAGCGAGGCACTGTCGCCATCGACGTAACCGTAGGATTGTTCCAGCGCGATACTGGCCGAGATCGCCAACGGGAATTCCTGAGCGTAACGGCTGCCCAGATACCCGGTGAGGATCATCACGCCCTTGGAGTGGATCGGCTGCCCGAGGTTGACCTCACGCTCGATGTCGACGATGCCACTGCCACCGGGGTAAACCGTGGCAGAGATTCGCGCCGGTATGCCGAAGGCCGAGTCGCCGACCTCCAGCACCGTCAGCCCGTTGCACTTGCCGACCGCCGCACCCGCAGTGTCGATCAGGATGATCCCTGCCAGCATGTCGTCGAGAATCCGCGCCGACACACGCCCAGTACGGGTGGCCTTGGCCTTGAGCGCACGTTCGATGTGCCCGGCGTCGGTCATCTCGTCACCGGCCAGATCGCGAATGAAGTCCGCCTCGCTGACCAACTGGAACAGATCGCCAATGCGCGCCGACAAACGGCCCTGGTGCTCGGCCAGCCGCGCACTGTAGGTCGCCAGACGTGCCACCGCATCGGCGGTCAGTGGGGCCATGCCTTCTTCAGAGGTCCGGGTCTTGAGCAACTGAGCGAACTGCTCGAGGCTCTCATCGACCATCGGGATGTCTTCATCGAAGTCCACCAGTACCCGGAACATCTCCTGGAAATCCGGATCGAGGTCTTGCAGCGTGTAATACAGCTGGCGTGCGCCGATGATGACGACTTTGACCTGCAGCGGAATATGCTGCGGTGTCAGGGTCACCGTGGCCAGTCGGCCCAGCTCGCCCAGCGGCGATTCCATTTTCAGCTTGCGTGACTGCAAGGCCCGCTTCAGCGCATCCCAGACAAAGGGTTCGCTGAGCATTTTTTCGGCTTCCAGAATCAGGAAGCCGCCGTTGGCCCGGTGCAGCGCGCCCGGACGCAACTGCCGATAGGTGGTGTAGAGCGCCCCCTGATCAGTGCTGTACTCGATTCGGCCGAACAGGTTGTCGTAAGTCGGGTGCGGTTCGAACACCACGGGGGCACCGCCACTGTGCGGATGACCGACCACCAGGCTCGGGCCATATTGCTCTTCGAGCAATTTACGGGCGACCGCGTCGGTCTTGCTGTCGTCGACCAGTTGCTCGACCACCGTCTTGAGCAGATACACCTGCATCGCTTGCAGGTAACCGCACACCGCAGCGTTTTCTGCGTACTTTTCCGACAACGGTGAAAGCAATGGCTGCAAGGCCAGGGTGATGGTTTCTTCGTTGAGCTGGCGCAACTGATTGCTCGACTCGCGCTTCCACTGCGGCAAGCTGGCCAATTCTTCGTTCAGCCGCTCTTCCAGTCCGGAAATGTCGTCGTGGAAGCGCTCGCGAACGGCTTCCGGCAACTGGGCGAACTCCGCCTCGTCCAGCGCCTTGCCTTCGCTCATCGGGGTGAAGGCAATGTTGGTGCTGTCACGGTACAGCGCGACTTCTTTCTCCAGCGCCAGGCGCTCGATCACGTCCAGTGCACGGTCGTAGCGCTGATTGAAGGCGCGGTCGATGGCACTTTTCTTTTGCTGGTAGGACGGGTGTTCGAAGACCGCTGGAAATGTCGCCAGCAGGTTGTCGATCAGGCCGTTGATGTCGGCGATGAACGCACCGGCCGACCCCGACGGCAACTCCAGTGCGCGAGGTTCGCGCGGCTCATCGAAATTGTTGACGTAGACCCAGTCCGCCGGGGTCTGCAGGCGTTTGCCTTCGGCTTTCAGGTAGCGTTTGACGAAAGAGAACCGGCCGGTACCGGGCTCACCCATGACAAACACGTTGTAACCGGGGCGTGGCATGGCCACACCGAACTGCAAGGCTTCAACCGCACGTTCCTGGCCGAGCACGCCGCGAAAAGGCTCCAGCTCATTGGTGGTAGAGAAGCTGAACTGTTCAGCGGAAAACGGACGGGTCAGCGCTTCAGGCGCTAGACGCAAGCTGGCAGCAACAGGATCAGGCATCGGGCTTCCTTACATCAGGCGGGGCAATTGAAGGCATTCTGGCGCTGCCCATGCCTGACTGGCAAGGCGCGCCTTGGGTAAAAGCATAGTCAAGCGCCAAACCCCGGACGGGTCGGGGCTAAATCAATGATGACCGGGAATGTTTGGCGAAAAATCACGGAACCCCCGGATCGTGCCTAGACTCCAAACTGCGCGGCTGGACTAATCACCAGCCCAACGGCGTCGGAGCGACGCCAGAACCCCTGTCCATTGGTACGCAAACAAAAGAGAACACAGCTATGAAACGGATTCTTCTTGGTACTCTCTTCACCGTTGCATCCCTCAACGCCATGGCCCAGGCGCCAGGCGGCCCGGATTGCGGTTGGGGCAACATGCTGTTCGAAGGTCAGCGTGGCACCCCGGCGCACTTCCTGGCATCCACCACCAACGGCACCTCTGGCAACGCCACTTTCGGCATGACATCCGGCACCAACGGTTGCGCAACCAACTCCGCGCTGACCTACGGCGGCAAGTCCTGGATTGCCATGAACGGCATGATGAACGAACTGTCCGAAGACATGGCCAAGGGTCAAGGCGAAGCGCTGACCACCTATGCCGTGGTACTGGGCGTCGCACCGCAAGACCGTGCGTATTTCGCTACCGTCACCCACGAGCACTTCCAGCAGATTTTCAGCAAGGCTGACGTGACCGCTGAAGACGTGCACACCAATACCCTGGCCGTGCTCAAAGGCGATGCTCGTCTGGCCAAATATGCCACCCCGGCTTAAGCTCGACCTCACCCGCCCCTCACCCGGGCGGGTTTTGTTTTTGGACCCGACCTTTGGGTCTTTTTTTTGAATTAAGTAGCCCACCATGCTCAAACGCCTTGCCTGCCTGGCGCTGTTTGTCTGCGCCCCGCTGTCCGCCGCGCCCCGAATCGACAACCAACGCTTGCAGCAACTGGCCAACGACCGGTTCTGGATTTCCCTGGGCCACTACGAAAGCGCAAAACTCGGCGGCTGGCGCAGCTATGTCAGCGACAAGAAATTCTTCCTTGCGGCTAACGGCGCCGAACATCCCGACGCAGAGCTGGCGGCCACGGTACAAGCGCTCTACGCTCCCGCCAGCAAAGGCCAGCAACACGCGCAATGTGTTTACCCGGCGCGTACCCGCTGGTTGAAAGCCCAGCTGAACCTGAACGATTTGCCGACGGTGGATTGCAGCGAGTTCAAACAATGGTTCAAGGACGTATCGCCCCACAGCGCAGTGATGATTTTTCCGGCAGCCTATCTGAACAGCCCGTCATCGATGTTCGGTCACACCTTGTTGCGCATCGATCAGGCTGACGTGCAAACCGACCACACTGCCCTGCTTAGTTACGCGATCAATTTCGGCGCCTATATCGAAGGTTCGGACAACAGCATTCTGTATGCCTGGAAAGGCCTGATGGGCGGCTATCCGGGGCTGTTCGCACTGGTGCCCTATCAGGAAAAACTCTCGGAATACCGCAGCCTGGAAAACCGCGATCTGTGGGAATACCGGTTGAACCTGACGCAGGCAGAAACCGAGCGCATGGTCGAGCATGTCTGGGAGCTCAAACAGATTCAGTTCGATTATTTCTTCTTTGATGAAAACTGCTCTTACCGCTTGCTGGAGTTGCTGCAAGTGGCGCGACCGAGCCTCAGGCTCACCGAACAATTCCCGCTGACGGCGATTCCTACCGACACCGTCAAAGCCGTGAAAGACGCAGGCCTGGTGGAAAAAATCGATTACCGTCCGTCCCGCGAACGTGAGCTGTTGGGCCGTGCCAAACCGCTCACCGACGATGAGCAGCAATGGGTGTTGAAGCTCAGCGCCGACCAGAAACGCTTGCAGGAACCGACCTTCAAGGCGCTGCCACGCGATCGCCAGGCATTGATCATCGACGCGGCCTACCGTCTTGAGCGTTACCGCGCGAACGGCCAGGAACGCGATCCACAGCGCGCGCAACGCAGCTTCGAGCTGCTGCGGGCGATCAACCAGAACCCGCCACCGGAGTTGTCAATCGAACGCCCCGGCCTGCCGGAAGACGGTCACGAATCGCGCACCTGGCAGGCCGGTATCGGCACCCGTGGCGACAAAGCCTTTGGTGAATATGGCCTGCGCATGGCCTATCACGACCTCAACGACAATGCCGAAAGCTTTCCCCTCGGTGCGCAGATTGAAATTCTCCAGATGAAACTGCGCCAGTACGAAGGCAATCACTGGCAATTGCAGCAACTGGACCTGGCGACCATCCGCTCACTGACCCCACGCAATGAGCTGCTGCAACCCTGGTCCTGGCAAGTCACCGGCGGCCTCGAACGGGTACCGGGAAAGCATGACGATGAAACCCTGGTCAGCCATGTCAACGGCGGCGCCGGCGGCACCTGGCAACTGGGCGACAACGTACTCGGCTTCGTCCTTGGCACCGTGCGCATCGAGCACAACAGCGACTTTGCCGGTTTCATCGCGCCCGCCGCCGGTTTCAACAGCGGTGTACTGTGGAAGAATCCGCTGGGCAATCTGAGCCTGGAAACCAAAGGCGATTACTTCACCAACGGCGAAGTACGCCGCAGCCTGAGTCTGAACCAGCAGTGGGAACTCTCGCGTAACCTCGGCCTGCGCCTGAGCGCCCAGCGTGAGTTCAGCCACATCGCCTCGCCCGAAAACGAGGTTATGCTTGAGGTGAAGTGGTATCACTATTGAATCTGCAAGGGCACGCACAGGCCTTTCGCTCGCAGCAGGTCGTTTTCGGACAACCTTCGAAACCAGAAGCCTGCGACGATGGCCTGAAACCCCATTCAGGGAGAACCGCCATGAGCCGCGCTTTCGTCAATGAAGATAACGCCACCCCACAAGCCGACCAGCCGGTAGAACGCCAGGTCAGCACGCAGCCCAACTACGTCACGCCCGAAGGCCTGGCCCTGCTGCAGGCCAAAGTCGCCGAGTTGCAAACCCTGCACGGCGAACAATCGGCCCGCGAGGACGCTGACCCACAGTGGCTGGCCGATCTCGAGCGTGATCTGCGTTACTTCAAACAACGCCTGCAAAGCGCTCAAATGGTGACGCCGGCCACTTCCACCAAGAAGGTTCAGATTGGCAGCTGGGTGACCTACGCCGATGAACGGGGCACTGAACGACGCGTGCAACTGGTTGGCGAAGATCAGGCCAATGCCGCCAAAGGCCTGATCAACTGGAGCTCGCCGCTGGGACGGGCGCTGCTCGGCGCACAGCTGAACGACGAAGTGCTCTGGCAACGACCGGCCGGTGATCAGTTGATCGAAATCATCCGCATCGAACCGAGCTGAACCGCGCCCCCTGGCCTGGGAATGACGCACAAAAAAACGGAGCCCGAAGGCCAATTCCAGTCAGTTAAGCGCAGTTCATGTGGGAGCGGGCTTGCTCGCGAAGGCGGTGTGCCCGGCAACATTAATGTCGACTGACACTCCCTCTTCGCGAGCAAGCCCGCTCCCACAGGTTCCACACCTTACCTGACTGGCACTGGCCCCAAGGCTCCGTTTTTCATGCAACCAGCCGATCAGGCCAGTTTCTTGTGACGCACCCGGTGTGGCTGGGAAGCGGCATCGCCAAGACGCTTTTTGCGGTCGGCTTCGTACTCGGTGTAGTTACCTTCGAAGAACACCGCTTGCGAGTCGTCTTCGTACGCCAGGATGTGAGTCGCGACGCGGTCAAGGAACCACCGATCGTGAGAGATCACAATGGCGGCGCCCGGGAAGTCCAGCAGGGCTTCTTCCAGGGAACGCAGGGTTTCAACGTCGAGGTCGTTGGACGGTTCGTCGAGCAGCAGGACGTTGCCGCCCTCTTTCAGGGTCAGGGCCAGGTGCAAGCGACCACGCTCACCACCGGACAGGTCCTTGACGAACTTCTGCTGATCGCCGCCCTTGAAGTTGAAGCGACCCACGTAGGTACGCGACGGGATCTCGTAGTTGCCGATGCGGATCTGGTCGGAACCGTCGGAGATCTGCTGGAACACGGTCTTGCTGCCGTCCAGGTCCTCGCGGCTCTGGTCAACACAAGCCAACTGCACGGTTTCACCGACTTCGATGGTGCCCGAATCCGGTGTTTCCTTGCCCATCAGCATGCGGAACAGCGTGGATTTACCCGCACCGTTACCACCGATCACGCCAACGATGGCGCCTTTAGGCATGGAGAACGACAGGTTGTCGATCAACACGCGATCGCCATAGCCCTTGGTAACGTTCTTGAATTCGATGACCTTGTCGCCCAGGCGAGGACCGGCCGGGATATAGATCTCGTTGGTTTCGCTGCGCTTCTGGAATTCCTGCGATTGCATTTCTTCGAAGCGTTGCAGACGCGCCTTGGATTTCGACTGGCGAGCCTTGGCGCCTTTGCGTACCCACTCCAGTTCTTCCTTCATGGCCTTTTCATGGGCCGACTGCTGCTTGGATTCGGCGGCCAGACGGTCGGACTTGGCTTCCAGCCAACCCGAATAGTTGCCCTCGTAAGGAATACCGGCGCCGCGGTCGAGTTCCAGAATCCAGCCAGCGACGTTGTCCAGGAAGTAACGGTCGTGCGTGATCGCTACCACTGTGCCCGGGAAGTCGTGGAGGAAATGCTCCAGCCAGGCCACGGAGTCGGCGTCCAGGTGGTTGGTCGGTTCGTCGAGCAGCAGCATGTCCGGGGCGGACAGCAGCAGGCGGCACAGGGCCACACGGCGCTTTTCACCACCGGACAGGTGTTCGATTTTGGCATCCCAGGCCGGCAGACGCAGCGCATCGGCGGCGACTTCCAGTTGGCGATCGAGGTTGTGACCGTCGCCCGCCTGCAGGATGGCTTCGAGCTTGGCCTGTTCGGCGGCCAGTTTGTCGAAGTCGGCATCCGGGTCGGCGTATTCGGCGTAGACCTGATCCAGACGCGCCTGCGCGTCCTTGATCACGCTGACCGCTTCCTCGACCACGTCACGCACGGTCTTGGTCGGATCCAGCAGCGGTTCTTGCGGCAGGTAGCCGATGTTCAGCTCCGGCATCGGACGGGCTTCGCCGTCGAACTCGGTGTCGACGCCAGCCATGATTTTCAACAGTGTGGATTTACCCGAGCCGTTGAGGCCGAGCACGCCGATCTTGGCGCCCGGGAAGAACGACAGCGAAATGTTTTTCAGGATTTCCCGCTTCGGCGGAACAACTTTGCCCAGCCGATGCATGGTGAAGACGTATTGAGCCATGGAGAACCTAGGGTCAGTGACTAATGAATATAAGCACGGGCGAAGCCCGGGCCAGGCCATACGCGCCGCCAGCGATTGATCGCTATCAATACGTGCGCGCGAAAAAAGCCTGAGTCTAAGAGCTGGAACGCTCCCGCGTAACCGGCAAAGCTACCTTAATGATGAAAGGCAGTCCAGCCGAGAGGGGCTGGCACTTTGCCACAACTCAAGGCATGCTAGCCGCCCTCCGGGCGTCCGGCTTATAGTGCACGTCGCGCCAATCCAGCCAAACCGCAGGATCACAGTTTGTCCAATGTCACTCCGCCTTCGTCCGTGAGCGCACTGAGTCCTGCGACCGGATCGCCCCTGCGCGGCACCTTGAAAGGTGCATTGGCGACGCTTGTCCTGCTGTTGATCGGATTGCTGCTCTGGCAGTTGTTCGACCAACTGAACGAAACCCAGAATAGCCAGCGCCAGTACACCATCGACTACACCGCCGATCTGGCCGCGCAAGTCAGCCTGAACATGGCGCTCAACGCCCAGATCGCACTGAATCTGCTACCGATCGTCGAACAACCGCAGACCGTTGATCAGCAACAGGCGTTGCTGCGCAAACTGCAACAATCCTTGCCTGATTTAACCAGCCTGGCGCTGCTCAGCCCCTCGGGAAAAATCCTCACTGACAGCGCCAGCGACAGCCAGGACGCCGGCTACCTGAGCGATCTGGTCCGACGCAGTCACGCGCAGGCGCATTACTTCAGCAACGCCAACGACGCCTCGATGGTGAACCTGCTGCTGCACCAGGCCAGCGGCAACACCCGCGGCTACTGGGTCTTGCGCCTGCGGCCGACGTTTTTCTCCTCGCTGACCAAACAGAGCGACACAGGAGTCCGTCCGCTGTGGGTGGTGGAAAACCGCATCAGCCAACAGATCATCAGCCGCGAAGACGGATTGCCCTCGAACAAGCCGAACACGGTAAACGCCAATGACCTGGCGAACAGCGTGCTGGTCGTTCCACTCAGTAACAGCGACTGGCAGTTACGCGGACTGTTTGACCGGCAACGCGTAATCGAACAACTGCTGCCGGCGCTTATCGGCAAATGCCTGTTGGGCCTGGCCTTCTCGCTGCTACCGCTCATCGCATTGTTGAACATGCGCCGACGCCAGCGTCAGGTGCACGACGGGCGTCGGCGCTACCGGGACATTTTCGACGGCACCGGAGTCGCGCTCTGCGTACTGGACCTCTCCGGGCTCAAAGCCTGCCTCGACAAGGCGCAACTGCACACCAGCGAGCAATTGCAGCGGTGGCTGGAGAACGCCGAACAACGCCAGCAGTTGCTGCAAGAGTTGCGTATCACTGAAGTCAACCAGGTCGCCTTGCACCTGCTCAACGTCCAGTCCGGCGAGCAAGCCTGGAAGCTGTTGATCGAAGGCGGGCCACTGGATGGCAATGCCATCGGCAACCAGTTGCTCGACGCCGTGCTCAACCAGAAGAAACAGCTGGAACTGGAGATCAAGCTCAAGGACCCCCAGGGTCGCGACCAGCATCTGTGGCTGGTGTTGCATTTGCCACAAGCTCAGCACGACGCCAAAGCCGTGATCCTCAGCATCAGCGATATCACCAGCCGTAAAATTGTCGAGCTGTCGCTGCTGGAGCGTGAAGGTTTCTGGTCGGATGTGGTGCGCACCGTCCCGGATCACCTCTACGTGCAGGACGTGATCAGCCAGCGGATGATTTTCAGCAACCATCACCTGGGCCAGACGCTGGGTTACAGCAAAACCGAACTGCACCAGATGGGCGAGTACTTCTGGGAGATTCTGCTGCACCCCGAAGATGCCGATCATTACCACCGTTTGCGTCAGGAGCAGCGTCAGGCCGGTTATACCCAGCTGATGCAGTGCCAATTGCGCTTCCGTCACCGCGACGGCAAATGGCGGCGTTTCGAAGTCCGCGAGCAGGCGCTGGCTCGGGACAAACACGACCAGGTCACCCGCATCATTGGCGTGGCCAAAGACATTACCGATCAGATCGAAGCCAGCGAGTCCCTGCGCGACAGCGAGCAGCGCTACCGGATGCTCGCCGAAAGCATCAGCGATGTGATTTTCTCCACCGACAGCAAACTCTCGCTCAATTACGTCAGCCCGTCGGTGAACGCCGTGCTCGGCTATGACGTTGACTGGATCTTCCAGAATGGCTGGCAATCAACGATCGCCAACCCGCAACAATTGACCGGCATCTACAGCTTGATGGACCGGGTCAGCAAAGCCCTGGATAAACCCGAACAACTGGCGCAACTGCGCAGCCAGGTGCAAACCCAGCTGTTCCTGTTCGACTGCTTGCGCGCCGACGGGCGCAAGATCCCGATCGAACTGCGCCTGGTATTGGTCTGGGATGAACATGGCGCGTTCGAAGGCGTGCTCGGGGTCGGTCGCGATATCAGCCAGCAGCGCCGCGCCGAGAAAGACCTGCGCATGGCGGCGACGGTGTTCGAACACTCTACGTCGGCGATTCTGATCACCGACCCGGCCGGCTACATCGTGCAGGCCAACGAAGCCTTCAGCCGCGTCAGCGGTTACGAAGTGGCGCAGGTCCTTGACCAGCTGCCGAACATGCTGACCGTCGATGACCAGCAGGAAGCCCACCTGCGCTATGTGCTCAAGCAACTGCATCAGCACAGCACCTGGGAAGGCGAAGTCTGGCTCAAGCGCCGCAACGGTGAGCACTACCCGGCGTGGGTCGGCATTACCGCGGTACTCGACGACGAAGGCGACCTCGCCAGCTACGTGTGCTTCTTCAGTGACATCAGCGAGCGCAAGGCCAGCGAGCAGCGGATTCACCGCCTCGCCTACTACGACGCCCTGACCCACCTGCCCAACCGCACCTTGTTCCAGGACCGGTTGCACACGGCGCTGCAATCGGCGGAGCGGCAGAAGTCGTGGGTCGTGCTGATGTTCCTCGATCTCGACCGTTTCAAACCGATCAACGACTCCCTCGGCCACGCCGCCGGCGACCGCATGCTCAAGGAAATGGCCACCCGCCTGCTCGGCTGCGTCGACGATGACGACACGGTGGCGCGCATGGGCGGCGATGAGTTCACCTTGCTCCTGCAACCGCGTGCCAACCGTGAGATCGCGCTGAACCGGGCGATTCATGTGGCCGAACAGATCCTTGCCAGCCTGGTGAAACCGTTTGTCCTCGAAGGCCGCGAGTTCTTTGTCACCGCCAGTATCGGCATCGCCTTGAGTCCTCAGGACGGCAACGAACTGAGCCAGTTGATGAAGAACGCCGACACGGCGATGTACCACGCCAAGGAGCGCGGCAAGAACAACTTCCAGTTCTATCAGGCGGACATGAACGCCAGTGCCCTGGAACGCCTGGAACTGGAAAGTGACCTGCGCCACGCCCTTGAGCAAAACGAATTCGTTCTGTACTACCAGCCGCAATTCAGTGGCGACGGTAAACGCCTGACCGGCGCCGAAGCCCTGTTGCGCTGGCGGCATCCACGTCGTGGACTGGTGCCGCCGGGAGACTTCATTCCAGTGCTCGAAGAGCTTGGGCTGGTGGTGGATGTCGGTGACTGGGTGATCAGCGAGGCCTGTCGTCAACTCAAAACCTGGCACCAGGCCAAGGTCCGGGTACCGAAAGTCTCGGTGAACATCTCTGCACGGCAATTCTCCGACGGCCAGCTCGGGACGCGCATCGCTACCATCCTCAAGGACACCGGCCTGCCACCGGCCTGTCTGGAGCTGGAGCTGACCGAAAGTATCCTGATGCGTGAAGTCAGCGAAGCCATGCAGATTCTCGCCGGGCTGAAAAACCTGGGCCTGAGCATCGCCGTCGACGACTTCGGCACCGGTTATTCATCGCTGAACTACTTGAAGCAGTTCCCGATCGACGTGCTGAAAATCGACCGGACCTTCGTCGACGGCCTGCCGTCCGGTGAACAGGACGCGCAGATTGCCCGGGCGATCATCGCCATGGCCCACAGCCTGAACCTGGCGGTGATCGCCGAGGGCGTGGAAACCCACGAACAGCTCGACTTCCTGCGTGAACACGGCTGCGATGAGGTGCAGGGCTACCTGTTCGGCCGCCCGATGCCGGCGGGTCGCTTCGAGGCGCAGTTCAGCAATGATGCGTTGTTCATGTTCGATTGAGATTTTGTGGCGCGGCAAATGACGCCATCGCGAGCAAGCTCGCTCCCACAGGGGATTTGCCGAGTACCGGAGACTTTTGGTTGAAACCACTCCAGTGTGGGAGCGAGCTTGCTCGCGATGAGGCCTGCACAATCGCCGCATATCCCGTCATGAACACCACTTGTCTGCGACATGATGTCCTTTCATATGCCAGACAAAATCCGCGAACACGGCTGCGATGAGGTGCAGGGCTACCTGTTCGGCCGCCCGATGCCGGCGGGTCGCTTCGAGGCGCAGTTCAGCAAAGATGCGTTGTTCATGTTCGATTGAAATTTTGTGGCGCGGCAAATGACGCCATCGCGAGCAAGCTCGCTCCCACAGGGGATTTGCCGAGTGCCTGAGACTTTTGGTTGAAACCACTCCAGTGTGGGAGCGAGCTTGCTCGCGATGAGGCCTGCACAATCGCCGCATATCCCGTCATGAACACCACTTGTCTGCGACATGATGTCCTTTCATATGCCAGACAAAACCCATTGAGTTAGAATGCCTTCCTTTTCTGCCCCCGATCCTTGAGGACCGCCATGTTCAGCCGTGATTTGACTATTGCCAAGTACGACGCCGACCTTTTTGCCGCCATGGAGCAAGAAGCTCAGCGCCAGGAAGAACACATTGAGCTGATCGCTTCGGAAAACTACACCAGCCCAGCGGTGATGGAAGCTCAAGGCTCGGTTCTGACCAACAAGTACGCCGAAGGCTACCCAGGCAAGCGCTACTACGGTGGCTGCGAGTACGTCGACGTGGTTGAGCAGCTGGCCATCGACCGTGCCAAGCAGCTGTTCGGCGCCGATTACGCCAACGTTCAGCCACACGCTGGCTCCCAAGCCAACAGCGCCGTTTACCTGGCCCTGCTGCAAGCGGGCGACACCATCCTGGGCATGAGCCTGGCCCACGGCGGTCACCTGACCCACGGCGCCAGCGTTTCCTCCTCCGGCAAGCTGTACAACGCCGTGCAGTACGGTATCGACAGCAATGGCCTGATCGACTACGACGAAGTCGAGCGTCTGGCGGTAGAACACAAGCCAAAAATGATCGTGGCCGGTTTCTCTGCCTACTCGCAGATCCTCGACTTCCCACGCTTCCGTGAAATCGCTGACAAAGTCGGCGCCTACCTGTTCGTCGACATGGCTCACGTGGCCGGTCTGGTCGCTGCTGGCGTCTACCCGAACCCGGTGCCATTCGCTGACGTGGTCACCACCACCACTCACAAGACCCTGCGCGGTCCACGTGGCGGCCTGATCCTGGCTCGCGCCAACGCCGACATCGAGAAGAAGCTGAACTCCGCGGTATTCCCGGGCGCCCAGGGTGGCCCGCTGGAGCACGTGATCGCCGCTAAAGCGATCTGCTTCAAGGAAGCATTGCAGCCTGAGTTCAAGGCCTACCAGCAACAAGTGGTCAAGAACGCCCAGGCCATGGCCGGTGTGTTCATCGAACGCGGCTTTGACGTGGTTTCCGGCGGTACTGAAAACCACCTGTTCCTGCTGTCGCTGATCAAGCAGGAAATCTCCGGTAAAGACGCCGACGCCGCTCTGGGCAAAGCGTTCATCACCGTGAACAAGAACTCGGTACCGAACGATCCACGCTCCCCGTTCGTCACCTCCGGCCTGCGCTTCGGTACTCCGGCTGTGACCACTCGCGGCTTCAAAGAGGCTGAGTGCAAAGAGCTGGCCGGCTGGATCTGCGACATCCTGGCTGACCTTTCCAACGAAGCGGTGATCGACGCCGTTCGCGAGAAGGTCAAGGCCATCTGCAAGAAGCTGCCGGTATACGGCGCTTAATCGGCCCGCTTAACCGCAGCAAAAAGAAACCGGCCACTGATGGCCGGTTTTTTTTCGCCTGCGAAACCGCTCAAGATCGGCCCTTACCGCACAACTGGTAAGACCGGTAAAGCCAATTTGTCACTTTCCGCTTGCAGCCCTCTGAAAACAGCGCCTAAACTGCGCCTGCACTGGACATACCGGTAAGACCACAATAATTAAGTCCTGAATCTGATGCGCACAGCGCACGGCACCCAGGACACTCACCAGGATTCCTCCCATGCTCAGATGGTGCTCGCGCTCAATCTTCCTTCAAGTTGTCCTTGGACTGGTGCTTGGCATCATCTGCGGACTGGCCCTTCCCGAATACTCCGCCCAGTTAAAACCCCTCGGCGACGGCTTCATCAAACTGATCAAAATGCTCATCGGCCTGATCGTCTTCTGCGTGGTGGTCAGCGGCATTTCCGGCGCAGGCGACCTTAAGAAGGTCGGACGCATCGGCCTCAAATCGGTGATCTACTTCGAAGTGCTGACCACCATCGCCCTGGTGATCGGTCTGGTGTTCGCGTTCAGTACCGGCATCGGTAGCGGTGCGAACATTCATCTGGATCAGCTTTCCACCGCCGACATGGGCGATATCGCCCAGCGCGGCCAGCACATGCACACCACCACGCAGTTCCTGATGGACCTGATCCCGACCTCGGTGATTGGCGCCTTTGCCGACAACAACATCCTGCAAGTACTGCTGTTCTCGGTCTTGTTCGGCAGCGCACTGAACCTGGTGGGTGAAGCGGCCTCGGGAATCTCGCGACTGATCAACGAGCTCAGCCATGTGATTTTCCGCATCATGGGCATGATCGTGCGTCTGGCACCGATTGGTGTGTTTGGTGCGATTGCCTTCACCACCAGCAAATATGGCCTGGACTCCCTGCAACATCTGGGTAGCCTGATCGGCCTGTTTTACCTGACATGCGCAGTGTTCGTGTCGTTGATCCTGGGTCTGGTGATGCGCCTTTCCGGCCTGCGGCTGCTGCCGTTTCTCAAGTACCTGCGCGAAGAGTTGCTGATCGTGCTGGGCACCGCCTCCTCTGACGCCGTGCTTCCGCAAATCATGCGCAAACTGGAGCATCTGGGTATCGGCAGTTCGACGGTTGGCCTGGTGATTCCCACCGGATACTCGTTCAACCTCGATGGTTTTTCGATCTACCTGACCCTGGCCATCGTGTTTATCGCCAACGCCACCGGCACGCCGCTGGCCATGAGCGATTTGCTGACAATCCTGCTGGTTTCGCTGATCACCTCAAAAGGTGCCCATGGTATTCCCGGCTCGGCCCTGGTGATTCTGGCGGCGACCCTGACCGCGATCCCGGCGATTCCGGTGGTGGGCCTGGTGCTGGTGTTGGCGGTGGACTGGTTCATGGGCATCGGCCGGGCACTGACCAACCTGATCGGTAACTGCGTCGCCACCGTGGCCATCGCCCGCTGGGAAAAAGACATCGATGTCCAGCGTGCCAACAAGGTACTGTCCGGCGAGCAGGGCTACACCTTCCAGTCACGTAAATCCGCGACACCGGCACATCAGCAAGAGTTTTGACCGAACCTGTGCCTGTCACTGGCAGGCACAACAATCAGCGTTTTACCGTCTCTCATGGAGCAAACAGTGATCACCTCGTCGACAGTTGTAAATTCAGTGGTTGAAAAGCTTCGTGCCGCATTGGCACGCGGGCAGTGGCGCTCGGGCGACATGTTGCCGGGGCAACGCGAACTGGCTGAACAACTGGGCATCAGCCGGCCGAGCCTGCGTGAAGCAGTGATCGTGCTCGAAACCCTCGGCCTGGTGCGTTCCATGCCCGGCAAAGGCGTGGTGGTGCTGGAGGCCAACCTGAACGACGCGCCAGCCAACGACAGCGGCGTAGCCGGCGCCAGCCTCGAGGATGTGCTGCAACTGCGCTACACCCTCGAACCGTTCATTGTCGGGCTGGTTGCCCAGTCCATCAGCAGCAAGGAAATCGGCCAACTGCGCCTGACGCTGATGGACATGCGCGAAGCCCTCGAAGCGAGTGACAGCGAAGCCGGAATGAACGCTTACATCGCGTTCCACGAAGAGCTGTTCACCCTGACTTCGAACCCGATCTTCCAGAACGTCGTGCAGCAAACCAGCAACGCCCTCAAACAGAGCGCCGAGATGCTGCGCAACTCCCCGGAACACTTGGCCGGGCGCCTGGAAGAAAACGAAGCCGTGGTCCGTGCGATCCGCAGTAAAAACAGCGCCCTGGCCAGCGCCGAAATGCGCCGGCACATCCTTCAGGAAGGGCAACGCATGGGTATTGAACTGAACATCCCGGACGACAATCTGGGCCAATAACTGCTTGTAGACCCCCCTATCGGCAACCGGACTGGAGACAGGCCATGAGTTCCTACGCCTTGAAGAATCCCGTTTTCTCGATTTCCGCCGCCCTGCCCTTGCGCCGCCAGAGCGAAAAGAAGCGTTGCGTCGATGACATCTATCCGCAGATTTTCGACGCCATTCTCGAACAACGCATCGCCCCGGCCAGCCGTTTCACCGAAGAAAGCCTTGGTCAGGCATTCGGTGTCAGCCGCAGCATCATCCGCCAGGTGCTGGCGCGATTGTCCCATCAGCAGGTAGTCATCCTGCGGCCCAATCATCGCCCGCAAGTCGCGGCGCCCGATGCCGAGCAAACCCGCCAGATACTCCACGCCCGCAGGCTGACCGAAACCACCCTGGTGCGACTGGCCTGCCAGCAACCGACGTCCCGGCACCTGCCGCAGTTACGCGAACTGATCGATCGCGAACGCCGCTGTATCGAACAGCACCAACGCGGGCCGGCGATTCGCCTGTCGGGTGAGTTCCACCTGCAACTGGCGCACGTCGCCGGTAACGCGCCGCTGGCACAATTTCTTGGCAGCCTGGTGCCGCTGACATCGCTGGCTATCGCCTGCTACGAAGAACAGTCGCCCAGTCATTGTGCGTGGCAGGAGCATGCGGCGATAGTCGAGGCGGTGGAGCGCGGGGATGCCAAGGCCGCCGAGGGGCTGATGACCGAGCATCTGGATCATCTTGAGAAGAAATTGCTGAGCCCTGAATCGGGATCGGTCCATGATCGCGTAACCGGTTAGATCGTCATCGCGAGCAAGCTCGCTCCCACACTTGACCTGTGTTGTCCACCTGATGTGGTTCGACGCAAATCCAATGTGGGAGCGAGCTTGCTCGCGATAGCGGCCTCAAACACGCACAAAAAATGCCTGACCTTACTCCGCAGCCACCCGCGCAAACCCAGCGCGAATTTTCTCTTCCGGCAGATCATCGGCAATAAACACGATCACGCTCTCTCGCGCTTCGTCCTCGGCCCACTCGGTATCCCAGTCAAAACCGTACAACTTCAGCACGCCCTGAAACACCATGCGCCGTGGTTCGCCGACGATGTTCAACACGCCTTTGTAGCGCAGCAACTGCTTGCCGTGGTCTTCCAGCAGTTCGTTCATGAACTCGCTGAGCTTGTCGATATCCAGCGCTTTTTCGGTACGCAGCACCAGGCTCGAGATGCGGTCGATAGACGGCGCCTTGATCACCGGGCGCAGGCTTACGCCACCGCCGAGGTCGGCATTGAGGTTGAAGCCACGCACATCCAGCAACTCCGCCAGATCGATCTTGCCGTGTTCGACGACACGGATCGGCGCACGACGATTGATCCGGGTCAGGCGTTCGCTCAGCGCGGTAAACGTCGCCTCGTCGACCAGATCGCGTTTGCTCACCAACAACCGGTCAGCAAAACCGACCTGCGCCTGGGCGATGGTCTGGGTCAGGTGCTGCTCGGCGTGAGCCGCATCGACCAGGGTGATGATGCCGTCGAGGATGTAGCGCTCGCGCAACTCTTCATCGATGAAGAAGGTCTGTGCCACCGGAGCCGGATCGGCCAGGCCGGTGCATTCGATCACCAGACGGTCAAAGGCGATTTCGCCGCTGTCCAGGCGTTCCAGCAACAGGTACAGGGCCTTGGTCAGGTCGGTGTGAATGGTGCAGCAGACGCAGCCGTTGGACAGTGTCATGACTTGCACCGGCTCATCGCCCAGTAGTTGGGTGTCGATGCCGGCGTCGCTGAATTCGTTTTCGATCACGGCGATTTTCAGGCCGCGCTCGGCTTTGAGCAGGTGGCGCAGCAGCGTGGTTTTGCCGGCGCCGAGAAAGCCGCTGAGGACTGTTACCGGGATGGGAGAGGACAAACTCGATCTCCTTCAACTACACAAATAAAAATGGGAGCAGGTTAGTGTGGGAGCGAGCTTGCTCGCGATAGCGGTCTGGCAGTCAACTGCAATGTTGAATGTCAAGCCGTCATCGCGAGCAAGCTCGCTCCCACAAAAAGCCTGCTCCCACATTACATCTGATCACCCGCCGTTAGCGGGTCAACAGCATTTCGGCCCACCCTTGCCACCGTAACGAGCCTCCTGGCGTTCCCGAAAGAACGCCTCGTAGCTCATAACCGGTTTGTCCGGGTGTTTGGTCTGCATATGCTCGACGTAAGTGTCGTAGTCGGGCATGCCGACCATCAGGCGCGCGGCCTGACCGAGGTATTTACCGAGGCGACTCAGGTCATTGAACATGCTTGCAACCCTCGATTACGCTTCCGGAATAGCCTGGAATGGCGATTCTTTATCCGTGCGTTCTTTGCTGCCCCAGGCGGAAATACCGACCTTGATCGCATAGAACAGGATGCTGAAGACCACGAACAGGAACAGCGCCGTCAGCGTTGCGTTGGTGTAGGCGTTGTAGATCACGTGCTGCATCTGCGTGATGTCC
>NZ_JBFTMN010000020.1:0-91121 GCF_056397005.1 Pseudomonas sp. 05N431
CTCCGGCGCAATGTCGAGGACGTTCAATACGAGCGGCTTGGACGTTACCGAGTCTTCACCCTTACGGTTGACGGTGTATTCCACCTCGATCGTTAGGCCCAGGTTAAAAGCGACGAACAATAGGTCCAGATTCAAGGACCTGGGATCCGACGACCCGAATGGCAACACAAGACTCTCGTACGAAGCGCGCGGATCTCAGAAAAGTCGCCGCAACATGAGCGGCAGGGCTGACGCTCATCTAACACCCCGCCCCGAGGCGCTGACCACTGTCAGAAATAACAGGTAGGCCGTGGTTTCCGACCAGCGGTAGGGATTGCATACTGGTCATGAACATACTCCCTGTGTATTCGATTGCATCGCCGCAGCAAAAGGCTACGACGTCCTTGTGCATCTGATACCCGGTCATATTTTCCGTCTACTGTTAGAAATAACAGGTCGACCTTGTTATCCGACCAGCGGTTCATACCTCGTTGGGTGAAGGTTTTTTTGTCCGCCAGAAAATGGTGGATTGCCCCAGACAAAAAAACGCCGCTGCGAGAGCCTCGCAGCGGCGTTTGGGGGAGTTACTTGAAGCTGATTACTTCAGCACAACAGCGCCTTTCATCATCGAGTTGTGGCCCGGGAACGAGCAGAAGAACTGGTAGCTTTCGCCAGCGGTCAGCTTCGACACGTCAAAGGTCACCGAGTCTTTCTCGCCGGCACCGATGATTTTGGTGTGGGCGATGACGCGAGTGTCACCTTCTTTCAGGTAGTTCTTGTCGATGCCTGCGGCCATGCCATCGGTAGTGATGCCAGCCATGTCTGCGGTTTTGCTCAGCACCCAGTTATGACCCATGACGTTCTTCGGCAAGCTGCCGGAGTGGGTCAGGTTGACGGTGAAGGTTTTGCAGCTCTTGTCGATAGTGATCTCCTTGGTAGTGAAGGACATCTGATCGGTGGAGTCGACATCGACCTTGCACTCTGCAGCCATCAATTGGCTGCTGGCCAGTGTCAGCAGGGATACCGCAACGAGTTTGGCAAACATGGTGAATCTCCAAGGCAGGGTTAACAAAATCCGTAGGGCATAAAGACTGCCTGAATTTTTTCGTAGTGCCTATGACTTGCATCAAGAATTGTATACAACTTTCAGGCTATGACACTGATCGAAACAATTAACCGGCCAGACCTCTGGCGCGCACCTATGATCGGCGTGTCATCCCACTCTGGAGCGCCTGTCATGTCCTTCAATAGCCTGTTGTGCAGTTTGCTCGCCGCCTACGCCTGTGGCGCCAGTGGCACCTATGAAAGGCCTCGCGGCGAGGATTAGCCCTTGGAACGCTCAAGGGCAGCCATTACTCTGGAGTCATCACCGACCATGGAGTAAGGCATGTCTTTAGCGTCTGTTTGTGTATTTTGCGGCGCCAGCATCGGCACCAACCCGGCCTATCGGGACGCCGCGATCGCCCTCGGCCAGGAGCTGGCCCGGCGTAAGCTGACGCTGGTGTATGGCGGCGGTGCTGTCGGCTTGATGGGTATCGTCGCCGACGCTGCACTGGCAGCGGGTGGCGAAGTGATCGGGATCATCCCCGAAAGCCTGAAGAATTCGGAAATCGGCCATACGGGCCTGACGCGCCTGGAAGTGGTCGACGGCATGCACGCGCGCAAGGCGCGCATGGCCGAGCTGAGCGATGCGTTTATCGCTCTGCCGGGCGGTCTCGGCACCTTTGAAGAGCTGTTCGAAGTCTGGACCTGGGGCCAGCTTGGCTACCACGGCAAACCGCTGGGCTTGCTGGAAGTGAACGGGTTCTACAGCAAACTCACTGCATTTCTTGATCATGTCGTCGGCGAAGGCTTCGTTCGCGGGCATCACCGTGACATGCTGCAAATGAGCGAATCGCCGCAGGATCTGCTGGATGCGCTGGATGCCTGGCAACCGGTGGTAGCACCAAAATGGGCCGGGCAAAAACCCAGCTAACCCTTGGCCCCGGTTTAAAGGCAGAATACGCGCCGCTCAACCTCACCTTCGACCCCAGAGGATCGCCCATGGCTAAACCTAATTACTCCTTCGCCAAACGTCAAAGAGACTTGGCCAAAGAGCAGAAGAAAGAGGAAAAGTTGCAACGCAAGAAAGCTGCCGCCGATGAAGAAGCCGGCGCACTGAACCCCGATGCAGAAGGTGAAGTGGTTGCTGATGACGCTGTTGAAGCACCGAAAGATCAGGCGCCCGACGCCTGAGACCCACAGGGTTTGACGTTCTGATCAAACCCACCGGATCTGTGTCCAGGGTCGGCAGTCATGCTGCCGGCCCTCACAGGCCAGTCTGCAATACCCCACAATCCCTGTGGGAGCGAGCTTGCTCGCGATAGCAATTTCTCAGTCACTTCGGTGCTGAATGTGCCTCCGTCATCGCGAGCAAGCTCGCTCCCACACTCGATCTCCATTACTCCAGCGGCATCACGGTCACCTGCACCTCCGGGTCATGGCTGCCGCCGCCCAGAATCACCCCACGCAATGGCGAGACATCGGAGAAATCCCGGCCCCAGGCCAGAGTGATGTGCTCCAGCGCCGGTTGCACGTTGTTGGTCGGGTCGAAATCAACCCAGCCCAGCACCGGGCAAAATACCGAGACCCAGGCGTGGGACGCGTCGGCACCGATCAACCGTGGCTGGCCTGGTGGTGGCTGGGTCAGCAGGTAACCGCTGACGTAACGCGCCGCCAACCCGCGGGAACGCAAGCAGGCGAGCATCAAGTGCGCAAAGTCCTGACAGACCCCACGCCGACGCTCCAGCACTTCCACCAGCGGCGTCGCGACCTGGGTCGCCTCGGCATCGAAGGTGAATTCGCTGAAGATCTTCTCCATCAACGCCTGAACGCCCAGCATCAATGGACGGCCCAGCGGAAAACAGCTTTCGGAGAACTCGACGAAGCTGCTCTTCAAATGCACATACGGTGACTCAAATCGATAGCGGCACGCATCCATTAGCTGGGGAGCAATCGGCTGACTGCTGTAGGTCAACGCACTGCGAGTCATGTCCCAGGCCGGCGATTGACTGAAATCGCGCACTGGCCGGCTCAGCACTTCGACCGTCAGCCGGGCATTGACCAGCAGTTCGTCGTGAGGCCTTTCAAACGCCAGCCGGGTCAGCGGATTGCCAAACACGTCCAGCTCATCGCGGCGCGAAGTCGGCTCCGGGCTGATCTGCAATTGCTGATCGATGCAACGCTGCCAGGCGCAGTGCCGTGGCCACAAATGGGCGAGTTGCTGGGCCAGCGACACCGGGCTGTCGTAGTGATAATGGGTGTCGTGGAGAATCTGGTAACGGGCGCTCATCAGACGGACACCGTGCGCTGGCTGACATCATCGACATGGGCGAAGTGCCGCAATGCGAGGCGATCAGACACCTGATTGCTGACATCGGCGATTTCTTGCAGCAGATCCGCCAATCCAATGAGGGCTGCGCGAACGCTGGTTTCGCCGAACAACCCGTTCTCCAGGCAACCGAGATCGAATCGCGCCAGACGCTCGACCAACGAAGGCAATGCCAGATCTCGCGGCACAGCAAAATCGTCGTTCAAGCGCTTGAGAGTCCGGGTCACCAGTTTCAGCTGGAACAATACGCCGTGAGGGTTCTGCTCATCGAGCAGCAACACATCGAGCACCGGAATCAATTGCGCCACTGCCAGGTAGCGGGAACGGTAGGTGATGCTGCTGTTACCCAGCTCCAGCAGCCATTCCAGCCCGGCTTGATCGAAAGCCCCGGCGCCGCGCAGGAACGCGGCCAGGCTGCTGCCGAGAAACTGCAATCGCTCGATCCGTCGCCCGATCATCAAAAAGCGCCAGCCTTCGTCGCGGGTCATGTCGTCCAGCGCAAAGCCCGACAGCGCCGCGAGCGACATCACCAGGCGATTGAGGAAATCCAGCCGCTCGCCAAAATCCGGCTCTTCGGTTTCCAGCTCCATGGCATCGCGCTGCAACTCCACCAACGCCTGCCAGTTCTCTCGCGAGAGTTTGCCGCGCACCTGGGAGGCCGCCCACTGCAAGCGTTGCAGGTTGGAACGCAGGCTGAAGGCCCAGTCATCACCACACAATGCCGTCAGCAAACGCTCGGGCAATTCACCTTCGTCGGGCAGCAGCATCAGGCTTTCACCGAGATCGACCGCGGCCTGCAAGGCTTGCGGATCGTCGCCATCGACGTAACGCGTGAGCATGATCCGCAGCAGCCGCGCACTGTCGTCGCAGCGCTCGCAATAGCGACCGAACCAGAACAGGTTTTCGACCACCCGCGACGGCAGGTAGGGATCACGTCGCACCAGATCGTGCACGCCGAGGGTTCGCTGGGCTTTCCATTGCTCGCCGATCGGCGCTCGCTCGCCCAACACCCAGGTGTCCTTGCTCGCGCCGCCGCGCTGCATCGACACCACCTCGGCATCGGGTTCCGCCGCAACCCGGGTCAAGCCGCCGGGCAGCACCCGATAGCCGTCTTGACTGGCCACCGCGTAAACGCGCATGCCAATGGCCCGAGGCTGCAACTGGCCGTCTTCGGCTTGCCAGATCGGCGCCTGCGACAGCTGCGCCAGTTCTTGCGCCACATAGGCATAAGGCCGTGCCTGCATGCGCTCGGCGAGGTCCTGGCGCTGTTTTTCACTCAAGTCACGGCCCAATACCGAGGCAAAGCTCTGCGAGGGGAACGCCGGCTTGATCAGCAGTTCAGGCATTTTTTCCAGGGCCTGTGCCAACACCGGAGGCTCGCCGCACCACCAGGTGGCAATGGACGGCAGGAGCAGTTCTTCGCCGAACAGGTATTGATTGATCTTCGGCAGAAAGCCCAACAACCCCGGCGATTCCAGTACGCCACTGCCCAAGGCATTGGCCACCAGCACCCGTCCCTGTCGCACCGCGTCAAGCAGGCCCGGCACGCCGAGCGCCGAGTCAGTGCGCAACTCCAGCGGATCGCAGAAATCATCGTCGAGCCGACGCATGATCGCGTGAACCCGACGCAAACCGCTGAGGGTTTTCAGATAAACCGTGGCATCGCGTACCGTCAGATCGCCGCCCTCGACCAGTGGATAACCCAGTTGGCGAGCCAGGTACAGGTGTTCGAAATAGCTCTCGTTGAATCGTCCCGGCGTCAGCAACACCACCAGCGGCACTTCATCGGCACTCGGGGCCTGACGCGTGAGGGTTTCCTTCAAGGTGCGGAAGAACCCGGCCAAATGCTGCACCTGCATATCGCGGTACAACTCAGGAAAGGCCCGCGACACGATGGTGCGGTTTTCCAGCGCGTAACCGGCACCGGATGGCGCTTGAGTCCGGTCCGCTGTCACCCACCAGCGCCCGTCGGGCGTGCGCGCCAGGTCCACGGCGTACAGATGCAGAAAAGCCCCGTCCGGCGGTTGAATGCCCTGACAGGGCCAGAGGAAATTGTTATGACCGAACACCAGTTCTGCCGGCAACAGGCCTTCGGCAATCAAGCGCTGCGGGCCATACAGATCCGCCAGTACCGCATTGAGCAAACGCGCACGCTGGGTGATCCCGGCAGACAACTGCTGCCACTCATCAGCCGCCATCACATGGGGCAGCAGGTCCAGTTCCCATGGACGATCAGCGCCTTTGGGGTCGGCGTAAACATTGTAGGTGACGCCGTTTTCCTGAATCTGTCGTGCCAGCAAGGCTTGCCGCTGCAGCAGTTGCGCGGGCGTGCTGCGTTGCAACTGATCGAACAGCCGTCGCCAGTGCGGGCGCACGGCACCGCTGTCGTCGAGCAGTTCATGATAGGTGCCCGGCGTAAGCGGGTAACGGTCAAGCAGGTCAGGCATGGAAAGCTCGGCAGGTGCTCAGGAAAAGTCAGATTAACTCACAAACGCTGCAAATCCAGTGGGCAAAGGCTGGCCCAAAGCGAACAACCGTGGAAATCCCTGTGGGAGCGAGCTTGCTCGCGATAGCGTCACAACAGTCAACATTGATGCCGGCTGGGCTACTGCTATCGCGAGCAAGCTCGCTCCCACATTGGGTGTCCGTTGTTGCAGCACCGCGTTCACTCATTTTTTTTCGCAAATCGGCGTAAATCGAGCGTCATTGGCAGTTCGTCGTTAATGCTCAGCGTTGACACTGGCAAGGTTCCCGGGCTGTGGCCGAGGCGGAAGAACCGCGCCATTCGCCGGCTCTCGGCCTCATTGGCATTCACCGGCAGGCTGTCGTAGTTGCGCCCGCCCGGATGGGCGACGTGGTACTGACAACCGCCCAGCGAGCGTTGCATCCAGGTGTCGAGCAGGTCGAACACCAGCGGCGCGTGCACCGGGATGGTCGGTTGCAGGCAGTTGGCCGGTTGCCAGGCGCGAAACCGCACGCCCGCGACAAACTCGCCAACCCGCCCGGTCGGTTGCAGCGGTACCGGAATGCCGTTGCAGGTCAGCACATAACGCTGCGGTGCCAAGCCAGTGAGTTTGACCTGCAAACGCTCCAGCGACGAGTCGACATAACGCACCGTGCCGCCGGCCGAGCCCTCCTCCCCCAGCACATGCCACGGCTCCAGCGCCTGACGCAGTTCCAGCTCGATACCGCTGACTGCGTAATCGCCGACCTTGGGAAAGCGGAACTCCAGATGCGCGGCAAACCACTCGGCGCGCAGCGCATAGCCGGCGGCGTTGAGGTCGACGATCACATCGGCGAAGTCCTGCTCGATAAAGTGCGGCAACAGGAAACGGTCGTGCAACTCGGTGCCCCAGCGTGCCAGCTTGGCCGGCGCATACGGCTCGCGCCAGAACCGCGCCACCAGCGCCCGCAGCAACAGTTGCTGAGCCAGGCTCATGCGTGCGTGGGGCGGCATTTCGAAGGCGCGCAGTTCCAGCAGACCGAGGCGCCCGGTCGCGCCATCCGGCGAATAGAGTTTGTCGATGCAGAACTCGGCGCGGTGGGTGTTGCCCGTGACGTCGATCAGCAGGTTGCGCAGCAAGCGGTCCACCAGCCACGGCGCGCACTCTTCGCCGGGGTTCGGCATCTGCGCGAAGGCGATTTCCAGCTCGTACAACGCATCGTTGCGCGCTTCGTCCACCCGCGGAGCCTGCGAGGTCGGGCCGATGAAAAGACCGGAAAACAGGTAGGACAGCGACGGGTGGTTATGCCAGTAGCTGATCAGACTGCGCAGCAGATCCGGACGACGCAGAAACGGTGAGTCGGCCGGCGTCGCGCCACCGAGTACGAAATGGTTACCGCCACCCGTGCCGGTATGCCGACCGTCGATCATGAATTTCTCGGTGGTCAGCCGGGTCTGGCGCGCCTCTTCGTAGAGGAACTCAGTGCGCTCCACCAGCTCGTCCCAACTGGCGGACGGCTGCACGTTGACTTCGATAACGCCGGGGTCCGGAGTAATACGGAAGTTGCTCAGGCGTGGATCGCTCGGCGGTTCATAACCTTCCAGCAACACCGGGCAATGCAGCTCCTCGGCGGTGGCTTCGATGGCGCTGACCAGTTCGAGGTAATCCTCGACGCGTTCCAGCGGCGGCATGAACAGGTACAGCCGCCCTTCCCGAGCCTCGGCGCAGAGCGCGGTGCGGGTCAGCCAATCGGCGGACTGGTCGATTTTCGGTGTGCGCTCATCGGCGGTGGCCGGCTCGCCATGCACCTGCAAACTGGCGGTGTCGGGCAGCTCCGGCAAATCCTGATTCGGGTCGACCGGGTGCACGAACGGATACTCTGCCGCCGTCACCCACGGTTGCGAAGCCAGCGGCAAGCGATAGCCCAGCGGTGAGTCTCCCGGCACCAGTCGGCAATGGCTGTCACGCAGGTACCAGCGACCGCTCTGCCATTGATCGCCCTTGGCCGTGCGCGCCAGCGGCAGGACCTGGCCAATCACCTTGTCCAGACCTTGGCTGAAGACCTTGTGCAGGCGCGCGCGCTCGAGTTCGTCGCCCAGCCGTGAGTCTTCAGCGCTGACGTTGACCGGCAACGCGCCTTCGCGCCAGAGGTAGTAGAGGTTGTCTTCGTAGGCTGGAAATACAAAGCGCGTGGGCAGTTTCAATCGCTCGGCGACACTCGCCAGAAAACGCCCGGCCAATTTGCCATCGGCACCGTAGTCTTGCTGTTCATCGGCAATCAGCGCGCTGTTGTTCCAGATCGGCACGCCATCTCGCCGCCAGTAGCAGTTCAGCGACCAACGCGGCAGTTGCTCGCCGGGGTACCACTTGCCCTGGCCAAAATGCACCAGACCCTTGGGTCCGTAATGTTTGCGCATGCGCTGGAACAGCTCGGCGGACAGTCGACGCTTGTCAGGTCCTAGCGCGGCGGTGTTCCACTCGGCACCGTCCGGGTCGTCGATGGAGACGAACGTCGGCTCGCCGCCCATGGTCAGGCGCACATCGCCCTCTTGCAGGTCGGCGTCGATCTGCCGGCCCAGCACCTGGATCGCCAGCCACTGGTCTTCGGTGTAGGGTTTGGTAACGCGTGGGGCCTCCCAAATGCGCTCCACCGACATTTCGTGGCTGAATTCACACGCGCACGGTTCGACCAGGCCACTGATCGGCGCCGCCGAGGACGGATCAGGGCTACAGGCCAATGGAATATGCCCTTCGCCGGCAAACAGTCCAGAAGTAGCGTCCAGGCCGATCCATCCGGCGCCGGGCAGGTAAACCTCACACCAGGCGTGCAGGTCGGTGAAGTCCACCTCGGTGCCGGAAGGACCGTCGAGACTTTTGACGTCAGCGGTGAGCTGGATCAGGTAACCGGAAACAAATCGCGCCGCCAGCCCGAGGTTGCGCAGCAGTTGCACCAGTAACCAGGCCGAGTCGCGGCAAGAACCCGATGCGTGTTCCAGGGTGTATTCCGGGGTTTGCACGCCCGGTTCCATGCGGATCAGGTAGCTGATGTCTTCGCTCAGGCGCTGGTTGAGCACCACCAGAAAATCCACGGCAGGCAGCGGCGTGCGGTCGATGCCGTCAAGGTAAGCCTTGAACGTCGGGGTCAGCGGCAGGGTTTCCAGGTATGGCGCCAGCTCACGCTGTTCGTCGGCGGCATAGGCGAAGGGGATCTTTTCCGCGTAGGGCTCAAGGAAGAAATCGAACGGGTTGAACACCGCCATCTCGGCCAGCAGATCGACTTCGATCCGCAGCTCCGTGGTTTTCTCCGGGAACACCAACCGCGCCAGGTAGTTGCCCTGGGGGTCTTGCTGCCAATTGATGAAGTGCTGCTCTGGCGACACTTTCAACGCATAGGAAAGAATCCGCGTACGGCTGTGGGCAGCCGGGCGCAGGCGAACGATCTGCGGGCCGAGTTCGACGGCGCGCTCGTAACGGTAATGCGTGACATGGTGCAATGCGACATGAATCGACATGGCGTGCCTCCTGCGAGCCTTGAGCGTAACGGAAAGCGCGCAAGACTTATGCCAGAGCGGCGGTCATTGCGCTTTATCGTAAGACCCGGTGCAGTGCAGCACCAAAGCGGCGCCAAGGTGGGTGCCGTGGTGCGAGGGTTGCACATATTTGTGGCGAGTGTGTGAGGGTGGGTCGTGAATCTATCCAGTCAACGGGCGTTGCGCTTGGCAATCACGGCTTCGCGCAGATGCCGCACTTCGAGCAGCTTCTGGCGCATTTCGCGGTGGCGTTTGCTGTTGAGCAGCAACAATCCCAATAACGGGAAGAGCACTGCCGAGCCATAGACCAGCACGTGGAGGTGGTACTGAATCATCGGCAGTACGAACAGCAGGCAACATCCCAGATAACCCACCACCAGGGCAGTGGCCCACGGGCGTCCGCGCGAAATCATCACGTTGCCAAACACTATCACTGCAACCAGCACCAGAATGGCAAGCCCGGAGTAGCTGGATTTGAGCTCCGGATCAACACCGCGCAAATATGTCACGCCCGCCAGGGAAACAGCTGATGCCCCGGAAAAAATCGCCATGAAAATTGTTCCCATGAATACCGGGAAATAGCGGGCGAGGAAACTGCCCATGTCGGGGAAGCCATTCATTCCGTCAGGTCCTCATACAAGCCGATTGCAATGGTGCGGGCTGTGCCCACATTACCGGTACGGTAGCTGCCGACGAGGCCCAACATGCCACCCAATGCATCTTTCATTTGGGTTTGGGTTGCGTGACGAATTTCAGTGGAGCTAAAGCTCTTGGTGAGTTTGCCCGCGCGCTGCTGCAATTTTAGCAATTTGGGCGACAGGCTTGGATCTTTCAGGCTGAGCAGTTCCTTGGTCAACTTCTTGCGCTCCTGGCGACTCAGGCCCTTGAGTAACTCATACCAACTCTTGCCCAACGCGGCGGCCTTGTTAGCTTTCAGCAGCCTCACCGTGGTCAGGGCGCCTGTTCCAATACCCACCAAAGAAGCGGCATCCAGGATGGGTGAAACAGCGCCGTACCATTCAGCATCATCCATGCGGTCGTTGGCGTCTGGATCAAGTATTTCGTTATAGGTACGCGCCACACCAAACCCACATTGCGCGCTGCTGGCCAGTGCCGCCGTCACGCCGATGCCTACTACAAATGCGCTAGCGCCCGCCGTAAACGGCACCGCTACGCTGCCGCTGAAGACCACTATCCAGCCGATCACTGCGGCGGTGCATGACAACCCCATATCGAACGTCTCTTTCATGAGGCGCCCTTCCCTTGGGTTGGTCTTCACCTGCTCCACAAACTGCGCAGGCGCAATGTACTTCTGTGCCTCCCGCAAGATGATGCGCTTGGGCTTGATGCTGCAGAGGGGTTTGAATTCGCGCAGGGTGACCACATTGAAGTCGGCGTCGATATACACGACACCCGCGCCGACAATGCCGGGGTCGGCATCGATGGCCGCGAACAGGCGCGGCAGGTTGATTTCACTTTCGATGCGCTGGCGCGCCATGAACTGGGAGCGGTTGGAGTCCATGCCGATGCCGAGCAGGGGGCCGCTCATGGGTGTTCGTCCTTGAAGTGGATAGTGGCCATACCGGCCTCATCGGGGGCAAGCCCGGCTTGTATGTTTAGACTTGAAGGGGTGGGTGGTGAATCTGCCCAATCAACCCGCCTTGGCCGCCTGGCGCAACCGACGTACTTCCACAAGTTTGCGCACCATCGAGCGATAGCCTTTGCTGTTGAGTAACAACAAGCCCAGCAGTGGCCAGAACAAACATTCACTGTAGATAAACCAATGCGGGCGGTATTGCAGCGTCGGCAATACCACCAGCAGGCACACCACGAAAAACGCCACCATCCCCCACACGGCCCAGGCCCGCCCACGCACAATCAGGAAGTTGCTGTTGACCACAAACAATGCAGCGAATATCACCACAAACCAGGACACAGTGGCATTCGTAGCCATGGGCACATCGGCGAAATAGGTGCTGGCCGCTAAGGAAATTGCGCCAGAGCCACCGAGGCAACCCGCGAGAATCACGCCGATGAACGATGGGAAATGTTCCAGCAAAAACGGTTTTAACGACGGAACATCATTCATCACTCTAACTCCTCATACAGGCCTATCGCCAGGGTCTTGAGCTGCTTCGGGTTATCCGAGCGCGCCAGGCCCCAGACGCTCAGCCCTGCACTGAAGGCATCGCCCAACTGTACGATGGTGGAATGCTTGAGCTGGGTGTGAGTGAAGCGCTTGGGCAAGTCACCGCGCAGTTGCAGCAGCTTGCGCATCTTGGTCGACATCTGCGGGTCGGCAATTTTCAACAGTTCTTTAGTCAGTTTTTCTCGCTCTTGACCATTGAGGCCTTTAAGCACCTGGCGCAGGGTTTTACCGGTGGACGCACGGGCGACATTGACCAGCTTGACCGTGGTCAGCGCAGACGCGCCCACACCGACCAAGGCGGCGCCGTCCATGATCTTGGTAGCGGCCTGGTACCACTCTTCGTTATCCAGATAGTCATTCATGCCAGGGTTGACGATTTCATTGCGGGTGCGAAATGCGCCCATCAGGCATGACGCCGTACTGGCTGTAGCACTGGCATAGCCAATGACCGTGATGACCGCACTGGCGCCAGCGGTGAACGGCACCGCGATGGTGCCACTTAACATCACCAGCCAACCCAGGACCGCGCTGCCACAGGACAACGTGGTGTTGAAAGCTTCGCTGATCAATCGCGACTCTCGCGGGTTATTCACCACTTGGTCAGCGAATTGTGCGGGAGCGACGTATTTCTGCGCCTCACGTACGATGATGCGCTTGGGCTGGATACTGCAAATCGGCTTGAACTCACGCAGGGTAACTACGTTGAAGTCGGCGTCGATATACACCACCCCTGCGCCGACGATGCTGGGATCGGCGTCGATGGCAGCAAATATACGCGGCAGGTTGATTTCACTCTCGATGCGCTGGCGCGCCATGAACTGGGAGCGGTTGGAGTCCATGCCGATGCCGAGCAGGGGGTTGCTCATGGGTGTTCGTCCTTGAAGTAGATAGTGGCCATGCCGGCCTCATCGCGGGCAAGCCCGACTCTCACATCTGGAATGCATTCCCCTGTGGGAGCTGGCTGCCTGCGATGGCAATTAATGCGCGCCACCTTAACAAACAAGTTCTCCAGCGCCTATAAAGCAAAACGCCAGCACGAGGCTGGCGTTTTGCTTGCTAGGCTGCGATCAACGCGGCACGACTGGCTTGCGCGCAGGCTTTGGCCCTTTGCCTTTGGCAGCGTCCTTGCGTTCCTTCGCTGCCTGCTGGTTGCGGGCGAATGCCGCGGCCTTGGCCTGTTCACGCTTGTCCCACGGGTTACCGCCATCGCTGGCACGCGGCGGCAAGCCGGTGTGTTGCGTGAGGATCTTGGTGGTCTTTTCCCCAGCCACTTTATGGCTACCGGCTGGCGTCGAGTTCTTGCGACGGGCGCTCTGGTAACTGTCGGTGGCCGGCTGGTGCAGCGGGATCAGCTGGTTCTTGCCCGGCCCGATCAGGTCGGCGCGGCCCATGCGGGTCAGCGCTTCACGCAGCATTGGCCAGCCTTTCGGATCGTGGTAACGCAAGAACGCCTTGTGCAGACGACGCTGCTCTTCGCTCTTGACGATGGTCACGGCGTCGCTCTTGTAGGTGACCTTGCGCAGCGGGTTCTTGCCCGAGTGATACATGGCGGTGGCGGTGGCCATCGGCGACGGGTAGAACGCCTGCACCTGATCCGCACGGAAACCATTGCCCTTGAGCCAGAGGGCCAGGTTCATCATGTCTTCGTCGGTAGTGCCGGGGTGGGCGGCGATGAAGTACGGAATCAGGTACTGCTCTTTCCCGGCTTCCTTGGAGTACTTCTCGAACATCCGCTTGAACTTGTCATAGCTGCCGATGCCCGGTTTCATCATCTGGTTGAGCGGACCTTCCTCGGTGTGTTCCGGGGCGATCTTCAGGTAACCACCGACGTGGTGGGTCACCAGCTCCTTGACGTATTCCGGCGACTCGACCGCAAGGTCGTAACGCAAGCCGGAGGCGATCAGGATCTTCTTCACACCCGGCAAGGCGCGAGCGCTGCGGTACAACTGGATCAGCGACGAGTGATCGGTGTTGAGATTCGGGCAAATGCCGGGGAACACGCACGACGGCTTGCGGCACGCGGATTCGATTTCCGGGCTCTTGCAGGCAATGCGGTACATGTTCGCGGTCGGGCCACCGAGGTCGGAAATGACGCCGGTAAAACCTGGGACCTTGTCGCGGATCTCTTCGATTTCGCGAATGATCGATTCTTCGGAACGGTTCTGGATGATCCGGCCTTCGTGCTCGGTAATCGAGCAGAAGGTACAGCCGCCGAAGCAGCCGCGCATGATGTTCACCGAGAAACGGATCATGTCGTAGGCCGGGATCTTCTCCTTGCCATACGCCGGGTGCGGAATACGTGCGTAAGGCATGCCGAACACGTAGTCCATCTCTTCGGTGGTCATCGGAATCGGTGGCGGGTTGAACCAGACGTCGACTTCGCCGTGCTTCTGAACCAGCGCGCGGGCGTTGCCCGGGTTGGTTTCCAGGTGCAGCACGCGGTTGGCGTGGGCGTACAGAACGGCGTCGTTTCGAACCTTTTCTACCGACGGCAGACGGATCACGGTCTTGTCGCGGGTCATCCGCGGGCTCGCCAGGATCTGCACGACCTTGGCTTCCTGCGGGTCCTCGACCGGCCCCTTTTCCTGCTCGATGGCGCAGGCCTGGGTGTCCTGGGTGTTGACGTACGGGTTGATGATCTTGTCGATCTTGCCCGGACGGTCGATGCGCGTGGAGTCGACTTCGTACCAGCCTTGCGGCGTATCGCGACGAATGAACGCGGTGCCGCGCACGTCGGTGATGTCTTCGATCTTGTGACCGTAGGACAGACGTTGGGCAACTTCGACGATCGCCCGCTCGGCGTTGCCGTACAGGAGGATGTCGGCGCAGGCGTCGATCAGGATCGAGTTACGCACCCGGTCCTGCCAGTAATCGTAGTGCGCGATGCGGCGCAGGGATGCCTCAATGCCACCGAGAACAATCGGCACATTCTTGTAGGCTTCCTTGCAGCGCTGGCTGTAAACCAGGCTCGCGCGATCCGGACGTTTGCCCGCCAGGCCACCGGGGGTGTAGGCGTCATCGGAACGGATTTTCTTGTCGGCGGTGTAGCGGTTGATCATCGAGTCCATGTTGCCGGCCGCGACACCGAAGAACAGGTTCGGCTCGCCGAGCTTCATGAAGTCGTCTTTGGACTGCCAGTTTGGCTGGGCAATGATCCCGACGCGAAAGCCCTGGGACTCCAGCAGCCGGCCGATAATTGCCATGCCAAACGACGGGTGGTCAACGTACGCATCACCGGTGACGATGATGATGTCGCAGGAATCCCAGCCAAGCTGATCCATCTCCTCCCTGCTCATTGGCAGGAATGGCGCTGGACCGAAACATTCGGCCCAGTACTTGGGATAGTCAAATAACGGCTTGGCTGTTTGCATGACGATGACCGGTGTTGAGATGAAAAATCGCGGGCGCGGAATATAGCACAAAATTTAACCAATTCCGACGGCTATGGTCGGAAATTGGTGTCGCCCCTATCGCGAGCAAGCTCGCTCCCACAGAGGAACGCATTCCAGTGTGGGAGCGAGCTTGCTCGCGATGAGGCCCTTCCAAGCGATGAAGAGGTTACTCATCATCGTCGAAGTTATAGCTGCCCGGCGCAAGGTTTTCGAATCGGGTGTATTTGCCGATGAAGGCCAGGCGGATAAAGCCGATCGGGCCGTTCCGCTGCTTGCCGATGATGATCTCGGCGATGCCTTTGTGTTCGGTCTCCGGGTGATACACCTCGTCCCGGTACACGAACATGATGACGTCGGCGTCCTGCTCGATCGCTCCGGATTCCCGCAAGTCGGAGTTCACTGGTCGCTTGTTCGGCCGCTGTTCGAGGGAACGGTTGAGCTGGGACAGCGCCACTACCGGACAGTTGAATTCCTTGGCCAGGGCTTTCAAGGAACGGGAGATTTCGGAAATCTCGTTGGTCCGGTTGTCGCCGCTGGAGCCCGGGATCTGCATCAGTTGCAGGTAGTCGATCATGATCAGACCGATCTCACCGTGTTCGCGCACCAGGCGACGGGTCCGCGCACGCATTTCCGACGGGCTGATGCCGGCGGTGTCATCAATGAACAGCTTGCGATCGTTGAGCAGGTTGACCGCCGAGGTCAAGCGCGGCCAATCGTCGTCTTCCAGGCGACCGGCCCGGACCTTGGTCTGGTCGATCCGACCGAGGGACGAAAGCATACGCATGATCAGCGATTCGCCTGGCATCTCGAGTGAGTAAACCAGTACCGCCTTCTCGCTGCGCAACACGGCGTTCTCCACCAGGTTCATCGCAAAGGTGGTTTTACCCATCGATGGACGGCCGGCGACGATGATCAGGTCAGACGGTTGCAGGCCGCTGGTCTTCTCGTCGAGGTCGGTGTAACCGGTCGACAGGCCAGTGATGGCGTTGTCGGTATTGAACAAGGTGTCGATACGGTCGATGGCCTTGGTCAAAAGGTCATTGACGCTCACTGGGCCGCCGGTTTTCGGGCGGGCCTCGGCGATCTGGAAGATCTGCCGTTCGGCTTCGTCGAGGATCTCGGCGGCGGTGCGGCCTTCCGGGTTGAAGGCGCTGTCAGCGATTTCGGTGCTGATGCCGATCAACTGGCGCAAGGTCGCCCGCTCACGAACGATTGCAGCGTAGGCCTTGATGTTGGCGACCGACGGCGTGTTTTTCGCCAGCTCACCCAGGTATCCAAGACCGCCGACTTGCGAGGTCTGACCTTCCTTGTCCAATTGCTCGGCCAGGGTCACGACGTCGATCGGCATGTTCTGATCGGCCAGCTTGGCGATCGCACGGAAGATCAGGCGGTGGTCATGTCGATAGAAATCACCGTCCGAGACCTGATCGAGCACGCGCTCCCAGGCGTTGTTGTCCAGCATCAGACCACCGAGCACAGCCTGTTCGGCCTCGATGGAATGCGGCGGCACTTTCAGCGCGGCGGTTTGCAGATCGTATTGCTCAGGAGCGGAGATATCGTTCATGGCCACTTGGGTTCTTTAGGAAAAGCAGGGGTTGTAAAAAATCAGGAACTGCAGAAAGACAAAGGGCACGACCTGTAAACAGGATCGTGCCCGATGTTACCGGCAAGCACCCGAGGGTGCCAGCCGACAAGTGTTGCTTAAGCTGCTACCACGACAACGCGTACGGTGGCTTCAACTTCAGCGTGCAGGTGCACGGCTACGTCGAATTCGCCTACGTTGCGGATGGTGCCGTTCGGCAGACGAACTTCGCTTTTTGCAACTTCAACGCCAGAGGCGGTCAGTGCATCAGCGATGTCGTGGGTGCCGATCGAACCGAACAGCTTGCCTTCGTCACCGGCGGTGGCAGTGATGGTCACTTCCAGCTCAGCCAGTTGGGCAGCACGGTTTTCAGCCGAAGTTTTACGGTCTGCTGCGGCTTTTTCCAGCTCAGCGCGACGCTCTTCGAACGCAGCCAGGTTGGCAGCGGTCGCAGCGGTAGCTTTGCCGTAAGGCAGCAGGTAGTTACGACCGTAACCAGCCTTAACGTTCACTTTGTCACCCAGGTTGCCCAGGTTGGTGACTTTTTCCAGAAGGATCAGTTGCATGTGAAAATCCTCTTAACTTTTAACCTTCACCGTTCGCGCTATCGACGTCTTTCGGCGTCAAACGACCGCGAAAATCAATCAGGCTGTCGACAATGGCCAGGACCACCAGCAACGGATAGATCAGCTGCATAAACAGCAACAGCGTTACGTACAACCCCACCAGCCAAAACTTGGCCAGTCGCTTTTCAGCCACCAGCCCATGAATCAGGGCCAGCCCGGCGAACACCAGCGGTACGCTGCACAACGGCGTCAACATGGCCAGTTGGGAACCGAAGTTCGGCCCCAGAAGCATGCACGCCAGCAGCAACATCGCCGGCCCCAGCGGGATTCGGATGGCGCGAAACTCGCGACCAAAACCACCAGGGTTGTACAACAACGCCTGCCAGTAGCGCCCGACAATCAGGCTCAGCACACTGACGATTTGCAACAAGGCCGCTATCAGGCCGGTCAGGACCGGGGCAATCAGGGCGGCGAGACGCGCTCGCTCCTCTACCGACAATTGCTGGTAGAGGTCACCGAGGGCCAGCGGCAGGATCTTTACCAGTTCCTGCGACAGCATCTCGATCTGGGGGCGGTAAGCCGCACCCAGCACCACTGAAAACACCAATCCCATCGCTATGCTGACCAGCAGCACGCGGTTCCAGGACTCACTTGCGCGCAAAACCAACGCAAGGCCCGAAGACCCCAGCAGCACCATGAGTGCGCGTGGATCATCGGAATACAGCCACCAGATCAATGCCGGCAGTATTCCCAGAGCAAGAACGCCCAGGGCGTCCTTCAATCCGCGCCGCAGCAGCACAAGGCTCCCGGCGGCAGCACCCAACCAGTACAACAACGGCAATGCCGCGCATCCAGCCACTACAAGAGTGGCCTGCATACGACCGCGCATGATGAACTCAGCTATGGCGCGCATGCATTCAATCCTTTGCTACGTGTCGACTGCCCGGTCTCAGCGGCCGTGGCTGTCGGTGTAGGCCAGCAGGGCCAGGAAGCGGGCGCGCTTGATAGCGGTGGCCAGCTGACGCTGATAACGTGCTTTGGTACCGGTGATGCGGCTTGGAACGATTTTGCCGGTCTCGGATACGTAAGCTTTCAGAGTGTTGAGATCTTTGTAATCGATCTCTTTCACGTCTTCAGCGGTGAAGCGGCAGAATTTACGACGACGGAAGAAACGTGCCATGTAATAGGCTCCTCAAAAGGTCCGTGGATTACTCGTCAGCGTTATCGCTGTTGTCGCTGTCATCACTGTCAACGCCTTCAGCGTCGGAGTGCTCAGGACGGTCGCGACGCTCACGGCGCTCACTGCGGTTTTCTTCAGCCTTGAGCATCTCGGATTGGCCGGTAACGGCTTCTTCGCGACGGATGACCAGGTTACGGATCACTGCATCGTTGTAGCGGAAGTTGTCTTCCAGCTCGGCCAGGGCCTTGCCAGTGCACTCAACGTTCAGCATCACGTAGTGAGCCTTGTGAACATTGTTGATTGCGTAGGCCAGTTGACGACGGCCCCAATCTTCCAGACGGTGGATTTTGCCGCCGTCTTCTTCGATCAGCTTGGTGTAACGCTCAACCATGCCGCCGACTTGCTCGCTTTGATCCGGGTGGACCAAAAAGATGATTTCGTAATGACGCATGAATGCTCCTTACGGGTTGTAGCCTGCCGCTCAAAAGCGGTCAGACAAGGAGTGAATGACACTTATGGACTTGCCGGCGATAGACACATGCGTGCCTGCCGTCACAGCAAGGGGCGCAATTGTAGAGAAGGGACAGAAGCGGCGCAAGGCAATTGGTGATTATTTGAACAGCTCGTTCACATCACCGATCTGCACCATAGCGCAGAACCAATGTGGGAGCGGGCTTGCTCGCGAATGCGGCATCACATCCAACATTTTTGCTGAATGACACACCGCTTTCGCGAGCAAGCCCGCTCCCACATTTGGATCGTGCCCGGCTTAAGACTTCTTGGCGGTTGCGGCAGCTTTGACGCCGCGCTGGCGCAAGGCCTCGAACAGACAGACGCCGGTCGCTACGGAAACGTTGAGGCTGCTGACGCTGCCGGCCATCGGCAAACGCACCAGGTAGTCGCAAAGGTCGCGAGTCAGGCGACGCATCCCGCTACCTTCCGCGCCCATGATCAGGATGGTAGGACCGGTCAGATCCTGCTGATACAGATCCTGCTCGGCCTCCCCCGCCGTGCCGACAACCCACAAGCCACGTTGCTTGAGCTTTTCCAGGGTGCGCGCCAGGTTGGTCACGGCTACCAACGGAATCACTTCCGCGGCGCCACAGGCGACTTTTCGTACAGTCGGGGTCAGGGTGGCCGACTTGTCTTTCGGAACGATCACCGCCAAAGCACCCGCCGCGTCGGCAGAACGCAGGCAAGCACCGAGGTTGTGCGGATCGGTTACGCCGTCGAGCACCAACAGCAGCGGCGCGCCTTCGGTACGGTCGAGCAGCTCGTCGAGCATTGCCTCGCCCCAGACCTGGCTCGGACTCACTTCCGCCACCACGCCCTGGTGCACGCCTTCAACCCAGGCATCCAGCTCACGACGCTCGGCCTGACCGACCGCAACGCGGTTTTCGCTGGCCAGTTCGATCAGCGTCTGAACGCGCGGATCACTGCGGCCTTCGGCCAGCCAGATCTGCTTGACGCGTTTCGGGTGATGACGCAGCAACGCTTCTACGGCATGCACGCCATAGATTTTTTCCAACTGACTCATGACTTGGCCTTAGGTTTACGTGCCCCGCCGCTTTTGGCTGGAGCCGAGCCCGCTTTTGGCGGGCCTTTACGGTGTTTACTCGGTTTGGCTGGTTTGCCGCCGGAGGCCTTTTCAGGCGCCGACCGCCCGGTCTTTCCCCCAGACGCCGCTTTACCGCCGCTCTTCGCTTCGGCCAGCAACGCCTGTTTCATTTCACGACTTTTGCGCACTTCGGCGTTTTTCGCCGCGGCATCGCTCGGACGATAAGCCTCGACCGCCTTTTCCTTCGCCGGACCACGACGACCGGTTTTGGCCGGCGCAGGTTCAGCAGCAGTCTTGGCAGCAGGCGCCGAGGTCTCTGCACCACGCTTCTTGCGGCCAATCGGCGCGCTGATGGTTTTTTCAGCCATCTCGAAGTCGATCTTGCGCTCGTCCAGGTCAACCCGCATCACGCGCACTTCGACGGTATCGCCGAGACGGAAGCTGCGACCGGTACGCTCACCGGCCAGGCGGTGATGCACAGGGTCGAAGTGGTAGTAATCGCCCGGCAAAGCCGTGACGTGGACCAGACCTTCGACGTAGATGTCGGTCAGCTCGACGAACAGGCCAAAACCGGTTACGGCTGTGATCACACCCGGGAACGATTCGCCCACGCGATCTTTCATGAACTCGCACTTGAGCCAGTTCACCACATCGCGGGTCGCTTCGTCGGCACGGCGCTCGCTCATCGAGCACTGCTCGCCGAGCTGTTCCAGCGCCGCTTCGTCGTACGGATAGATGCGCGCTTTCGGAATGGTCATCGCCCCGGCACGACGCACGTGCGGCGTGTCTTGCTTGGAGTGGATGACACTGCGAATCGCCCGGTGCGTGAGCAAGTCCGGGTAACGGCGAATCGGCGAGGTGAAGTGGGTATAGGCTTCATAATTCAGGCCGAAGTGGCCCTGATTATCAGCGCTGTACACCGCTTGGCTCAACGAACGCAGCATGACGGTCTGGATCAGGTGGAAATCCGGACGATCCTTGATCCCGGCCAGCAACGCCTGGTAATCCTTCGGCGACGGGCCATCCTTGCCTTTGTGCAGGGACAGGCCGAGCTCACCGAGGAAGGCGCGGAGTTTTTCCAGACGCTCTGGTGGCGGACCATCGTGAACCCGGTACAGCGCAGGGATTTCGTGTTTTTTCAGGAACTCGGCGGTGGCCACGTTGGCCGCCAGCATGCATTCCTCGATCAACTTGTGCGCGTCGTTGCGCACGGTCGGACGGATTTCGGCGATCTTGCGCTCGGAACCGAAGATGATTCGGGTTTCCTGCGTTTCGAAATCGATCGCGCCGCGCACGTGGCGGGCCGCCAGCAACACCTTGTACAGCGCGTAGAGCTGCTTGAGGTGCGGCACGACGTCGGTGTATTCGCCACGAAGCTGACGAGCCTCGGTGGTTTTCGGCTGCTCCAGCATTGCGCTGACCTTGTTGTAGGTCAGGCGGGCGTGGGAGTGAATCACCGCTTCGTAGAAGCAGTAGTCGGTCATCTCACCGGATTTGGAGATGGTCATCTCGCAAACCATGGCCAGCCGATCAACGAGCGGGTTCAGCGAGCACAGGCCGTTGGACAGCTGCTCTGGCAGCATCGGCACCACGCGCTCGGGGAAGTACACCGAGTTGCCACGAACCTGGGACTCGGCATCCAGCGCCGAACCGATCTTCACGTAGCTGGAAACGTCGGCAATCGCCACGTACAACTTCCAGCCACCGGAGAACAGCCGCAGTTTGCCTGGCTTGGCTTCGCAGTAGACCGCGTCATCGAAGTCGCGGGCATCTTCACCGTCGATGGTGACGAACGGCAGATGGCGCAGGTCGATGCGCTTCTCTTTGTCTTTCTCTTCGACTTCCGGCTTGAGCTTGGCGGCTTCCTTGAGCACCGCTTCCGGCCAGACGTGAGGAATGTCGTAGGTCCGCAGGGCAATATCGATTTCCATGCCCGGCGCCATGTAGTTACCGACCACCTCTACCACATCGCCTTGCGGCTGGAAGCGCGGAGTCGGCCAGTGCGTGATCTTCACTTCAACGAATTGGCCGATATTGGCGTTGGCGTTACGCCCCGGCGTGACCAGCACTTCCTGCTGGATCTTCGGGTTGTCGGCCACCACAAAGCCGATGCCGCCTTCTTCGAAGTAACGACCGACGATGCTTTCGTGAGCACGCGACACCACTTCGACGATCACGCCTTCGCGGCGACCACGACGGTCGAGGCCGGAAACCCGTGCCAGCGCACGGTCGCCATCGAACACCAGGCGCATCTGCGCCGGGCTCATGAACAGGTCGTCACTGCCATCGTCCGGGATCAGGAAGCCGAAGCCGTCACGGTGGCCGCTGATGCGGCCCAGGATCAGATCGAGCTTGTCTACCGGCGCGTAAGTGCCGCGACGGGTATAGATCAGTTGAGCATCGCGCTCCATGGCGCGCAGGCGGCGGCGCAGGGCTTCGATCTGGTCTTCTGTGGTCAGACCAAACTCTTCGACCAGTTGCTCGCGGTTAGCAGGCGAACCCCGATCAGCAAGGTGCTGAAGGATCAGTTCGCGGCTAGGAATAGGGTTTTCATATTTTTCCGCTTCACGAGCGGCCTCGGGATCGAGGGACTGCCAATCGGCCATTAGAGAGTTTTCACCTTGTCTATATGCGGGTTAGTTTGGCATAGGCGTAATGAAACGGGAAATTTCAGGCTCTTGGAGGCCCTAAAAGTCCCTTCCTCCGCCTGGAAAGACAGCATTAAGCACCGCTCGTAAAATTTTCCAGGTTTTTTTGAGTTCAGGGGTTTACAGTTAAAAGGACGCTCCGTATAGTGCGCGCCATCGACGACGCAGACGCATCTCGATACTGCCCAGATGGTGAAATTGGTAGACACGCCAGCTTCAGGTGCTGGTGACCGCAAGGTCGTGGAAGTTCGAGTCTTCTTCTGGGCACCAATTTCGAGCTTGAGATTAGTTCAATTTCAAGGCTCACACAAAAACCCGCGAAAGCGGGTTTTTGCATTCTAGCCATTTGATTTATTAAAATTAAATCAGGGGTTTACAGATCAAAACGCTCTCCGTATAGTGCGCCACATCAACAGCGGCAACGCTGAAGATATTGCCCAGATGGTGAAATTGGTAGACACGCCAGCTTCAGGTGCTGGTGACCGCAAGGTCGTGGAAGTTCGAGTCTTCTTCTGGGCACCAATTCAAGGTTCAAGGTCAACGATCTTGAATCTCACAAAAACCCGCGAAAGCGGGTTTTTGCGTTTCTGACGTTCGGAAATCTCACGCATATACCGACACAGCCTCTGTAGCTGATAGCGACGCTATTGTTGAGCCCAACCGGAATCAGAGGTGCGGGCGCACACCGCGAATGTCGAGTTTGCAGCGCTGTTGATTCTGGTGTCGGGGTTGCCGATCTATCTACTCACGACGCGGATGCATTTGAGCCGCTGACGTCATCGCGAGCAAGCTCGCTCCCACACTGATCTTCAGCGAACACAAAATTTGTGAACACCGGAGATCAAATGTGGGAGCGAGCTTGCTCGCGATGACGTCAACCCAACCAACAAAAATCTTAAGCCCGAAACTGCCCCAGGCTCGCTTTCAGCTGTGCCGCCAGGCTGTCGAGCACCTTGCCGCTAGCGGTGGTTTCCACCACTGCCTGCGCCGCACGCTCGGCCTGGGCATGAATGGTCTCGACCCGCCCACGCACCGCGTGTGCGCCTTTGGCCTGATGGGCCGCCGCCTGGGTCGCCAGACCGATGGCCGCATGCACCTGCTCGACGGAAACCTGCACCGATTGCTGCAAGCGCGCACTGTCGCGCAATACCAGCAACCCTTCGCTGGCCTGACGCCCCGCCTGCCCGATCGCCGCTACGGCCTCGCGGGCGCCTTGCTGCAACGCCCCGATGTGCGCCTGAATGTCGCCAGTCGAGCTTTGAGTCTTGCTGGCCAGCGCCCGCACTTCATCGGCCACCACCGCAAAACCACGTCCAGTCTCACCAGCCCTCGCCGCTTCGATCGCCGCGTTCAGTGCCAGCAAGTTGGTCTGCTCGGCGATTCCGTGAATCACCTCCAGCACCACTTCAATCTGCTCGCTCTGCTGCGCCAGGCGCTCGATGACCTTGGCCCCGGTATCGACTTGTCCAGCCAAGGCTTCGATCAAGTTGCCAACCTGCGCCGAGGTGCGGGTGTTTTCATCCGTTGCCTGACGAATATCCACCACCTGCTGCAACGCCGCCTGCATCGCGTGGCTTTCGGCCTGTGCCTCGTCAGCCATTTGCGACAAGGCACGCAAGCTCTCCGCCACTTCATCGCGCTGGGATTTCGCCGCCGCATCGGCACCGGCATTGCGCTTGCTCATGGCACCGATTTCCACGCCAGTACGCTGGGCCACGTCACCCGCCTCGCGAACGATCGGCTGCAACTTATCCACAAAGCGGTTGACCGCCGACGCCATGTCGCCGATTTCATCTTTGCTATTGATTTGCACGCGCTTGGTCAGGTCACCATCACCCGCGGCAAGATCCTCCATTGCCGCGATCAACAGCTTCAGGCGATTGACTACACGCCGCCCAAGCACGACCGCCAGTAGCAGCAAGACACCGCAGCCGACCAGCGCCAGCGCCATGCCGATCCGCCAGCGCAAGGTCGCCGCCGCTTCCTGAACAGTGCTGGCGGTATTGGCTTTCATTTCAGTGGCCGTAGACTGCGCCGACTGCAAGCGCGAGCGCATGGCCGTGGCGCTATCGGCAGCAGCGCCTTTGAGACTGTCGCCGACCAGTTGATCACTGCTGGCGATCAGCGCCGAGAAGCGCTTGTCGAGGGCCGCCAGGTCAGTTTCCACCGACGCCGTGGAGACGCCCATCAGCACCTTGCCGATTTCCACGCCATTGGGGTTGATCGAGGCTTCGAGGTAGTAGACCGAAGGATCGTGTTTTGCCGCATCCAGCACCTTATCCAGCGCCCGATCACCCTGGCCTTTTTCCACAAGGGCAGCGTTGATCGGATTTTCCCGGTTCAGGTAACGGGTCAGGTGCTGGCCGGTGGCGTCGTCGTACACCACGAACAGTACGTTCGGATTGCGCTGGGCCCGACGGGCGAATTCGGACAGCGTAGGAACGTCGCTGTCCCACATCGCGCGGGGTGCGACCGATGCCAGGAGCTGAGCCATGTCATTGGCCGAGTCCTTCAGGTCCTTTTCCAGGGCCGCACGCAGTTGCGCCTGCTCGTCCTTGAGTCGCGAGGACAAGCCGGTGGTCAGGCGCTGACGGGTACTGGTGGAGAGGTTATCAAGACTGGAAGTGACTTCACGCCCGGCCTGCTCGAGCTCGCCAGAGAGTTTCTGGCTATCAACGCCGAGACGATTGCCCAAATCAGCTTCCAATGCGGTCACTGTGCTCCGAGTCAGTGCGACAGCCACCAACACTTGCACCAACAGGGCGATACCGAGGGTAACGAACACAGGCCGCAACAAACGGCTTTGTAACAGTGAGAGAACGGCCGACACAGGAAATCCCTCTACTTGCACGCCATTAAATTGATGGCACTCTGGAAGAGAGATTCACAGCAAAGGTCATGCCGCTCAACAGGCATAAACGACAAAGGGCCCGATTAAGGGCCCTTTGCTTTTTACATCAACGACTTATTAAGCGAACGGGTGACGCAGAACGATGGTCTCGTTGCGGTCCGGGCCTGTCGAAATAATGTCGATCGGCGCACCGACCAACTCTTCGACGCGCTTGATGTAGTTACGAGCAGCCTGAGGCAGCTCTTCCAGGGTCTTGGCGCCAAGGGTCGACTCGGTCCAGCCCGGCATTTGTTCGTACACTGGCTCCAGACCGATGTAGCTGTCGGCGTCGGTCGGTGCATCGATCACGGCACCTTCCTGATTCTTGTAGCCCACGCAGATGTTGATGGTCTCAAGACCGTCCAGCACGTCCAGCTTGGTCAGGCACAGGCCCGAGATGCTGTTGACGTCGATGGCGCGACGCAGGATAACGGCATCGAACCAGCCGCAACGACGGGCACGGCCGGTGGTTGCACCGAACTCGTGGCCACGTTTGGCCAGGAACGCACCGACGTCGTCGAACAGCTCGGTCGGAAACGGACCCGAGCCAACGCGAGTGGTGTAGGCCTTGGTGATGCCGAGGATGTAATCCAGGTACATCGGGCCAAAACCCGAACCGGTCGCGATGCCGCCAGCGGTGGTGTTGGAGCTGGTGACGTACGGGTAGGTACCGTGGTCGATGTCCAGCAGGGAACCTTGGGCGCCTTCGAACATGATGTCTTTGCCATCGCGACGCAGGTTATGCAGTTCGGCGGTGACGTCGAGCATCATCGGCTTGAGCAGCTCGGCGTATTCCATGCACTCGTCGAGAGTCTTCTGGAAGTCGATGGCCGGCTCTTTGTAGTAATTGACCAGTACGAAGTTGTGGTAGTCCAGCAACTCGCCCAGCTTGGCGGCGAAACGCTCACGGTGAAACAGGTCACCGATGCGCAGGCCACGACGCGCAACCTTGTCTTCGTAAGCCGGGCCGATGCCACGACCGGTGGTGCCGATCTTCAGCTCGCCACGGGCCTTTTCACGAGCCTGGTCCAGCGCTACGTGGTAAGACAGGATCAGCGGGCAGGACGGGCTGATGCGCAGGCGCTCGCGCACCGGTACACCCTTCTCTTCCAGCTTGATGATCTCGCGCAGCAGGGCGTCAGGTGCAACCACCACGCCGTTGCCGATCAGGCACTGCACGCCATCGCGCAGCACGCCCGACGGAATCAGGTGCAAGACGGTTTTTTCGCCGTCGATCACCAGCGTGTGGCCAGCGTTGTGGCCACCTTGGTAGCGCACTACGGCGGCAGCATGTTCGGTCAGCAGATCAACGATCTTGCCTTTGCCCTCATCACCCCATTGGGTGCCCAGGACTACGACATTCTTACCCATAACACTTGTCCTCATTCGCGCAAACTTGGTGCCGGCAGCCGCCGGCAGGAAAACTCAAGAAGCCAGCGGCAATACTTGCCAAAGCCCGTTCTGCTGAATCAATTGCCGGTCGCAGTCCGCATCACGGGCGGCGGCCAATGGTTGCCCAGGCAATGCCTGGACGACACGCTGACCCTCACTGCGCAACTGGCAAACCTGCTGCCAGAGTGCTGCATCCGTACTGTCAGGCATCCAGATACCGCCAGACGGTAGCTCGATTTCAGCACGCCCCAGGGTCACCAGGGTTTTCAAATCGGTAGAGAAGCCAGTCGCCGGACGGGCGCGACCGAAGTCGGCGCCGATGTCGTCGTAACGACCGCCCTGAGCAATGGACTGGCCGACACCCGGTACGAATACCGCGAACACCACACCGGTGTGGTAGTGGTAACCGCGCAACTCGCCCAGATCGAAGTACAGCGGAAGATCCGGGAAACGCACGGACAAACGCTCGGCAATCGCCAGCAAGTCGTCCAGCGCCGCCAAAACAGGCGCAGGCGCGTTGGCCAGACGTTCGCGAGCGGCAGCCAGCACTTCGCGGCCGCCACACAGATCAACCAGCGCCCGCAGCATGCCCGACAAATCGGCAGGCAGGCCTTCGGTCAGGGTAATGACCTCATCGATAGCCTTGCGTTGCAGGGCATCGAACAATTGTTGCTCGACCTCACCGGACAAACCGGCGGCACGCGCCAGGCCACGGTAGATGCCGACATGCCCAAGGTCCATGTGCACATCCGGCACGTCGGCCAGTTGCAGCATGGCCAGCATCAGGCTGATGACTTCCACGTCGCTGCTCGGGCTGGCATCGCCGTACAGCTCGGCGCCCAGCTGAATCGGGCTGCGCGAGGACGACAAGGCCCGCGGCTGCGCATGCAGCACGCTACCGGCGTAGCACAGACGGCTCGGGCCTTCGTGACGCAAGGTGTGCGCATCGATGCGCGCCACTTGCGGCGTAATGTCGGCACGGAAACCCATCTGCCGGCCCGACTGCGGGTCGATGACCTTGAAGGTCCGCAGATCGAGGTCCTGGCCTGCGCCAGTCAGCAGGGATTCCAGGTACTCGATATGCGGGGTCACGACGAACTCGTAACCCCAGCTCTGGAACAGATCCAACACCTGACGACGCGCGACTTCAATGCGCGCCGCCTCTGGTGGCAGTACTTCTTCGATGCCATCTGGCAGCAGCCAGCGGTCTACCGTTGCCATTACGCCATTCCCCTATGATCCGGGCCGCCAACCCTCAGGCTGGCCTTGAGTGAAGCAGAAAATGTCTGAACCATACGCATAAGTCGCGCGCATGAACAACGCGGCGATCGGCCTGGAATCGGCCTCGCCAAACACTTTCCTCGAAAAACCTGTCGAGTTGTTCAACTCGAGTCTTGCAATAAAAAACCGCAATCAAACGTGCAGACGCAAAAAAGCCGGGAATTTCCCGGCTGCCGCATCATACACACGTTTTCTCAAAGGATCACCCCGCGAGAGGTTTTAGCCGCTCGGCGGGGGTCCCCAAGATCAGTGTCGGATCAAGGCTTGGCTTTTTCCAGGTAACGGAAGAAGTCGCTGCTTGGGTCCAGAACCATGACGTCGGATTTGTTCGCGAAGCTTTCACGGTAGGCACGCAGGCTACGGTAGAAACCGTAGAACTCCTGATCCTGGCCGTAGGCCTTGGAGTAGATCGCCGCGGCCTGGGCATCACCGTCACCGCGAACCTCTTCAGATTCACGATAGGCTTCAGCCAGCAGTACGCGGCGCTGACGATCGGCGTCGGCACGGATGCCTTCGGCCAGCTCGTTACCCTTGGCACGGTGCTCGCGCGCTTCACGCTCACGCTCGGTGCTCATGCGTTCGAACACGCTGCGGTTCACTTCCTTCGGCAGATCGATGGCCTTGACCCGAACATCGACCACTTCGATGCCCAGCTCTTTTTCCGCCATCTTGTTCAGCGAAGCCGTGATGTCCGCCATCAGCGCGTCACGCTCACCGGACACCACCTCGTGCAGGGTGCGCTTGCCAAACTGGTCACGCAGGCCCGATTCCAGGCGACGCGAAAGGCGCTCGTCTGCAATTTGCTTGAGGCCGGAAGTCGCAGTGTAGAAACGCTCGGCATCCTTGACGCGCCACTTGGCGTAGGCATCAACCATGACGGCTTTCTTTTCCAGTGTCAGGAAACGCTGTGTCGGTGCGTCCAGCGTCATCAGGCGTGCGTCGAATTTACGCACCTGGTTAACGTAAGGCACTTTCACATGCAGGCCCGGCTGAACATCAGTCTGAACCACGCGCCCGAACTGCAGCAGCACCGCACGCTCGGTCTGAGCCACGATGTAGAAACAGTTCCAGGCTGCGATCGCCACGACGACGCCGACAATAAGGGCGATCAGCGATTTATTGCTCATCAGCGACTCTCCCTGGTACGTGCCGGCTGTTGCAGATCAGTTGCCGAACGCGCATGCCCTTCATTGCTGGTCGCGGCCGCGCTGGTTACCGGCGCTGCACCACTACGACCACTGTCGATCATCTTGTCCAGCGGCAAGTACAGCAGATTGTTCTGGCCATTCTTGTTGCCGGTCACGAGAACCTTGCTGGTACTGCTGAATACTTCCTGCATCGTGTCCAGGTACAGACGCTGACGAGTGACTTCCGGAGCCTTGCGATATTCGGCGACCAGCTTGGTAAAGCGATCTGCTTCACCCTTGGCGCGCGATACCGTTTCGTCGCGGTAACCGTTGGCATCTTCAATGATGCGCTGGGCCTGACCACGGGCTTCCGGCACGACGCCGTTGGCGTAGGTTTCAGCCTGGTTGCGCGAACGCTGCTCATCTTCACGAGCACGGATCACGTCATCGAAGGCTTCCTGGACTTCACGCGGTGCCGCTGCGCTCTGAACGTTGACCTGAGTGACGGTGATACCGGTGCGATAGGTATCGAGGAAGCGTTGCAGACGCTCCTTGATTTCGCTGGCCATCAATTCACGACCTTCGGTCAGCACCTGGTCCATGGCGGTGGAACCCACCACATGGCGCAAGGCACTCTCGGTCGCGTGTTGCAGGCTGATTTCCGGCTGATCGACGTTCAGCACGAAGTCCTGCAGATTGGTGATCTTGTACTGCACGGTCAGCGGCACTTCGACGATGTTCTCGTCTTCAGTGAGCATTTGACCCTGTTTGGTGTAGGCACGCTCACGCGTGACGTTTTCCATGTACTTGCGATCGATCGGCGGGAAGTAGATGTTCAGGCCCGGTCCGACGGTTTCGTAGTACTTGCCGAAGCGCAGCACCACGGCTTGCTCCTGCTCGTCGACGACATAAACCGCGCTGTACAGCCAGACGGCCGCCAGCACGACAAGGCCGATGCCGAGCAGGCCGTAACCGCCGCCCTTGCCCGAACCACCGCCATCATCACCGCGTTTCTTGCTACCACCGAACAACCCATTCAGGCTTTCCTGCAGCTTTCGAAAGGCCTCGTCGAGATCTGGTGGCCCCTTGCGGTCGCCATTATTGCGGCGTTTACCACCCCAAGGATCCTGATTATTCGAGTTGCCACCCGGCTCATTCCAAGCCATAGCGCTCTCCATCTGATAAAGCAAAGACGCACCCACGGCGCGCCGACCAATGCTACAGAATGCCTGCCACAGCGGCACAACCGCTTTTTCAGGCTTTTATTGCAAAGTGTGTTGCTCGATGAATTCCAACGGCTGCATTCCCTCGCGGCTCACCAGTCGATTGAGCTCGACTCGCGGCAAACGAACGGCCAGCAAACAGATGCCTTCTTCGTCGTGTTCTTCTTTCTGTACGGCACCGAGCGCAAAGAACTGTGCACGCAGTCGAGCAAAACGCTGCGGCAAGCGCAAGGTGCCAACGAACAAATCGTTGCCGAGCAATTCCGCAATCGCCTGCTTGAGCAGGTCCAGGCCCTGACCGTCACGCGCTGATAACCAGACCCGCTGCGGCTTGCCGTCGGCATCACGCTGGATCTGCGGCTCTACGCCTTCGAGCAAATCGAGCTTGTTATAGACCTCCAGGATCGGCAAGTCTTGTGCACCGATCTCACCGAGCACCACCATGACCTGTTCGATCTGGGCCATCCGCTCCGGCTCATGGGCGTCGATCACATGCAGCAGCAGGTCAGAGTTGCTCGACTCTTCGAGCGTAGCCCGAAATGCCTCGACCAGCTTGTGCGGCAGATGACGAATGAAACCCACGGTATCAGCCAGCACGATCGGACCGAGGTCGGCGAGTTCGAGCCGGCGCAAGGTCGGGTCGAGGGTCGCGAACAACTGGTTGGCGGCGAATACATCGGAATCGGTGACCGAGTTGAACAGCGTCGACTTGCCGGCGTTGGTATAGCCCACCAGTGAAACCGACGGGATATCCGCACGCTTGCGGCCACGACGCGCCTGATCACGCTGACTGCGGACCTTTTCCAGACGACCCTTGATCTGCCGCAGGCGAACCCGCAGAAGACGCCGGTCGGTTTCCAACTGGGTTTCACCCGGACCGCGCAGACCGATACCGCCTTTCTGCCGCTCAAGGTGAGTCCAGCCGCGGACCAGTCGCGTACTCATGTATTCAAGCTGGGCCAGTTCAACCTGGAGCTTGCCTTCATGGGTGCGGGCGCGTTGGGCGAAGATATCGAGAATCAGGCCGGTACGGTCAATCACGCGACACTCGAAAACACGTTCGAGGTTACGTTCCTGACTGGGCGTGAGGACGGAATTGAATATGACCAGATCGACCTTCTCGGCTTTGACCTGGTCGCGCAACTCCTCGACCTTGCCACTGCCAATCAGGTATTTGGCGGTTGGCCGATGACGCGGCACGTTAACAAACGCGACGGTCTCGGCGCCGGCCGAAATTGCCAACTCCTGAAACTCCTGCGGATCTTCGCGCGCCTCAGGGTCCTGACCATCCAAGTGAACGAGAATGGTTCGCTCACCACCACCGTGGCGCTCAAAGAACAAAGGAGACTCCTATCAGGCGTTACCTGGCTCAGCGTCTGCTTGTTCGGTTTCGGTTGCGCTAGGCAGACGAATTGGACGAACCGGCACCACTGTAGAGATAGCGTGTTTGTAAACCATCTGGCTGACGGTGTTTTTCAGCAGGATAACGAACTGGTCGAACGACTCGATCGTGCCTTGCAGTTTGATTCCGTTGACCAGATAGATGGAAACCCCAACTTTCTCTTTACGCAATGTATTCAAGTAAGGGTCTTGTAGCGAATGCCCTTTTGACATGTGCCGCACTCCTTTAAGGATTCAATAATAAAAATAGGTAAACAGGTGGCTTAGGCCGTCACACCCCCAAGGATAGACGGCAATTGCAAGGACTCAGCTCAATATGGAGACCGTTCCCAGGTATTTCAAGGCGCGTGGCAGATTGTCGCAATCGAGGCTGTCCAGCCAGTGTAAATCATCCCAACTGCGCAGCCAGGTGAACTGGCGCTTCGCCAATTGGCGCGTGGCAATGATCCCACGCTCCTGCATCTCGGCTGACGTCAGCTTGCCATCCAGGTAATCCCAGACTTGTCGGTAGCCTACAGCGCGTATAGACGGCAACCCGGCATGCAGGTCACTTCTTTTACGCAGGGCTACGACCTCGTCAATGAATCCCTGTTCCAACATTTGTGTGAATCTTTGTTTAATACGCTCATGCAATACCTGACGGTTCGCCGGAGCGATAGCCAAGTTCGCGACAGTATAGGGCAATTGTGGGCGACCCGAAGCGCCTGCTTCAGTACTTTGCGCAGATTGTCGTGCGCGGAGTTCGGTCATGCTCTGGCCGCTGACCCGATAAACTTCCAATGCCCGACTGAGTCGCTGCGGGTCATTGGGGTGAATTCGCGCCGCCGACACCGGATCAATCAGCGCCAACTGATCGTGCAGGGCTTGCCAGCCAAGGCGTGCAGCCTCTTCCTCGATTTCAGCGCGAATCTGCGGATCGGCCGCCGGCATATCCGCCAGACCTTCGAGTAAAGCCTTGTAATAGAGCATTGTGCCGCCGACCAGCAGCGGAATATTGCCGCGCGCGGTGATTTCGGCCATGGCCTGCAGGGCATCCCGGCGAAAATCAGCCGCCGAATAAGCCTCGACCGGATCAAGAATGTCGATCAACCGATGAGGAAACTCGGCCAACAGTTCCTTCGAAGGCTTGGCCGTGCCGATGTCCATGCCTCGGTAAACCAGCGCCGAGTCGACACTGATCAGCTCGCACGGCAGAACCTTGGTCAGCTCGATGGCCAGATCGGTCTTGCCCGCAGCGGTCGGGCCCATCAGGAATATCGCTGGAGGGAGCTGGCTCATCAACGACCGCGCAAGAACAGTTTGTCCAGATCGTCCAGACCCAGTTGGGTCCAGGTCGGTCGGCCATGGTTGCATTGACCGCTGCGCTCGGTATTTTCCATGTCCCGCAGCAGACCGTTCATTTCCGGCAAGGCCAGGCGCCGGTTGGCGCGAACGGCGCCATGGCAGGCCATGGTCCCGAGCAGTTCGTTCAGGTGTGCCTGAATCCGGTCGCTGGTGCCGTATTCCATCAGGTCCGCCAACACGTCGTGAACCAGACGATTGGCTTCAGCCTGCTTGAGCAACGCCGGAATCTGCCGGATCGCCAGGGTTTCCGGGCCCAGACGCTGCAGTTCAAAACCGAGGCGCTGGAACCAGCTGACGTGCTCTTCGGCGCAATCGGCTTCACGCTGACTGACCGCAATCGACTCCGGCACCAGCAGCGGTTGGCCGCTCAGGCCTTCGCTGGCCATCGCGATTTTCAGACGTTCATACATGATCCGCTCATGCGCGGCGTGCATGTCCACCAGCACCAGCCCTTGGGCGTTTTCCGAAAGAATGTAGATGCCTTTGAGTTGTGCCAGCGCATACCCCAGCGGCGGGATATCACCCTGACCGTCTGGCAGCGCGGCGGCATTCGCCTCAGGCAGTGGCGCAAAAAACTCGCGATAGGCAGCCTGCGCTTCGGCCACCGGCACGCCCGACTGCGGACGCGGCGTGTATTGATACTGATAACCAGCGCCGGCGCCCGAGCTTGAGCCCGCCGTTGTATTAAAGGATGGCTGTGCCTGCGGCTGCTCCAGCAACGCATTGGCCGCCAGACGCATTTCACCTTGCGGGCCGAACTCGCCGGCTTCGATGCCGGTCGGCCTGACCACGGCCGTCGCGACAGGCGCAGCCAAATGATCTTCCGGACGCACGTCGCCCAAGGCGCGGTGCAAGGTGCCATAGAGGAAGTCGTGGACCATGCGCCCGTCACGGAAGCGCACTTCGTGTTTGGTCGGGTGCACATTGACGTCGACGCCCGCCGGATCGACTTCGAAAAACAGCACGAACGTCGGGTGCCGCCCGTTGAACAGCACGTCGCGGTACGCCTGGCGCACCGCGTGGGCCACCAATTTGTCGCGCACCGCACGGCCATTCACAAAGAAATACTGCAAGTCTGCCTGGCTGCGGTTAAAGGTCGGTAACCCGACCCAGCCCCACAAATGCAGGCCATTGCGCTCGATCTCGATTGGCAGCGCCTGCTCCAGGAAGCCCGCGCCGCAGATCGCCGCCACACGCCGGGCGCGAGCCGCGTCGTCATGGGCTTCGTGCAGGCTGAGGATGGTCTTGCCGTTATGGCGCAGATGGAACGCCACGTCGAAGCGCGCCAGCGCCAGACGCTTGATCACTTCTTGCAGGTGATCGAATTCGGTTTTTTCGGTCTTGAGGAATTTGCGCCGCGCCGGGGTGTTGAAGAACAAGTCGCGCACTTCAACCGAAGTACCCACCGGGTGGGCCGCTGGCTGGACGCGAGGTGCCATGTCCCGGCCTTCGGTCTCGACCTGCCAGGCCTGATCGGCACCTCGGGTGCGGGACGTCAGGGTCAGACGCGCCACGGAGCTGATCGACGCGAGGGCCTCACCGCGAAACCCGAGGCTCATCACCTGCTCAAGGTCTTCGAGATTGCGAATCTTGCTGGTGGCATGTCGCGCCAGCGCCAGCGGCAAATCATCGGAGGAGATACCGCTGCCATCGTCGCGAACCCGCAGCAGCTTGACGCCGCCCTGCTCGACATCGACATCGATACGCTTGGCGCCGGAGTCGAGGCTGTTTTCCAACAGCTCCTTGATCACCGAAGCCGGGCGTTCAACCACCTCACCGGCGGCAATCTGGTTCGCCAGTCGCGGGCTGAGCAGCTCGATACGCGCGGCGGTGTTCACGGCGTCGTTCATTCCTTGGCCGCCAATTCGGTGCCCGGGATGTTCAGGTGCTGGCCGATTTTCAGTTCGTCGGATTGCAGGCCGTTGGCGCTGCGCAGGGTCGCCGGCGAGACCTGATAACGCACCGCGATCATCGCCAGGGTTTCACCCGGACGCACCGTGTGGTCACGCGGCCCCTGGGCAATTTTGCCGGAATCACGCAGCCAGGCGATGTAGGTGCCCGGTGGCGGGTTCTGCTGGAAGAACTGGCGCACACCCGCGCTGATCGAACGGGCCAGCGCTTGCTGGTGACCAGACGCAGCCAGTTTCGAGGCTTCGTTGGCGTTGGAGATAAACCCGGTTTCGACCAGGATCGACGGAATGTCCGGCGACTTCAACACCATGAACCCGGCCTGCTCGACGCGCTGTTTGTGCAATGAGGTGACACGGCCAATGTTGCTCAACACCTTCTGGCCGACGTTCAGGCTGGAGGTCAGCGACGCGGTCATCGACAGATCAAGCAGTACGCCGGCGAGCATCTTGTCCTTGTCGTCAAGGCTGACGTTGCCGGCACCGCCGATCAGGTCGGAACGGTTTTCGCTGTCGGCCAGCCAACGGGCGGTCTCGGATGTTGCGCCGCGCTCGGACAAGGCGAATACCGAAGCGCCGAACGCTGCGGCGGAGGGTGCCGCGTCGGCGTGAATCGAGACGAACAGGTCGGCGCCCTTCTTGCGGGCGATCTCGGTACGGCCACGCAATGGAATGAAGTAGTCGCCGGTACGGGTCAGCTCGGCCCGGAAGCCTTTCATGCCGTTGACCTGGCGCTGCAGTTCGCGGGCGATGGCCAGCACTACGTCTTTCTCGTGCTGGCCACGGGAACCGGAAGCGCCCGGGTCTTCGCCGCCGTGACCAGCATCGATGACCACGATAATGTCGCGCTTGCCGGCCGGAGCAGGCGGCAACTTGATTGCCGGCTCAACCGGAGCCACCGGCACCGCAGGCACGGTGGCAACGGTTGGGGCCGGGGTCGGCGCAGGTGGTGGCGCGGCATCGGCGGCGTTGTCGAACAGATCGACCACCAGTCGGTTGCCGTACTGCGCATTCGGCGCCAGCACGAAGCTTTTCGGGGTGACGGCTTTTTTCAGGTCGATGACCACCCGCAGATCGGTCGGCGTGCGCTGAGCCGAACGCATGTCGGTAATCGGGGTATTGGCGGTAGAGACCTTCAACGGTGCGCCAAGGACGGCGCCATTGATGTCGATCACCAGACGATCAGGAGCCGTCAGGGTAAAGACGCTGTGCTGGACCGGGCCAGACAGGTCAAACACCAGTCGGGTGTTATCCGGTGCCCGCCACAAGCGAACACTGTTGACCTTTGTCGCGGCCACAGCGTCGACGGCCAGTGCCGTAAGCAGCATTCCTACGACAGCAACCAACGCGCGAAAGCGCATACCTAACCCCATCATTTATTTGAATTCCAATGCCAAAGCGGCACACCAGGACTCGCCACGCAAACCCTGGGGCGACAGATTCAGCGAACGCCCGCTGTCATGCGGGCTAATGGTAATGGTCAGGTCAGGCTTTGGCAAAAAGCCTGCACCCTTCTGGGGCCACTCAATCAGGCACAGTGCATCGTCTTCGAGGTAGTCACGAATGCCGAGAAACTCCAGCTCCTCCGGATCGACCAGTCGATACAGGTCGAAGTGGAAGGCGCGGGTGTCACCGATCTCGTAGGGTTCGACCAAGGTGAAGGTCGGACTTTTTACCGCCCCAACATGCCCCAAGCCACGAATAATGCCCCGCGACAGGGTGGTTTTACCCGCCCCCAGGTCACCGTCCAGAAAGATGATGCCGTGCCCTTGGGTCACTTGAGCGATACGGTTGCCCAACACCACCATGGCGTCTTCATTGGCCAGATACAGGGTTACTTCAGACACGGTGCTTGCTCCTCCAGCAACTGACGAATGGCGGGAATCAGATCACTGGCCGCCAGCCCCCGGCCATATTTACCTTCACGTTCGCCAGCGTTGGCGTGCAGCCAGACCGCCAGGCAAGCCGCATCGAATGCGTTCAGGCCCTGAGCCAACAAGGCACCGACCAGTCCGGCCAGTACATCGCCCAGACCCGCGGTAGCCATGGCCGGATGGCCTTGATGACACAGCGCCAAACGACCATCGGGACTGGCAATCAGGCTGCCGGCCCCTTTTAGAATGACGGTGGTTGTGTATTTTTTGCTCAATGCATGGGCCGCGGCAGGGCGATCGGCTTGAACCTCAGCCGTGGAAATCCCCAATAACCGCGCCGCCTCCCCCGGATGCGGAGTGATCACGCAATCCTTCGGCAGACGCACATCGCCCAGGCTCAGCAGATTCAGCGCATCGGCATCCCAAACCTGCGGTAACGAGGCATTGGCCGCTGCCGACAACAAGCTACGACCCCACGCGCCCTTGCCGAGACCCGGCCCGACCACCAGCACACTGGCTTGCTGAAGCGGGCCCATCAGCTGGTTGGCGGAATGCGTACCCAGCACCATGACCTCGGGCACCCGCGCCAATGCGGCCGGCACATGTTCGCTGCGGGTGGCCAGAGATACCATGCCCGCGCCACTGCGCAGGGCACTTTGGGCGCTCAAGAGAATGGCACCACCAAAACCGCGATCGCCACCGATCAGCAGGACGTGACCGAACCGGCCTTTGTGAGCGCTCGGTACCCGAGCCGCCAGGCGCGGCAGGTTGCCAGGATTCAGGCGATAAGCACTGACGGTGCTTTCAGCGACAACCTGCGGGTCGGCTTGCAGATCGCTGAACTGTAACTCCCCCACCTGATCCGCCGCATCGCCGGTGAACAGCCCAAGTTTGAGGCCGATGTACGTCACCGTGAGGTCGGCCCGAACCGCAACCCCGAGGACTCGCCCGGTATCGGCGCACAGGCCGGACGGGATATCCACCGCCGCAACGGGCAGGCCACAAGCATTGATTGCCTCGATCGCGGCAACATAGGGTTCGCGCACCTCACCGCTCAGGCCAGTGCCCAGCAGCGCATCCAGCACCACGCCTCGCAGCTCGATAGCAGGTGACCAGGCCTCGACGACAACCCCGGCGGCCAGGGCTTCGGCATACGCCAGCGCGGCATCACCCTGCAGGCGCGCCGGTTCAACCACCGCCAGCACTCGCACCTGCCAGCCGGCTCGCAGAGCCAATACCGCCACCAGATAACCGTCCCCAGCGTTATTGCCGTGGCCCGCCAACACGCTGAGTTCAGTGGCCGTCGGCCAGTGCCGGACCATCGCCCGCCAAGTAGCACGAGCCGCCCGATGCATCAATTCGAAGCCCGGTGTTCCGGCCGCAATCAGCCGCGCGTCGAGCGCCCGGACCTGTGCGGCGCTGTACAGCGCGTCGGGTAAATGGTGTTTTGTCTGCGGCATGCGTCTTCAGGCTCCGATGTCTGGCAGAATTATACGCACCTCAGCTCCGGTTTCCCCTGTCTCATGCCTGCAATTACCACAGATCTTCCTGCTCTCGCCCAATCGATCAAGGACTGGGGCCGCGAGTTGGGCTTTCAACAAGTCGGCATCAGTGGTCTGGACCTGGCTGAGCATGAACAACACCTGGAACGCTGGCTCGAAGCCGGCTACCACGGCGAAATGGACTACATGGGTGCCCACGGCAGCAAACGCTCGCACCCGGAAGAACTGGTGCCGGGTACGTTGCGGGTGGTTTCACTGCGCATGGACTACCTGCCGGGCGACACTGAAATGGCCAAGCGCCTGGGCCAACCGGAAAAAGCCTACGTCTCGCGTTATGCCTTGGGCCGCGACTATCACAAGCTGATCCGCAAGCGCGTGCAGCAACTGGCCGAGAAGATTCAGCAGGTCATTGGCCCCTTCGGCTACAGGGCTTTCGTCGACAGCGCCCCGGTGCTGGAAAAAGCCATCGCCGAACAAGCCGGCCTCGGCTGGATCGGTAAAAACACCCTGGTGCTGAACCGCAAGGCCGGCAGTTACTTCTTTTTGAGCGAACTGTTCGTCGACCTGCCGCTGCCGGTAGACCCACCTCACAGCACCGAACACTGCGGGCGCTGCACGGCATGCCTGGATATCTGCCCGACCAAGGCCTTCGTCGGCCCCTATGTGCTGGACGCTCGCCGCTGCATTTCGTACCTGACCATCGAGCTGAAAACGGCGATCCCCGAAGACTTGCGGCCGCTGATCGGCAATCGGGTGTTCGGTTGCGATGATTGCCAGATCGTTTGCCCATGGAACCGCTTCGCCCGCCCATCCGGCGAAAGCGACTTCAAACCGCGGCACAACCTCGACAACGCCGAGTTGGCCGAACTGTTCATGTGGGATGAAGAGAAATTTCTGAGCAGCACCGAAGGTTCGCCGCTGCGCCGCGCCGGTTATGAGCGCTGGCTGCGCAACCTGGCAGTGGGACTTGGCAATGCGCCTTCAACGATTCCAGTGCTGGAAGCCCTGAAGGCGCGTGCAGATTATCCGTCAGAGCTGGTGCGCGAGCATGTGCAATGGGCGCTGAAACAACACGAACATCGCGCCAATCAATAGAACCAAGCCGCCCCCCCCCCGTAGCAGCTGCCGAGCCCGCGAGGCTGCGTTCGAGGACGCAGTCCTCGCCAATTCTGCACACGCGGTTTACCTGAAAGAACGCGCTGCCTGATTTCACGACTGCTGCGCAGCCGAACGCAGGCTACGCCAGCTGCTACATGTGATCATCGCTGCAGCCGGGTTTATTGCTCGTCGTTATAGACGAACTTGGGCATTTCCCAGTGGAAACGAATCGCCAGCAGGCGCAGCAGGAAGCCGCCAAACAAGGTGATCAGAATCGCCTGTTCGCCGGGTAATTGCAGGTAAAGGCAGAGCATGTAGCACCACGCGGCAGCGAACGAGACGCTGGCGTAGAGCTCGCGACGGAAGATCAACGGGATGTCGTTGCAGAAGATGTCGCGCAAGATGCCGCCGAACACGCCCGTGATCACTCCGCTGACCGACGCCACCAGCATGCCGTGGCCCATTTCCAGCGCGGTCATGCAGCCGATCAGGGTAAACGCCACCAACCCCACGGCGTCGAGCACCAGGAACAGCGAACGCAGATGGCGCATCCAGCGTGCCGTAAAGACCGTGACCATTGCCGCGACGGTGGTCAGCACCAGGTATTCCGGGTGTTTGACCCACGTCAGCGGATAGTGCCCGAGCAGCACGTCACGCACCGAGCCACCGCCCAGCGCCGTCACGCACGCGATCAGCACCACGCCAAACCAGTCCATGCCACGCCGACCGGCAGACAACGCGCCAGTCATGGCTTCAGCGGTAATGGCAATCAGGTAGAGCATCAACAACATGGCGGCGGTCCTTACGGGAAGGCGCGCAGTCTACTCAGATCGTCAGGGCACCAAAAGAGGGCGCAGTAGAATCTACTTCCGTTCCATTCCCAGCGGCTGGGCGGACGCCATCGCGAGCAAGCTCGCTCCCACAGGAACAACGCAACCCAGTGTGGGAGCGAGCTTGCTCGCGATGGGGCCGGAACTGGCGCCGCAGGATCAGAACTTGATGAAATGCTGACGGTAATGCTGCAGCTCGGCGATCGACTCGCGGATGTCGTCCAGCGCCAGGTGCGTGCTGCCCTTCTTGAAGCTGTCGCGTACGTCCGGGGCCCAGCGCGCGGCCAGCTCCTTCAAGGTCGAGACGTCAAGGTTGCGGTAGTGGAAGTAGCTTTCCAGCGCCTTCATGTGCGTATAAAGGAAGCGACGGTCCTGGCAAATGCTGTTGCCGCAGATCGGCGACTTGCCCTTCGGCACCCACTTTTCCAGGAAGGCGATGGTCTCGGCTTCCGCTTCAGCCATACTGATGCGGCTGTCGCGTACCCGCTGGGTCAGGCCGGAACCACCGTGTTGACGGGTGTTCCACTCGTCCATGCCTGCCAGGATCTCATCGCTGTGGTGAATGGCGATCACCGGGCCTTCGGCCAAGGTGTTGAGATTGCTGTCGGTGACAATAGTGGCCATCTCGATGATGACGTCGGTGTCAGGGTTCAGACCGGTCATTTCCAGATCGATCCAAATCAGGTTCTGCGGGTTTTGCATGTGTCGGCTCCTCGGCGTAGGCATGCAGTTTAGCCTAGAGGACTCTCGGGGCGTGCTAAACTCGCGGCCGTTTTACCTAATCGCTGCATTATCGACACGGAACACCCATGGCCAAACGCCAACTCAATCGTCGTCAAAACTGGCGCATCGAAAAGATTCAAGGCGAGCGCGCTGCCCGCGCCGCCAAACGCGAATCCTCTGCCGTAGAAGCGCTCGAGGGCGGTGATCTTGGCCCCGAGCAGACGGGCCTGGTGATCGCTCACTTCGGTGTGCAGGTCGAGGTCGAAGCCCGTGACGGCGAACTCGCCGGCCAGGTGTTCCGCTGCCACTTGCGAGCCAACCTGCCTGCGCTGGTCACCGGCGACCAGGTGGTCTGGCGCGCCGGCAACCAGGGCATCGGCGTGATCGTCGCGCAACTGCCGCGCCACACCGAACTGTGCCGTCCCGACAGCCGTGGCCAGCTCAAGCCGGTCGCAGCCAACGTCGACATGATCGTGATTGTCTTCGCCCCACTGCCCGAGCCGCACGCCAACCTGATCGACCGTTACCTGGTCGCCGCCGAACACGCGGGCATTCGTCCGTTGCTGCTGCTCAACAAATTCGACCTGATCGACGAGCAGAATGCGCCGGCACTGAATGCCTTGCTGGCGGTTTACCGCACGCTGGGTTACCCGGTGCTGGAAGTCTCGGCGCATCACGGCAATGGCATGGAGCAGTTGCAAGAGCAACTGGACGGGCGCATCAGCGTGTTCGTCGGTCAGTCCGGCGTCGGCAAGTCCTCGCTGGTCAACAGCCTGTTGCCGGAAGTCGAAACCCGCGTCGGGCCGTTGTCCGAGCTGTCCGGCCAGGGCACCCACACCACCACTACCGCACGGTTGTTCCACTTCCCCGGCGGCGGTGAGCTGATCGACTCCCCGGGTATTCGGGAGTTCGGCCTGGGCCACGTCAGCCGTGCCGACGTCGAAGCCGGTTTCATCGAATTCAACGACTTGATCGGCACCTGCCGCTTCCGCGACTGCAAGCACGACCGCGAACCCGGTTGCGCCCTGCTCAAGGCGCTGGAAGATGGCCGCGTGCAACAGCAGCGCATGAACAGCTACCGCTCGATCATCGCCAGCCTGCCCGAAACCAGCTATTAACCAGAGCGCTCAGCAGCCCCGACACTGAAGGCTGCTGACCGCCCACTGGCGCTCCGACAGACAATAAAAAGCCGCGATCATCGCGGCTTTTTATTGGGTCACTGCTTGGGCGGCTCAGCCGGTTTGGCCGGGTCGCCGGCTTTTGGTGCCGGGTTGTCGAACAGGTTCAAGCGTTCCCGAAGCTCATGCGCCGGCAGCGGTTCCTTGTCCGCCGGCAAGGCGTTCGGATCGGCAGGTACGGTAGGCACCTCACCCGGAGCGCCCTGCCCTGGTGTCGGTGTCGGTGCCGGCTCCGCGCCTTGCTCACCTTCGATGGCACGCTGGGCCTTTTTGGTCAGCACGACGATGTCGATGCGGCGGTTGACCGGATTGAGCGGATTTTTACGATCGAACAACGTCGACGAAGCGTAACCCACCACCCGCGCCACTTGCTGTTCCGGATAGCTGCCCGCGACCAGCGCACGGCGAGCGGCGTTGGCACGGTTGGCCGAAAGCTCCCAGTTGCCGAATTCACCGGTGCCCGCATAAGGCTTGGCGTCGGTGTGGCCACCGATGCTGATCTTGTTCGGCACCGCTTTGATGGTGTCGGCCATGGCCAGCAGAATGTCTTCGAAGTACGGCTTCAAGCGCGCACTGCCGGAGTCGAACATCGGCCGATTTTCAGAGTCGATGATCTGGATGCGCAAACCATCCGGGGTGATTTCGAAAAGAATCTGATCCTTGAACTTCTGCAGCTGCGGGTTCTCTTCAACCTTGTTCTGCAGTTCTTGCAGCAACAGTTCCAGACGCTCGTGCTCGACCTGTTCGGCCATGCCTTCGACCTGCTCGGTATCGACGGTGACCTTGTCCGGTTGCGGCTGAGACTTGACCTCGGGATTGAGGGTTTTGTCCGGCGCCAGCACCGGCGTGCCGCCCAGGTCGATAATGAACGGCGTACCGCTTTCAGAGAAGCCGATCGGGTCCTTGAAGTAACCGGCAATGGCGATCTTCTGTTCCGGTGTGGCGGTGGATAACAGCCACAGCACCAGGAAGAACGCCATCATCGCTGTCGCGAAGTCAGCGAAGGCGATTTTCCACGCACCCCCGTGATGCCCGCCAGCGTAGCGCTTGACGCGCTTGATGATTATCGGCTGATTGTTTTCCATGACTTATCGACCGCGCACCGCTTGTTCCAGCTCAGCGAAGCTCGGACGGTGTGCCGGGTACAGAACCTTGCGCCCGAACTCCACCGCCAGCGATGGCGGCATGCCGGAAGCCGAAGCCACCAGCGAAGCCTTGATGGCTTCATAGATGTTCAGCTCTTCCTTGGCATCGTGAGCCAGGGAGTGCGCCAACGGACCGAAGAAACCGTAGGCCGCGAGAATACCGAAGAAGGTACCGACCAGCGCGGCACCTACGTGCAGACCGATGGATTTCTGGTCACCCTCACCCAGCGAGGCCATGGTCACCACGATACCCAGTACCGCCGCGACGATACCGAAGCCGGGCATGGCATCGGCGATACCGTTGACCGCATGCGATGGGTGTTCGAGGTCTTCCTTGAGGCTGAACAGCTCCATGTCGAACAGGCCCTCAAGCTCATGCGGCGCCATGTTGCCGGACGACATGATGCGCAAGTAATCGCAGATGAACGCGGTCATGCGGTCGTCTTTGAGAACCGCCGGGTACTTGGCGAAAATCGGGCTGGCAGCGGCGTCTTCGATGTCGCCTTCAATCGCCATCATGCCTTCGCGACGGCTCTTGTTGAGGATCTCGTAGATCAGGCCCAGCACCTCCAGGTAGAAGGTGTGATTGAAACGCGAACTGAACATGCCCAAGGATTTCTTGAGCACATGTTTCGTCATGTGACCGGGGTTGGCCTGAAGGAATGCACCCAGCGCCGCACCGCCGATGATCATCACCTCGAAAGGTTGAATCAGGGCGGCAATCTTGCCGTGGGAAAGCACGTATCCGCCGAGCACGCTCGCGAATACGACGATGATGCCGATAATTTTAGCCATAGGTAGAAGGTACTTACTTAAGTCGGGTTCAAGGTCATATTCGGAAGTTAAAAAATCTCTTCTTCTACTTATCGGCAAAACTGCGCCAGACTATAGCCAGTTAAGGCGAAAAGCTAATTTGGCCCGCTCCGGGCGTGTTTAATGCAGACGATGATCGCGCCCAATCATGGCTAATGAAACGACCGTTCCAACTGCCAGACCGACCACACTCGAAGGCTGGGTCAAGCTGCTCGATGGCGTGACCTTGCCCGTGCCCCGAGCCAGCCATGATCGCGTCTGCAAGGCAATCGCCGACAATCGCAGCTCATTGCGCGATATTGCCGAATTGATGCAGGGCAGCCCGGCCCTGGCCCTCAGCGTCATCCGCGAAGCCAATCGCCATACCCACGGCAGCATGAGCGAGCCCAGCGAGAACCTGGAAGTGGCGATCAATCGCCTCGGTCTCAAGCGCACCGAAGAGCTGCTTACGCGCCTGCCCACGCTGCCCGAGAACGAAATCCCGCCGGCCCTGCGCCAACTGCAATTGATCAGTCAGCACGCGACCCAACAGGCTAACGGTTTTTTTGCCAGTCGCCTGGCACGACTCTGGCAGGACATCCACTGGGGCAGCCTGCTGTTCCTCTCGCCGTTCTGGCCACTGGCCCTGAGCTTCCCGCAGTTGCTGGAAGACTGGGAACTGCGCGTCCTGCACAAGCGCGAGCCAGCGAGCAAAGTCGAAAAAGAACTGTTCGGCGTACGCCTGCTGGAACTCGGCCAGGCACTGGTGGAACTCTGGCGCCTGCCGATCTGGGTGGGACAAGGCTATCGATTGCTGCTGGATGAACAACGCGAACTGGCGAAAGTCGTGCATATCGCCCGCGACGCCGATCACCCGCTGCGCCAGCAAAACCGCCTTGATGACGACCCGACGCTGCGCCGCTGGCTCAACCAACCCGCCAACACGGTATTGCTGGCCAACGGTCTGGCGTTATCGGCACAGCAAGCCTGGAGCAGCCCTCACTGCCTGCGTTGGCAGTTTCTGACCAGCCTCTACCTGCAAATGCCGATGGACGAGGTCCAGCAGCAACTGCACCAACAAGCCGCACTCAGCGCCCGCAACCACGCCATGCCGGACCTCTGGCATCCGGCCGGAGCATTGCTCTGGCCGTGGGACGAGCGGCGCCTTCATCGCGGCCAGCTTCCGGCGCCCGCCCCCACCGCCGAAGACCTGACAAAGTGGCGCAAACAATGCGCAGAACTGTTGCTGGAGCCTAGCCGCTTTACCAACGCCATGCACCTGACCACTTCAGCCCGGGATGCGCTGGTTGCCTGCGGCATGCGTCGGGTGATGATCCTGATGGCTGATCGCACGCACAGCCAATTGCGCGTGCACCAGATTCACGGCCTGCCTAAAGAAGCCGCAATGCTGAACTTTGTGGCCAGCCAGAGCACCGTGCTGCAACGCTTGCTCTCGCAACAGGCTCAGGTGCGTCTGACGCCAGTCAACAACGCACAATTTTCAGCCTTGCTGCCTGCCAGCCTGCGTGCACTGTTCGGCGGCGAACACCTGCTGCTGCGCTCACTGGTTAACAATGGCCGGGTGATAATGCTGGTCGTGGCGGATCAGGGTGGCGGGCCATTTTCGGAAATCACCGTGCAAGCCTTCGGCAAAACCGCGCAATGCATCGAAAAGGCCCTGCACAGCTTTACCAACCGCGGCCAGTAGTTCCTGCGCTACAATCCTCCCCTTTGTGCTCTGGAGACCTCACATGTCTGACTTCTCTGGCTTGTCGCTGGTGATCGAGCCGAGCGACCTGCTCGCCCGTCTCGATGCTCGCGAACTGATTCTGGTCGACCTGACCAGCAGCGCCCGCTACACCGAAGGCCACATTCCCGGTGCGCGCTTCGTCGACCCCAAACGTACTCAATTGGGTCACGCGCCGGCGCCGGGCCTGCTGCCGCAGCAGGCTGCGCTTGAAGCCCTGTTCGGCGAACTGGGGCATAACCCGGACGCGGTCTACGTGGTCTACGACGACGAAGGCGGTGGCTGGGCCGGGCGTTTCATCTGGTTGCTGGATGTCATCGGCCACAGCAAATATCACTACGTGGACGGCGGTCTGCTGGCCTGGCTGGCGGAAGGCTTGCCGGTTTCGACCGAGGTTCCCGCGGCTGTCGGCGGCCCGGTTGCACTGACCTTGCACGACGAGCCCACCGCTACCCGCGAATACCTGCAAAGCCGTCTCGGCGCCGCCGATCTGGCGATCTGGGACGCACGCGGGCCGCTGGAGTATTCCGGCGAGAAAGTCCTCGCAGCCAAGGGCGGACACATTCCCGGCGCAGTCAATTTCGAATGGACCGCGGGCATGGACAAGACGCGCAACCTGCGCATCCGCACCGACATGCCGCAGATCCTCGAGCAGCTCGGGATCAGCAAAGACAAAGAAGTGATTACCCACTGCCAGACCCACCATCGCTCTGGCTTCACCTATCTGGTGGCCAAGGCGCTCGGTTATCCGCGGGTCAAAGGCTACGCCGGCTCCTGGGGCGAATGGGGCAATCACCCTGACACGCCCGTAGAGATTTAAGGTTTTTTAAGGAAAGTTATGAATAAGCGTTTGTTTATCCTCAGTCAGTACCTGCTGCCTCATCATCTGCTGTCGCGTCTGGCCGGATGCATTGCCGAATGCCGCGTGCGCTGGTTCAAGAACGCCTTCACCGCCTGGTTCGCCAAGCGTTATCAGGTGGACATGTCGCAAGCGCTGGTCGAGGACCTGACCGCTTACGAACACTTCAATGCATTCTTCACCCGTGCGTTGAAAGACGGCGCACGCCCACTGGACCAGACTCCAGGCGCAATCCTCAGCCCAGCCGACGGTGCCGTCAGCCAGCTCGGTCCGATCGAGCACGGCCGGGTGTTCCAGGCCAAGGGCCACAGTTTCAGCGTGCTGGAATTACTCGGCGGTGATGCGGCCAACGCTGCGCCGTTCATGGGCGGTGACTTCGCCACTATTTACCTGTCGCCCAAAGACTACCACCGCGTGCACATGCCGCTGGCCGGCACCCTGCGCGAAATGGTCTACATTCCGGGCCGGATCTTCTCGGTCAACCAGACCACCGCGGAAAACGTTCCGGAGCTGTTCGCCCGTAACGAACGCGTCGCGTGCATCTTCGACACCGAGCGCGGGCCAATGGCTGTGGTATTGGTCGGTGCGATGATCGTTGCTTCGATCGAAACCGTCTGGGCCGGGCTGGTAACGCCGCCCAAGCGCGAACTGAAAACCTTCCGCTACGACGAATCTGCCCGCGCGCCGATTCACCTGGAAAAAGGTGCGGAGCTGGGTCGCTTCAAACTGGGTTCGACGGCTGTCGTACTGTTTGGCCCGGATCAAGTGAAGTGGGCTGAAGAGCTTGCGGCTGGTTCGCCAGTGATGATGGGCCAAGGCATGGGCTTGCCGAACGCCTGATCTACACAGAGATCCAATGTGGGAAATGTGGGAGCGAGCTTGCTCGCGATAGCATCACCGCGGTTTATCAGATAGACCGCGGTGCCTGCATCGCGAGCAAGCTCGCTCCCACAAAGGCCTGCATTCACTCAGGCCACGTGGTGTTACAGCTGACCGTCGCGGTCTCTGAAGCCCAGCAGATACAGCACGCCATCCAGACCCAGGGTCGAAATCGCCTGCTTGGCCGACTGCTTGACCAGTGGCTTGGCACGGAACGCCACCCCCAGACCTGCAATCGCCAGCATCGGCAAATCGTTGGCACCGTCGCCGACGGCAATGGTCTGCTCCAGACGCAAGCCTTCCTTGTGCGCCAGTTCACGCAGCAAATCGGCTTTGCGCTGTGCATCGACGATTGGCTCGACAGCCACACCGGTCACTTTGCCGTCGACCACTTCCAGTTCATTGGCGAACACATAGTCGATGCCCAGCTTGGCTTGCAGCTGTTTGGCGAAGTAGGTGAAGCCGCCCGACAGAATCGCCGTCTTGTAGCCCAGACGCTTGAGTTCGGCGAACAAGGTTTCAGCGCCTTCGGTCAGGCGCAGGGAAGCCCCGATCGAGTCCAGCACGCTGACGTCCAGCCCCTTGAGCAAGGCCAGGCGCTCCTTGAAGCTGGCGCGGAAGTCCAGTTCGCCGGCCATCGCCCGCTCGGTAATTTCCGACACCTTCTCGCCCACCCCGGCGGCCTTGGCCAGTTCGTCGATGACTTCGGCTTCGATCAGTGTCGAGTCCATGTCGAACACCGCCAGACGACGGTTGCGACGGAACAGCGAATCTTCCTGGAAGGCGATATCGACGTTCAGCTCCTGAGCCACGCTGAGGAATTCGGCACGCAGGGCCTGCGGATCGGCCGCTTCGCCGCGCACGGAAAATTCAATGCAGCCCTTGCCCTTGTCGGCCGGCGTGTCCAGCGGCATACGCCCCGACAGACGGTCGATGTGATCGATGTTCAGCCCGTATTTGGCGGTGATCGAGCTCACGCGTTGCAACTGCTCGGCCGTCACTTTGCGAGTCAGCAAGGTAACAATGTGGCGTTTTTTGCCCTGAGCGCCGACCCACTGCTGGTAATCCTCTTCGGAGACCGGCGTGAAACGCACCTGTTGCCCCAGCTCGTAAGCCTTGAACAGGATGTCCTTGAGTACCGACGAACCTTGTTCGGTGTCGGGAATTTCAACCAGGATGCCGAACGACAACGTGTCGTGGATCACCGCCTGACCGATGTCGAGAATGTTCACACCACCCTGGGCCAGTACACCGGTAATGGCCGCAGTCAGACCCGGACGGTCGACTCCCGTGATGTTTATCAGGACGATTTCGCGCAAGGCGCACCCCCGCAAGTGGAAAAAAACCGCATTCTACCCACTTTCAGTGACCATCGGGCACAGCGAGCGCTTTGCCGGTCTGGGGCCTGTCGCTATACTGCGCGTCAACTTCACGGACAAAAGAGCCGAGCTCAGTGAACCGGCCTACGCCAGTCAAAACCGATAACTTCTTTCTGCTGATCTTCCGGGCACTGCGCCATCGCCGTGTACCGATTGCATTGCGCATTGCCAGCCATAACGTGATCCTGGTCGCATTGGCCCTGGTGATCTACGCCTGCGTGATGGGTCTGCAGTTCAAGCAGGCCATGCACGAGCAGGCGGATGCCCTCGGCCAGAGCCTGACCACCCAGACAGCGATGTCGGCAACCGAGCTGTTGGTGTCCAACGACATCCTCAGTCTCAACGTGTTGCTGAACAACCTGACCAAGAACCCGTTGGTGGCTCACGCGGCTATTTATAGTGTGGACAACCGGATTCTCGCCGAGGCCGGACAACGTCCCAAGCATGGCTTGCTGGGCGAAGCCGAAGGCATGTACGAGAGCAAGATCACCTTTCAGGACGTGACGGCCGGTCAACTGCGGATCAGCCTGGACATGGCGCAGTTCGAACAGCCGATGACCATCAGCCTGCAAAGCATGGGCATTCTCAGCGCTATCCTGCTGGCGTTGTCCCTGGCCCTGAGCTTGCGCCTGGGTCGGCACATCTCCACGCCGCTGCTGCAATTGCGGGTTTGGCTGCGCGACATTGACGAACACACCCCGGCGACTCAGCGCCAGGACGAAATCGGTGATCTGGCCCGCCAGCTCCACAGCAGTTATGCACCTGAAAAGGTCGAGCCTGAACCCGAGCCAGAGCCTGAGTTCGACGATTTCGAAGACACTGAAGAGGCCGAGCCGACCTTCGAAGTGCGTAATCTGCGCGACCCGAGCTTCGACGAGAGTGTTCCGGTGGCCGGCCTGAAACCGGCAGCACGGCACGTGGTCAGCGCTGAAGAAGACGAACTGGACGAAGAAGATCCGTTTGCCGACCTGCGCGACACCGCTGCCGCCGCGCCCGCTGCCAAGCCGCAACTCAACAAGCCCGCTGCCCCGGCGCAACCACAGCACAGCGCGGTATTGGCGGTGCAGCTAGGTGCTCAGGATCAACTGCGCCGCCTGCCGCGTGCGCGCCTGACCGAGCTGCTGGAGCGTTATCGCGACTGCCTGGACCAGGCGGCTTCGCTGTATGAAAGCGAACTGCACACCCTGAACGATGGCAGCACGCTGATGCTGTTCCACAGTGAAGACAGCGGCGACGACTACCTGACCAACGCCATCTGCTGCGGTGAGCTGCTGCGTGCGCTCGGTCACCAGTTGCAGATCGAAGTCGCTGACAGCGGCATCACCCTGCAATTGCAACTGGGCCTGACCTTGGGCGAAGGGCTCTTCGGCCTCAGCCAGATTGATCTGCTGCTGACCGAAACGGCTCAGGACGCTCTCGCATTGTCCCAACACAGCCGAAACCTGCTGCTGGTGGAACGCAAGATCAGCGACGATGGGCTGATCCGTCAACGTGCGCGGATCCGCCCGATTGCCAGCCCGGAAGGCGCTTGCTGCGTCGAACGGTTGATGGAGCCTTACCCATCGATGCTGGAGCGGCAACTGGCGCGCATGCATGAGACACGCGCCAAGAGCTGAACCCGGCCCGCTAACCCAAAAGCCCGCAGATGAGTGATTGTCTGCGGGCTTTTTTGTTGCCGGCGGTATAGAAACCGTATCCGTAGCAGCTGCCGAGCCTGCGAGGCTGCGTTCGGCCGCGAAGCGGTCGTGAAATCAGGCAACTCGTTCTTTCAGCCAAACCGCGTGCACAGGATTTGCGAGGACTTCGTCCTCGAACGCAGCCTCGCAGGCTCGGCAGCTGCTACATGCGTTAGACCTGTCCGAGCACCATCCTGCAGAAACAACAAAGCCCGCATCAATGCGGGCTTTGTCTGTACAGCAATCACCTTAGAACCTGAACACTTCCATGTCCGTGCGAATCGGTGAAGCCATCGGGATCTTCGGTTTCTCCGGTTCTGCCGGCGCCGCTGGTTTGGACGCTGGCTTACGCGGTGCTTCGACAACCGGTGGCTGATTGGCCAGCGGCTTGAGCGCGACCGACAGCTGTTCGGCCAAACGTTGCAGCAATATGCCCTGGGCCTGCACCTGAGCCGCCGTACCACTGGCGTGTGGCTCTTGCAGGTGAATGATGCGGTTGTCACGCACCTGGCCGCGACGGTCGATCAAACGCCACTGGGCATCGAGAATCGCCGGTTGCGACTCACCCGAATCCAGGCGAGTGATCGACAGCAAAACCTGTACATCCGGGGTGAAACCCAAGGTCGCCGGTGCCAGCACTACGCGCTGGCTGTCCAGATGGCCGGCCACCTGGCGCAACAGAAGCTGATTGATGTCCGAAGACAAGCTGCCCGCCCAACGACCGTCGATGGACGCTTGCAGGCTGCCATCAGGCTGGCGCTGCAGCAGGGTTTCACGTTGCAGATAATCGGCGATCGATACCGGGCCCAACAAAACCGCCATGCCCGCGCTTTGCGCAGGCTGAGCCGGACTTCCGCTGTCCAGCTGATACAGCGACACCGGTTGGTGAACGCTGCAACCCGCCAGGCCAAATACGCCAGCGAGCAACAAAAATAGAGGAAGGCGCAGAACAGTCATCATCCCATCCAAGTGACAGCCAACAGGCCGGCCACAGTGAAAAATACTCAATCAATATGAAGAACGCAGGACCACCCCCACGTTTGAAAGGCCATATCATCCGTGAATATGGCCTCCGACTCCAGCGCGAAAGTATCGATCTACGGGTTAAATCGTAGATCGAGCGCCCTGGGCCGCTTAATTGAGAGCTTCTACCAATAATGCATCAACGCGCTGAAAGCCCCGTGGCAGCTTGTTGCCACGGCGTCCGCGCTCACCTTTATAGTGTTCGAGGTCATCGGCTTTAAGCGACAGCGTGCGCTTACCGGCCTGCAACACCAGGGTCGCGCCTTCCGGCAATACCGCGATGTCGGTGACATATTCCTCGCGACTGGCCACACGTTCGCCGGAGATACCGATGATCTTGTTGCCCTTACCCTTGCCCAACTGCGGCAGGTCGCTGATTTTGAAAATCAGCAGGCGACCTTCGGTGGTGACCGAGGCCAACCAGTTCTGCTCACGGTCAGCGACCGGGCGCGGCAGAATCACCTTGGCGTTGTTCGGCAGGCTCAACAGCGCCTTGCCGGCCTTGTTCTTGGCTTGCAGGTCTTCACCCTTGACCACGAAACCGTAACCGGCGTCCGAGGCAATGACGTACAGCCCATCGTCCTCAGGCATCAGCACGCATTCGAAGGTCGCGCCGGGCGGCGGCGTCAGACGCCCCGTCAGCGGCTCGCCCTGGCCACGGGCCGATGGCAGCGTGTGCGCCGGCACCGAATAACTGCGACCGGTGGAATCGATGAACACCGCAAACTGGTTGGAACGACCGGACGCTGCGGTCTTGAAGCCGTCCCCGGCCTTGTACGAAAGCCCGGTGGCGTCGATATCGTGCCCCTTGGCCGAGCGCACCCAACCTTTCTCGGACAGCACCACAGTGACTTTTTCGTTCGGCAGCAGATCGTGTTCGGTCAGCGCTTTGGCTTCGGCACGCTCGACAATCGGCGAGCGACGGTCGTCGCCATAGGTTTCGGCGTCTTTGATCAGCTCGCTGCGCACCAGCTTCTTCAGCTTGGCTTCGCTGCCCAGCAAGGCTTGCAGCTTGGCTTGTTCCTTGAGCAGTTCATCCTGCTCATCGCGCAGCTTCATTTCTTCGAGTCGCGCCAACTGACGCAGGCGAGTATCGAGAATGTAGTCAGCCTGGATTTCGCTCAGGGCAAAACGCTCGATCAGCTTGGCTTTCGGGTGTTCCTCGGTACGGATGATGTGGATCACTTCATCCAGGTTGAGGTACGCAATCAGCAAGCCGTCCAACAGGTGCAGGCGACGCTCGACCTTGTCCAGGCGGAATTGCAGGCGGCGGCGCACGGTCTGAACCCGGAACTCCAGCCACTCCACCAGCAACGCCCGCAGGTTCTTCAGCTGCGGTTTGCCGTCCAGGCCAATGATGTTGATGTTGACCCGGTAGCTCGACTCCAGCTCGGTGCTGGCGAACAGGTGCTGCATCAACGCCTCATGATCGACCCGGCTGTTGACCGGAATGATCACGATACGGCATGGGTTCTCGTGGTCCGACTCATCGCGCAGGTCCGCCACTTGCGGTGCCTTGGACGGCTTGGCCTGCATCATCGCGGCAATCTGTTCCAGCACTTTGGCGCCGGAGACCTGGTGTGGCAATGCGGTGACGACAATGTCGCCGTCTTCGATGTGGTACACGGCGCGCATGCGCACCGAACCGCGACCGGTTTCGTAGATTTTCAGCAGGTCGGCGCGCGGCGTGATGATTTCCGCTTCGGTCGGATAATCCGGGCCCTGGATATGTTCACAGAGCTGCTCGACCGTGGCTTTCGGTTCATCGAGCAAACGCACGCAAGCCGTGGCGACTTCCCGCAGGTTGTGCGGCGGAACGTCGGTGGCCATACCCACGGCGATGCCGGTGGTGCCGTTGAGCAGGATGTTCGGCAAACGTGCCGGCAATACCAGCGGTTCGTCGAGGGTGCCGTCGAAGTTCGGGCCCCAATCCGCCGTGCCCTGGCCCAGTTCGCTGAGCAGCACTTCGGAATAACGCGACAGGCGCGCCTCGGTGTAACGCATGGCGGCGAAGGATTTCGGATCATCCGGCGCACCCCAGTTGCCCTGCCCGTCCACCAGCGTGTAGCGGTAGCTGAACGGCTGGGCCATCAGCACCATGGCTTCGTAGCACGCCGAGTCACCGTGCGGGTGGAACTTGCCGAGCACGTCACCGACCGTACGCGCGGATTTCTTGTGCTTGGAGTCAGCGTCCAGCCCCAACTCGCTCATGGCGTAGACGATACGCCGCTGTACAGGTTTCAAGCCGTCGCCGATGTGCGGCAATGCACGGTCCATGATCACGTACATGGAGTAGTTGAGGTAGGCATTTTCGGTGAAGTCGGCCAGTGAGCGGCGTTCAACGCCGTCCAGGCTGAGATCCAGGGAGTCGCTCATGCGGGCCTCATCAGTTCGTTGTCTGGCGCAGCAACAAGGTGCCACTGCGCTGGGTAAATTCAAGTTTTTTCAGGACGCTCACAGCTTCGCGCTCCAGCCACTTTGCGGTGCGGCAAAGCGCCAGACTATCGGCCGGGCTTCGCCGTCCGCGCGAACACCATTGTTGTTGTCGATGCCGATCCAGGCGCCATCGGCATCGACCACCAGTGCTTCGGCCAGACCGTAGGGCTGTGAATAACGTCGATGTTCCTGCAAGGCTTCAGCCGCAAATGACCAGCAACGTTCGACCTTGGCACTCAGCGCATCGCGACGACAGATTTGAAAAGCGTTGCGCTCCAGGGTAAAGAGCTTGCCGTTGAACAGCGCCAGATCCGCAAAATCTTTGGATACCGGCTTGGCGTTGGGAAATTGCGCGGGCTGCATTTCCTTGCCAGCTTCGCTCAACAGCACACAACTGCCGTCACAATCCCAGACGGTCTGTTGGCGCTTGACCAGCAACAGACCGCGCCGCTCGCGCTCGGCCGCCAGCCATAGCTGATCACCTTGCGGATTGATCGCCAACCCTTCGAACAGCGCGTTGAAGTGCAGCAACATGCCACTGGCTCGCGCTTCGCGAACCATGATTGGTGAAATTCTCAGCCACGCGGCTGGCCCCTGTACCGGTACTTGCAGCACCGCCGCATGGGCTTCGCTGACGATGTAGCGGTTACCGGCCTTGTCGCAGGTAATCCCCTCGAAGTCGAGGTTTCCACCGCGCACGAACGATGCCGCCCAGGTGCGCGACTTCAGCCCCCAGGGCAACCCGGTGTCAGGCACCGGCGGCACATTGATGCGCACGGTTTCGGCCTGCCAGACGCGTTCGCTGGTATCGAGCCGGTAGATCTGATCATCATCACGATCGGAAACCGCCCACAGGTCTTTGCCGCATTGCGCCAGCCCCGACAAGTTACCGCCGCGCATGCCATCCACGGCATGCTCGGCAACCAGTGTCAGTTCCGGCGCAGGCTCCGCTGCAACAGCGGACGCCAACAGCAGCAATGCGAGGGCGAAACCGCTCCGCATCAGCCCAGAACCTCGGCCAGATTACCTTTGGACTCCAGCCAGGACTTGCGGTCGCCAGCGCGTTTTTTCGCCAGCAGCATGTCCATCATTTCCGAGGTGGCTTCAAAATCATCCAGCGTCAGTTGCACCAGGCGTCGAGTGTTCGGGTCCATGGTGGTTTCGCGCAGTTGCGGCGGGTTCATTTCACCCAGACCTTTGAATCGGGTGACCTGCGGCTTGCCGCGTTTCTTCTCGGCCACCAGGCGATCGAGAATGCCATCGCGTTCGGCTTCGTCGAGGGCGTAGTAAATCTCTTTGCCGAGGTCGATACGGTACAGCGGCGGCATCGCCACGTAGACGTGACCGGCATCCACCAACGGACGGAAATGCTGGACGAACAAGGCACACAGCAAGGTCGCGATGTGCAGGCCGTCGGAGTCGGCGTCGGCGAGGATGCAGATCTTGCCGTAACGCAGCTGGCTCATGTCCGCAGCGCCCGGATCGACACCAATGGCTACGGCAATGTTGTGCACTTCCTGGCTGGCCAGCACTTCGCTGCCGTCGACTTCCCAGGTGTTCAGAATTTTCCCGCGCAGCGGCAGGATCGCCTGGAACTCTTTGTCCCGCGCTTGCTTGGCCGAACCGCCGGCGGAATCACCTTCCACCAGGAACAGCTCGGAACGCATCGGGTCCTGCCCGGCGCAATCGGCGAGTTTGCCCGGCAAGGCCGGTCCTTGGGTGATGCGTTTGCGCTCGACCTTTTTGCTGGCCTTCAAACGGCGGCCAGCGTTATTGATCGCCAGCTCAGCCAGTTGCAGGCCCAACTCGGGATTCGCGTTCAGCCACAGACTGAAGGCGTCCTTGACCACACCGGAAACAAACGCCGCCGCCTCGCGGGACGACAGGCGCTCTTTGGTCTGGCCGGAAAATTGTGGCTCCTGCATTTTCATCGACAGGACGAAAGCAATACGTTCCCAGACGTCTTCCGGCGCCAGCTTCACGCCTCGCGGCAGCAGGCTGCGGAACTCGCAGAACTCGCGCATCGCGTCGAGCAAGCCCTGACGCAGACCGTTGACGTGAGTACCGCCCTGGGCCGTCGGGATCAGGTTGACGTAGCTTTCCTGAACGCTGTCGCCACCTTCAGGCAGCCACAGCAGTGCCCAGTCGACCGCTTCTTTATTACCGGCCAGGCTGCCGCAGAAAGGTTCGTTCGGCAGACGTTCGAATTCGCTGACCGCGTCTACCAGATAAGAACGCAGACCGTCTTCGTAATGCCATTCGACTTTTTCGCCGGTGGCCTTGTCTTCAAAGCTGACCAGCAGCCCCGGGCACAACACGGCCTTGGCCTTGAGTACGTGCTTGAGACGGCTGATGGAGAATTTCGGTGAATCGAAGTATTTCGGGTCCGGCGCGAAGTACACGCTGGTCCCGGTGTTGCGCTTGCCAACGGTGCCGACCACTTCCAGGTCGGTGGCTTTGTAGCCATCGGCGAAGGTCATCTGGTACTCGTTGCCATCGCGTTTGACGCGCACCCGGACCTGGGTCGACAGGGCGTTGACCACCGAAATACCCACCCCGTGCAAACCGCCGGAGAACTGGTAGTTCTTGTTCGAGAACTTGCCGCCGGCGTGCAGCTTGGTGAGGATCAGCTCGACGCCCGAGACACCCTCTTCAGGGTGAATGTCCACCGGCATGCCACGGCCGTCATCGCTGACTTCCAGGGAGTGGTCGGCATGGAGAATGACCTGCACCGATGTCGCATGCCCGGCCAAGGCTTCGTCGACACTGTTGTCGATGACTTCCTGGGCAAGGTGGTTCGGCCGACTGGTGTCGGTGTACATGCCGGGGCGTTTGCGCACCGGGTCGAGGCCCGAGAGGACTTCGATGGCGTCTGCGTTATAAGAGCTAGCGCTGGGAGTGGCCATGGGGTCTCGTCGTCAGTCGTTCATGAAAATAGGGGCGAGGGTTCACAGTGCTGTGAAATCGATCGCCTGGTACACATCTGCGCCGATGCCGGCAAAACTCAACAAGGCCGGCAATTGCCCGGCGAATCCCTGGAAACTATGGTCGCCGCCAGCCTGAATACGCAAGGCACAGGCTCGGTAATACTGCTGGGCGAGGCGATAGTCCAGCGTTTCGTCCCCGGTTTGCAACCACACCTGAAACCGCTGCGGGTCCTGGGGCGCCGGTACTTCCAGCTCGGCCAGGGCCGTCACGTGGTCGTGGGTCAATTCCCAGGTCTCTTCGGTATACAGGTTCTTCTGCGTGCCCAGGTATCCGTCGAACATCCGGTGCGGGCTGACGGCAGGGTTGATCAACAGGGCCTTGAGGCCATGGCGCTCGGCAAGGTGAGTGGCATAGTAGCCGCCGAGGGAGCTGCCGACCAGCAGTGGCCGCCCCAGCCTGGCAATCGCCTGCTCCAACTGGCCGATGGCCTCGCGCGGATGGTGATGCAAGGCCGGCACCTGCAACTGGTCGCCCAAACCCAGACGATCCATCACGCCGACCAGCTGACAGGCCTTTTTCGACGCGGGTGCGCTGTTGAAACCGTGGATATAAAGGATCGAACCAGACATGCGAGCTCCCTGTGAGGCGGGCAAAGATGCCGCAGTTTACAGGGAGTCGGGCGGATCGGGGACATCCACAGAAATCAGGTCCTCTTTAAGGACGCCATCGCGAGCAAGCTCGCTCCCACATTGATCTCGGGTGTTCACAAATGGTGTGTTCACCGCAGATCCACCGTGGGAGCGAGCTTGCTCGCGATGGCCGCGACCCGGTTTTCCTCAAGCCACAAAAATCTCAGTAGCCGTTCGAGCCGTAATCGACCTGAAACTCGAAGCCGGTCACGCGCTCGACTCCGGTTTCCAGCCGTCCGTCCGGCAGCAACCGCAACCAGCGATAGCCCGGCGCCAGGGTATCGACCTTGAAATCCACACTGCCAGGCTCGAACTGGATGCACGTCGATGGCGAAGCGATCAGCCGCACATCGTTGCGTAACTGATCGATTTCCTGATGCACATGACCCCAAAGCACTGCCCGCACCTGTGGGAAGCGATCGAGCACGGCAAACAAGGCGTCCGGGTTACGCAGGCCAATCGGTTCCATCCAGGCACAACCGATGGACACCGGATGATGGTGCAAGCACACCAGATGATGGCGCTCCGGCGCTTCGCTCAGGGCGCGGACGAGCAATTGCAGTTGATCGTCCTGCAAATACCCTGGCACCGAGCCGGGCACCGCCGAATCCAGCAAGGTGATCCGCCAGTTACCGATGTCCACGATGGGCTCCAGCAACTGACTCTGGATCGCAGCCCGGGCCATGACCTGCGGCTCATCGTGGTTGCCCGGAATCCAGCGCGCGGGCGCATCGATCTGCCGGGTCATTTCACGAAACTGCTGATATGACTCGAGCGTGCCGTCCTGAGACAAGTCGCCGCTGGCGATCATCAGGTCGATCTGCGGCTGTTGCGCCAGTACCAACTCGATAACCTTTTGCAGGCTGTCGCGGGTGTTCATCCCCAGCAACGTGCTATCCGCCTCGGCGAACAGATGGCTGTCAGAGAGCTGCACCAGCAATACGGCATCGTTGGCTGTCAGAGTGGATACGCTCGGCAAGGCGTTCTCCCAAGGCGTGATCACGGATATGGATGAATGGAGCAATTATGCTGGGGGAAATTGAAAAGAGGAAACCCGTGAACCGGACGCAGTTCACAACTAACGTACGACTTCGAACTCATGCCCGCAGGCCAGGCAATGACTCAGCCACTCGCCGAGGAACACATTGAGCTGGGCCTTTTCGTCCGGCTGGTGCATCAACGCATTCGGATAAGGATAGATGCCGCGAAAGCGCCGTGCATGTTCGGCACTGATGACTTCGGCCATACGCGCATCGTGGTACACCTGCACTTCCAGCTGCGGCACCGGCAGCCATGGCAGGCTGTGCTCCTGGCGCACTCGCAGGGTCGTGGTGTACGGACACGCCTGCAACACTTCCAGCATCAGCACGCCCAGCATCTGCTCACCCTGGGTCATGGCAATGCGTCGGGCAGCCGGCTGGTTGCGCATCTCCGGTAACAGGCGCATCAGTCGGGCGTAGTTGGCCTCGCAGGCGCTTTGCAGCCCCACAAGATCGACCCGATAACGATCGCGCTGTTTGTTTACGACCATAACCCCCTCACTTCAACGCGGTTCAAAGCCAGCCATTGCAAGGCAATAATGCTCGCCGCGTTGGAAATCCGTCCATCACGTACGGCTTGCAGGGCATCTTCGAAATCCCAGACCGTCACGCGAATATCTTCTGCTTCCTCCACCAGCCCATGAATGCCGCCGGCCCCGTTACTGTTACACCGCCCCAGATACAAGTGCACGTATTCGGTACTACCACCGGGCGACGGAAAATAATTGAGCATCGGCCACAGCGCAGTGAATACAAGTCCAGCTTCCTCCTGCGCTTCGCGGTGAGCAACTTCTTCCGGTATTTCATCCTTATCGATCAGACCGGCGACCAGTTCGATCAGCCACGGGTTATCGGTCTTGCCCAATACACCAACGCGAAACTGCTCGATCAATACCACTTCGTCCCGCAGCGGATCGTAAGGCAGGACACACACCGCATCATGACGAACGAACAACTCGCGGCTGATCTCGCGACTCATGCCACCGGCAAACAGCTCATGACGCAGGTGCACGCGATCAAGCTGGTAAAAACCCTTGAAGCAGTTTTCGCGGCGCACGACGTCTACGATGGTCGGGGTGGCATTGGCAAAATCAGTCATAACAATCCTCGTTTACTGTCTATCCGTCCGAGGCTCCCCCCAGGCTTCGCGCCATCCTAACGCGCCCACACCGTTTGATGCAGCCTCTTTGCCGTCAGCGGGATAGACGGCAAGGGGTGAAAACAACTCTAATTGGCTCTAATTAGCTTAGTGGCGAACCGACCGCGCCGCTGGCAGTCGAAGACCCTGAATTTTGCCTTTCTCTGATTCATGAAGGACGCCCATGTCGCTGTTGAAAATCGCCTCCGTGGCCTGTATTGCCCTCACGCTCGGCGCCTGCCAAAGCCTGTTCCAACCCAGCTATCGGGCACAGGTGACATCCACTCGCGATGCGTCCGAGCAGGTCAAGCCCGGTTGCGATGGCCCAGACTGCCCGCTGGTGAATATCGACACGGTGCATTTCCCGACCGAGCCGCAACTGGACCGGATCGTCGAACAGCGCCTGCTGCAAATGACCCGCACCTCACCGGGCGCGGCGCTACCCGCCTCCCTCAACGCCTACCGCGAACAGTTCCTGCGTGAGTCAGGCGATCGCAACAGCGTCTACTTGCAAGCCAAGGTACGTGAGCAGCATGACGGACTGGTGATCATTGAAGTGTCCAGCTATCTGGACACGGGCGCGGCCAATGGCACGCCGGGACGGGGCTTTATCAACTACTCGCGTCAACTGCAAAAAGAGCTGAGCCTGGGTGACATGCTGTTGCCAGGGCAGGAAGTGGCGTTCTGGAAGACTGCGCAAGTCGCGCACAATAGCTGGCTGATCAATTCGCAGCTGGATCGGGACCCGGACTTCGTCAAAAGCTGGCCCTTCCAGAAAACCCCGAACGTGGCCTTGACCAGCGTCGGGGTGGTGCTCAAGTACAACGTTGCGACCATCGCGCCCTATTCGAGTGGCCTCATCGAGATGACCATCCCTTACGCTCGCCTCAAGGGTCAGATCAAGCCTGAGCTGGTGCCTGAGCGTAGCTGAAGACCCGACCCAGCAGCAGTTGCAGCAGCCCTGCCAGTACCAGCGACGGCAGGGTTGCGCCGACCTCCGGATACAGATTCGCCAGCAAGTGATAGGTGCTCACCCCGCCCAGCCAGGCGAGCAACGCCGGCCAGCGCAAGGCGGCTGACGCAATTTGAGCACTGCGCTTGCGCAGGATGAAGTGATCCACCAGCACCACGCCGAACAGCGGCGCAAACACCGAGCCGATCAACAACAGGAAGTTCTGGTACTGGGCCAATGGCGCCAGGCACGCGATCAAGGTGCAGATCACCCCGATGGCCAAGGCCAGGTGCTCGACTTTCATGCGCAACAGAATCCCGCTGGAGACCGCCGCCGAGTGAATGTCGGCGAAAGCGTTTTCCGACTCGTCAAGCAGGATCAGCAACAGCGGAATGCCCAAACCGGCACCGGCCAGTGCCAACAGCAAGGCATTGACTTCACCACTCGGGGCGAATGCCAGGGTGTAGGCAACGCCCAGGCTCATCAGCCAGAAGTTACCAATGAAGAAGCCCAGCGCCGTACCGCCGAATACGCTTTTCGCACGCTTGCCGAAACGCGAGTAGTCGGCAATCAGCGGCAACCACGACAGCGGCATCGCGATGGCAATATCAAAACCCACGGCGAATGGCATCGAACCGTCACCGGCCTGTGCCCACAGCGCGGCCAGATCGGCTTTGGCGAAGAGGTTCCAGGTCAGCCAGATGCACGCCGCCAGCAGCAACCAGATGCCCCACTTGCGCAAGATCTGACGGACAAACGTCAACGGACCGCTGACCGCGAGCAAGGTCGCCAGGGCGCCGAACACCAACGTCCAGAGCAATGGGTTGGCCATGAGGCTGCCGTCGCTGAACGCACGGGCGCCCAGCAGGCTGGCCGCGTCGCGCATGACGATGATTTCGAACGAGCCCCAACCGATTAGTTGCAGCAGATTCAGCATTGCCGGCAGGCTCGCGCCGCGACTGCCGAGGCTGAGTTTCAGCGCAGCCATGGCCGACAGGCCGGTATCGCTGCCGATCACCCCGACGCACGCCAGCAGCAGAACGCCGACCAGCGTGCCCAGAAAAATCGCCAGCAACGAGCCCGACAATCCCAACCCCGGCGCAAGCAAGGCCCCGGTCTGCAAGACCATCAGACCAATGCCGAGGGAGAACCACAGGGAGAACAGATCACGGGCACCGAACACGCGCTGGGCCAAAGGCACAGCGTGGTCGGGGGAATAGGTACTGGGTTGAATACTCAAGGGTGTTATCTCAGAGGGATAAAGTGTGTCATTGGTATTTTCGGTGCCTGGCCTGGCGCCTTCGCGAGCAAGCCCGCTCCCACACTGGATCTCCTGTGAACACAAAATTTGTGTACGACTGAGGCCTAATGTGGGAGCGGGCTTGCTCGCGAAGACGGCAGCACAGGCGCCGTTAATCCCGGGTCAGATCAAACCTTTTTGTACAACTGGCTGCCTTCCTGCTTGAAGCGCTCGGCCTGTTCGGCCAGACCTTGGGCGACTTCGGCATCGACGGTTTCGATCCGCTGGTTGGCCGCATATTCGCGGACTTCCTGGGTGATTTTCATCGAGCAGAATTTCGGCCCGCACATCGAGCAGAAATGCGCGACCTTGGCCGAGTCCTTCGGCAGGGTTTCATCGTGGTACGAACGCGCGGTGTCCGGGTCCAGGCCAAGGTTGAACTGGTCTTCCCAGCGGAACTCGAAACGCGCCTTGCTCAAGGCGTTGTCGCGGATCTGTGCGCCCGGATGTCCTTTGGCCAAGTCTGCCGCGTGGGCGGCGATCTTGTAGGTGATGATCCCGGTCTTCACGTCATCCTTGTTCGGCAGGCCCAAGTGCTCCTTCGGCGTGACGTAGCAAAGCATGGCGCAACCGAACCAGCCGATCATTGCCGCACCGATGCCCGAGGTAATGTGGTCGTAACCCGGTGCGATGTCGGTGGTCAGTGGGCCGAGGGTGTAGAACGGCGCCTCGTCGCAGCACTCGAGTTGCTTGTCCATGTTCTCTTTGATCAACTGCATCGGCACGTGGCCAGGGCCTTCGATCATGCACTGCACATCGTGTTTCCAGGCGATCTTGGTCAGCTCGCCGAGGGTTTCCAGCTCACCGAACTGCGCTTCGTCGTTGGCGTCGGCAATCGAGCCCGGACGCAGGCCATCGCCCAGCGAGAAGCTGACGTCGTAGGCCTTCATGATTTCGCAGATGTCTTCGAAATGAGTGTAGAGGAAGTTCTCTTTGTGGTGCGCCAGGCACCACTTGGCCATGATCGAACCGCCACGGGAAACGATACCGGTCACGCGCTTGGCGGTCATCGGCACGTAGCGCAGCAACACCCCGGCGTGGATGGTGAAGTAGTCGACGCCCTGCTCGGCCTGCTCGATCAGCGTGTCGCGGAACAGTTCCCAGGTCAGGTCTTCGGCGACGCCGCCGACTTTTTCCAGGGCCTGATAGATCGGCACGGTACCAATCGGCACCGGCGAGTTGCGGATGATCCACTCACGGGTTTCGTGAATGTGCTTGCCGGTGGACAGGTCCATGACCGTGTCCGAACCCCAGCGAATGCCCCAGGTCAGTTTCGCCACTTCTTCTTCGATGGACGAACCCAGTGCGCTGTTGCCAATGTTGCCGTTGATCTTCACCAGGAAGTTACGGCCGATGATCATCGGTTCCAGTTCGGTGTGGTTGATGTTCGCCGGAATGATCGCGCGGCCACGGGCGATTTCTTCACGGACAAATTCCGGGGTGATGACTTTCGGCACACTGGCGCCGAAGCTGTGGCCAGCGTGCTGCTGATCCAGCAAACCTGCGGCGCGGGCCACTTCGAGCTTCATGTTTTCGCGGATGGCGACGTATTCCATCTCGGCGGTGATGATGCCTTTGCGGGCGTAGTGCATCTGGCTGACGTTGGCGCCCGGCTTGGCGCGGCGCGGGTTGTTCACGTGAGCGAAACGCAGCTTGGTCAGCTCTGGATCAGCGAGGCGTTCCTGGCCGAAGTTCGAGCTCAGGCCGGCCAGACGCTCGGTATCACCACGGGCTTCGATCCACGGCGAACGCACGTCGCCCAGGCCTTTGCGCACATCGATGATCACGTTGGGGTCGGTGTACGGACCCGAGGTGTCGTAGACCACGACCGGTGCGTTGATTTCGCCACCGAAGTCGGTTGGCGTCACGTCGAGGCTGATTTCGCGCATCGGCACGAGGATGTCCGGACGAGTGCCCTGAACATAAATTTTTTGCGAGCGGGTAAAAGGCTGAACCGATTGCTGATCGACCTTGGCCGAATCACTCAGATTGATCGCATTTTTTGATTTTGTAGTCATCACGGGCTCTCCAGACATCATCCAGGCAGTGGAATTTTGTCGGAGCGAACCTGTAACGAATGGACGCAGCCCACCAGTGAAAACTCCAGCTGGATGAGTGCTGTGCTGAGTGCACGAGGGTTGTTCGATTGTCGAACAACATCCCGGACGAAGCACAAGAGGACTCGCCGGGAGACGAGAAATCTTGTTCCCTACGCAGGCATAAACCTGATCAGGTTCAACGGGATCCGAAATTATTCGATCTCAGCCTCATAGCAAGGCACCCCGACAAGAACCCGGCCAGTCTAGACACAACTGGCAAAGAACGCCAACACCGGTGCAAACAGCGTGATGAATGGCGTAATTACAGGATTGTTGCCGCCGGTTGGCGCATCTACACTCGCTACGCCATGCTGCGCCTTGACGCTGTCCGGCGTGCGCCGTAGCCTTGGCGTTCAAATTATCGACGTAATAAAATTTAGGGATCGCCTCATGCTGCGCAAACTCTCACTGGCTCTTGCCGTGTCTTGTGCGTCCAACGGAATGGCCTGGGCAGCAGAAGCGCCATTATCGACCAATACCGATCTGGTCAGCGTCTACCAGGAAGCCGTCGACAATAACGCCGACCTGGCCGCCGCCCGCGCTCAATATGGCGCGCAAAAGGAAGTCGTGCCCCAGGCCCGTGCCGGCCTGCTGCCAAACCTCTCGGGCGGTGCCCAGGTGGCCGATGTGCGGACAAAAATCGACCAGCCGTCAGCCATCGCCAACCGCAGTGCCCACTTCTATCAAGCAACGCTGGCCCAGCCGTTGTTCCGCGCCGATCGCTGGTTCCAGCTCCAGGCGGCCAAGGATGTCAACGAGCAAGCGGCGCTGCAACTCTCGGCGACCGAGCAGAACCTGATTCTGCAAAGTGCCGAAACCTACTTCAACGTTCTGCGCAGTCAAGACAACCTGGCCTCGACCAAGGCCGAGGAAGCCGCGTTCAAGCGCCAGCTCGATCAGTCCAATGAGCGCTTCGATGTGGGCCTCTCGGACAAGACCGACGTGCTGCAATCGCAAGCCAGTTACGACACCGCGCGCGCCAACCGGATTCTCGCTCAGCGCCAGGTGGATGATGCGTTCGAAGCGCTGATCACCCTGACCAACCGTCAGTACAACTCGATTCAGGGCATCGTCCACACCTTGCCGGTCCTGCCGCCAGCACCGAACGACGCCAAGGCCTGGGTCGACACTGCCGCCAAACAGAACCTCAACCTGCTGGCCAGCAACTACGCGGTCAGCGCTGCCGAAGAGACGCTCAAGCAGCGCAAGGCCGGTCACGCACCGACCCTCGACGCCGTGGCGCAGTACAAGACCGGTGACAACGACGCGCTGGGCTTCAACAACCCGAGCCCCTTCGGCCAAGCGTACGGCGGCACCGTCTCGCAAAGCACGGTCGGCCTGCAATTGAACATTCCGATCTACAGCGGCGGGCTGACCAGCTCACAGGTTCGCGAGTCGTACTCGCGCCTCGACCAAAGCGAACAGCAACGCGAAGCACTGCGTCGGCAAGTGGTGGAAAACACCCGTAACCTGCACCGTGCGGTAAACAGCGATGTCGAGCAGGTGCAGGCTCGCCGCCAGTCGATCATCTCGAACCAGAGCGCGGTGGAAGCCACGGAGATCGGTTATCAGGTGGGGACGCGCAATATCGTCGACGTGCTCGACGCCCAGCGCCAGCTGTACACCTCGGTGCGCAACTACAACAACAGCCGCTACGACTACATTCTCGACAACCTGCGCCTGAAGCAGGCGGCCGGCACCCTCAGCCCGGGCGACCTGCAGGACCTGAAGCGTTACCTCAAGGCCGACTACAACCCGGACAAGGACTTCCTGCCGCCGGACCTGGCCAAGGCTGCTGCGGAACAGCTAAAAGCCCGTCCTTGAGATAGCAAGCGCACTCCATGTGGGAGCGAGCTTGCTCGCGATGGTGGCAGCACATTCAAGATCAATGCTGACTGATCCACCGCTATCGCGAGCAAGCTCGCTCCCACAGGTTCTGCGGTTTAACGGTTGATCAACCGCCCCAACCCATCCAGCAATCGCTGCAAGGCGCCCTGATTGGCGCGCATCACGCTCAGCCCCGCCTCTGCCATCCGCTGCGCATCGCGTGGCAATTCAAACAGTCGCTGCACCGCCAGCGCCAGCCCTTGGGCGTCATCCACTTCCTGTAACGCCTTGGCGCTGCGCATCAGCGCCGCGATCTCAAGGAAGTTGAACAGGTGCGGACCGCTCAGCACCGGCTTGGCCAGCGCTGCCGGCTCCAGCAGGTTATGCCCGCCATTCGGCACCAGACTGCCGCCGACGAACGCACTGTCGGCCAAGGCATAGAGAAACAGCAACTCGCCCATGGTGTCGCCGAGCAGCACTGAGGTGCTGGCGCTGACCACTTCGCCGGTCGAACGACGGATCGTGTTGAAACCTTGCTGCTGGCAGAGTTCGAACACCGGATTGAAACGTTCGGGGTGACGCGGCACCAGAATCAGCAGCGCATCCGGATGACTGGCGAGCAATTGTCGATGCGCCGCCAGCACCACTTCGTCTTCACCTTCATGGGTACTCGCGGCGATCCACACCGGACGCTCGACCGCTTGCCATTGCTGACGCAACTCGGCGGCCCGTTGCAGCAACTGGGGGTCGATGCGCAAATCAAACTTGATCGAACCGGTTACTTCGACCGTTTCCGCGCGCGCACCCAGCTGCCGAAAACGCTCGGCCTCGGCTTCGGTCTGCACCGCGAACAGGCTCATTTCGGCCAGCATCGGCTGCGTCAGCTTGCCGAAACGGCCATAGCCTTTGGCCGAGCGCTCCGAAAGCCGGGCATTGGCCAATGCCACCGGGATCCCGCGTTTGGCGCACTGATGAATGTGGTTGGGCCACAACTCGGTTTCCATGATCACCGCCAGTTTCGGCTGGACCCGATCGAGGAACCGCGCCGCCGCACACGGCAGATCGTAAGGCAGGTAGCAGTGCTGGATGCGCGGCTCATTGGCGAACATCGCGTGAATCCGCTCGGAGCCGGTCGGGGTCATGCAGGTCACGGTGATCGGCAGCTGTGGATAACGTTCGAGCAACCCGCGAATCATGGGGGCAGCAGCAATGCTTTCGCCAACCGACACCGCATGTACCCAGATGCCGCCAGGCTTCATCACCGGCAGGCCGATGGAGAAACGCTCGCCAATACGCCTGGCGTACGCCGGCGCCTTGCGCGAGCGCAGCCACAGTCGAATCGCTACCAGTGGCAGCCCCAGGTAAAACAGCGCGGTGTAGAGAGTTCTATTCATGGCGGCGGAGTTTATCGGCTTTTTTAGCCGATCGCCTGCAAGTGCACGGCAAAACGCTCCGCCAACCAGCGCGCCGCCGGCCCCAGCGGTTCATCACGCCGCCAGACCAGCTCCACCACCAACGCTGGCGGGGTCCACTCGCTGACCAGTTCGACCATCTGCCCGTGATACGCCGGGTACTGCACCACATGCCGCGGCAACCAGCCCCACCCCAGACCACGCATCAGCCACTCGGCGAGGACGTAGAAACTGTCGGCGCGCCAGACTTGCGGGCTGGCTTGCTCACTGCCGGGGTAGACGCTGGAATGCGTGGCCATCAGCAGCTGTCGATGCTGCGCCATCTGCTGGCAATTGACCTGTCCTTCTACGGCCAGCGGATGCCCGACCCCGCACACCGTGACCATCTCGACACTGCCCAGCACCCGACGCTCCAAGGCTTCGGGAATCTGCTCGTGATAAAACAGCAAGCCCAGATCGGCCCGGCGCTCCACCAGTTTGCGCGCCACATCGCCCTGTGCGGCGCTGGCCAGTTGCACTTCCAGGCTGGGGAATCGCTCGGCCAATGCTTCGAGGCTGTCGAGCACCGGCTGATAAGGCATGGCCTCATCCTGCGCCAGACGCAGCCGCGCTTCCTGACCGCGCATCAACGCCTGCGCCCGGCCATTGAGCCGCTCGCACTGACGCAGCACTTCCCGCGCTTCTTCGAGCAACGCGCTGCCGGCTTCGGTCAGGCGTGGCTGGCGGCCGCTACTGCGATCAAACAGGTTCAGGCCAAGGTCCGCTTCAAGCAGTGCAATCGCACTGCTGACCGCCGACTGCGCCTTGCGCTGGTTACGCGCTACCGCTGAAAACGAACGCTGCTCGGCCACACTGACGAACAAACGCATCTGCTCCAGACTCCATTGCACACTCATGGCTCAACCCATCTTCAAATCAGATAGGTAATGACTTTACCCCATCTCGAAAGCCTCTAGAATGCCGACCTCATCAAGCAGGCCAAAATACGAGGATCACACCATGAACGCTTACTACCTCCTGGCTATCGCCATCTGCGCCGAAGTGATCGCCACCGTATCGATGAAAGCGGTCAAGGGCCTGAGCACACCACTCCCTTTGCTGTTGATCGTCGTCGGTTACGGCATCGCGTTCTGGATGCTGACCCTGGTGGTGCGCACCATTCCGGTTGGCGTTACCTACGCGGTGTGGGCCGGCATGGGGATCGTGATGGTCAGCATCGCGGCGCTGTTCCTCTACGACCAGAAACTCGACATCCCGGCCATGCTCGGCATGGCGCTGATCGTCCTGGGCGTGGTGGTCATCCAGCTGTTCTCGAAAACTGCCGGACACTAAAGAGCACCGCCAGACTACTTTGCGTAGCAGCTGCCGAAGGCTGCGTTCGAGGACGAAGTCCTCGCCTTCGATCTACCTGAAGAGCTGCGTCGTCAGGTTTTACGACTGCTTCGCAGCCGAACGCAGCCTGCGGCAGCTGCTACAAGGGATCGCCGTGCTCTGTATACTGCGCCTCTAGTCCCAAACTCCGAGGTCGCTGCATGCCATCCGTTATTTCCACCGACGTGCTGATTGTCGGCGCTGGTGTCGCCGGCCTCTGGCTGAACGCACGCCTGCGTCGTCAGAGTTTCTCGACCGTACTGGTGGAAAGCGCCAGCCTCGGTGGCGGGCAGAGCGTGAAGTCCCAGGGGATCATCCACGGCGGCGCCAAGTACGCGCTGCATGGTGCGTTGACCGGTGCCTCCGAAGCGATTTCCGACATGCCGCGCCGTTGGCGTGAAGCCCTGGCCGGCGACGGCGAGCTGGACCTGTCCGGCGTGCGCCTGCTGTCCGAAGCCCACTACCTGTGGTCCCCCGGCACCCTCGCCGGCAACCTCACCAGTTTCTTCGCCAGCAAAGCCGTGCGCGGTCGGGTCGATCAGGTCAAGGGCGAGCAACTGCCACCGGCCCTGCAAGACAAGCGCTTCAAAGGCAAGGTTTATCGCCTGGCGGAACTGGTGGTCGATGTGCCAAGCCTGATCGGGCGTCTGGCTGAGCTTGCCGGTGACGGCCTGCTGGCCGGGCAGAAGATCGAGCCACTGCTGGAAAACGGCGAACTGGTCGGCCTGCGCGTCGACGAGCGCGAAATCCGCGCACAGCGCATCGTCCTCAGCGCCGGCGCTGGTAACGCCGACCTGCTCACGGCGCTGGGCCTGAGCCAGCCGGCCATGCAACGTCGGCCTCTGCACATGGTCATCGTCAAAGGCCCGAGCCTCAAACCCTTGTACGCCCACTGCCTGGGCGGCGGGCCCAAGCCGCGCATCACCGTCACCACCCACCCGGCCGCCGATGGTCAATGGGTCTGGTACCTGGGCGGTGATATCGCCGAAGCCGAAGGCGTGGCTCGCGAACCTGCCGCGCAAATTGCCGCCGCACAGAAAGAACTCGGCAACCTGTTGCCCTGGGTCGACCTCAGCCAGGCGCAATGGGCGACCTTGCGGGTCGAGCGCGCCGAGCCGCTGCAATCGGGCCTGAGCCGACCCGACAACGCCTTTCTCGCCGAGCAGGATCGTCTGCTGGTGGGCTGGCCGACCAAACTGGCGCTGGCACCGGACTTCGCTGACCGGGTAATGGCGTCGCTGCAACGCGACGGCATCCAGCCAAGCCACCCGGCGCCATTGCCAACCCTGCCAAAACCGCCGATGGGCGTGCCTGCCTGGGAGCAATTGTTGCCATGAGCCAAGCCACCCTGCACGACCTGCATCGCCCGCTGGGCAGTACTGGCCTGCTGGTTTCGCCACTGGGCCTGGGCACGGTGAAACTTGGCCGCGACCAAGGCGTGAAGTACCCCAATGGCTTCCAGATCCCGGACGATGACGAAGCGCGCAGGTTGCTCAACCTGACCCGCGACTTGGGCATCAACCTGATCGACACCGCCCCCGCCTATGGCCGCAGCGAAGAACGCCTCGGCCCGTTGCTGCGCGGTCAGCGTCAGGAGTGGGTGATTGTCAGCAAGGTCGGTGAAGAATTCGCCGATGGCCTGTCGCACCATGACTTCAGCGCTGCACACACGCGTTTTTCCGTCGAACGTAGCCTGCAGCGCCTGGAAACCGACTTCATCGACCTGGTGCTGGTGCATTCGGACGGCAACGATCTGGCGATTCTCAACGAGTGCGAGGTCTATCAAACCCTCGCCGAGCTTAAACGCGAGGGCAAGATTCGCGGGTTCGGGTTTTCCGGCAAAACTGTCGATGGTGGTTTGAAGGCTCTGGAACAAGGCGATTGCGCCATGGTCACCTACAATCTCAACGAACAGGCCGAACGGCCAGTCATCGACTACGCTGCTGCGCACGGCAAAGCGATCCTGGTGAAGAAGGCTCTGGCCAGCGGTCACGTCTGCCTCAGCCCGGGTGTTGATCCGGTTCGCGCCAGCTTCGAATTGTTGTTTGCGCAGCCCGGTGTCGCCAGTGCTATTGTCGGGACCATTAATCCGCTGCACCTCGCCCACAATGTGGCGACTGTTGCTCAAGTCCTACGTAGTCGTTGAACAGCCGCCAAGGCGGCCGACCCCGACGCAAGAAGGAGCCGACATGCCGCGAACGCTCATAAGAAAGAACCCCAGCAACTTCAAGACCCTGCCGTTATACGTCGAAGCGACTCCCGAAGGCCTGAGTTATCAGAGTGTCGGCAGGCCGCTGAATTTCTCCCAGACCCTGCAACGTCGGCGCCCGGTCACGGTGGCCAATCCAGAGCACTTCTCACTGGAGCTGGCCAACCTTGGCGTCTCGGTACGGCTGACCCTGCACTGGCAGAATCGCGATTACTGGGTGCTGGTCCGCCAGCGCCGTCAGGACCGTGGCGATGTGGTGCTCAAACTGATCTCGGGTTATGTGCCGGCCCATGAACTGAACCTGCCGTTGCACACGGCCATTCAGGAGATCGCCGAAGAATGCCTGCTGGAAACCCCTGAAGGCTGGCTTGGCGGGCGCTTCAATGACACCTGGCTGCCAGCGCCCTACGCCAGCGCGCTGCATTACCGCGAAGCGCTGCCGTTTCGCCTGACGCCGCTGTCTGGCGCTGCACGCCCGGTGCGTTGCGCCAACATGCAGCTGATCGAACGCCCACGGGCCTACGTGCATCTGCCTACGGCTTCGTTGCAGTTGATCTACGATTTGCGCCTGGACGTGCCCAGGGAAGCCAAATCCCTGAGCCTGTTTCATGTCGATGAACGGCTTGAAGGCGATCAACTCGTCGCGCGACTGGATCGCAAGCGCCCCGACCTGTACCTGATGCCGCTTGAGGATGGCCAGCCGCTGCCCGAGCTCTACACCCTGAAAAAAGATCAGCTCTACCCGGCAAGCACACGCGGACTGTACCTGGCAGAAAGTTTTGCCCGGCAGGAAGGTTGGCTAGTGCGAGACGAACGGATTCGCTGGAAGGACTGGCTCAGGCAGCAGGGCTTGAGCCAACCGGGCAAGGCCTCGGGTTTCAGCCGATTGACCGGCAAGGCCAAACTGCTGCTGAAGAAAATCGTGCCACGCAAGGTGGCACGCTAACCCCGCGCCGATCGTTCCCACGCTCCGCGTGGGAATGCAGCCCGGGACGCTCCGCGTCCCAACAGAGGACGCAGAGCGTCCATTGAGGCATTCCCACGCAGAGCGTGGGAACGATCTTTGTAACTCAGGTCTTGCGGATCTTTTCGACAATTGCGGTCGTCGAGCTGTTTTCCACCAGCCCCAGCACTTTCACTGTTCCGCCATAAGCGCTGACGATGTCGGCGCCGACCACCTGGTCGATCCCGTAATCGCCGCCCTTGACCAACACGTCAGGTTTGACTTGCGTCAGGAGGTTTTCCGGAGTGCCTTCAGAGAAGCTGATCACCCAGTCCACCGCGCCCAGACCTGCCAGTACCGCCATGCGCCGGTCAACGCTGTTGATCGGTCGCCCAGGACCTTTCAAGCGGCTCACCGATGCATCGTCGTTGACCGCAACGATCAATCGATCGCCCTGCGCCCGCGCCTGCTCAAGGTAGGTCACATGGCCCGCATGGAGGATGTCGAAACAGCCATTGGTAAAGACGATCTTTTCTTTGTGCGCACGCGCATCGTCGACCGCCAGCAGCAATTGCTCCAGGCCCAGGACACCCCGCTCGGAACCTTCTTCACGCTGAATCGCGCGACGCAATTCCGGAGCACTGATCGCCGCCGTACCCAGCTTGCCGACCACGATGCCAGCAGCCAGGTTGGCCAAGGCCACCGCGTGCGGCAGTTCTTCGCCAGCAGCAATCGCCGCCGCCAACGTAGAAATCACCGTGTCACCGGCACCGGTCACATCAAATACTTCACGGGCGCGTGCAGGCAAATGCAGCGCCGGATGATCAGGACGCAGCAAGGTCATGCCGTGCTCGCCACGCGTGACCAGCAAGGCGCCGAGATCAAGGTCATGCATCAGCTTCGCACCCTTGCTGACCAGATCGTGCTCATCGGCGCAACCGCCAACAATGGTTTCGAACTCGCTGAGGTTCGGGGTGATCAGGCTGGCACCGCGGTAAATCGAGAAATCCTTGCCTTTGGGATCCGCCAGCACCGGAATGCCGCGGGCACGTGCGGCCTGGATCAACACCTGATGGTTCTTCAGTGCGCCTTTGCCGTAGTCAGACAACACCAGCACCTTGATGCCTTCGAGCAGGCCGTCGACTTCAGCGCCGAGCGCCAGTGCGTCGGTGGCAAACGGTTGTTCGAAGTCAATACGCAGCAATTGCTGGTGACGGCTCATGACCCGCAGCTTGACGATGGTTGGCTGATGCGCGATGCGCTGAAACAACGCACGCACTCCGGCGCCCTTGAGGCTATTGCTCAGGCTGTCGGCGGCCTCGTCATCACCGGTCACACCGACCAGGGACGCCGGCGCGCCGAGCGCGGCAATGTTCAAGGCAACGTTGGCAGCACCGCCCGGGCGGTCTTCGATTTGCTCGACCTTGACCACCGGCACCGGTGCCTCAGGAGAAATCCGTGAGGTACCACCATGCCAGTAACGGTCGAGCATGACATCGCCGACCACCAAGACAGGGGCTTGATCGAATCGCGGCATGGACAACTTCATGGTGCAACCCACATACAAAATGAACAGGGGCGCGATATTAGCACAGGGTGAACGCTGCCTAGTTCGACAGCTTCATCTGGGGCGCATCACGCCGTGATATTGTTCATTTTTTAAGCAAAACAGCCAGGATATGCTGCACGGCGTCGGCCAGCTCGACCTCGTCGGTGTTGATTTCGCAGTCCGCCTGTTGCGGTGCTTCATAAGGGCTGTCGAGACCGGTGAAGTCCTTGATTTGCCCTCGCAGCGCAGCTTGATACAAGCCCTTGGGATCGCGCCGGGCACAGATGTCGAACGGCGTGCTGACATACACCTCGAGAAACTCGCCCGTGCGGAACAAGGCTCTGGCCGACGCTCGATCGGCCTGAAACGGCGAAATCGCCGAGACAATCACAATCAGCCCCGCGTCGACCATCAAGCGCGCCACTTCGGCAATACGCCGGATATTTTCCTTACGCGCTGCAGCGCCCATGCCCAGGTCATTGCACAAACCGTTGCGTACGTTGTCGCCATCCAGCACAAAGGTGTGGCGCCCCTGTTCATTGAGCTGTACCTCAAGCGCATTGGCCAAGGTCGACTTGCCGGCACCGGACAGCCCCGTCAACCACAGGCAACACGCTTGCTGATGCTTGAGCGCTGCTCGGGCCGAGGGTGACAACGACAATGCGTACGGGCGGATCCGTGGGGGTTGTTCGCAGACAAACGACAATTTACTCATAGCCGAGCATCTCATAGTCACGCTGATAAACCCGTCGCACCAAACGGCGGGTGCGTACCGAACAAAAGTCACGGGCGAGTGCTGATTGGCGATGCTGAGAGCCATTCAGATGGGGTAATGACGAGACGACCCCCAATTGCTCGCAAAGCACTTGAAAGTCACGATCCAGGTGTTCCTGATACCCCACGAAATCCATTGCCATATACCCCATGGAGTCGACCATGAAGTCGGTCTGGGGAGCGAAATGCAACTGTTTCCGGACGTTCTCCGGATGCAGCCAGCGGCCGATGAAATCATCGAAATCACGGTAATGACGAACCAGCGCCTGGGACCGTCGGTCGCGCTCCCCCAGTTCGTTGCCACGCAGGAAAGCGTAGGCCGAATAGGCCCGCTCCAAAGGGTCACGAACGAAGGTGAATTTGAAACTGCTGGAAAACTGCTCGGGAAATTGCTGTTCGTACCAGTACAGCGGCAAATGCCCAGGCATCCAGCCGTCGAATAGCGCAGAGCAAACGCTGCTCCCGGCACACTTGGGGATGTGAATGAACACGCAGGAGCGCTGCTGGAAAGCCTGAGGGAAGTGCACATTACCCGACATCGCCTTGTTCACGACTTGTCGATCCCTGACCGACAAACGCCCCAGCAGGAACGCTCGCTGCTGTTTGGGTAATAGCTTCCATAAAAAGCGCTGCAACATTTCGGTACCCACACGAGGCGAACAGCCACCCCGAAGCCAATGATTCATGTGCGAACCGTAGCAGGCGAAATACCGAAATTTATTTAGACATAGTCAAGACTGTAAATATCTGGACACAAACACCCTGAGCGCATTGCACGCCGAGGCGGTTTCAGGGTGAGCATCGCTCACCCTGAAGCGGGGATCAGACGATACCCTGCGGTGCGGGCTCATCAAGGCCCAGTGCATTCAATCGAGCGTAATAGCCATTCTTAGCCAGGAGTTCGGAATGGGTACCGCGCTCGACAATCTGGCCCTGATCCATGACCAGGATCAGATCGGCCTTCTCGATGGTCGACAAACGGTGGGCTATCACCAGCGTCGTACGGCCCTTCATCACCTGATCCAGGGCGGCCTGAATATGCCGCTCGGATTCGGTATCAAGGGCCGACGTCGCTTCGTCGAGAATCAACAACGGGGCGTTTTTCAGCAGCGCCCGGGCAATCGCAAGTCGCTGACGCTGGCCGCCGGACAACAGCACGCCGTTCTCGCCGACCTGGGTGTCCAGGCCTTGAGGCAACTGCGCAATAAAGTCCATGGCATAGGCATCTTTCGCGGCTTTCTCGACATCTTCACGGGGAGCGCCAGCGAGGTCGCCATAGGCAATGTTGTTGGTCACCGTGTCACTGAACAAAGTGACATGCTGCGTCACCTGAGCAATATGCCGACGCAGGTTCAGCAGCTTGTACTCCTCGACTTCAATCCCATCGAGAAGAATCTCGCCTTTATCGTGGTGATAGAAACGCGGAATCAGATTGGCCAGCGTCGACTTGCCGCTTCCTGAACGCCCCACCAGGGCAACCATTTGCCCAGGCTCGACAGAAAAGCTGATGTCATCGAGCACCTGACGGTCGGAGCCCGGGTAGGTGAAGCTAAGGTGACGCACCTCGAGTCGACCCGTAACCGAGTCACGCTCGATACTGCCTCGGTCGACTTCGGGCGTCACATCCAATTGCTCAAAAATGCTCTCGGCCCCGGCAACGCCTTTCTGAATCGTCGAACTGACTTCCGATAGCTGCCGAATCGGTTTAGGCAGCAAGCCGGCAAGGGTGATGTACGCCACCATGTCGCCCGCCGACGCATCACCGCGCAGGGCCAACACCAGGAACATCAGCACCGCCATGGCGGTGTAGATCACCAGCTGCAGCATCGGCGTGTAGATGGCGCTGGTACGGGTCATGCGCAACTGCTTGTCAGTGTTGCTCTGGCTCGCGCGCTTGAATCGGGCGCGCTCATAGATTTCACCGCCGAAGCTGCGGACCACGCGATACCCCTGGATGGTCTCGGAGGCCACATGGGTCACATCGCCCATCGCCACCTGGATCTTCTTGCTCTGCTTGCGAAACTTGGAGCTGGCGCGACTCACCATGAACGCAATCAGCGGCAAAATGGCAACCATCACCAGCGTCAGGCGCCAGTTCATGATCAACAGGGAGACAAACAGGAAGACAACCGTCATGCCCTCCCGGAACACGACCTTGATCGCATCTGTCGCTGCTCCCGTGACCATGGTCACGTTGAAGGTGATGCGTGAGATCAGGTGCCCGGAGTTGTGCTGATCGAAGTAACGATTCGGCAGCACCAGCAGGTTGTTGAACAGCTGCACACGCAAATCATGTACCAGGCCCAGCGAGACTTTGGCCAGGAAGAAGTTGCCCAGGTATGAACCGGCGCCCTGCCACGCGGCGATCAGGATGATCAGCAAGGGGACAGCATGCATTAATGACAGATCGCGCAGATAAGGTATCGAGGGGAACAGCGCGGCCTCGGGATTGGACAAGCCATCAACGAAATACTTGAGCACGTAGCCAAGCATCGGCTGAGTCGACGCGAAAATCAGAAAACCGACAATACTCAGAGTGAACAGGCCGATATATGGCCGCACATAACCAAGGAGTCGGAAGTAGATTTTCAAGCTCGAAGGGCTTGCGGAGAGACTGGAGTCGGTCATATCACGCGAAGTATTCAAAAAAAGGATGCTGACTTTATCACAGCTTCTTCCGGTCTCAGCCGGGATCGTTCGAACGGGTTGCCCGGCGGTAATATTCCACAGGACCAAGGTAGACGGATACGTTAGTATTACCGGCCCTTAATCGGAATACAGTTCAGTATGCCATTCAGCAGCATCAATACCAGAGCGACCCGGGTTTTCGATTTCATTTGCCTGTGGATGCTGCCGCTGGGCTTTTTTCTTTTGCTTTGCGGACTGTTTTTTCTGCCTACACGCGGCGGCTATCAAAGGTTGTTTTACGTCCTCGTGAGCACCCCCGCCCTGATAGCCCTGTGCATTCGCCCCAGTGAATTGAAGAACCTCCTGCGAGAGCCGCTGGTTCAGGCATTCCTGCTTTATTCCGGCTGGGCGCTGCTGTCACTGTACTGGAGCCCTACGCCAGACAGCGTGTTCAGCCTGACAAAACCACCGCTGTATATTTTCATGCTCTTTGCTGGCACCAGCCTGCTGCTGCGTTACCGTGCCGAAAGCTTCAAACTCGTCCTGCTGGCTGCTGCCCTGGTAGCGTTGGTCGCCAGCACATTCAATCTTTATATTTTCCTGTCGCACTATGCACCGGGCGATCGGATGATCGGCGGGGGTGCCTTTGACAACCCCTTGCTCAGCTCCCACCTGTTCGGCTTTTTCTGCACCTACTGGTTTTTTCTGGGCATGACCGTGCGCAATCCGAAGCTGCTGTTTGGCATTGTCCCGGCCTTTCTGGTCATGTTCGCGGCCGCCCTGGCAACCGGCTCCAGAACGCCTCTGGTTGCCATCGCCATAGCAGGCCTCTGGCTGGCATTCACTTGCTGGAACCGTCGTTCATTGTTGCTGCTGGCCATCATGGGCGCCCTTGGCGTAAGCCTGCTGGCGGCGTTACCGGACATGCTCCTGGCGCGCGGCGACTCCTACCGCTTCGAAATCTGGAGACAAGCGCTGCATCTGATTGCCGATGCGCCCTGGATTGGCCATGGTTATGACGCGACGCTGAGCATCGATCCGGGGGTTGGCTATCCCTACCGCGAACCTCATAGCTTTGCCTTGGGCGTGCTCTTCTATGTCGGCATCATCGGGTTCTTGCCCTGGCTGGCCATGCAACTTCTAGGACTGTTCAACTGCTGGCGCCAGCGCTCGCAACCGCTGTTTATCCTGGCGTCGACCCTGATGGTATTCGGTATAGGGGCCAGCCTGGCAGAGGGTGGCGACATCCTGTACACCCCCCGGGAGCATTGGTTCCTGCTGTGGATACCGCTGGCACTGATGGCTGCGCTGAGCATTGCCCAGCGCACAAACCGTCTGTCGAAGCTTTCGGTTCGCAGTCTCTCTGCCGACGATGCCCAACGCATGACCATCAACGCATCGGTGGTCGAAGAAGACGGCCTTGGGCCCAAAGTCCTCAAACTTGAGGATGGCAGTTTTCTGAAGCTGTTCCGTGCCCGCCGTTGGCATACCTACGGCAGCTTTTATCCCTATTCCGAGCGCTTCGCCGAAAACAGCCAACGCCTGGCCCGTACAGGCCTGAACACTCCAGCGATCCTCGATCTGTACCGCATGCCCAATGGCAGTAGCGCCGTACGCTACCAGCCCCTGCCAGGCAGAACCCTGCGCCAGGTGCTGCAAGCCATGCCCAGCGTGAGTATGCGCCAGGCACTGGTGCAACGTTATGGGCGCTTCCTGGCAGAACTGCACGAACGCGGGGTCTATTTCCGCTCATTGCACCTTGGTAATGTTCTTTTGCTGGAGGACGGCGAATTCGGCCTGATTGATCTGGCCGACTTGCGCCTCCTGCCCTCACCTCTGAACCTGGAGCTTCGTCGACGCAACCTGCGCCATATGCAGCGCTACACGGAAGACCGGCGCTGGCTGTTCGACGCGCACTTTACCGACCTGCTTCAGGGCTATGCCCTCCTGGCACCAGACAACGCCGTCAAATGCATTCACAAGCAAGTGCATTCCCTTGGTTTGGCGAGCTGATTGAACCTGCGGCGCCTCCCCGGCTACTGCCGGCACATTATCCGAGCAAGCCGTAGCGAAGGCGCGCAGCCAGCCGGCCAAGGAGTTGTCGGGTCTTGAGCTTGGGCTTGCGTACTACCTGCTCGATATCACTCATGACCATCAGGCTCTGCCGGGCCAGCAAGGGGCGCACAAGGAACGCTCGAGTCGTGGGCAGGAGGTTTTCCGAGTAATACCAGTCGAGCGGCAGCCCACTGAGAGGCGCCTCCTGCAGGATCCGATCATAGAGCTCTGCCTTGACCACGTAAGCATGAGCCAGGCGCACCCGATTGACCGCCACCAGGTTGGCTGACACCTTGCGCGCCTGCCCGCCCTTTTTCAGCGTGCCCCCCAAGTACAGCATCGTCCAATCCCGTGACGACAACTGTGCCGGCACCCGACGCAGGACCGCAGGCGCATAGGGCTCAAACTCGCAATCGTCCTCCAGGACCAGCACCTGCGGCCAGCCGCGAGCCTTGGCCATGGCAATCACCGCAAGATGGCTGCGCATGCACGCCCAAGTAGCGCGCAACTTGTGTTCGAACCTGTCGCTGTCGCCATCGACGCGCAACAAAAATTCGCGCAGTTGCGGCGATGGCAGATCATCGTCCAGCCGATGCATCGACACGGCACTGAAACGCTCGGCCTGCAGCCCCAGACCGTGCAAGTGTGCCTGTATGCGAGCCCAGCGATCTTTCCTGCTGTCGAGATTGATGACGCAGGCATGTGCAAAAGGCCAAATCATTTTCCGTTCACCACCGCAACCGTGATTATTAAAGTGTCAGGCCTGACTGCCGGCCCCTACTGGACGGTGCCGTCAAGCACCAGAGAAGGCACAGGCTCTGCCTGCAACAGGTCAACCAACAAGCCGACGGTGGTATCCAGCCCTTCTACCCCGTGCGCCAAGTGAAACTCGGCGAAATGCCGGGCCCGCTCCTGACACTGCAGATAGTTGCCTTGAATCCAGACTACCCGCGCGGCCAGCTCTGCAGTCGTGGTGATGCGCTCGCCCAGGAAGCGCTCCTGAGAAAAAATGTCGTGATTTTCACCAACATTGACATAAATGACCGGGCGCCGCGCCAGCGCCGCCTCGATAACTGCGTTAGACATAATGCTCACAACGATCGAAGCCTGCTCCAGCGCAGCGGCCAGACCGACTCCACGGTCCAGAACCTGCACGTTGGACAGTACCGCGGCCGCGCCGTGCCAAAACGACACCTGGCTACGCGGATGCGCCTTGATCAGCACCTGGTACTCAGGGTGCTGCGCCGCCCAATCGCGCAGCAGGGCGTAGGTCCGCTGGTAGCTGCGCTCCTTCTCTTTGTCCGGGCCAACGCCCAGGACCAGCAGCACCCGCCGCTCAGGGTCGGGCGGCGGCAGGTCGTAGGCTGCATCAATCATGTGCGAACCGGACAGAACCGCATTCGAACTGCCGAAGCGTAGCGGCCGTGACTGCAGAGCCTCCAGCGAACTGCGGCCGAACATGAAGTAATAGTCATAGTCGTTCATGCCCAGACGACTCGAAGACTCGACCGTGGTCGCATGCGCCAGGTGCACCAGCAGGTGATGATGCCGGTTCAGCGCCAGACGCAGGAACGGCGCATACAGGCTACCGTTACGGTCATTGAGCAGAATCTTCGGCTGGTGGTGAGCCACCAGCCATTCGGCATGGGCGGCATAGCCAAAATAGCGCAGCGGCACCGCCTGCTGCGGATGCTTGAGCAGACGCTGGGCAAGAATGGTCCCAGGCACCTGCAGCGCAGTTTCCACCAGTGAGTGGCCGCTGGCACGCAGGGCAGCAATCAACAGCTTCTTGCGCTGCAAGGGAATGACTTTGGATGCTGACTGCAGCAACAGGAAATCGCAGGGCTCGGCCACGACCTCCGCCGCCAGGCGCGCCCGCGCCCTCCAGCCGAAAAACCAGTCTACGCAAGCATCCCGACCAAAGCGCAAGAGGCTACCCAGCCAGGAATGGCGCTCGCGCAATCGCCGCCAGCGATAGCGGTCCAGGGCATGAGCCTTGTCGGCCCAACTGTTGCCAAAAACATCCTGGATCATGCTGTCCCCAATAGACAGTTACCATCGTACTTCGTCAAGCGAACCCCAATGGCGCGCTTGGTGCGTTTTTCCAGAAAGCATCGAATCCAGCCCATTGCATTGCCCCTCAGTTTTTTTCCAGAGGGGAAAAATACAACCGCCCCAATCCGCGCCAGGTCTTTGCAGACCAGGCTTTGAAAGGGATCTGTGCCAGCAGCTCACGAGCCAGCGCCCGATCGCGATTAGCTGTTTTAAGGAACATCGAGTTGAGAAACTTGTAACGCACCTCGTCATACAACGGATGATCGCTGAACAGCGCGTAGGACCGCAGAATGTTGTCGACCATGAAACGATGATTCTTATACGAGTTGGTCGCGTGTTTGCGATAGCGCGCCATCAGTACATTCAGACCATCGATGAAGTAACCGGCGTGAGTCACCTTCAACTCGATCAGCAGGTCCTCCAGACGAATATTCGGGTCGAAGCCACCTACCTTCTCCAGCGCCTCCCGCCGAATCATCAGTGTCGGCGCCGGCGGATAGGGCTTGCGTTCGAGGAACATGTCATCGAAGTCCAGGCGTCGAAACGGCACATCCCGGCGTTGACGCTTCTCGGGAAAGAGGTTTCCATCGGCGTCGATCAGCTCGATGTTGCCGGCGCAAATACCAACCTCGGGCTTGCCATCCATGTAAGCGACCTGAATCGCTATGCGCTCCGGCAACATGATGTCGTCAGAACCGAACGGGACGATCAAGCTGCCTTTGGAGCGAGCAATCGCACCATTGAGCGTGTTGGTCAGTCCCTGATTCTGCTGAACCCGGAAATCGAACGAGTGCTGCTCCTGCAGTCGCTGGATACGCTCGACGCTGTCATCTGTGGAGCCATCATCGACGACCAGCAATTCGATATTCGAATAGGTCTGATTCAGGACGCTGAGAATACTCTGCTCAATGTACGGGCCATGGTTATAAGAAGCGATGATCACTGTCACCACAGGTTGATCGTCTTTCATGCCTCACCCTTGCGCGCCTGACTCAGACCTGAGTCGATCAATTGCAGATACTCCTGACGGAACACGTCGATATCGTGCTGTTCTTGCAGATAACGGTAGGCCTGCTCGCCTTTGGCTTTGAGCTCTTCATCCGAAAGTCCCAGATAGGTATCCAGCGCCTTGACAAGCGACGGGACATTCGCCGGCTCGACGGCAAGACCACCCGCGCCCTGAACAAGCGGAAGCATGGCTGGCACATTCGAGGCAATCACCGGCAAATGGCCGCTCATGCCTTCAAGTAATGCCAGGCCCAATCCCTCGGCCAACGAGGGCATGGTCCAGATATCGAATGCGCGAACATACTGCAGGGCGTTTTCCTTGAACCCCAGGAGATGTGCGCGCCCGCTCAAACCCAATCGCTCTATTTCACAGGCCAAACGGGCTTCTTCGCGACCGGCACCGATGATCGCCAGCTGCGTCTGGGGATATTTGTCTTTGAGCGCGGCAAAAGCCTGCAATAAGTAGGTATGACCTTTAACGGGTACCAGACGCCCGAGCGCGCCGATCAAGCGTACCGCTGGATCAAGCCCCAACAACTCGCGCGAACGCTCACGAGAGTGCTGCAAACCTTCAGCCTGCTCGATATCGATGGCATTGGTAATGGCATAGGTATTGCCGTCAGTGAAGCCGCAATTACAATCCAGCAAGTACTGCTTGACCGCTGGCGACACACCGACAAAACGCCAGTGGCGATCGATGAGATTCTGGGTCTGACGCCGCCGGTAAAAACGGTCGTACTCGCCGAAGCCATGGGAGATGCCGATACACAATGGTATTTTCAACCAGCGATTGAGTTGCAACAGCATGTTCACCGGCTTGAAGCGATTGCAGATGACCGCATCAAACTTTTCTTTTCGGCAAAACTGATACAACCGCCACATGGCTCGCAGGCGCATCCCCTTGAGCGACTTGTCGGAGAACTCGAAATAGACCGAGTGGTCGGCACGGCTTACGGCCTCATCCGGCTCCGGTCGGCCACGCAAGAACGCCGCTGTTATTTCATAACGCTCAGCCGGCAGAGCCTTGACGATTTGCTCCGCAAGATCGGCAAAATCGTGCGCTTTAACGTTGTAGTCAGGTTGCAGTTGCAAGACCTTGAAACGCTGATTCATGACTCATCCCCGATGAAACCTGTTGCGTCAATGATCCAGGCCGGCTTCGCAGCCAGGTCTTTTACGTATTCAGGATCAGGCTCGGACAACCGTGACCACTCATTGCGCTTCCAGCAATAGAAGTGAAAATACGGAAACGAGCGATCACCGTCCCGATCATTGGTCAAACACCCCTCACGCCAGTACCAACGCCGGGGAAAATCATCAGTGCCATCGTGCCACTTGATATGGCCGCCAGGGGTGCTGAATGCTTCGGTAAACTCACTGCGCCGCCGCAATGGATTGAACTTGCCAAGCAGATTGAATAACGGTTTGGGGAAATTCTTGCGCCAGAGGAATATCCGGCTGAACGCCCCTTCATCCAAAGCGTGTTGCTTTTGATCGGTAAAACGCGTTTTCCAATTCTTGATCCGCATGAACAACTCGCGCTGGCAAGCCGTATTGCGTATCAGGCACAGGTGCCCGGCGACTCGTCGCTCATGGGTCGAAAACAGGTCCAAGCCGGCCAATCGCTCAGCCGTAAAATAGCGACGCAGATCGCCATACACCAGGTCAATGTCACCAAAAGCCCAGAAATCGTAACCCGCCAGGCGATCGGCATGGATATGACCGAGCGCTGGCTTGATGTCACAGAGCTTGTAAGCCCTGGCAGGCGAGAAATCGATATTCAGGCGGCGCGACACCAATTGGCAGTATTCACTGAAACCGATGTTCTCGATCTTTACGTTTTCTGGCAGATTTTGTGGCCGACCGCAGTCACTGAACAACAGCCAATCGATGTCCGCATTACGCCGGCAGCTTTCGAGAAAGAACGGCATCCAGAACGGCCAGCGACCGAAATAAGGAATAAGGAAAAGAATGCGGGAAGACGAATTATTCACTGAGAGCTCACTACAGAGAAAAGAATACGAAGCAATGCTATACCCGCGTGTCTTTATTCATGTTTCAAAACCCAGAACAGCTCATGGCGCCTGACCGCCTTGCGAAAAAATTCGTTCTCGCCATAAGACGAGCCCGAGCGCCCTGCCAACAGACGCTGCAATCCACGACGCAGGCGACGCTTGAACGGCGCACACGGCTGCAAGTCATGCATCATCCCCAGCGCCATAGCCTTGTCGCGCTGCTGCTCGATCGACAATGCCAGGCAATATGGCTGCAGCACATACGCTGGATCGAACACTGGCGGCAACGCAATCCCGGCCTCTGAATCCCCCATTGGCCAGCGATCATTGTCATGCAGGTGGTTCGCGTAACCGAGCAGTGTAGTCGGCTGCCACTCAAGCCCCTTCAAGGCTTCCAGCACCGCATGCTGTGCACAGATGTGATCAGGATGCGGATCGAGCGATGGATGCGGCAGGACAATAACTTCAGGGCGCGCCTTGAGCAGCAGTTCGCGCAGATCGGCCAGCAGGTTATTCCAGGTCGGTGCACCATCGCGGTCACCGGGCAAGGCAAACGGATTGAGTTGGCGAAACAGTCGCGTGTCGCTCAGATCCGCCTCACGCGAGCCAACCGGTTGATCCGGCGCCGCCTGCATGGCTGGCAATTGCAGGCAGAAATACCCCAATTGCACACACTGCGATTCAGGCACGCCGGCCCAGCGCGGCACCGCAATGCTGTCCCAGGCGCGCAAGCGGCCTTTGATCCGCGAAGCTTCGACGGCGTTCAGCCCCATCTGCCGATAGTGCCCGGCTTCAATTTCGCCAGCGGTCAACGTGACAATCCAGGCCTCGTCGGCCTGGCTGTACAAACCGAAAGCGGCCAGCTCCGCATCGTCGGCGTGAGGCGCGATCACCATCACTCGCTGACGGCAGTAATCCGGGTGTTCGAACGACCAGAGCACCGGCTCGCCGAGCAATCGGCAGAAACGCCCACGCACACGCAAATCGCCCTGCGACAGAACATGTGCCTGACCACTGAGGTTGAGGTAACGCATACCGTCTACCCCACGTTCGAAGGCTTGCCGGTCTGGATTGTCGCCACCCGACAACTCGACTGCAGGATCGAAAAAACGTCCCAGCCAGGTGCTTTTTACTCGCAGCGCCAGTACCAGCGTGGTGTCGTCGGTCAGGATGACGCCGTCGTCCAGCAGCAGACGCCCACCGTCCAGTCGGACCTTGGGTTGCTGCGTGTACGGCGGAAAACTGTACTGGTAATCATCCTTGGGCGAGTAAAACAAATGGTCGGCGAACCACGCTTCATGGGCGACCCAGGCCAGGACCGCGAGTACCAGCGGCAGCCACCAGGTGACCAGCACGCCAACCGCAATCAACAGCAAGACACCGATCAACAGGCCGATGCGCTTGTTACGTCGATGACGCTTGAGCAGTTGCTGCTTGCGACTGACGGGCTGGCTCATGGTCTGGCTCATACGGTAAACACCGGCACAGAGTTGCACCAGCGGTCCTTGTATTCACGATCGGCACGCCCGAAGGAAAAGCGCAGCGGCTTGTCGATTGCTCGTGCGTGCTCCCAGGCGCTTTGGGTATTGAGAAAACTCAATACGCTACCGGGGCTGAACTCGCGAGTCTCGGGGTCGACGCCACCGTTGATGTACTCGACGCTGATCCACTCTGGCGCTTCCACACGGTAGACCAACTGAATCGCAATCGGCGCATCGTTGAGGAAAATCACCGAGCCAATCATCAGCTCGCGCAGCAACTCAAGCACCTCGCCCATACGTGCTGCACCGGTCGCCGGAAACCCCCAGCGACGCTGAAAAAGATCGCAATAAATAGCCGCCAGTTCCTGACTGGAAAAGTCGCTGACTGGCCGTATCACGCCACCGGCCTCTTCCAGCAAACGCAGTTCACGGCGCTGGTTGTAGCGAAACTTCTTCGACAGCTCTTCAGGTGTGCGGGCCATGGCCAATTGTTCGGTTTGCAGCTTGAGGCCGGCAAAGCGACCTTCATTCAGCGCAGACAAGTAGCGCCCGCGGTGACGCAACAGCGCTTGCGCGTCGGCCGCAGCCGGCAGGATGAATTCAGCGTTGCCGAGATCGAACAGACCTTTCTTGCCGTTACGCTTGAGCACGTCCTTGGACAATGCCAGGTCGCGGCCCCAGGTCGGGATCGCGGCTTTCAGTTCGCCACCCTGCTCCCAGGCCAGGTAACGCACCGGGATATCGGCCAACTGCGCCAGACGCTCGACCACCAGTGGATGAGTCGCGACGCTACCGCCAAAAAGCTGCCAGGCATCGCTATACGTCGACGCGTCGACAACGGACCAGCCACGCTCGCGCCAGCCTTGAAATCGGTTGAGCATCAGGCCCTCGCCGTCAGTTCAAGGACTAGCGGCAAACGCCAGAACGCCTCGCGTACCGCGCGATCCGAGAAGCGCTCGCGCAGGCGGTCAAGCATCATTTCGGCGCAGACCTGATGCTCGTGCTGATTCATCACGGCCAGGTGTTGCAGGCCCTGCGCCAGGTGTTCGACATCTCCCAGAGGGAACAAAATACCGACACCTTCGACCACCTCCTTCGCCCCGCCGCACGCGGTGGCCAGCAACGGCACACCGGCGGCCATGGCTTCGAGCAGTACCATGCCGAACGGTTCGTGGTCGGAACTCAGGGCAAAGACATCGAAGGCCCGGAAGTAGCGACGCGCCTCCGGTACCTGACCGAGAAACAGCACGCGGTCACCAATACCGAGTTCGCGAGCCAGATCCTTGAGCTTCTGCTCCAGACGGCCGGAGCCAAGAATCGCCAGTTGACTGTCGACCGGCAAACGCGGCAAGGCCTGGGCAAAGCCGCGCAGCAAGGTGGCCTGGTCCTTGTCCGGATGCAGGCGACCGACGTTGCCGATCACCCACGCATCCGGCGACAGCCCCAAGGCATCGCGCGCCTCATAGAAGGGCACCTGAGAGGCCTGCAATGCGTCGACATCGATGCGGTTGTAGAGGGTTTGAATCCGCGCCACCGGCCACTTCGGCAAACAACGGCGCATGTCGTCGCGCACCGCATCGGAAACCCCGAGCAGGCTCAGGCGCTTGCGAAAAACATGCGCGAACAGCTTGCGCGTCCGCCGCTGGTAATCACCAAAGCCGTGATGCACGCCGATCACCGGCAACGCCGTACCGAGCAAGGCGATGTAGATCGGCTTGAAACGGTGGGCGATACAGAAACTGAAATTGCGCGACTGGGCGATTTTGCGCAGATCGGCAATCGCTCCCAGCTTCAGGCCACGAATGGCCTTGGAGCTGTATTCCATGAACAGCACTTCATCAGACGCACAACCTGCTGCAACGTCTGCATCGGCGGCCCCGGTGAGAAACACCGTGGTCACTCGATAACCAGACCCTGCAAACAGGCTGGCGTACTGTCGGACGCAGTCCAGGAACGGCCCGTCATAGCCGTGACAGAACTGCAGCACATGGCGTTCAGCCGAGCGTGTCATAAGCGTCCGCGCCGTCTTTAACCACCAGAATGTCTTCCATGATCAGATACTGTAGATCGGAACCGAAGAACATGTTCAGGGCGTCGGTCGGCGAGCAGATCATCGGCTCACCACGGCGATTCAGCGAGGTGTTCAGCGACACACCGTTGCCGGTCAGCACTTCCAGCGCTTTCATCATGTCGTAGTAGCGCGGATTGTATTCGCGCTTGAGCACCTGGGCACGGGAGGTACCGTCTTCATGGACGACTTCCGGCACGCGGGTTTTCCACTCTTCAGCCACTTCGAAAGTGAAGGTCATGAACGGTGCCGGGTGATCGATCTTGATCATCTGCGGCGCCACGGTGTCGAGCATCGACGGGCAGAAAGGCCTCCAGCGCTCGCGGAACTTGATCTGGTGGTTGATCCGGTCAGCCACGCCTGTGGCGCTCGGGCAACCGATGATCGAACGACCGCCCAACGCACGCGGACCGAACTCCATGCGCCCCTGGAACCAGGCCACCGGATTGCCATCGACCATGATTTTGGCGATCTTCTCCGGCATGTCATCAAGCTTGCGCCACGCAGGCTTGCTCGGGTGACGGGCGCAGGCCGCAATCACGTCTTCGTTGCTGTACGACGGGCCGAGGTAAACGTGTTCCATTTTCTCGACCGGAACACCACGGGCGTGAGACACGTAAGCCGCAGCCCCCACCGCGGTGCCGGCATCGCCGGACGCAGGCTGTACGAACAGCTCTTTGACGTCGTCGCGAGCGATGATTTTCTGGTTCAGCTTGACGTTCAACGCACAGCCGCCGGCGAACGCCAGCTTGCCGGTTTCCTTGAGCACGTCGCCCAGGTAGTAGTCGATCATCTGCAACGCCAGTTTCTCGAACAGCGCTTGCATGCTCGCGGCGTAATGGATGTACGGTTCGTCAGCGATATCGCCTTCGCGTTTCGGACCCAGCCACTCGATCAGCTTCGGCGAGAAGTAGAAACCCTTGCCCTTCTCTTTGTAGCGACGCAGGCCGATGACGTTGGCGTAATCGGTGTTGATCACCAGCTCGCCGTTTTCGAACGACGCCAGGCGGGAGAAATCATATTTGCTGGCGTCGCCGTACGGCGCCATGCCCATGACCTTGAACTCACCGTCAAGCATTTCGAAACCGAGAAACTCGGTGATCGCGCCGTACAGGCCACCGAGGGAATCCGGGTCGAAGAATTCCTTGATCTTGTGGATCTTGCCGTTCTGGCCATAACCGAAAAAGGTCGTGGCGTACTCGCCCTTGCCGTCGATCCCGAGGATCGCGGTTTTCTCTTTGAAACCAGAGCAGTGATAGGCGCTGGAGGCGTGAGCCAGGTGATGCTCGACCGGCTCGATCTTGATTTTCTTCGGATCGAAGCCCAGTTGCTCGAGGCACCAGACAATCTTGTTGCGATAGCGCTTGTAGCGACGGTTGCCCATCAGGATCGCATCAAGCGCGCGGTCCGGTGCATACCAGTAACGCTTGGCGTAGTGCCAGCGGGCCTTGCCGAACAGGCTGATCGGGGCAAACGGGATTGCCACTACGTCAACGTCGGAAGGTTTGATGCCCGCCTGTTCCAGACAGAACTTCGCCGATTCGTAAGGCATGCGGTTCTTTGCATGTTTATCGCGTACGAAGCGTTCTTCTTCAGCAGCCGCGACCAGCTTGCCGTCGATGTACAAGGCTGCGGAAGGATCATGGCTAAGGGCGCCGGACAGGCCAAGAATCGTCAATGCCACAGGGGTCTAGCCTCTTAAGTCTGCATGCAGGCGACGTGCGCCTGGAAATAATGTGTCCTCGCAAAAGGGCGAGAAACAGCTAAAGGGCGGGATTATAGCGTAAAGATGGCGGGAATGACCCAGAGGTTGTTTGACGCGGGGAGATCGCCCTGGACGACGGTGCGCGAGCACGTTCAACCCCGTGCGGGGCGCCAGTAAATCCTGATATTGCCGTCGGCAGCCTGCCGGTAAATCGTGTACGGCAAGCACACCGTGTCCAGGACACCCGACACCGTCAAATCCAGCAATACCAGCGGCACAAGAATTCCCGTCGGATCCGGAGGTGCATTCAAGATACAAAAATCATAAGCCAGACCGCTGTAGATACGAGGAATGGACTGGCAATAGGTTTTCTGCCTCCTGAGACCACGGGCCGCCTCGGCCTCATCTTGCAACACCGTACTAACGGTCCCGCAACCGCCTAAAGCAAGAGAAAAAACACCCAGCGAAATAGCCGTTTTTATAGTCAATGCTTGCCCTCCTAGAACATCAGGCAACGCTAGCACCGCGATTGCTGGCCCCACAGATCACGACTTCTGTAGATCACGTAGGATGATTCATAAAGAGTCGTCACCAACGACACAAACGGCTATTGCCTTCATCACTCAGGTTGGCTGTCAGGCCAACATTGCTAGCAAGCCCAGATCCTAAAAAGCCCATGAACGTAGGACACAAAGAAGCTTCCGACACGCTTTTAAGGTTGCCGGTCGGAATGCGCATATCTAGGCTTCGAGGGTCGCTGCCCATTCAGCGACCGGACGTGAGAATCCGGACATCTCTAGGCGCACAGCTGGCCACCCTATACAGTGCAGACGTTTTTTCGTCTGTCGCTCAAGTTATGGCGGCTGTGCGCGGGCACGTTTCGGCGTGGCCGGGTTCCTAGAGTCCCGGTTTCTCACCCCGCGTACGGCTGCCACCCCAAGTCCGTGAGAAGACCTTGTGGCAGCTCCACTACTCTAGGAGCTTGATCATGCATAAAGTCACTCCAAATCCCCCTGAAACCCCAAGCACTTCCCCTTACGCTTCCACCGACTCAAAAAAACTCCACGACGCTGCCGAGCGGGCACTGGATCATTACCTCAAGCCGCCGTTCGACAAGGGTAACCTGCCCGACAAACGCCCCTCCAACATCTTCGCGGTCATCCCCGATCTGGATAACGAAACCTTGCTGGCGCATGCCTCGGAAACCCTCGCCTCGGTCAATGTGCTGGCCAGCGATCTGGCGTTTGAGCTTGAAGGCACACGCCGGCACGTGGCGCTGGCGATTCAGCAGATGGTTTCGTTGGGGGAGTTGTTGGTGAATCGGGCGCTGGATAATTACGATCAGCCAGAGGCGCCGTAACACCCCACGGTGGGAGGGTCGCCCGGCCCGCCCCACCGTTTTGATCTGTGTATATCCGCGAATGATTGTGATCGTTCCCACGCTCTGCATCAGCTCACGAATCGTGACGCAGAGCGTCACAGGATGCATTCCCACGCAGAGCGTGGGAACGATCAATCTAACGCCGTACGCGCTCTTACCACTCAGGCCGGCCGGTAGGCCGCCGTGCTTTACTGTTGATCTTGATCCACCCGCCCCTTCGGGAGGCCGAGTGGAGGTGTTCATCAGGGGGTGGGCGCGCAGCGCCGTACGGCGCAGCCGGACACATCGAGAGGAGGTCGTCGCGAAGCAGACCGTAGGCGATGCCCCCTGATGAATGCCGGAACGAGGGGACGCCGAGCCTAGGCGAGGTGCCGTACGCTTGGGGCGAAG
>NZ_JBFTMN010000021.1:0-85648 GCF_056397005.1 Pseudomonas sp. 05N431
TGGTTATTTTCAGAAGTTTTCAAAGTTTCCTTTGCAACTTCAACCACTTGCGCTTCCGATCTCTCGTTAGCGGGAGGCGAATTCTACAGCRTTACTCGCTGCTGTCAACACCTCTTTTTCTCCGCTTTCGACCGAGATGATCGAACCGTCAATAAGGCGAAAACACACTGCCTTACCAACTCCTTCAGGCTTCGACGAACTGAAGCGTAACCGCTGTCGAAAACTGCGTAACTCTTTGTTTACCAAGGAGTTTTCCGTTTCGACTGCGCCGGAAGTGGGGCGAATTATAGACTTCCAGAATCTGCCGTCAACACCTAATTTGGTTTTTCTATCAGAAATCGAAAAACAGCACTCGATAGAGCCTATATATAGAAGCACCCACAAAGGATGCGCAGTATATTGCTCAGCGCTTACTAGTTAAGCATGATAGCCACCCGTACACTCTCTCGCCTCTCACTTCGGACGACGCCACGCAATGAATGACCAACCCCGCAGCCTTGCATCGACTCTGTTCCCGGTTGGCCTGCTATTAATAGCCATGGCGTCGATACAGTCTGGAGCCTCCCTGGCAAAAAGCATGTTCCCGATAGTCGGTGCGCAGGGGACGACCACCCTGCGACTGATGTTCGCCAGCGTGATCATGTTGCTGCTACTGCGCCCCTGGAAGGCCAGGCTCACTGCCAAGTCGTTGCGAACCGTCATCGTCTACGGCATGGCGCTGGGTGGCATGAACTTCCTCTTCTATATGTCGCTCAGGACCGTCCCGCTCGGAATTGCCGTTGCTCTGGAGTTCACGGGCCCGCTGGCAGTGGCAATTTATGCCTCACGCAAGGCGATCGACTTTCTGTGGATCGGCCTGGCTATCGTCGGTTTGTTGCTGCTTATACCTACAGACGCAGCAAACACGAGCATCGACCTAATAGGCGCCGGTTATGCTCTCGGCGCCGGGGTATGTTGGGCGCTGTACATCCTGTTCGGTCAGAAAGCCGGAGCCGATAACGGCGTCCAGACCGCCGCGCTGGGTGTCATGATTGCAGCACTCTTCGTTGCGCCTATTGGCATCGTCCATGCCGGAGCCGCATTGCTCACACCGTCACTGATCCCCATCGCTATTGGCGTAGCCATCCTGTCCACTGCCCTTCCGTACACCCTGGAGATGATCGCCCTCACCCGAATGCCGGCGCGAACTTTCGGCACACTGATGAGTATTGAGCCCGCATTCGGCGCATTGTCCGGGCTGCTGTTTCTGCACGAATACTTGTCCCTGGCACAGTGGATGGCCATCACTTGCATCATTCTGGCGTCCGTAGGCGCGACCATGACCATGCGCAGCGAGTCCAAGCCTTTGGTAGCAGTAGATTGATACGCGCTTTTACGAAGGTCTGGTATTTACCGCTCAATTGAGCCATGTTTAGCCACAACTCAATGTCAGACATGGACTTTTTCGGATAGGGATATCACTAACGATAAAAACGAAAGCGCATGCTGGCAGACTCGGGCACCAGACCCGAGACCGTAATAGGGATTGGAATGAAACGATTTTTGGTATTGCTTGTTGTACTGGCCATTGCGGGTTGCGCTGCGACCTCCAGGACCGAGGTCAAACGCGGAAAAAAAGGCCTGCACATTAACTGCTCAGGCCTCTCTTCTTCCTGGGACAAGTGCTACACCAGTGCGGCCAACTCATGCGGGCCCAATGGCTACAAGGTGATCGCCAAATCCGGAGACGCTGTGGAAGACCCAGGTGACTATCCGTTTGGCCTCAATCCAGCCGGCTATACCAGTCGAAGCATGATCGTCATCTGCAAGTAACCAGGCGCGCTCCTATTCAGCGCGTTGACCGGCTATCTGGCGTCCGATTTCTTGGTAGCTGGAATGCAGTACGGTGCGCTGGACCTCCGGATTCACCAGCATTCGCGCAACCACCAGCGCGCCAACGCACTGCGACAGAATGGCCCAGGCCAGGCTGTCACTCTCCAGGATACGCGCCCAACTTTCCTGCAGCCGACAGATCCACTGCTCGGCTTGCTGGCGTACCGCGATGTCCGAGCGAGCAATCTCGGCGCCCAATGTCGGCAGCGCGCACCCGGACTCGGGATGCTCGACATGCGCCATGCTCAGGTAATGCTTGAGACAGCGCTCCAGCTTGGCTCGACTCAGCTCGCCATTACCGCTCAATCGCTCAAGGCTCTGACACAGCTCACGCTCGACGATCGAGCTGAAGAGTTCATCTTTCGAGGAAAAGTGGCTGTAAAACGCACCGCCACTGAGCCCGATAGCCTTCATCAAGCCATCGACCCCCACCGTGCAAAAACCTTCTTTCTTGGCTGACACCGAGCTGCTTTCAAGCAGCTTCTGCCTGGTTTCCAACTTGTGACTGGCTGAGTAACGCATCGCTTCCCCCGAAAATCCATCGCCTTGACGTATTCAAGATCGTAGCATAACGTTCGTTTGGCTAACGATCGTTTACCAAAGAGAGATGACTATGACCACAGCTATCAATAACAAGAAAGTCGTACTGGTTGTCGGTGCTGGTGATGCCACCGGCGGAGCTATTGCCAAGCGTTTCGCACAGGAAGGGTTTGTTGCCTGCGTCACTCGTCGCAGCGCAGACAAGTTGCAGCCATTGGTCGATGCCATTCAGGCCAATGGCGGTGAAGCCCACGGTTTTGCGTGTGATGCGCGCAAGGAAGAGGATGTCGTCGCGCTGGTTGAACAAATCGAAAGTCAGATCGGCCCGATCGAGGCGTTCGTCTTCAACATCGGTGCCAATGTGCCGTGCAGCATTCTTGAAGAGACCGCCCGCAAGTATTTCAAGATCTGGGAAATGGCCTGCTTCTCCGGTTTTCTGAACGGCCGTGAAGTGGCAAAGCGTATGGCCACCCGACAACGCGGCACCATTCTATTCACCGGGGCCACCGCAGGCATGCGCGGTGCTGCTGGCTTTGCGGCGTTCGCCGGCGCCAAGCATGGCATCCGCGCCCTGGCCCAAAGCATGGCGCGGGAACTGGGCCCGATGAACATTCATGTCGCCCATATTGTGGTCGATGGCGCGATCGATACCGACTTCATTCGCGACAGCTTCCCGGAAAAGTATGCCCTCAAGGATCAAGACGGGATTCTCAACCCCGAACACATCGCCGAGAACTACTGGTACCTGCACAACCAGCCTCGCGATGCCTGGACCTTCGAACTGGATCTGCGGCCCTGGAGCGAACGCTGGTAAGCCATCCTCTCTAACAACAATCAGAGTGCATCGAACATGAGCAAACGCGTAGAGTTCTTCTTCGACCTCGGCAGCCCTGCCACTTACCTGGCCTATACCCAACTACCGAAAATCTGTGAGCAAACCGGTAGCCAGCTGATCTATCAACCGATGCTGCTAGGTGGCGTATTCAAAGCTACCGGCAATGCTTCGCCGGCAACGATTCCGGCCAAGGGGCACTACATGTTCCTGGACCTGAATCGTTACGCCAAGCGCTACGGCGTGCCATTTCAGCTCAATCCGTACTTCCCCACCAATACCCTTTTGTTGATGCGCGCCGTCACCGGCATCCAGCTACGACATCCCGAACGCTTCCTCGATTTTATCGATTGCCTGTTCCGTGCGCTCTGGGTTGATGGCCGCAACTTCAACGACCCGGCGACCGTCGCCGCGGTGTTGGCCGAACATGGCTTTGACCCCGATGAAACGCTGGCCTTGACCACTGATGAGGAAGTCAAAGCCGCACTCAAGGACAAAACCGAGCAGGCGATCCAGCGGGGGGTGTTCGGTGCGCCGAGCATGTTTGTCGATAACGAATTGTTCTTCGGTCAGGATCGACTGGACTTTGTCCGCGAGGCCTTGGGCTAGATATCGATAACCAGTCGGCCCTGCGCTTCACCCGAGGCTTGCAGGTCATAGGCTGCCTCGGCGGTTTGCAGCGTGAACCGCCGAGGATCGAGCAAAGGCTTCAACAACCCTGCTTCAATCAACTTCGCGGCCTCGCCAAGAATCTGCCCGTGCCGCTCGCGACCTCTGCCGGTCAGCAAAGGCAGCAACGTGAAGACTCCCGAGTAACTCGCCGCCCGAAACGACAATGGCGCCAGACTGTGTTGCCCCCAGCCGAGACAGCTCAACACGTGCCCCTGATAAGTGCGCACAGCCTTGAACGACGCATCCAGCGTCTCGCCTCCAACCGTGTCATAAACAATGTCGAAACCCTCCCCCGCCGTATGTTGCTCTACATACTGTTCAACCGACTGCCGGCGGTAGTCGATAAAGGTTGCACCGAGACTTTCGATAATCGCCTGCTGCCTGGCCGACCCCGTGGCAAATACCTCGGCACCGAATGCCCGAGCCAACTGCACCGCCACATGCCCGACGCCACCAGCGCCACCCTGAATTAATACCTTGTGGTCAGTCTGAACCCGGGCGCGATCCAGCAAGCCTTCCCACGCGGTGATCAATACCAGCGGCAGCGCTGCCGCCTCAGTCATGCTCAGATTGATCGGTTTGCGCGCCAGTAGTCGCGTATCAACGGCGGCGAATTGCGCCAACGAGCCCTGCTGACCGCCGATCCCGGTCGCCATGCCATACACCTGATCGCCGACCTGCCAATCGCTGACCCCGGCACCGAGCGCTTCTACAATCCCCGCCAGATCCATCCCCAACACTGCCGGCAATGGCTGATGGGCGTGAGCTGCCTCCCCGGCGCGGATTTTCCCATCCAATGGATTCACCCCACTGGCGATGATTCTGACCAACACTTGCCCCGCTTCAGGCACGGGCTTGGGGATAGAGGCCAAACGAAGCGGTGCATTGGCCGAGTCGACGATCAGGGCGAGCATTTCAAGTGAGTCAGTCATTTCGCAATCTCATGTCAGTGGAGAGTTGCGTTGATCATCCGCCCACCCACTCATACCGATAAGAAGCTATATAGCTATAGTGACCATGCCTATTTGGAATCAATGAGAAAACCCTTGGACAAGCTCAATGCAATGGCGGTTTTCGTAAGAGTAGTCGAGCGCGGCAGTTTCTCTGCTGTCGCTCGGGAACTGCAGACCAGCCAACCGACCATCAGCAAAATCCTCCGGGCGCTGGAAATAGAACTTGGAGGCAAGCTGATTGCCCGCAGTACCCGTCAGCTTTCGCTGACCGATGAAGGCCAGCGTTACTACAACGAATGCCGACAGATTCTTGCAGCGGTCGACGCAGCCGAATACAGCTTTCAGTCAGGACGGGAAGTGGTCGCCGGGCCTTTGCGAGTGGGCTCCTCCGTCAGTTTCGGGCGGTTGCAGATTGCTGCGCGACTGCCAGATTTTCTTGAGCGCTATCCACACGTAGAAATCGATTTACAGCTCAGCGATCAGAATCAGGATCTGGTCAGCGAAGGCCTGGACGTCACGTTACGCATTGGCGAACTGAGCGATAGCGGTTTGATCGCCCGGCAGATCGGCACCACCCATCGAGTCACTGTCGCCAGCCCCGACTATCTGGCTCGCCGTGGCCGACCACACACACCGGAAGAACTGAGCCAGCATAACTGCCTGCTGTTCAACCTGCTGAGCAGCCAAAATCAGTGGATCTACGAAAAAAACGCTCAGCGTTACAGCGTGCGGATCAAAGGCAACGCCCAGAGCAACAATTCGGAGGCCATACGCGAGATGGTGTTGGGCGGGCTGGGTATTGCGCTGTCGCCGGTGTGGTTGTTCAGCGAGGATTTGAAGGCCGGGCGGGTGATCGCGATCTTGCAGGACTACCGCGCACAAGCGCTGCCGATCCATGCGGTGTCCCCGGCCAATCGTCGCCAGTCGGCCAGGGTCAAGGCGTTCGTCGACTACATGAGCGAAGCACTCGCCCACGCAACCGAGCTTGCGCCGCCGTCCAAAGATTGACGGCGCAAAAGCAATTCAGATCGCCGCGGTTCGAGTGTTCAACCACGCCAGTGCAGCACCGTCGAGCAACGGACTCAAACGCTCACGAACTTGCGCGTGGTAAGCGTTAAGCCACTCGCGCTCGTCCTGAGTCAGCAACGAAGGCTCCAGACAACGGGTGTCGATCGGGCACAAGGTCAGGGTTTCGAACTTGAGGAACTCGCCAAACTCACTGCTGCCTGCCTCGCGGTTCAACACCAGGTTCTCGATCCGCACGCCCCAGCGACCTGGACGATAAGTACCCGGCTCGATCGAGGTGATCATCCCCGGCTGCATTGCAGTTTGTGGCGCCGGTGCGGCTTGGTAGGCAATTACTTGCGGGCCTTCGTGAACGTTCAGGAAGTAGCCGACGCCATGCCCGGTGCCGTGGCCATAGTCGACGCTTTCAGCCCAGATCGGCGCACGTGCGATGGCGTCGAGCAATGGCGAAAGAATGCCGCGCGGGAACTGCGCACGGGACAAGGCAATCACGCCCTTGAGTACCCGCGTACAGTCACGTTTCTGCTCGGCGGTCGGCGTGCCCACCGGCACCATCCGCGTAATGTCGGTGGTGCCGCCCAGGTACTGGCCGCCGGAGTCGATCAACAACAGGCCGTCACCTTCGATCACCGCGTGTTCTTCTTCGGTCGCGTGGTAGTGCGGCATCGCACCGTTGGCGTTGAAGGCTGCAATGGTGTTGAAACTCAGCGACACATACCCCGGACGACGGGTACGGGCAGCAGTCAGGTGTTCGTCGATGGTCAGCTCGGTGATGCGCTCACGGCCGAGGGCGCTGTCGAGCCAGGTGAAAAACTCGCACAGTGCCGCGCCGTCCTGCTCCATGGCCTGACGGATGTGTTCGGCATCGGCGAGACTTTTCTGCGACTTGGCGAGGGTCGTCGGGTTCAGCCCTTCAATCAGCTTCACGTCGCTGCCGAGGTTATTCAGCAAACCGCTAGTCACCCGCGCTGGATCGACTTGCAGGCTGGCACCATTTGGTACGGCAGCCAGCGCCTGGGCCACTTCGCTGTAGTCGCGCAGGGTGACGCCGTCCTGCTCGAGGATCGCGCGCAATGACCCATCGACCTTGCTCAGCGCGACAAACAAGGTTGCCTGCTGCTGACCGATCAAGGCGAAGGACACGAATACCGGGTTGAACGACACGTCGCCGCCGCGCAGGTTGAACAACCAGGCGATGTCGTCGAGGGTGGCGATAAAATGCCAATCGGCACCGCGCGCTTTCAGGCTTTCACGCAGCTTGGCGAGTTTCTCGCCACGGCTGACGGTGGCCTGCGGCGGCAAGTGCTGATAGATCGGTTGATTCGGCAGGCTCGGGCGGTCGCTCCAGACTTCGTTCAACAGATCGATATCGGTGCGCAGCCGTGCGCCACGCTCCTCAAGCTTGCCGCTCAGTGAACGTGCCGACGCCACGGCCATCACCGCACCGTCGACCGCGACCACACCCCCTTCCGGAGTTTGCTCGGCCAGCCAGTCCAGCGGGCCGGGTTGACCAGGCTGCAGTTTTACCAACTCGATACCGCTGCCTTTGAGCTCCTTGGTCGCCTGTTCCCAGTAGCGACTGTCGGCCCAAACGCCAGCGAAATCCTGGGTGACGATCAACGTGCCGACCGAGCCATGAAAACCCGACAACCACTGACGCCCCTGCCAATAACCCGGCAGGTATTCCGACAAATGCGGGTCGGCCGACGGCACCAGCAGGGCGTGAATGCCCTCCCGGCTCATCAGCTCGCGGGTATGCGCCAGGCGCTGAGGAACCGTTCCATGGGTCAAAGGCTGCGTACTCATCATGTCTCCTGCTAACCACTTTAATTTTGTTATAGGGCGCTGACTTTTGGTCTGCGCATCAGGATTGGGCGGTAGCCCAGAACGCCGGTGCACTGGCGGTTGCTGCTTTAATCAATTGTGCGGCCTGATCGACGTCCTGCTCGGTGGTGAAACGCCCGAGACTCAAGCGTATGGTCCGCCCCGCTGCCCGCGCGTCATGCCCCAAGGCTAGCAGCACATGGGAAGGCGCATTGCTCGCGGAGTTGCAAGCCGACGTCGCCGAAAAGGCGATCGAAGCACTCAAGGCCTGGGAATTGAACTCGCCCTCATTGAAGGTCAGGCTCAGGGTATGGGGAATGCGTTGGGTCGGACTTCCGTTCAAGCGTAGACCGGCAATACCGCTGAGTTGCCCAAGCAAGCGCTCGCGCAGTCGGGCGATAGTCGCCGCCTCTTCAGCAAAGTGTTCCGCCGCCAACACAAAGGCTGCGCCCATGGCTGCGATCTGATGCGTGGCCAGGGTCCCGGAGCGTAAACCGCCCTCGTGTCCACCGCCATGGATCTGCGCCTGCAAGCGCTGCTGGGCACGCGGGCCGACGTAGAGCGCACCGATCCCCTTGGGGCCGTAGATCTTGTGTGCGGAAAACGACATCAGGTCCACCGGCCATTGGCCCAGATCAATCGCTACCTTGCCCGCGCCCTGTGCGGCGTCAACGTGAAACAACGCACCGTGCTCACGCACCCGCTGACCGATGGCCGGGATGTCGTTGACGGTACCAAGTTCGTTGTTGACCAGCATCAGCGACACCAGAAAGGTGTCATCGCGCAACGCCTCGCTGACCGCTTGCGCAGTGATCAGGCCTTCGGCGTCCGGCAGCAGATACGTCACGGCGACCCCGGCATCCTGCAATTGCCGAGCGGTATCGAGGATCGCCTTGTGCTCGATCTGGCTGGTGATGATGTGCCCGCCGGACTGGCCGCGGGCCTGGGCCACGCCTTTGAGCGCGAGGTTGTTGGATTCGGTGGCGCCGGAAGTCCAGACGATCTGCTGCGCTTGCGCGCCCACCAGATCGGCGACCTGCTGACGCGCCTGCTCTACCGAACGCCTGGCCTGCTGGCCATAGGCGTGGGAACTGGAAGCCGGATTACCGAAGTTACCGCTGAACCCCAGACAATCAACCATCACCTGAATGACCCGCTCATCCACTGGCGTGGTGGCGGCGTAATCAAAATACAAAGGACGCTTATTCATAAAAAAGACTCGCAGAGCTTGTTCCGGGATCAGGTGTATTCGCTGAAAGCGCCGCACTGGAGGTGGTGTACAAACTGCGGGAAATCAGCAATACCTGATCGGATGCCGTTAAAGAAGTACGACTTCATTTCAAAGTGCGTAGGAACGCTCCTGAAGTCGAGCTTAACAGGCATCGGACACCGGGTTGAAGCGCAAGTCAGCTAAAGCTTTCGTGCAGCATCGGATACAGCGAAGCGATCAGCAGCAGGGCCATGCCCCAATTGAACACCCGCAACCAGCGCCGATCACGCAGGACATTGCGCAACAGGCTGCCGCAGGCCGCCCAGATACTGACGCTTGGCAGGTTGATGATGGCGAACACCGCCGCGATGACGATCACATTGGTGAAATAGCCCTGCAGCGGTGTGTAGGTGCTGATGGCGCCAATCGCCATGATCCAGGCCTTGGGGTTGACCCACTGAAACGCTGCTGCGCCCCAGTAGGTGATGGGCTTGGCGTGACCTTGTTCGGCTTCGGAGACGGGACCCGAATGGGCGATTTTCCACGCCAGATACAGCAGATATCCCGCGCCGACATAACGCAGCACGCTGTAAAGCACAGGATAGGTTTGAAACACCGCGCCCAGGCCAAAACCGACAGCGAGCACAAGAATGAAAAAGCCGCAGGTGATGCCGAGCATGTGCGGGATGGAACGGCTGAAACCGAAATTGACGCCCGAAGCCAGCAACATCGTGTTGTTGGGGCCGGGGGTGATCGAGGTCACCAGGGCGAACAAGGCAAAACCCAGCAGTAAATCCAGCGAGAGTGTCATGGGGCGAGTCCGTCAGGGTCAGTCAGGTGTTGACCCTATCGCAGCCCACGCATGAAACCCACGGACAGTTAGGTGAAACTTCGAGCAGTACAGTCGTCGCTTAGCTGGCGTGGCCGTGAACTGGTACAGCGCGCTCGGCGTTCATCTCGCCATGCTGGTCAAAACCGAAAGCTTTCTGTGGCTGGCCGAGCAATTCGGCTTTTTTGGCCTGGTATTCATCAAACGACAAACCGCGACGATTCAAGGCTTCCATCGCCAGTTCCTGGGTTTCTTCGGCGGTGTACGGGCGCAATTCGGGGGCTGGATGACTGGCACAACCGGCAAGCACCGAGGCAATCAATAACAATGAGGTGGCGAGCAAATGGTTCATGGGGAGGCTTCCTGCGAGCTGGTCTTGAGCAATGGACACAGGCTACTCCCGCCCCTTGAGCGACAAAAATCATCGCTCTCGATAGTCGCTATTGATCGATGCGTGGCTTGTTGGCCGTTTTGAACGGGCATCGAAACGAACCGCCGGTTCATCGTTGATGGCGCAACAACGGCGATGCTGCAACCCGTCGGCCATTCGGTTGCCTTGATGGGGCTGACCTATAGTCAATCGACCGGAAATCGGCGAAGGATTTGCAACATCCACCCACAAGAATATGGAGAACGGTCATGAGCGTTAAACCCATTCCCGAGGGTTATCACAGCGTCACGCCCTACCTGGGAATCCAGAAATCAGCCGAGGCGATCGACTTTTACAAAAAAGCCTTTGGCGCTACGGAAGTCATGCGCCTGGCGATGCCCGACGGCAGCGTCGGCCATGCCGAACTGCGCATTGGTGACTGCGCCATCATGCTCGGTACACCGTGCGATCAAGGCCCGCTGAGCAACCCCGACAAATCACCGTCCGTGGGCTTGCATCTGTATGTCGAGGATGTGGACAAAAGCTACGCCCAGGCAATCAAGGCGGGTGGCACGGTGGTTTCGGAAGTGAAAGATCAGTTCTACGGCGACCGCTCTGGCACCTTGAAGGACCCGTTCGGCCATGTGTGGTTCCTGTCGTCGCGCAACGAAAACCTGACTCAGGCGCAAATAGAAGAGCGGGCAAAAGAAATGTTCAAGCAGCAATAACCCCCTACCCCCGCAGGACGCGGCGTCGCCCGCCCATAAGCTTCCTCTGTGAAGCCGCGGGCGATACCGTCCGCGCTTACAAAAACCCTCAAGAAAACCTGAAGACCCGAGTGCTAGTCTGCCCAACGCACCCTACGGACAGACAAGGAACAGGTCTTCAGCATGAGTGACTACATCAAACTGAACAAAGCCAACTGGGACGAACGCGCCCCGTTGCATGCCGCCTCAACCGAATATGCGACTCAGACTTTCATCGACGACGCCCATCACCTCTCCGACGTCGTGCGCTTCGACGTACCGCTGTTGGGGGATATCTCGGGCCTGCGCGGCGTTCATCTGCAATGCCACATTGGCACCGACACGCTCTCGCTGACCCGGCTCGGTGCACAAATGAGCGGGCTCGACTTCTCACCGGCCGCCATCGTCCAGGCACGCGCGCTGGCCGAGCGCAGCGGCGCGCGAATCGACTATGTCGAATCCGAGGTTTACCACGCGACTTCAGTGTTGCCACCCGCCTCGTTCGATCTGGTGTACACCGGCATCGGCGCCTTGTGCTGGCTGCCGAGTATCGACACGTGGGCGCGCACGGTCAGCGACCTGCTCAAGCCGGGTGGACGCTTGTTCATCCGTGAGGGCCACCCGATGTTGTGGTCGATCAACGAAGGCCGCGAAGACGCCTTGTCCGTCGAGTTGCCGTATTTCGAGCGCGAAGAGCCGTTGGTCTGGGATGACGACAGCACCTATGTCGAGACCGATGTGCGGCTCAAGGCCTCGGTCACGCATGCATGGAACCACGGTCTGGGAGAAATAATCACCGCGCTGCTGACCCAAGGGCTGGACATCACCGGGCTGGTGGAGCATCAAAGTATTCCCTGGAACGCCTTGCCCGGTCAGATGGTCTGCGATGACCACGGCGAATACCGTCTGAAAGAAGCCCCGTGGCGCCTGCCGCTGAGTTACACCTTGCAGGCGGTGAAGCGCCGGGGCTGAGCACGGTGGCAGGTGCGCATTCCGGCCAAGGCGCGCACGTACTGGCTTTCCTGTTCTGGAAACGCATCAGCGCTTCAAGGAGTTACACCCACGGAAGGCTTTCTATGGGAGTGCTGTCAGCAACTTGTTCATGGGGACCGCCGTGAGCCCGGCAACACTGAAGGCTTCTGCGCAGCGTCGGTACCCAAGGCGCTGAAAAAACTCTTCACTGGTGCCGGTGCTGTTGAGTTGTGCCTGACTGAAACCATGCTCGATCAGCCAGGTTTCGAGACCCTGGATCAACGCCTGCCCGGCACCCCGGCGAAACCATTCCGGCAGGACGTAACAAAACCCGACCTTGCCACTGACAGCAGCCATGGCCACGCCAATCGGTTTGTCGTCCAACAGCGCGAGATTAAGGTACAGACGTGGGTCGGCCAGCCAGGGCCGTACATGTTCAACGGTTTTGTTGTGGGTCCAGGCCGCGACGACTTTCGGGGCATTGCGGTGATCCCCAGCGCACCCGACCTTGATCGAGCGCTCGACGATCCGGCTGATAATCCCCGCATCCGCGGGCCCGGCTTTGCAGATTTGTATGCAGGCATCCATAGCGCTATCACCTCAATCCATTGAGTCAAAGCTGCGAGGGACGATAGCGCCGCGAGGGCCAGGTGGCTAATGGAGAGAAGTTACATTTGATGTGTGACATCAAACTCATGTGGGAGCGAGCCTGCTCGCTCCCACAAGGGGTTCTGTGGTGTATGTCAGGCAGACTGTAACGGCATTGTCAGTTCAACCCGCAAGCCGTCGGCACGACTGTCGAAATGCAACACGCAGCCGCAGCGCTGGACGATCGCCTGGACAATCGCCAGCCCAAGTCCGCAGCCGGTGCTTGAGCCGTTGCGCCAGAATCGCTGGGTCAGGTGTTGCAGGTCATCGGCGGCAATGCCAGGGCCATGGTCGCGCACCTGAAAACGCACGCGATTACCCGTGGTTTCAAGGCTCAATTCCACCGTCGCCTCCGCCGGTGTGTGGCGCAAGGCGTTGTCCAACAGATTGCGCAAGGCGGCAATCGACAGTACGGCGGGCATTTGCACCGGTGCCTGTGAGTAATTTGCCGGCAAGTGCAGTTTGATCCGCTGACGATCACCGCTGGCCGCGTCCTGAATCGCCAAACGAGCGACCTCTTCGGCGCTGCACTGCACGCCGTCGTCGAATGACAGACTGCCTTCAACCCGCGCCAGCAACAGCAGTTGCTCAAGCGTGCGGTGCAAGCGATCGGCGCCCTCCTCGGCGTGGGCCAGGGACTGATCGCGGGCGGCGCCTTCGGTCATGCGCGCCACTTGCAGGTGTGTCTTGATCGCTGTCAGCGGACTGCGCAGCTCATGGGCCGCGTCCCCGGTCAGCCGTCGTTCGCGTTCGATGGCCTTGCCGATTCGCTGGAGCAGCTGATTCTGGGTCTCCAGCAATGGTTGCAACTCGCTCGGCAACGGCTGGATCTGCAACGGTTCAAGAGAATCGGCACTGCGACGCATCAAGGCGTCGCGCATGCGATTAAGCGGCGCCAGGCCTTGGCCAATGCCCAGCCAGAGCAGCCACAGGCAACCGAGCAACGCTACGCCCACCGGCACCGACGCGGCCAGCAGCACCGACATGTTCAGCGCCTCGCGCTCGACTTGCCGGTCGGCCGTGGTGATGCGCACATCACCACGAGCCAGGGTGAAACTGCGCCAGCGCGCACCGTTGATCATCTGGTCATGGAAGCCCATCTTTTCGGCTTCCAGGGTTTGCTCGGGAGTGCTGTGACTGCGGGCAAGAATCTCGCCCCGCAGGGAGCTGACCTGACAGGCCATACCCCCCGGAATATTCAATTGTTCAGCACTGAAATGCGTGCCATCGCCCTTGCTCGCCAGGGCCGGCATTTGCTCCAGCAATCCAGCGACCATGCGCGCCGAGGCCACCAGCCGCTGGTCGAGCGAAAACATCATCTGATTGCGCAAGTCGCTGAGCATCCAGGCCGCAGCCAGAGCCCAGATCAGCGCGAAGGCCGCGCCGAGGGTCAGACTCAGGCGCAAACGCAAACTCATCACTTCGATTGCTCTCCGCCATCCGCCGGCCCAAGGCGGTAACCCAGTCCACGCACGGTTTCAACGATGCCGTTGCCGAGTTTACGTCGCAGGTGATGGATATGAACGTTGAGGGCGTTGCTTTCCAGTTCATCGTTGAAACCGTAGACGCTGTCCTTTAGCTGTTCGGTCGACAGCACCCGGCCACGATTGTGCAACAAGGCTTGCAACAGCGATTGCTCGCGGCGCGACAAGTCCACCGGTTGACCGGCCAGCAGGGTTTCCCGGCTGCTTGGGTCGTAAGTCAGGGCGCCATGCTCGATCAGATTGACGCTGCGCCCCGCCACCCGCCGCAACAACGTGTGCAGACGCGCAGCCAATTCACGCAGGTCGAAAGGCTTGAGCAGGTAATCATCAGCGCCCGCTTGCAGGCCATCGACGCGGTCCGTCACCGAATCGCGTGCGGTCAAAATCAGCACCGGAATCTCCAGGCCGTGATGGCGCAACTGCTGAAGCAGCTTCAGACCGTCTTCGTCCGGCAAACCCAGGTCGAGCACCATCACGTCGAACTCGGCAACTTTGAGCATCGCCCGGGCGGCCGAGGCCGTGGCAACGTGTTCCACCGTCAGGCCCTGGGCCGTGAGGCCGGCAACGATGCCGCTGGCGATCAGCTCATCGTCTTCGCAAACCAGTACGTGCATGGTCGCTCCATGAGTAAAAATGCGAGTCAAGCAGGTGAGGATTAAGGCCAAATTATGACGAGTGATTCGACGGACGAGAAGCGTATTCGTGATTTTAACGACAGGCACAAAGTACCGACGATCACAGCAAAACTTAAAATTTATATTTTTTAGTCAATCAACAACCATTATTTCGGTTTCAACTTGAAACACACAACCCTGTTAATACCCATTCAAAATTTCGCTCTTTCACCTTAAGCTTAAATCGCCAAACGGCAATATTAATACAACCCAAAAACATACAAAGAAATCGCCTCTACAAGAAAGCACTCTTCAACTCAACTGAACGGAATCAAACAATGACAACAATGAAAAACTTCGTCGCCGTCGACTGGCGACTAGGCGCCGATCGCATTTACTTCTTCTTCAAGGACTCTAATACCTACTCTCGTTTTAACCTTGGAGATAACAGGACCGAGGAAAATCACCCCACCTCTGTTGATGATCACTGGGACGACTTTGGCAAAAACGTGAAAGACCTGCGCTTCGGATTCAACACCTCGGGCGTTAATTGGAAGCACGTCAACGACGGTGATATCGCCTGGCTTTTCTACTACGAAGGCAATACACCGATGGTATGCAAGTACAAACAAAGAACTGACAAGGTTGAGTTCAAAAAACCTGTATCAGAAACTGAATGGTGGCCGCTGCAAGACTATTTCGGGCGGATTGTTGGTGTCATGTGGGATGAAAAGGCGGACATCAAGCACACTTTCTTGATACTGCTTAACGACGGAAACTATCTCTCCTATAGTCCCTGGCTGGGAAGAGTCCCCAAGCCAAAACCCCTCAAAAATTCCATGTGGAGCGAACTGGAGCAATACAAGGAGCGCATGATTACCGCAGTACTGAACGACCACCCCGCATTCAATACTTTTTTTTACATTTTCCTGACCGAAAATGAATACCTGAGATTTGACTTTAAAGAACGAAGAGTATTGGGACCGATTCCGATCGATGAAGCCTCATGGCCTGGGCTGTTACGCGGCTGACTGCCCCTTTCACCCGTCAGGCAAACCTGACACCAACACTTCATAAAGCGCGACGCCACCCTTTGGCAAAGCGCGTCGCGCCCGGCACAACACAACACTGATCAAAAGGAATTTAATCATGCCAGCACTTGAGAACTTCGTCGCCGTCGATTGGCGCGCCGGAAGAGACAAGATTTACTTTTTCTTCAAAGACACCAATACATACTCAAGATTTGATCTTGGTGACAATACCGTCGAAAAAGGATACCCCACCGATATCAACGCCCATAATTGGCATGATTTCCACTCGCACGCCAAGCACCTACGCTTTGGTTTCTCTGCAAACGCACAGGACCCCAATCCAGGCAAAGAAACTACAGGTGGCTTCGACCCGGACTTTTTGTGGCTTTTCTACTACGAAGGCGACATTCCCATGGTCTGTAAATATGATCAGGACACCGACAAAGTCTCTGTCACGCGCCCTGTAAAAAACTCGATATGGCATCAACTACTCCCGTACTTCGACCGCATTGTAGCCGGCACGTGGTGGTATAAACCCGGTCGCCCAAGTGTATTTCGCTTCATTCTGAGCGATGGCACATTCCTGCATCTTGACCTGCAACCTGAAGCAGCGACCCACAAGTTACACAAAATCAGCCATATCCCCATCACAAACAGTGACTATCCAGGTCTGGAACGCTACAAACATCGAATCATTGGTGCCGTACAAAACGATTACCCGCTGTTCAATCGGTATTACTATATTTTCCTGACTAATAACGAGTACATCAGATACAGCATCGACAACAACCGGACCGAGACCGGGCCACTCAAAGTCAATGACGAATCATGGCCGGGGCTATTACGCGATTGACGTGCGTGCGGTGCGACAACGGCACAGCCGGCCCCTTCATGGCTGCGGTTAATCATCGGTTAATCGCCACCCGCCAATGTGCACCTCACTTGCACAGAGCCAAGGCTTACCCATGCGTCGACTGTTTCTACTTTTTGTTCTCCTGATCTCGGGCCTGGCCCAGGCTGGAACTGATCCGTTCGCGACCAAACCCGACTTTCTCCCGGTCGGGCAGGCATTCACCCTGACCTCCGAACGCCTTCAGTCCGGGGAAACCCAATTGTTCTGGCAGATTGCCGACGGTTACTACCTGTATCAAAAACGCCTGAAGCTCGATGGTTTATCCCCAGAACAGCAACCGGTGCTGCCTGTGGGTGAAGCCCACAGCGACGAGTTTTTTGGTGATCAGCAGATTTATCGCCAGGGCCTGGAGTTGAAGATCCCGGCCGGCGCCAGTGGTCAGATCAAAGTGGGGTTTCAGGGCTGTGCCGATGCCGGCTTATGTTATCCGCCGCAAACTCAGGTGATTGAACTGGGTGGAGGTCCAGCGGTGGTCAGCGCAAGTGAAGCCCCGGATCAAGCCTTGGCCAGCAATCTGCAACAGCACGCGTTGGGTTGGAGTTTGCTGGTGTTCTTCGGTCTGGGATTGCTGCTGGCCTTCGCCCCCTGCTCGCTGCCGATGCTGCCGATTCTCGCCGGTTTGATCGTCGGCAGCGGCGCCAGCCCCAAGCGTGGTTTCGCCTTGGCCGGCAGTTACGTGGTCAGCATGGCGCTGGTGTACTCGGCACTGGGCGTGCTGGCCGCATTGCTCGGTGCGAACTTGCAGGCGCTGTTGCAGAACGTCTGGTTACTTGGCAGCTTCGCCGTGGTGTTTGTGTTGTTGTCCTTGCCGATGTTCGGCTTCTTCGAACTGCAACTGCCGGTCGCGCTGCGTGATCGTCTGGAAAACGCCAGTCGCATGCAAGGCGGCGGCAGCCTGATCGGTGCCGGCGCGCTCGGCGCCTTGTCCGGTTTGCTGGTCGGCCCCTGCATGACTGCGCCGCTGGCCGGGGCCTTGCTGTACATCGCCCAAAGCGGCAACGCATTGCACGGCGGGCTGATCCTGTTCGCCATGGGCATCGGCATCGGTTTGCCGCTGTTGTTGCTGGTGACCGTCGGCAACCGTTTCTTGCCCAAACCCGGCACCTGGATGAACCTGCTCAAAGGTATCTTCGGTTTCCTGTTCCTCGGCACCGCGCTGGTGATGGTGCGGCCAGTGCTTGATGAATCACTGTGGATCGGCCTGTGGGGCGCGCTGTTGTTGATCATCGCCTATAGCGCCTGGCGCCAGACCGGCGGATTTGGCCGCGCCGCCCATGTGTTCGGTGGCATGGCACTGCTTTCCGGGTTGTGGGGCAGCCTGCTGTTGATCGGTGCTGCGGGTGGCAGTGATGACCTGTTCAATCCGTTGCAGGTTTACAGTGCACAGGCGTCGCCCCGCGTCGCCGGCACCGCGACCGACGACCTTTTCATCACCGTCAAGGATCCCGCTGCGCTGCAACGCGAACTCGACGCTGCTCGCGCCCAAGGCCAGTGGGTGCTGCTGGACTACTACGCCGACTGGTGTGTGTCGTGCAAAATCATGGAAAAACAGGTGTTCGGCAAACCTCAGGTAGTGGACGCTCTGAAAGATGTCCGCTTGCTGCGTCTGGACGTGACCGCTGACAATGCCGCCAGCCGTGAACTGCTCGGCCGTTATAAAGTGCCGGGGCCGCCAAGCCTGTTGTGGATCGGCACCGACGGCATCGAGCGCCGCAGCCAGCGCATCACCGGAGAGGTCGATGCTGCCGGTTTCCTCCAACACTGGAACATGACTCGGGACGCTCGTTGATGCTGACCTTTACCCTCGGCACGTTTGCCATTGCGCTCAACCACCTGCTGCTGATCAGTGCCCTGGCACTGGCCACCCTGGTCGGCTGGCGGGTGGCCAAGCGCGGTGGCGAGAACCCCGAGTCGGTGCTGTTCAGTCTGTTCCTGCTGGGTTTGCTCGCGGCCAGAGTGGGTTTCGTGCTGTCCTACTGGGCCCACTACCGTGATGACCCGTGGCAGATCATCGACTTGCGCGATGGCGGTTTCCTCGCCTGGCCCGGGGTGATTGCCCTGCTGCTGGCAACACTGCTGCGGGGCTGGCGCCAACCGGCGCTGCGCAAACCGTTGGGCTTTGGTGTCGGCAGCGGCCTGTTGTTCTGGTTGCTGGCGAGTTTCTCCCTGAACCTTTACGAACAAGGTACTCGCCTGCCGGACATCGTCTTGCGCAATGCCGCCGGCGAAACCGTGCAACTGAGCGATTATCAGGGCGGCCCCCTGGTGATCAACCTGTGGGCCACCTGGTGCCCGCCCTGCCGACGCGAAATGCCGGTGCTGGAGAACGCCCAGCAACATCGGCCCGACCTGACCTTTCTGTTCGTCAATCAGGCCGAAAGCATGCAAAGCGTCAGCACCTTCCTCGCCACCCAAGGCCTGAGCCTTTCCAATGTGCTGTTCGATGGCGGCGGCCGACTGAGTCAGGCCGTCGGCTCCATGGCACTACCGACTACGCTGTTCTACAGCGCCGAAGGCCGAATGCTCGGTAGCCACCTGGGTGAACTATCGGAAGCCAGCCTGGCCCGTGCCCTGGAAAACTTCGACTCCCCAACTTCAGCCATACAGGCCACACCTTCAAGGAAACTGCCATGCCCCGCCTCCGCCACCTGCTGACGCTATCCCTGGGCGCAGCGTTGCTGCAAATCCCGATGCTGCAGGCCGAAGAACTGCCTGCGGCGATCCGCAAGATCGAAGAAAAAGGCGCGAAAATCATCGGCAGTTTCGATGCGCCTGACGGCCTGCGTGGTTATGCGGCGCAGTATCAGAACCGCGGCATGGCCTTGTACCTGACGCCCGACGGCCAGCATGTGCTGCTCGGCAACCTGTACGACGCCGATGGCAAGGACCTGAGCGCCGAGCCGCTGCAAAAGCTGGTCTACGCACCAATGGCCAAGGAAGTCTGGGCGAAGATGGAAGCCAGCAACTGGATCGCCGATGGCAGCAAGGATGCGCCGCGTACCGTCTACCTGTTCAGCGACCCGAACTGCCCTTATTGCAATATGTTCTGGGAGCAGGCCCGGCCGTGGGTGAAGGCCGGCAAAGTGCAGCTGCGGCACATCATGGTCGGCATTATCCGTGAAGACAGCCCCGGCAAATCCGCTGCGCTGTTAGTCAGCAAGGACCCGAGCAAGGCCCTGGAGGAACACGAAAAGGCCGGCAAGCAAAGCTCGCTGAAAGCGCTGACAAGCATTCCTGCCGCGGTCCAGGCCAAACTCGACGCCAACATGAAATTGATGGAGGAACTCGAATTGTCCGCCACCCCGGCCATCTTCTACATGGACGACAAGGGTGAATTGCAGCAACAGCAAGGCGCGCCGTCGCCGGAAAAACTGGTGAAGATTCTCGGGCCGAAGTAGTTTTTTTTACCGTCAGAGTGTTGGTGGTCTCACCGACGCCATCGCGAGCAAGCTCGCTCCCACAGAGATATGCATCCCTTGTGGGAGCGAGCTTGCTCGCGAAGAACGATTACGCGGTCTTCTGAGTTCTCTCAGCCAGAAACTTCAGCAGCGCCTCGGTAACGAACTCAGGATTCTCCAGGTTCGAAATGTGCCCTGCCTCCGGCACCAGCAAATACGGACAACCGATCAACTCGGCCATTTCCCTGGTTTCCGACGGTGGCCGCGGTTTGTCTTCATCACCACACATCAGCAGCGTGGTTTCAGGATTCAGCTCACCCAGACGCGGCAACAGGTCATCACGACCAAACGTAATACGGCCCATCGGCACGATGCTTTCACGCAAACGTTCAGGCGGCAGCGCGGCCAATTTGGCACGGAAATCCTGATAGAGCGCGGACTGAGGATCGATGCCTGGGCGGAAGAAAATCGGCACCACGATATCGAGCAACTGCGGTGAGATGACACCGCTGTCTTCGATCTGCTTGAACAACGAGAAATAGTACTGGCGAGTCGGCTCGGGCTCGACACCGACATAGGTGTCCATCAACACCAGGCCATTGAGACGCTGCGGGGCCGACAACGCCAGACGCACGCCCCACATGCCGCCGACCGAAAGGCCGACCAGGCTGATGCGGTCAATATCCAGATGATCAAGCAGCGCCAGTACCTGCCGCGCCTGATCATCCAGCGAAGTCATGCCCACTGGTAACAGCCCGGACTCCCCGTGCCCCCACAGGTCCAGGGCAATCACCCGATAGTGTTGTGACAACGCCGCAATCTGCGGCGCCCACATGGCCTGGTCCCACAAGTAACTGCCGGCCAACAGCACCACTGGACCACAGCCCTGATCAACGTAGTGAAGCGATTGTCCATCAATCGTAGCGAAGGGCATCCACGGTCTCCTTTCTGAATGGGGTCAACCAAAAAACTCCGGCAGCCTGTCCCGGTGACGAGGGACAGTCAATCCGAACTTCAATAGAGGTTGTAACAAGTCTGCGCTGGTCGGCAGCAAGCGCGGTTCAAGGGCTGCCTGCGTGGGGCGTTGGCCAAAGAGGCCCGCAATATAACAATCACTATCAATTGACAATAATTATCATTGACACTAGCTTGTCACTCGATGCGTGGGACGGCTCCGCCCCTCTGGTCGTCCTACTTACTTTTTGCAGCAAGGTGATTTCCATGACGGAACCAGTAACCACAAGTATGTGCGACTCACCCTTATTCCAGGCGTTCGTTGATAACCGACTGATTCTGGTCAAAATCGCAGCCCGCATTACCGGCTGCCGATCCCGCGCTGAAGATGTCGTTCAGGATGCGTTTTTCAGGCTGCAATCAGCACCGCAAATCACCTCCTCGTTCAAGGCTCAGTTGAGCTATCTGTTTCAGATCGTGCGCAACCTGGCAATTGATCACTACCGCAGACAGGCGCTGGAACAAAAGTATTCGGGCACCGAAGAAGAAGGCTTGAACGTGGTCATTCACGATGCCTCGCCAGAAACCTCGCACATCAACTTCTCGACTCTGGAAAACATCGCTGACGCCCTCGGTCAGTTACCGAGTCGCACCCGCTACGCCTTCGAGATGTATCGCCTGCACGGCGTGCCGCAAAAGGACATCGCCAAGGAACTCGGCGTATCGCCGACCTTGGTGAACTTCATGATCCGAGATGCCCTGGTGCATTGCCGCAAGGTTTCGGGCAAGCGCAGCGGTACCTTCGCCCGCCGCTAAAAGATCGCAGCCTGTGTGTTGTAGTTCAGTTTTTTTGAACCGCTCTGTAGATACGCTCTTGAACCTCTCCGAGCAAGCGCAAGTTTCGGGTCAAGGGGTTGGCCTGACTTCAGCTTTTCGGCACCGGCACGATGGCAATTTTGTACGGATCGAAAATCTTCAGCATCTGCCCGTTGTCCCGCAGGCCTTGCAGCAATTTGCCGAAGGTTTCTGCGCTGATCGGCGCTTGCGGACGTAACAGCGCGTAATGGTGATAAACCTGATCGATACGCTGGGAAACCAGCAACTGTGCCCCGACCTTTTCATTGCGCAGCAGGTAATCATAAAGGTACGAACGTGTGACCAGTGCGATGTCGGCCCGATCACGAAGGATCATTAAAATATTGCTGTCGTGGGAAGTCGTGAGCGTCGCGTTGTAAGTGTCCTTGAGAAATTGCGGATCGTTATTGAAATTGGCGAATTCATAGTGATAACCGCTGTACAGCGCCAGACGCTTGCCTTTCAAATCGGCGAAGTAACCCTGCTGACGATCCGGCTTGCTCTGTGCGACAAAGATTTCAGCATCTTCCAGCCCCATGTCGACGGTGCTGTGCGGGATATCCTTCCAGCCCCACTCCGGGTTTTCGAAGATTGCCATGTCAGTCCGGCCATCTTGGAAATCACCGAATCGACGCTGCAATGAGGTCGGCACGAGTTTGAACTCATAGTCGGTTTGCAGCTTGTTCAGCGCCTCGACCAACTGCGGCAGCAGCCCGGTATCGTCGCCATTCTCCGGTCGAACGGTATACGGCGGAAAATGCGCAGCGCCCACCTGCACCACTTGCGCGGCCGAAGCCGGCAGTACCAACAGCGCCCCCAGCGCCATCAGCGAAATCCGTAAAGCCTTCCGAACTGGCGAAGACATCAAAACAGGCCCACCTCTGAAAAAATTTCGACTACAACCAAGCTAGGCGGTTTTATCCACTTCGACAACTTGGTGATGGCTATTTAATTAGTTTTAATCAGTTTTAGCGAAACGGTCACTTTTCCCCCAGCACCAGAACCAAGGCTTCATCGGCCAATTGATCAAGGCTCATGCTGCCGTCCGCCCGAAACCAGGTGGTGGTCCAGGACAGCGCACCGGTTAGAAAACGTCGGGTGATAAACACGTCACCGCGAATGAAACCGGCGTCTTTCGCCTCACCCAGCACTTGCAGCCAGATCTGCTCATAGATATCGCGCAGCGCCAGCACCTGGGCCTGGCCTTCTTGCGAAAGCGATCGCCATTCATAGACCAGCACCGCCATTGCTTCGCCGCTGCCGCCCATGATCGACTGCAACTCACAGCGGATCAGTGCCAGCACCCGCTCGCGCACATTGGTCGCTTGCGCCAGGGAGGCGCGCATCAATGCGGTGTTGTAGCGAATGGTTTCTTCCATCACCGCCCGCAGGATTTCATCCTTGCTTTTGAAGTGATGAAAAATGCTTCCCGACTGAATCCCGACCGCACTGGCCAGGTCACGCACCGTGGTGCGCTCGTAGCCCTTGTTGCGAAACAGGTGAGCGGCCATTTGCATCAGTTTGCCGCGAGCGCTGTCGGGATCGGTCAGTTGCCCGTTGTCGACCAACTCGCGCATTACCAGCAGGGCTTTTTGCTCGTCCACCCGTTCTCTCCTACAGTCGCTCAATCGAATGTGCGATCAGACCACTAAAACAGTGGGTTGCGCGGGCAATTTAAGCTGACCGGGACGACCAAGCAAGCGCTTGGGAAGAAGATGTAACCAACATTTACAAACCAAGCGCTTGCTTGGTAGTCTCTAGCCACTTCTGTCGGAGGCTTGCAATGAACAAAACCGTTCGTATCGGCTGCGCCAGTGCCTTCTGGGGTGACACCTCGACCGCTGCCGCGCAGTTGGTTGAAGGTGCCCGGCTGGACTATCTGGTGTTCGACTACCTGGCAGAAATCACTATGTCGCTGCTGGCCGGCGCACGGATGAAAGATCCCCAGGCCGGTTACGCGACCGACTTCGTCGAAGTCCTCAGCCCGCTCCTCAAGCAACTTTGCGAACAGAACATCCGTGTGATCAGCAACGCCGGCGGGGTCAATCCACTGGCCTGCGCAGCAGCGCTGCAAGCGGCATGCGATAAAGCCGGTGTGCCATTGAAGATCGCGGTGTTGCTCGGTGATGACCTGCAACCGCAATTCAAGCAATTGGCTACCAGCGGTGTGAAGGAAATGTTCAGCGGCGCCCCCCTGCCGCCGATGTGCGTGTCGACCAACACCTACCTCGGCGCCCCCGGCATTGTCGAGGCGCTGCGCCTGGGCGCGGACATCGTCATCACCGGCAGAGTGGTCGACAGCGCAGTGGTCAGCGCTGCGTTAATGCATGAGTTCGGCTGGTCGTGGCAGGACTACGACAAACTGGCCCAGGCCACGCTGGCCGGGCACATCATCGAATGCGGCGCGCAGTGCACCGGTGGCAATTTCACCGATTGGCAAGAGGTGCCGGACTACGAACACATCGGTTTTCCCATCGTCGAGGTCAGCGCCGACGGCCAGTTCATTGTCAGCAAACCTGAAGGTACCGGTGGTTTGGTCACACCACTGAGCGTCGGCGAGCAACTGCTGTACGAAATCGGCAACCCGCGTGCCTATCTGCTGCCCGATGTGGTCTGCGATTTCAGCCTGGTCAAACTCCAGCAACACGGCAAAAACGCCGTGCAGGTTCACGGCGCCAAAGGCTTGCCAGCGCCCCGTCAATACAAGGTCTGTGCGACGTGGCCGGACGGTTTTCGCTGCACCGCCAGTTGCCTGATCGCCGGGATCGACGCGGTGGCCAAGGCACGCCGGGTGAGCCAGGCGATCATCGCCAAGACTTCGGAAATGTTCAGTCAACGCGGCTGGGCGCCCTACAGTGAAGTGAACATCGAGCTGCTCGGCAGCGAAGCGACTTATGGTCCGCATGGCCAGCGTCAGGACAGCCGCGAAGTGGTGATCAAACTGGCGGTGCGGCACCCGGACAAACAAGCGCTGATCCTGTTTTCCCGCGAGATCGCCCAAGCCGCCACCGGCATGGCACCGGGGCTGACCGGCATCGTCGGCGGTCGGCCGACGGTGTACCCGTTGATCCGTCTGTTCTCGTTCCTGATCGACAAAAATTCCTGCGCGCTGGAAATCGACCTGCAAGGCCAACGTCATCCCTGCGCCCTGCCCGCACTCGATCACCTTGACGTTGCCGACCTGCCGCTGCCCTTTGATCCGCCCAAACCCCATGGGCGAGCCGACGCCAGTGTGGCACTGGTGAAACTTGCGGTGGCGCGCTCCGGCGACAAGGGCAATCACAGCAACATCGGCGTCATGGCCCGCGCCCCCGAATACCTGCCGTGGATCGCCGAAGCACTGACACCTGCGGTGATCGTCGACTGGATGAGCCACGTTCTCGACCCGATTCACGGGCGTGTCGAGCGCTGGTATTTGCCCGGCACTCACAGCCTGAATTTTCTTCTGGAAAACGCCCTTGGTGGCGGTGGCGTGGCCAGCTTGCGAATCGACCCGCAAGGCAAGGCGTTCGCCCAGCAGCTATTGGAAATCCAGATCCCGGTGCCGCAAGGCATCGCCGACCAAGTCAACTAGAGGACGGTTGCCGTGGCCTTCGATTCGATATTCAAAGCCGATCTGTTTTCCGGCCAGACGATTATTGTCACTGGCGGCGGCAGTGGCATCGGCCGTTGCACTGCCCACGAACTGGCGGCCCTTGGCGCTCATGTGCTGTTAGTCGGGCGCAAACCCGAGAAGCTGCAAAAGGTCGCGACGGAAATCATCGAGGACGGTGGCAAGGCGGCTTGGCAGGCCTGCGATATCCGCGACGAGGGCGCGGTTACGCAACTGGTCGGGCAACTGATCAAGGACCACGGGCCGATTCATGGCCTGGTCAACAATGCTGGCGGCCAATACCCGGCGCCCTTGGCCTCGATCAATCAGAAGGGTTTCGAAACCGTGTTGCGGACCAATCTGGTGGGCGGGTTCCTGATGGCTCGCGAGGTGTTCAATCAGTCGATGAGCAAGCACGGTGGCAGTATCGTCAACATGCTCGCCGACATGTGGGGCGGCATGCCCGGTATGGGGCACTCGGGCGCGGCACGTTCAGGCATGGACAACTTCACCAAGACCGCCGCGTTCGAATGGGGTTACGCCGGGGTGCGGGTCAATGCGGTGGCGCCGGGCTGGATTGCCTCCAGCGGCATGGACACCTACGAAGGTGCATTCAAAGCAGTGATCCCGACCCTGCGCGAACACGTGCCGCTCAAGCGTATCGGCACCGAATCGGAAGTCAGCGCGGCGATCGTTTTCCTGCTGAGCCCGGCGGCGGCCTTTATCAGTGGCAGCACACTGCGGATCGACGGTGCGGCGAGCCTCGGCAGTCGTGCCTGGCCACTGCACAAGGCGCAGCACAGTGAATCCTTCAATGGCTTTCACCGCGCAGGCTTACCCGACGTACTCAAGGGCGAGGACTGAGCCATGCCGCAGATTGAATCGCAACTCGACATCCACAGCCCGCAGTTTGCGCAGAACCGCGAGGCGATGTTGAGCAGCATCGAACAGTTCCGCCAGTTGGAACGCAACCTGCTGGCCAAAGCCGCAGAGGCCAAACCGAAATTCGACAAACGCGGGCAACTCCTGCCTCGCGAACGGCTGAACCTGCTGCTCGATCCCGGCGCGCCGTTTCTCGAGCTGGCGAGCCTGGCCGGCTACAAACTGCACGACGACAAGGACGGCAGCCAGGCCGGTGGCGGGTTGATCGCAGGGATTGGTTATGTGTCCGGCGTGCGGGTGCTGGTGGTCGCCAACAACAGCGCGATCAAGGGTGGGACCATTTCCCCCAGCGGCCTGAAAAAGTCCCTGCGCCTGCAACAGATCGCCATGGAAAACAAACTGCCGGTGATCACCCTCGCCGAGAGCGGCGGTGCCAACCTCAATTACGCCGCGGAGATTTTCGTCGAGGGCGCGCGCAGCTTCGCCAATCAGGCGCGGATGTCAGCCATGGGCTTGCCGCAAATCACCGTGGTGCACGGTTCGGCCACCGCTGGCGGCGCATATCAGCCAGGGCTCTCGGACTACGTGGTGGCGGTGCGTGGCAAAGCCAAGCTGTTTCTCGCCGGCCCCCCGCTGCTCAAGGCTGCTACCGGCGAAGTCGCCACCGATGAAGCACTCGGTGGCGCCGAGATGCACGCGCAAATCGCCGGAACTGCCGAATATCTGGCCGAAAACGATACCGACGGCGTGCGCCTGGTACGCGAAATCGTCAGCCTGTTGCCGTGGAATGCGCAGTTAGTGCAGCGCAACACCGAACACTGGGACGAGCCGCTCTACCCCATCGACGAACTGCTGGGGCTGATTCCCGACGATCCGAAAAAGCCCTACGACGTGCGCGAGATCCTTGCGCGCATCGCTGATGGCTCGCGCTTTCTCGAGTTTAAGGGCGAGTTCGATCAGCAAACGATGTGCGGCCATTTGAAGATCCAGGGGCGGCCCTGCGGTTTCATCGGTAACAACGGTCCAATCACCCCGCAAGGTGCCAGCAAGGCTGCGCAGTTCATCCAGCTCTGCGACCAGAGCCAGACACCGCTGCTGTTTTTCCATAACACCACCGGTTTCATGGTCGGCACCGAATCGGAACAGCAAGGAGTCATCAAACACGGCGCGAAGATGATTCAGGCAGTGGCCAACGCGCGGGTGCCGAAGCTGACCATCGTGGTCGGTGGCTCCTACGGTGCCGGCAACTATGCGATGTGCGGCCGTGGGCTCGACCCGCGCTTCATCTTCGCCTGGCCCAACAGCCGCACCGCCGTGATGGGCGGCGCCCAGGCCGGCAAGGTGTTGCGCATCGTCACCGAAGCCAAGCAAGCCAAGGACGGTCTGGTCCCGGACCCGAAGATGCTCGACACGCTGGAACAGGTCACCGCGCAAAAACTCGACAGCCAGTCCACTGCACTTTATGGCAGCGCCAACCTGTGGGACGACGGACTGATTGATCCTCGGGATACCCGCACTTTGCTCGGCTACCTGCTGGATATCTGCCATGAGGCCGAGGTTCGTCAGTTGCAACCGAACAGTTTTGGTATTGCACGTTTTTGAGGCTCTGACTGATCGTTCCCACGCTCTGCGTGGTAACGCCTCACTGGACGCTCCGCGTCCGCTTTTGTGACGCAGAGCGTCACTGGTTGCATTCCCACGCAGAGCGTGGGAACGATCACGGGAGAACAATAAAAATGATCTTCACCCAGGAACACGAAGAACTGCGCCGTACCGTGCGGAATTTTGTCGACCGCGAAATCAACCCGTACGTCGATGAATGGGAAAAGGCCGGACGTTTTCCGATCCACGAGATTTTCCGCAAGGCTGGCGCGCTCGGTCTGTTGGGGATTTCCAAGCCGGAAAAATTCGGTGGCATGGGCCTGGACTACAGCTATTCGATTGTCGCCGCTGAAGAGTTCGGGACCATTCATTGCGGCGGGATTCCGATGTCGATTGGCGTGCAAACCGATATGTGCACCCCGGCCCTCGCCCGTTTCGGCTCCGATGAGCTGCGTGAAGAATTCCTCCGCCCGGCGATCACCGGTGAACAGGTCGGCTGCATCGGCGTCTCGGAAGTCGGTGCCGGTTCTGACGTCGCCGGGCTGAAAACCACCGCGCGCAAGGACGGTGATGACTACGTGATCAATGGCAGCAAAATGTGGATCACCAACTCCCCAAGCGCCGACTTTATCTGCCTGCTGGCCAACACCTCGGACGACAAGGCGCACATCAACAAGTCGTTGATCATGGTGCCGATGAACAGCCCCGGCATCAGTCTCAGCTCGCCTCTGGACAAGCTCGGTATGCGCAGCTCGGAAACCGCCCAGGTGTTTTTCGACAACGTGCGCGTGCCGCAACGCAACCGCATCGGCCATGAGGGTGCAGGCTTCATGATGCAAATGCTGCAGTTTCAGGAGGAACGCCTGTTCGGTGCGGCGAACATGATCAAGGGTCTGGAGTACTGCATCGACAGCACCATCGAGTACTGCAAGGAGCGCAAAACCTTCGGTAATGCGCTGATCGACAATCAGGTGATTCACTTCCGCCTCGCCGAACTTGCAACCGAAATCGAATGCCTGCGTGCGCTGGTCTACCAGGCTACCGAGCAATACGTCAAAGGCCAGGACGTCACGCGCCTGGCGTCCATGGCCAAACTCAAGGCCGGGCGGCTGGGACGGGAGGTCAGCGACAGTTGCCTGCAATATTGGGGTGGCATGGGCTATATGTGGGACAACCCGGTAGCCCGCGCCTACCGTGATGTACGGCTGGTGTCGATTGGCGGCGGCGCCGACGAAATCATGCTGGGGATCATCTGCAAATTGATGGGCATCCTGCCCGGGAAGAAAAAATGACCACCTTGCCCGTTTGCCAGACCCTGCTGCAGGAACTGCACAACGGCGTTCTGCACATCACCTTGAACCGGCCGGACTGCCGTAACGCCATGAGCTTGCAGATGGTCGCCGAATTGCGCGCAGTACTCGCGGCGGTGCGCGATGACCGGGACATCCGCGCGATAGTGCTCGGCGGTGCCGGCGGGCATTTTTCTGCCGGCGGCGATTTGAAAGACATGGCCAACGCTCGCGCTCAAGGTCAGCAGGCCTACCGTGAGTTGAACCGCGCGTTTGGCGCCCTGCTCGAAGAAGCCCAGCACGCGCCGCAAGTGCTGATCACGGTGCTGCAAGGTGCGGTGCTCGGCGGTGGCTTCGGTCTGGTTTGTGTCAGCGACATTGCGCTGACCGATCACAACGCCCAGTTCGGCTTGCCGGAAACCAGCCTCGGCCTGCTGCCAGCTCAAATCGCACCGTTCGTGGTCCAGCGTATCGGCCTCACACAGGCACGACGCCTGGCGCTGACCGCCGCGCGTTTTGACGGACACGAAGCGCGACGTCTGGGGCTGGTGCATTTTGTCGAACACGATGCACAAGCCCTCGCCGAACGCTTGGATGCAGTGCTCGCCCATGTTCTGTGCTGCGCACCAGGCGCCAATGCCGCGACCAAGGCCTTGTTGCTGGCCAGCACCGAACAACCGCTGGGACCGTTGCTCGACCAGGCGGCCGAGTGGTTCAGTGAAGCCGTGACCGGGGCGGAAGGTGTCGAAGGGACGATGGCCTTCGTACAGAAACGCAAACCGGGTTGGGCGCCTTAAAAGCATCGCGAGCAAGCTCGCTCCCACAGTTGATCTTCGGTGTGCATGAGATAGCGCAAACGCCCTAGATCCAATGTGGGAGCGAGCTTGCTCGCGATGAGGCCCTCAAAAACACTACACAACACAAAGGATCACCCCATGCCCAGCCTGCGCAAAATCCTCATCGCCAACCGCGGTGAAATCGCCTGTCGCATCCAGCGTACCGCCCAGGCGTTGGGCTATCGCACGGTGGCGGTGTTCAGCGATGCCGACGCTGATGCCCTGCATGTGCGCATGGCGGATGAAGCGGTCAACATCGGCCCCGCTGCCGTTGCCCAGTCCTACCTGAACAGCGCGGCGATCATTGACGCTGCATTGCGCTGCGGCGCGGACGCGATCCATCCCGGCTACGGCTTCCTCTCGGAAAACGCTGAATTCGCCACGGCATGCGCCCAGGCCGGCATCACCTTTATCGGTCCGGATCCTGCGGCCATCGAACTGATGGGCAGCAAACGCTTGTCGAAAATCGCCATGCTCGCCGCTGGCATGCCGTGCATTGCCGGTTATCAAGGGGCGGAGCAGGATGACGCCACCCTCAGCCGCGAAGCCGAACGCATCGGCTATCCGCTGATGATCAAGGCCAGCGCTGGCGGCGGTGGGCGCGGCATGCGCCTGGTGCACAGCGCGAGTGAACTGCTTGCGCAGATCCGCACCGCACGCTCCGAAGCCCTGCACGCGTTCGGCAGCGACGAGCTGATTCTCGAACAAGCGCTGATCGATCCGCGTCATGTTGAATTCCAGCTATTCGGTGACCAGCACGGCAACCTGATCTACCTCGGCGAGCGCGACTGTTCGATCCAGCGGCGCCATCAAAAAGTCATCGAAGAAGCGCCGTGCCCTGTGATGACCGCTGAATTGCGCCAGGCCATGGGCGAGGCCGCGCTGAAGGCCGGACGCGCGGTGAGTTACGTCGGCGCCGGTACCGTGGAGTTCTTGCTCGATGCGCAGGGCCAGTTTTACTTTCTGGAGATGAACACCCGCTTGCAGGTCGAGCACCCGGTGACCGAATTGATCACCGGTCTGGACCTGGTGGCCTGGCAACTGGATATTGCGGCCGGGTTGCCGCTGCCGTTGCGCCAGGAACAGGTCGAACTCAAGGGCCACGCGATCGAGGTGCGCCTTTACGCCGAAGATCCGGCACAGGGTTTCCTGCCCCAGACCGGGCGTATTACGCGCTGGGAACCGGCCCTCGCGGATGGGGTGCGCATTGACCACGGCCTGCTTGAAGGTCAGCAAGTCAGCCCGTTTTACGACCCATTGCTCGGCAAAATCATCGCCTACGGTGCCACCCGCGAAGAGGCTCGGCGCAAATTGCTGCGGGCCGTCGAAGACAGCGCCCTGTTGGGCCTGCAGACCAATCAGCGTCTGCTCGCCGGTTTGCTGGAGCATCCGCAGTTCATCGCCGGGAGCTTCAATACCGGGTTCATTGCGCAACACTTCACCGATCACCCAAGCCTTCAACCGCACGCGCCCACAGCCGAAGAGCTGGCTATCGCCACGGCGCTGTTCTATCAGCAGTCCGCTGGCGCTCATCCGCCAGGACTTGCCGGTTGGCGCAACAACGCCAACGCGCCGCTGTTGCAACAGATCGGCGTCAATGGCGATCGCTGGTCAACCGAAGTGACGGCCTTGCACGACGGGCAACTGGTCATTCAAGTGACCGGGGAAACGCTGCAACTGAAACTACTCGATATCAACGCCCGCTCGGCCAACCTGGAAATCAACGGCATTCGCCGCCGTTACGCCTATCAACTGGCCGGCGGACAATTGTGGTTGTTCACTCGCCCCGGCAGTCTGCTGCTGCAAGACCAGACGCTGGCGACCGTCAGCGGCCAGGTCAGCACCGGCACCGGCACGCTGAAAGCCCCGATGGATGGTGCGATTATCGACGTACTGGTCAGTGAAGGCGCCTCGGTGAGCAAGGGGCAGCTGTTGCTGGTGCTGGAGGCAATGAAAATGGAACACCCTCTCAAGGCCGGCATCGACGGTGTAATCAAACGGTTGCAGGTCAGCCCCGGTGATCAGGTAAAAAATCGTCAGATTTTGTTGGAGGTTGAATAAGCCGCTAGGCGGATCCATCGCATTTGGCTACGCTCAGCCTCATTAGGACGCGGACACCAGGAAACCTGCGATGCCTCATTGGCTGGTAATTGATCTCGAAGCGACCACTGATGACGGTGGCTGGCCGGTAACCGAGATGGAAATCATCGAAATCGGCGCCACCCTGGTCAATCGCGAAGGCCGCGAACTGGACTACTTCCAGCGCTTCGTTCGCCCCCTGCGACGACCGCTGCTAACTCCTTTCTGTCGCGAGTTGACCCACATCACCCAAGCCAATATCGACGCTGCCCAGCCACTGACCGAGGTTTGGCCGCTGTTCGAGCGCTGGCTCGGCCAGCATCACACGCGCCTCGAAGGCTGGGCCAGTTGGGGCGATTACGACCGCAAACAACTGCTTCAGGAATGGCAACGCCTGCAACTCGACAGTGCCCTGAGCCGGGTCCCACACATGAATCTGAAGCAGCGCTTTGCCAAGGCCCGCCGACTGGAGCGGCCGCTGGGGCTCAATGGCGCCTTGCAACTGGCGGGGCTGCAATTTACCGGTCAACAGCACCGGGCACTGGAAGATGCACGTAATACCGCACGCCTGTTACCGCTGATTCTTCCGGTCTGATCCTTGAAGTACAGGTGACGGGCGAAAAGGCCTTGTGCATACTGGCCGGCCTTTTTAGCCCATTTCGAGGAATCGCCCATGTTTAAAGTCAACGAGTACTTCGACGGCACCGTCAAGTCGATTGCTTTCGGCACTGCTGAAGGTCCGGCCACCATCGGCGTCATGGCACCGGGCGAATACGAATTCGGCACCAGCCAGCGTGAAATCATGCACGTGGTTTCCGGTGCCCTGACCGTCAAACTGCCTGACAGCAGCGACTGGGAAACCTTCGCCGCCGGCAGCCAGTTCAACGTACCGGCCAACAGCAAGTTCCAGCTGAAAGTCACCGTCGACACCGCATACCTGTGCGAATACCGCGGCTAAGCGTTTCACTGCGGTAAAAAAATGCCCGTGTCGAAAGACACGGGCATTTTTCATTCCAGCATTACAGCGTCATTCGAGGATCTCTACCGGCATGCCGACTTCGAGCCGGCCATTGCCGTCGTTGACCAGGTTCTGACCAAACATCGCGCCATCCTCTTGCGCACGGTATTTTTGCAACGTAGCCAAGGGTTCGCGGTCGTCGCTGCGCTCACCGGTCTGCGGATCAATGGTGGTGAGGATGCAGCGTGAACACGGCTTGACCACGCGAAACTCGACATCGCCAATGCGAATGCGCTTCCAGCCGTCTTCGGCAAATGCCTCGCTGCCCTCGATCACCAGATTCGGTCGAAAACGCAGCATCTCCAGTGGACGGCCGACCCGTTGCGACAGGTCCTCAAGCGAGGCCTGGCCAATCAACAGCAGCGGAAAACCATCGGCAAAGGCGACTTTATCGTCATCCTTGCCGTAGCCGGCCTGAGTGGTACGGGCCAGCGCCTCGGGCACCTGCACCAATCGCGTAGGCTTGCCGATGAACTCACTGACCCAGGCACCGGCAACATCCCCCGCATCGGGAACCCGCAAGGTATCGCGCCAGATGGTCACGCCACGCAGTTCGGCATCGTTGGCAGGCAGGGCAATATCGATGGGTGGGTGACCTGGCGCACTGAGCGTCAGGCCCCCGGAGGTATTCCACAACGCCGACAATTGGCTCATGCCCGATTCCGCGCGTTGCGTCAGGAAACGTCCGCTGGCCTCGTCCACCAGCATCCAGCGTCGATCCCCCTCCAGCCCCAGCTTGTCCAGGCTGGCCTGTTGCAGGGTTTCGCCCTTGCCGGACTTGAGTGGATAACGGTAAAGCGCGCTCAGACGCAACATGGCCAGCTCCCTGATGGGCAAAAGCGCCACGATATACGAGCAGGCTGACGAATCAAAGAAGCACATTGCGGACAGACATCCTGCCTGTCCGCGATGCTCCGTCAGGCCGGGACTGCGTCAAGCATCAGGCGCTGGCGCACCACGTCGACCAGTTTGTCCGGCTGGAATTTCGAGAGGAAGTTGTCACAACCGACCTTCTTCACCATCGAGTCGTTGAAGCTGCCGGACAGCGAGGTATGCAGGACGACGTACAGGCCGCGCAGGCGTGGATCGTTGCGAATCTCGGTGGTCAGGCGGTAGCCGTCCATCTCGGGCATTTCCGCGTCGGTGAAAATCATCAGCAGTTTGTCGGTCATGACCACGCCGGTATCGGCCCAGGCCTTGAGCATGTTCAGTGCCTTCAGGCCGTCGCTGGCGATGTGCATTTTCACCCCGAGCTGACCCAGGGTGTCGCGCAACTGGGACAGGGCGACATTGGAGTCGTCCACCAACAGCACTTCACGACCGCGTGCACGCTCCAGCACCGGGTCTTCGAGCTTGTCACGCGAAACCTTGGCGTTGTAAGGCACGATCTCGGCGAGTACTTTTTCGACGTCGATAATCTCCACCAACTGGTCATCGACCTTGCTGATGGCCGTCAGGTAATGCTGGCGGCCGGCACTGGTTGGCGGCGGCAGAATGGCTTCCCAGTTCATGTTGACGATGCGATCGACGCCGCCGACCAGGAAAGCCTGCACCGAGCGGTTGTACTCGGTCACGATGATGGTGCTGTTGGGCCCCGGCACCAACGGCCGCATGCCGATGGCCTGGGACAGGTCGATCACCGGCAACGTCTGGCCACGCAGATTGACTACGCCACAGACAAACGGGTGACGCTGCGGCATCAAGGTCAGTTTTGGCAATTGCAGGACTTCCTGCACCTTGAAGACGTTGATCGCAAACAACTGCCGACCGGCCAGGCGAAACATGAGAATTTCCAGGCGATTCTCACCCACCAGCTGCGTGCGTTGATCTACTGTGTCGAGAATGCCGGCCATTGATGACTCCTGGGCTTTTCTGATGAATTCACTAAAGAAAGTTATCGGCGGTTCTCATGCAATCTTGACCCGCAAACAAAATGCCATGCAAAGGAATTGATGTCACATTAACATCATGCTCTACTGAGGCGGTCAATTCATCACCTGCACACCTCCGCGCGACCCCACCTTGAGCGCTTTGTTCCATGGCATAAGGGAATCCCCTAGCCACAATCGGGACCAGCCTGATATTCGCGATATCCAATAGCCATTAATGTGACGCCATTCTCACTGCATGAATGGAGTCAGGCTTTTGTTTGTGATCGAAGTACCGTTGCCGAGCTCTTTTTTCAGCCCGCCGGGTTACGCCGCTCACGCCTCACGGCGAATGAATTCGGCACCTCGTTACGCTGTCAATCAGGCTCGCTCCATCGGGGCATTCGCGTCGAACGCAAACAGACCGCTCATCGTCAACAGCAAAAAATCAGAACTGCCCTACAGATTCCGGTCGTGGTCCGGCAGTACCTTACGCCCGTTCGCCATACGGCTGATTGCATCACCTGACTTGATGTCGTGGAGAAAAGCATGCTGAACGATCGTAAAAACTGGAATCAGCGACTGCCCGAATTCCTGATCGAGGCAGAAACCCTGCTGGCCAAATCCGAGGAATGCCTGAGCCACCTGCAACTGATCAACAATGATCAGGACGCCATCGACTGCATGCTGAACACACTGTTCACCCTGGCCAACCGGGCCGATGCATTGGCACTGCGGGCGGTATCCGAGTTCTCGATGTGCATTCACGCCTTGCTCAACGGTGCACGCAATCAAATCGATCTGAACGACCAGGCACTGTGCGCCTTGAAAGAGTGCTTCACATTGATGGCCTGGCAACTTGAACTGGTCGACCTGACTACCGGCCAACTCAGCCTTGATGACGCCGAACAGATTTCGTTGATCGAAGCCTTCGCGATGGAAATTGGCCGTGCCCCGACGCGCCTGACATTACCCTCCAAGCCATTTGCATGCACCGCGCTTTCGGCAAGACTTGCCTGAGCTGCATCAAGTTATGCGTCGGGCCGTTGATTATTTTCGGCACTTCCAGCAACAACGCTTTCGCGTCGCAATTGAACATTTCATATCTTTCAACGACAGATCCAAGTTAATAACCCAACTATTAGTTGTCGACTTCCGCCCCCCTGAACTACCCGTCCAGAGCGCTGCGAACTGTTTAGTAACGTAATGAGTCATGCTGAACGCTCAGTCACCAACCCATGCCTGCCAATGTGCAGCAGAGGTCCAGCAAGGACAAAATTCCTGACCCTCTGGACATATATAGCGAACGCGACCAACGGTATGTTAAGTGGTATTATGCGGCCCAATTAGTTGGCTCTACGTTATGGCACTCTGACTCCAGGCGGGGCCCCTCCCCCGGACTGAGCGCCACTCGATTTTGACAATCAGACTGCGCTAACTTGAAGCCCGCTATTCAATTACCAGCGTTTTCCACACAGAGACCCGTCAGCCATCGTGACCGGTCTGCCCGCAGCGAACATTCATTGGCTCCATCCGCTATGTACGCCAGCCTCAAGTCAGTTGCCTCTTGGCCACCCTCCCGAAAAAGCGTTCGCCGGCTCACACTGCTGCTGTGCCTATGCTCGGCGGTGGGCGGCCTGTTGGTTTACTGCCTGTCCTGCCAATTTCCAGCGGCGCTGCTGATATTGAATCTCGCGGCAGCCACCAGCGTCTGGGTACAGCATTGCACTTCGCGAAAATCGATCAGGTTCCAGCCTCAGGAACTGGCCGACCGCTTGCTGGAAGTACAGGAAAATGAACGCCATCGGCTCAGTCGTGAACTCCACGACGATATTGGCCAATTACTGACGGCGGCAAAGCTTCAAAGTGAATGGCTCAAGCGACGTCAGCCCGAAGAACTGCAAAGCCATTGCGCCGTGCTCTGCGACACACTGGAAGAAACCCTGACCAAAGTTCGCGATGTGTCGGCCATTCTCAATCCAAGACAACTCACCAGCCTTGGCCTTGAAGCCAGTTTGCGTGCACACCTGCTCAAAACGCTGGCCAATACTGCCGTGAACTGGAGCCTTGAATGCCAGCAGCGCCTGACCGGTATTCCAGAAGAAATGGCGGTGGCGGCGTTTCGGATTTCTCAGGAATCCGTCACCAATATGCTGCGCCATGCCCAAGCCAAAAACCTGCTGATTCGCCTGCAACGCCTGCCCCAGGGACTGGCGCTGTTTATCAGCGATGACGGACTGGGCTTTTCTCCAGCCACCCATCCTGGCCGTGAAGGGCAACGCGGAATGGCCGGCATGTCGGAGCGCGTCGAACAACTGGGCGGCACCCTGAGCGTCATCAGCGAGCCCGGTAAAGGTACACAGATCGAAGCACTTTTCCCCTGGGCGCCCCGCGCGCTCGAACGAGCCAGCACGGATAAGGTTCAACATTGACTTGTAACTTGCTTCTGGTGGATGACCACTCGCTGATCCGAGCCGGCGTGCGTGCGCTGGTTCTGGATATTCCTGGCTACGCCGTCATTGGTGAAGCCAATGATGGTGCACAACTGCTCGAAATGGTCGAGAAGCTAAGCCCCGACATCATCCTGCTGGATATATCCATGAAGGAAACCGGCGGGCTTGAGGCCCTGCAAAGACTCAAGGCCGTACGCCCACAAAGCAAAGTGCTGATCCTGTCGATGCACACCGACCCGACGCTGATCATGCAAGCCCTGGAGTCAGGCGCTCACGGCTATCTGCTCAAGGACACCACCTCCACAGAACTGGAACACGCGCTTGAAGCCTTGCGCAACAACGAGCGCTACCTGAGCCCGGCCATCGCTCACACCGTGATCAACCAGGCGCTGGTGCGTGCCCAGAAAAGCCAGCCAGAATCCGTCGATACGCACAATCTGACAGCCCGTCAGCTGGAGATTCTGCGCTTGATCGTGCGTGGCAAATCCACTCGCGAGATCGCCAGTGGCTTGGGCCTGAGCATCAAAACGGTGGAAGCCCACCGCTCTCAGATCATGAAACGCTTGCAGATCTTCGATGTCGCAGGCCTGGTGCTGTTTGCCGTGCGCGAGCAAATCATCAGTCTCGACGATTAGGTCAGGTGCAACGCCCTGTAGTGCCTATCCCTCAGGCGCTCAGAAGAGTCCTACATACCGACTTTTTTCTTACAAGTCGTGATGAATAAGCCCAATTGACGGTCATTTGGTATTGGTACACTTTGTGACTTCAGTTATCAGGCAACAGCAAAAAAAACACAAGGATGTGCACAAATTATGACCAGAGTCTATTGGGCAGGGAGCCATGCACCTAATGCAAAGCCATGACTTCCAGTTTCCAGTGAACCGGGGCAACCCACCCAAGGGCAATGACCCCGCTCACCCGACTAAATGCAATTGCACCGTCAACACACCTGGAGGGAAGGACATGGAACCGCGCGTTGTAGAGCTGGAGACCCACCTCAAGTACATCCGCAGAGATATGGAAGAGGTCCGAAACGACGTCAAATCCATCAAGCACAGGATTGCGTACTCGGCAGGCGCTGCAGCGGTGATCATCAGCCTGCTCGGCTGGATCGCCAACAGTCGCTTCGATCAACTCGTGATGCTGCTTACCGCGTAACCCGCACCACGAAACGCCAGGCCCGACGTGATCCATACCGGGCCTGACGCTGGCGGGGCTGTAGAGCGCAAAGACCTAGCCCAGCACTTCACTCAGCGGGATGAAGTTCACCCAATCACCTTCAACCAACGTACGCTCTTCCAGCACTTCAACCAAGCCTTCGGCCCAGGCTGCACTGCGTAAAACACCCGAGCTCTGATTCTTGTAGATAATTGCCCGCCCATTTTCCAGACGACCGCGCAGGTATTCCCGGCGATTGCCGGCCTTGGACCAGACGAATCCTGCCGGAACCTGAAACTGCAAAGGCCGAACCTCTCTCACGCCTTGACGGCGTAACAGATAAGGGCGTGCCAATAAGGCGAAGGTCACCAGTGTCGACGCAGGATTGCCCGGCAACCCAATCACCGGTACGCCTCGAAAATGCCCGAACGTTAGTGGTTTCCCTGGCTTGATGGCCAGTTTCCACAACGTCAGTTCACCCTCTTCGCGCAGCGCAATACCCAGGAAATCCGCCTCGCCTACCGATACACCGCCCGTAGAAAGGATCAGGTCGACATCACCCAGTTCGGTGAGCCGATCGCGAGTGGCCTGCAAATCGTCCGGTAGAATCCCCGCATCGATCACTTCGCAGCCTAAACGCTGCAACCAGCTGCACAGCAATACCCGATTGCTGTTATAGATCTGCCCTGGGCCGAGGGTTTGTCCAGGCTCGACCAGCTCGTCCCCGGTGGACAGCACCGCAACCCGTACCTTGCGCACGACTTCAAGTTCTGCACACCCCAGTGAGGCTGCCAAACCTTGCTCGATGGGACCCAGGCGCGTACCGGCGGTCAATACCTGTTCACCCACCGTGGTTTCCTGACCTTGTGGGCGGATGTTTTGCCCTGCACGCATTGGCTCGGTAAAACGTACCCGTTGGTCCGTCTGGACCTCGGCGTTTTCCTGCATTTCAACGCAGTCTGCACCCGCTGGCACCGGGGCACCGGTGAAGATCCGTGCACATGTACCGGGGGCCAATGGCTCCGGGGCTTGCCCGGCAAAGACCTTCTGGCTGACCACCAGTGGCTCGCCAGTCCAATCGGCCAGGCGCAAGGCATAACCATCCATGGCGCTGTTGGGCCATGGCGGCAGATCAAGGGTCGATACCAGGTCCTCGGCAAGAACACGGCCCTGGGTCGCAGCCAGCGGCAATCGTTCGCGCTCGAGGATTGGCGACGCCTCAGCCATTTCCAGCAAGCGCGCCAGCGCCACCTCGACGGGCATCAAGCTGCCCGTCTTGCCCGGCTTACCCACGGGATTCACAGGGTGCCGCCTGTTTCAAGTGAGCGACGAAGTTGCACGGACGATGCCGCGAATCCAGTTGCTCCGCGAGAATCCCGTCCCAACCGGTTCGCACCGCATTGGTGGAACCCGGCAGACAGCAGACCAGCGTGCCATTGGCCAACCCTGCCAACGCACGCGATTGCACCGTCGAGGTGCCAATGTCCGCAACCGAGATCTGCCGAAACAGCTCACCAAATCCGTCGACCTGCTTATCCAGCAGGCAACTGACCGCTTCCGGTGTACTGTCACGGCCGGTAAAACCCGTGCCGCCCGTAATCAGCACCACTTGCACGACATCGTCAGCGATCCAGGTCGCGACTTGCGCACGAATTTTGTAGAGATCATCTTTAAGCAGAATACGTGCGGCCAGGTTATGCCCCGCTGCACTGAGGCGGTCAACAAAGACCTGTCCCGAGGTATCGGTTTCCAGCGTGCGGGTATCACTGACAGTCAGCACCGCAATGTTCAGCGGAGCGAAAGGTACATCAGCCTTGGCTTTCATAGGCTCGTCCAGTTGTAGGAGAAACAGCCCGGTGTTATATCACAGCGCCTCATTTTTTCAGCGCACCGATGGAGATGCAGCATGACCTCGAACTTCCAGTTGCCGCCCTGCTCCATCCTGCTTCTGGCGGGAGGACGTGGCCAGCGCATGGGCGGTCAGGACAAGGGACTGCTGGTGTGGCAAGGCCTGCCGTTGATTGCACATCTGCACCGCCAGACTCGCAGTTTAAGCGATGACCTGATCATTTCCTGCAACCGCAATCTGGAAAAATACGCGCTTTATGCCGACCAGTTGGTGCATGACGACAATAGCGACTTCCCGGGCCCATTGGCTGGGATTCGCGCCGGGTTGGCGGTCGCGCGACATCCCCATCTGATGGTACTGCCCTGCGACGTGCCGCGCATTGACGCCGAACTGCTCACAGCCATGCGAAAAGCTGCCTGCCAACAGCCGGACAAACCCTTGATGCTACGCCAGGGCGAGCATTGGGAACCGTTGCTGTGCATTATCCCCGTGGCGTTGGCAAGTGAGTTTGAAAACGCCTGGAACGAGGGTGAACGCAGCCCCGGACGCATCATGCGCAACCTCGGTGCCATCGCACTGCAATGCCCCGAAAACGATCGACGCCTGGCCAACCTGAATACACCCGAGCTGTTAAGCCTGCACAGCAACGTGCCAGAATGAGGCCAACCAAGGAACTTGCACGCCAGGCATACGTCTCAGCCCAGTACTCAAAAGAATCCATATTCGGAGAAATCACATGACTCAACGGACCCTCGCCACCCTCATGCTCGCACTGGGCCTCGCTACCCTCGCCGGTTGCTCATCGCCCGCGGTGATCACCTTGAATGACGGTCGCGAAATCCAGTCGGTCGACACCCCCCAATACGATTCCAAGTCGGGCTTTTACCAATTCGAGCAACTGGACGGCAAACAAACCCGCATCAACAAAGATCAGATTCGTACCGTTAAAGACCTGTAAGCCTCACGGCGACACAGCCAGGTACATAAAAAGCCCGCCAGTGTGCGGGCTTTGTTGTTTTTGGCAAAAGCAGATCTCGCTCAGCCCAGCCACTTACTGAGTACCGCGCTTGAGCTGCGCAGTCACCACCGCAGGGGAATCACCACTGCAGGGTGATTTCGCTCTCAAAGCTTCGCTCCAGCCCGGTCACCGGATCGATAAAGCGCAACCCTTTGGCCAACAGTTTCAACGGATTGGCGTAATCATCTTCAACGTCCTTCAATGCGTCGGGATAAAACGGATCATTGCAGATACTCGCCCCCAGCGCAGTCATATGAACCCTCAACTGGTGCTTTTTGCCGGTCACCGGATACAGCGCATAGCGCCAGAGACCGGCATTTTTCTCCATGACTTCAATTGCCGTCTCGGTATTGCTCGCACCCGGTCCTTCTTGCATACGAAAGAAGGGTTCGCCATCAACCAAGCGGCTTTTGTGCACCATCGGAAACGACAACTCAGGCAAGGCGCGAGCAATTGCCTCGTAGCGCTTCTCGATCTGTCGAGTCGGAAACAGCGACTGATAAGCCGAACGACTCTGGGGGTTGGCCGAAAACAGCACAAGCCCTGCCGTGTGTCGGTCTATGCGGTGCAACGGCACCAGGTGCGGGTTATCCAGGCGACGGATCAAACGCCGCAACAGCGTCTGCTCGACGTACTCGCCTGCTGGAGTAACCGGCAGAAAGTGTGGTTTGTCCGCGACCACCAGATGCTGGTCGGCATACAGAATCGTCTCGAGCACCGGGATTGTTTTTTCGTCGGGGACTTCCCGAAAATAGTGAATCCGCAGCCCTTCCTTGTAAGGAAGATCAACGGCAATCGCATGACCCTGGCCATCCAGCACACGACCACGGGCAATCCTGTCCAGCCATTGTTCGCGACCTATGGCGCTGAAGTGCTCGCACAGACAATCGAGAACGGTCAACCAGGCGCCAGGCGGCAGGTACAGCGTGCTGGCCTGGTTCTGTGCGGCGGAAAAAGATGAGGTGGACATACGAAAGCTCTGGCCCTGATGCAGGTGTGCATTATCCAACAAGGACCCGGGCGATGTCGCCCTCATGATTATCATGCGGTCAGCGACTCTCGCTGCGCCGCCGCTTCGGTAAACTCCTTCAGCCAGCGCAGTACATCGACAGCCTCCCAACGGCCAGGATCATAAAGCGCATACATCAACCCTTGATAGCCCACGACATCCAGTTGACGGTGGTAACCCGCGCGCTGAAACAAGGCTTCGATTTCAGCGAAGCAGGTGTTGAAGTGCAATTTGTTGAATGGCGTTTTCCCTTCCGTAACCAGGCCATCCAGGCGCAGTTCCAGCACCGCCTCATGGACCACATCAGCCGACATGCGATTCACGCTGGCTTTCAATTGTTCGACATTGACCATGCACTTCCCTCTAACGCGAATTACTGTATGTACATACAGTAAACGAATAATCGGGGTTACGCCAACGTATTACCTGAGGAGCACGACAGGCGGAACGGCTGTCGCTGAAAACGAGAAGGGGTTTAGCGCAGGAATGCCACGACCTGTTCGGCGTCGAAGGGCCAACCCAACTCGGCCCCTGTATCAACACGGCGCAGCACCGGAATGCGTAAACCGTAGGCTTCAAACAACGCCTCACTGTCGGCAATGTCGACCAGTTCCACCAACAACCCATGCTCGACCATCGGCATCAGCTCTGCTTCTGCGAGTTCACAGAGATGGCAACCAAGGGTGCCGAACAACTGGCATTCAGGAGTCATGACAAACAGACCAACGAGGATTGGGTGACTATTCTAGGCCCGGGATGAAAAGTCGTCGAGCAACGGGACCCCAGTGACAACAGTCAATTTTAGCTGCCCGGTAAAACCCTGATGTAAATCATTCGGCCTCGGCTCCAACTGCGCGATGCTCGCGGCTTTTTTGCCTCTACGCTGGGTATGTCCCGGCATCGAAACGGAGCATGTCGTGTTTGCCAATTTGTTGATCATCCTCGCCTCGTCATTAGTGGTGATTGCACTGTTTCGCCGTCTTCAGCTGCCTCCCGTGCTGGGCTACCTGTGCGTCGGACTGCTGGTTGGGCCCGGCGCATTCGGCTGGGTGAATGACAATCAGGATCTACCTGATCTCGCCGAGTTGGGCGTGGTCTTTCTGCTGTTCTCCCTGGGGCTGGAGTTTTCCCTGTCGAAAATGCTTGCGCTGCGGCGCGTGGTATTTGGTCTCGGCAGCCTGCAAGTGCTGTGCTCGGGGGTGCTGCTGGGCGGCTTGCTGATGTTGCTCGGCATGCCCGCCACCCCGGCCATGTTGCTCGGCGCCGGTCTGGCGCTATCGTCCACGGCGATTGTCAGCAAGGAGTTGAGCAGCCTCGGCGAGATCTTCAGCCGTCACGGCCAGAATGCGATTGGCGTACTGTTGTTTCAGGATGTAGTTGCAGTGCTGTTGCTGACGCTGGTCCCGGTGTTCGCCGGCAGCAGCGATCAAAGCTGGTATTGGGCGCTGCCGAGCACACTGGGCAAAACCCTGCTGTTGTTTGTCGGTCTGTTGCTGACCAGTCGCTGGCTATTGCCACGACTGTTCCATGAAGTCGCCGCCTCGCACTCCGCCGAACTGTTTGTCCTGCTGGCCCTGGTCATCGTATTGCTGACAGCGTGGCTGACCCATCTGCTCGGACTCTCCCCTGCCCTCGGTGCCTTCCTTGCCGGCATGTTGCTGGGTGAAAGCCATTACCGGCATCAGATCGAAGCTGATATTCGGCCGTTCCGTGACATTCTGCTCGGGCTGTTTTTCGTCAGTATCGGCATGCTGATCGACCTGCAACTGTTCGCCAGCCATGGCCTGTTGATTCTCGGCCTGACACTGGGGTTGCTGCTGATCAAGGGCAGCGTGGTTGCGGCACTGGTCAAATGGCGCGGCAGCGACGGCGAGACCGCCTGGCGCAGCGGCCTGGCATTGGCGCAAGGCGGTGAATTCTGCTTCGCGCTGATGGCACAGATGCAACAGAACAAACTGATGCCGGCCGAGCTCAGCGGTCTGTTACTGGCCGCAACATTCTGCTCGATGCTGCTGACGCCACTGTTGCTGCGCGCAGCACCGGGCATTGCCGCACGCTTGCATCGCAAACCCGATAAGGAAGCGCAACTCGATCAGATCGCTGCATTGAACGCCGAGCTGCACGGGCATGTAGTGATTTGCGGCTACGGCCGGGTGGGTCAGTCCATCGGGCGTTTTCTGCGCCGCGAAGGTCAACCCTTCGTTGCACTGGACGATGACCCGGTTCGTGTTCATCAAGCCGCGGCAGGTGAAAGCTGTGTGCACTATGGCGATTCCCGTCGTGTGGAACTGCTGGGTGCCGTAGGACTTGAACGCGCACGACTGTTGGTGATCGCCGTGGACAAGACCGATATCGCCATGACCGTGCTCAAGGCAGCCCGACGGGTAAACGCGCAGGTCCCGATACTGGTTCGAACCCGTGACGACAGCCAGTTGGCCGAACTGAAGGCGGCCGGAGCCAACGAGGTTGTCCCGGAACTGCTGGAATCGAGTCTGATGCTCGCTTCCCACGCGCTGCTGATGCTGGGCTTGCCCCATCCGCAAGTCCAGGAGCGTGTCGACGAAGTGCGACATGGGCGCTATCGCCTGCTGCACGGTTTCTATCACGGGTCGCAGAGCAACCTGCTGGACAGTCGTGGGCAGCCGAAAATATTGATGTATGCCATCAACCTGACAATGGATGCCCATGCATGCGGCCGGCCCTTGAATGAGCTGGCACTCGAGGAGTTGGGGGTGGACCTGCAAGCCATACAGCGCAATGGCGCTGATTTGGCAGTTGAGGAGGCCACCCGATTGCTGGCGGGCGACCGGGTGTTGATGTCAGGCACCTTGTCTGCCATCGAGGCCTGTGAAGCACGGCTGTTGGCGGGGTAATGAGGCATGGTCGTGTTGCTCGCGCAGAACCGGAAAATATCCTGCGCGAGCCCGGCCGATTAGCTGCAGACAATCAATCCTGGCTGACTGCACCGATCTTGTGGATCGACAGATCCGCCCCGTAATACTCCTCTTCCTGGCTCAGGCGCAGCCCATGCAACAGCTTGATCGTGCCATATACCGCAAAGCCTCCGATCAGTGCCACGACCACCCCGAGTGCAGTGCCGACCAACTGGCTGATCAGGCTGACTCCACCGAGCCCGCCCAAGGCGCTCTGACCAAAAATCCCGCAGGCAATCCCGCCCCAAACGCCACAAAGACCATGCAACGGCCAAACGCCGAGCACATCGTCGATCTTCCATTGGCTTTGCGCCGCGATGAAACACCAGACAAACAAGGCCCCGGCAATGGCTCCGGTCACCAGCGCACCAACCGGATGCATCAGGTCGGAGCCAGCACAGATCGCCACCAGCCCGGCCAGTGGACCGTTGTGCAGGAACCCCGGGTCGTTACGGCCGACAATCAACGCCGCCACCGTGCCACCGACCATCGCCATCAACGAGTTGACTGCCACCAGACCACTGACGCCTTGCAGGGTTTGTGCGCTCATCACGTTAAAGCCGAACCATCCGACGATGAGAATCCACGAACCCAATGCCAGAAACGGAATGCTCGACGGAGCAAACGCCACCAGACGTCCGTCGCGATATCGGCCATTGCGCGGACCGAGCAGCAATACCGCCGCCAACGCCAGCCAACCGCCCATGGCGTGCACCACCACAGAACCTGCGAAATCATGGAAGCCGGCACCGAAGCGCGCCAACAACCAGGCCTGCAGACCAAAGTTTCCGTTCCAGACCATGCCTTCAAAAAACGGATAAATGAACGCCACGATCAACGCCGTCGCGCACAACTGCGGAACGAATCGGGCGCGCTCGGCAATCCCCCCGGAAATGATCGCCGGAATGGCAGCGGCAAAGGTCAGCAGAAAGAAAAACTTCACCAGCCCATAGCCATGATCAGCACTGATCACCGCGGCCGGTTGCATGAAAGTGACACCGTAGGAAATCCAGTAGCCTATAAAGAAGTAGGCCAGTGTTGAAATGGCAAAGTCACTGAGGATTTTCGATAGCGCGTTGACCTGGTTTTTTTGCCGAACCGTGCCGACTTCCAGAAAAGCGAAACCGGCGTGCATGGCCAGAACCATGACAGCGCCGATCAGAATGAACAGCGTATTGGAGCTATGGACCAGGCTGTCCACAGCACTTTGCAAATTTTCCATGGAGTTGGCAGACCTTAAAGTCGCAAAAGCACCAAAGCGGTTCGCCGAGCCAATTTACGCACCAAGTTGACACCAGACTTGGCATTCATCCTTTTTCCGGCGAACCGTTTTGGCGCAAAAAACTCATTGAGGTTGATCGTTGCTCGGGTGTTTGCGCGAGTTTCTATTATTTAGGTTAAGGTTTTCGCGAAGCACGCCCAGTTTCAGTACAACAGCACTGGCTGACGCACCACGACATAGCAAAAGCTGTACCAGGCATTTGCACTGAACCTTCGAACAAGGCTCATACTCGAACATTTCACACACCAATAATGGAGATCATCATGGTCAGAAAAACGGCAAAGACTGCTCAAGAAATCCTGATGGAAGATTTTCAGACATTGGTCAGCGACACTGAACGGTTGCTGGAACACACGGCGACACTGGCCGGAGATCAAGCCGATGAGCTACGGAACCAGATTCGCGAAAGCCTGCAGCGGGCTCGCGAAACCCTGCAACTGACCGAAGATTCCTTGCGCCAACGCGGCCAGGCAGCTGTCACCGCCACGGAAGACTATGTTCAGGCCAACCCTTGGCAAGCGGTTGGTATCGCGGCCGGCGTAGGCTTTTTGATTGGCCTGCTGACGACACGGCGCTGATATGGCTATTGGTGAATCCGGCTCGTCCGAAACAGGTACTGGGTCTTCATCGCGACGCTTGGGTGCCGCTTTTCTCGGGTTGCTGCACAGCCATGTCGAGTTGTTCGGCATCGAATTGCAGGAGCAAAAAGCCCGCACCGTAAGCCTGTTGCTGTTCGCAGGCCTGGCACTGGTTTTCGCTTTACTGCTGTTGATCGGGCTCTCGGCGCTGGTGTTGATTCTGCTGTGGGACACTTATCGCCTGGCGGCGATCATCGGTCTGTGCGTCTTCTATGCGCTCGCGGCACTCTTCTGTGGCATGCGTTTGAAAGCGGCAATCTTTGACGAATCATCGCCTTTCAACGCCACCCTTGAAGAGCTGGCGAACGACAGGGAGCGCCTGCTGCCATGAATCTGCCTGAAATACCCAAAAACAGTTCCCGACAAGAGATGCGCAAGGCATTGATACGCTTGCGCATGGAAATGCATCGCCAGGAAATTCGCCACGAATCCCGGCACTTGCTGGAGCCCTTGCAACGCGTACGTGGGATGACGCACAGTTTTCAGGAGGGGCTGGGCATCAAGCACGCGCCACTCTGGGGCATCGCCGCCGTAACCTTGCTGGGCTTCCTCACCGCAAAGGGTGCCAAGGGCGGTGGCATCAGCAGTGTCACTCGGTTAGTCCAGCTAGGCACCAGCCTGTTGCCACTGATCAAGCTGGTGCTGCAAGGCTCCTCGCGCAAAGACCCGTAGACCAACAGACCCAAATCAGCCACCTGACGGAGAACCTGCCTTGGATTGGCATACCCTGCTTAATCGTGAACGCCTCGGAAAACCGCTGCACAGCCCGGAAGAGCTCGGTCGCAGCCCCTTCCATAAAGACCACGACCGGGTCATTTTCTCTGGTGCCTTCCGCCGTCTTGGGCGCAAGACCCAGGTCCATCCGGTGTCCAGCAATGACCATATCCACACGCGCCTGACCCACTCTCTGGAAGTCAGTTGTGTGGGACGCTCATTGGGTATGCGCGTCGGTGAAACCATCCGCAGCGCCCTGCCCGACTGGTGTGAGCCTAGCGATCTGGGCATGGTGGTGCAGTCAGCGTGCCTGGCCCACGATATTGGCAATCCACCCTTTGGCCACTCGGGTGAAGACGCCATCCGCTACTGGTTCCAGCAAGCCGCGGGCAAAGGCTGGCTGGACGCCATGAGCGAAGTCGAGCGCAACGATTTTCTCAACTTCGAGGGCAACGCCCAGGGCTTCCGGGTCCTGACTCAACTGGAATACCACCAGTTTGACGGCGGCACACGGCTGACTTATGCAACGCTGGGCACTTACCTGAAATACCCGTGGACCGCGCGCCATGCCGACTCGCTGGGTTACAAGAAACACAAGTTCGGTTGCTATCAGAGCGAACTGCCCCTGCTGGAGCAGATTGCGCAGAAACTGGGCCTGCCTCAACTCGAGGAACAGCGCTGGGCCCGACATCCTCTGGTCTACCTGATGGAAGCCGCCGACGACATCTGCTACGCCTTGATCGACCTTGAAGACGGCCTGGAGATGGAGCTTCTGGAATATGCCGAGGTGGAGTCCCTGTTGCTCGGCCTGGTCGGTGATGATCTTCCGGAAACCTACCGTCAACTCGGCCCTGATGACTCGCGTCGCCGCAAACTGGCGATTCTGCGCGGCAAAGCCATCGAGCACCTGACCAATGCGGCGGCACGGGCATTCGTCGAGCAGCAGGACGCGCTATTGGCCGGAACCCTTCACGGCGATCTGGTGGAGCACATGCACGGCCCCGCCAAGCGTTGCGTGCTGAATGCCAAAGACATGGCGCGTAAAAAAATCTTCCAGGACAAGCGTAAAACCCTGCACGAAATCGGTGCTTACACCACGCTGGAAATTCTGCTGAATGGCTTTTGTGGGGCGGCACTGGAGCAGCACGGCGGTCGTACGACTTCATTCAAGAACCGTCGCATACTCGATCTGCTGGGTAGCAATGCACCCGACCCGCACGGCCCTTTGCATAACTCGTTTTTACGCATGATCGATTTCATCGCCGGCATGACTGACAGCTATGCCAGCGAAATGGCACTGGAAATGACCGGACGCTCCAGCCACCACTAAAACCAAACGATCAGTCGCCCCGGAATATTCCATGACGACTGATCATCCCCCAGCACTTTGTAGTACCGAGAGAATCTCCCTACATCTTGTGCAGAGTAAACTGATCGTTTGCTCTATATACACACGAAATAATCACTCTATCCTGAACAATAGGATCGAGGGCCTTACAGCTGATAGAACTCCAGCAACGGCAAACAAGACACTACTGATCAAACCGACAACGTTGTTTCTGACTCCCACCGCAGTTCGACCCTCTTCATGGAAAGCTATATGTTCAACTACGATCTGCGCATCATGCTGGTGGAGGATCATCCTTTTCAGCTGAAAGCAACCCAATACCTGCTTGAAAGTTACGGCTTTACTCAGGTCACCGCCGTCGATAACGCCGAAAATGCATTGCAAGCGATGATACAAGTGCGGCGTCCCTTCGAAATACTGCTGTGCGATCAGTGCCTGCCTGACCTCTGCGGCCTTGCCTTGATTGGTATTGCCAGCCACCAGGGCCTGATACAACAGGCAATCATCCTGAGCAGCCTTGACTCAACCGAACTGGACACCTTGAAAAAAAATGCACAAGAACAACGACTGCCATTACTGGGTTACTTGGCAAAGCCACTGAAACAATCTGAATTTATAAACTTATTGACCCGTCCCGGCCTATAAACAAACACAATTAATGAAACCTCTTCGGACACCTCACGACGAACAAAAAACCCTTGGCTCCACCACGCACCAGAAAGTAGTGATTTGGCAGGCATTGTAAAAGCACATATCGCCCCTGAATAAGGGCGCCTACATACCTGGCTAATATTCTCGTTCTTCCTCACAAACCTAGTTCATGCGTAGTCCGATGCCTCTTTTAATGTAGGACGTGTCCTATATTGCACCTACAGCCCTGTCAGTTCATGCGTCAACGCACTTATCTGAGCTAAGGTGCTCGCTTTATTTGCGCACGTATGGGACATGATTATGAACTCGGTTTTTATTGTTGACGATCACCCCGTCATTCGCCTTGCGGTTCGTATGTTGCTGGAACATGAAGGTTACAAAGTAGTCGGCGAAGCCGACAACGGCGTCGATGCAATGCAGATGGTTCGCGAATGCATGCCCGACCTGATCATTCTTGACATCAGCATCCCTAAACTCGATGGACTGGAAGTTCTCTCCCGCTTCAATGCCATGAGTACCCCGCTGAAAACGCTGGTGTTGACGGCCCAGAGCCCAACACTGTTCGCCATCCGCTGCATGCAGTCCGGGGCCTCCGGTTATGTCTGCAAGCAGGAAGATCTCAGCGAATTGCTCAGTGCCATCAAAGCCGTGCTGTCCGGCTACAACTACTTCCCCAGCCAGGCCTTGAACCCGGTTCGCGGGGATGACGGGCTCTGCGCTGAACTGGACTTGTTCAAATCCGTCAACGATCGCGAACTGATGGTCCTGCAACTGTTCGCCCAGGGTCGTACCAACAAGGAAATCGCCAAAGGCATGTTCCTCAGCAACAAGACTGTCAGCACCTACAAAAAAAGACTCATGCAAAAACTCAAGGCCAAATCCCTGGTAGAACTTATCGAGATGGCAAAACGTAACGCGCTAGTGTGAGAGACAGGATGCCCAGGTGTTTAAAGGACTATTTATTGTATTTGAGCGCAGGTTTATTTCTAAGTAACTCGGTGTCTGGAGCAGACAGCGGAGTCGGAAATTACACGCTGCTCAGTCGCTCAACGGCAGGTTACATGGACGTTCAACTGGATAAATCACAACGGCTGTGGCTGCAAAACAAGCGCGAACTGATCCTGGGGACCTCCGCACCCGACTACCCTCCTTTCGATTTAACGATCAGCGGTCACGACTATGAGGGTTTCACGGCTGATTACGCAGGCGTTCTTGCACAATCCCTGGGCCTGCCGATCAAGGTTCGTCGTTACCTCTCACGAGAGGCCGCCATCGAAGCTCTTGAAAACGGCGACGTCGACCTGCTCGGAACGGCCAATAGCTTTGAAGGAAGACGCTCCAGCATCGCACTGTCCGCCCCCTACGCCATAGATCAACCGGTGCTGGTCACCCGGAACGCCGAAACCCGATCATTGACCGAAGGTCTTGCCGACATGCGATTGAGCATGGTCTATCACTATCTGCCGCTGGAAGAGGTAAAGGCGCAATACCCCAAGGCCATCATCACCGCTTACCCGTCCTATCAGAATGCGATCAATGCCGTCGCCTTCGACCAGGCAGACGTATTCCTTGGCGATACCATTTCCACCCACTTCATGATCAACAAGGGTTATCTGAAAAATGTACGGATGGCCAACTTCGGTAAACATGAGGCCTATGGCTTCAGCTTCGCGGTCAGCAAGGACAATCCGGACCTGCTGGCAATCATCAACGCGGTACTCAAGGAAGTGCCCGCGGGCGAGCGGGAAAACATTGCCAAACGCTGGAGCGCGGGCAGCGACATCCTTCTGACTGACCACAAACTGCAATTGACCAACCGTGAGGAACGCTGGCTTGCGCAGCACCCCGTTGTTCGCGTGGTCGTCAATGATGCCTTCGCCCCGCTGACGTTCTTTGACGCCGACGAGAGCTTTCGGGGGATCACCGCCGACTTGCTCGAACTGATCAGGCTTCGAACCGGTTTACGCTTCGAGATTCACCGCAGCCAAAGTGACAGCGAGATGATCAGCCAGGTCCGAGGGAACCAGGCCGACCTGATTGCCGCGATGATTCCCAGCGCCGAACGCGAGGCGCAACTGAGCTTCACTCGTCCCTACCTGGAAAATTCATTTGTGCTACTGACCCGAAAGAGCACCTCCAGCCCAATCAGTCTCGAGCAATTGAATGGAAAGAGCCTTGCCATCACTCAAGGCAATCCGCTCCTCGACTATCTACACCACACCTACCCGACGATCCAGTTGATTGAAACGCCTGACAGTTTCAGCGCAGTGGAGTTACTCGCCAAAGGTCAGGTCGAGGGCGCAGTCAACTCACTGGTGATTGCCAACTACTTCATTTCGTCGCAAGTGTTCGAGGATGCATTGCAAATCAGCGCGACAGTCGGGACACAGCAAGCTGCGTTTTCACTGGCAACCGCGCGCAGCGCTACAGAACTGCATTCCATCCTCGACAAAGCCTTGCTCAGCATTGCGCCGGACGAGCTGGGAATCATCAACAGCCGTTGGCGCGGCTACACGGGCAGCGCCAATAGCACCTGGCGCAACTACCATCGCCTGTTCTATCAGCTGGTGATTGGCAGCGGTCTCTTGTTGCTGATTTCGCTGGCCTGGAATGCCCATATGCGCAGGCAGATCAAGCAACGCCAGAAGGCAGAACGCGCACTCAACGACCAGTTCGAATTCATGCGCACACTGGTCAACGGTACGCCTCACCCCATTTACGTACGGGACCGTGAAGGACTGCTGCAAAGTTGTAACGACAGTTATCTGGAGGCCTTTTGTGCAAAACGCGAGGACGTGATTGGCAAAAGCCTCATGCAGGGCGCCATGAGCAACGAGTTCGAGGCCAGGGAATACCTGGCCGACTACCAGCGAGTGGTGGCCGAAGGTGTCCCGTTGATTCTCGACCGCCCCCTGCACATTGGCCGGAAAAGGTTAACGATCTATCACTGGATTCTCCCCTATCGAGACTCGACGGGTGAGGTCCAGGGGATCATAGGTGGCTGGATCGATATCAGCGAACGACGGCAGCTTTTTGATGAGCTCAGGTCAGCCAAGGAACAGGCGGACAAGGCCAATCGCGCCAAGAGCACCTTCCTGGCCACCATGAGTCATGAAATTCGCACACCGATGAATGCGGTGATCGGCATGCTCGAACTGACATTGAAACGGGCCGATCAGGGCCACCTGGATCGGCCGGCCATCGAAGTGGCCTATAGCTCGGCCAAGGACATGCTCGAGTTGATTGGTGACATACTCGATATTGCCCGAATCGAGTCCGGGCATTTGAGCCTGGTGCCTGAGCGGGTGAGCCTTGGCGAGACGATTGAATCGGTCGTCCGGGTCTTCGATGGATTGGCCCGGCAAAAACACCTCGATCTGGTGCTGGAGTTCCCCACCAGCGCTGAACAGCCCGATGTATTGATAGACCCCCTGCGCTTCAAACAGATACTGTCCAACCTGATCAGCAATGCCATCAAGTTCACCGAGCACGGCCAGGTGAGGATCAAGGTCAATCTGCAACCGGCGTCGGAACCCGACCGCCTCCAGATGGAGTTGTGGGTCAATGACAGCGGAATCGGCATCAGCGAAGACGATCAGCGACGCTTGTTCGAGCCTTTCACTCAGGCGGATAACACCGGGCATTTGGCCAGAAGCGGCGCTGGATTGGGGTTGGTGATCAGCCGCAACCTGTGCGAAATGATGGGCGGTTGCGTGCAACTGACCAGTTCGCCCGGGGTCGGTACTCAGGTCCGGATTTCATTGCAGATGGACGCGCTGCCAGACGCCGTGGTGCTGGACACCCCACAATCGGTCATTGCGAACGCCTCGATCACCCTGAACGTGCTGGTGGTCGACGACCATCCCGCGAATCGATTGCTCATGTGCCAGCAGCTCGGCTTTCTGGGGCATCGGTTCGTCACGGCCAACAACGGTGAGACAGGTTTCCAGGCATGGAAAGAAGGCCATTTCGACCTGGTGATTGCAGACTGCAACATGCCACTGATGAATGGCTACGAACTCACCCGTGCCATCCGCCAGATCGAGCACGATGAGCAGCGCCCGCCCTGTACGGTGCTTGGCTTCACCGCCAATGCCCAACCGGAGGAAAAACATCGATGCCGACAGGCTGGCATGGACGATTGCCTGTTCAAACCCATCAGCCTGACCACGCTGGGCCAGCGACTGGAAGCACTCAAGCCGATCCTTGACGATCAAGCCTTTAACCTGGACGGCTTGCAGTTACTCACCGGCGGCGATCCAAAACTGGTTCAGCGCTTGCTCGCCGAACTGCTCAACAGCAATCGCCTTGACCGCCAGGAACTCATCGCACTACCGCCTGCAAGCGGGTCGCAAGCCTTCATCGATATGGCACACAAAATCAAAGGTGCAGCCCGTATCGTTCAGGCCTCAAGGCTTATCGACGGCTGTGAAGCGCTTGAACGCGTATGTCATGAGAACATCTATCCGGACCAGCTCGAAGCCCGCTGCAAAGACGTAGAGCACGCCATGCTTGAGTTGGAGCAGGCGCTGCAACGACAGATCCGTCAGCACGCCAACGTGTAAAACCTGCCCTGAAGCAACTCGTAGCAGCCGCCTTCGGCAGCAGCTACGGACTTGATCAGCATTCGGTCAAACGCAGGAAAATAGCCGCCAACCTCTCAATGCCGGCCTGATCATCAACGGTGAAACGGGCCAGCAAAGGACTGTCCAGATCCAGCACACCAATCAGCCGACCGTCCTTGACCAGCGGCACCACCAGCTCACTGTTCGAGGCACTGTCGCAGGCAATATGCCCGGCGAACGTGTGCACATCTTCAACCCGTTGAGTGCGAAGGGTTGCCGCCGCTGCGCCGCAAACACCACGACCAAACGGAATGCGCACGCAGGCGATCTGCCCCTGAAACGGCCCGAGCACCAGTTCCTCGTTGCGATTGAGGTAAAACCCGGCCCAGTTCAGGTCATCGAGCTGATTGAACAAGAACGCCGAAAACTGCGCGGCGTTGGCGATAAAGTCGCGCTCATCCGCCAGCAACGACTCCAACTGCGCGCACAGCAGGCCATAGCCCTCAAGTCCCGCGCCGCTCTTTTGCAAATCGATCATGCCTTGTGCTCCAACAACTTCAGTCCGACCCAATACCGGGCAAATTGATACGCGCAACGGCCGTTGCGATTACCGCGTCCGGTAGCCCAGCGAACCGCAAGAATCTCGAGTTCTTCATCACGTTTCCACTCGAGGCCGGCCTTGCCCGCCAACGCTCCCACCCAATGCTCGACCACATTGAGGAAGTGCTCCTGAGTAAAAGGATAAAACGACAGCCACAGGCCAAATCGATCCGACAACGCGATCTTGTCTTCAACCGCCTCGTTGGGATGAAGCTCGCCGTCGACCATTTTCCAGTTTTCGTTATCGCTTTCTTTTTCCGGAACCAGGTGGCGACGGTTGGAGGTGGCGTACAGCAGTACGTTATCCGGCGCCTGTTCCAGCGACCCATCGAGCACGCTTTTAAGTACCCGGTAATCGCCCTCACCGGCTTCGAACGACAGATCATCGCAAAACAGCACAAAGCGCTGAGGCAGCTTGGCGATTTGCTCGACGACGCGTGGCAGGTCCGCCAGGTGATCGCGCTCGATCTCGATCAGACGCAATCCGCCCTTGGCGTGCTCGGCCAGCAAGGCTCGCACCAGCGACGATTTACCGGTACCGCGCGAACCCCAAAGCAGCGCGTGGTTGGCAGGCATGCCGTCGAGAAACTGCCGGGTATTTCGCCCCAACTGCTCCAACTGTTTGTCGACCCCGATCAGGTCGGACAGACGCATGTCCAGGCTGACCTCAAGCGGCAACAGAAATCCGCTGCGACCCTCGCGCTGCCAGCGTGCCGCCAGGCACTGCGTCCAGTCGATAGCCGTGCGTTGCGCGGGCAGTAACGGCTCAATACGAGCCAGAACCGCATCGGCGCGTTCAAGAAATGCATTCAATCGGGAATCCACGACTTCTCCTCAGGCACGTTCACAGTAATGATGGGCGACAGAAAACCAAGCGCAGCGCGTAATGCCGGGATTATCGCGATAATGGCTTACCCGCCAGTCATGCCGAAATACACTGATGATCGGCTATGCTTCGCCCAGAAGGGAAACGAAAGTGGTTCATCACACCATGGATATCAAGTTCACCAACCGCCTGTCTTACAAGCAAGCCAGGCTTACGGTGCTGGTCGGTTTCATTCTGGGAACCTTGCTCAGTCTGGTGCAAATAGGCATCGATTATGCCAGCGAAGACGCCTCCATCAACCGGGAAATACACTCGCTGCTGGAAATCAGCCATAACCCGGCTTCGCGGATCGCCTACAACATCGATGCCGAACTGGCCCAGGAACTGACCCTCGGGCTGCTGCGCTCGCCCGCAGTGATCAGTGCGCAACTGAGCGATAACAACAATACGATCCTCGCCAGCGTCAAACGCCCCAACCCGCAAAACGGTAGCTATCGGGTGGTCAGCGATTTTCTGTTTGGCGCCAATCGACAGTTCAAGGACCGCCTGTTCCTCGACCACCTGCCCGATGAGTCCCTCGGCACCTTGCAACTGGATATTGACACCTACATGTTTGGCAGCCGCTTTCTGCGCCGGGCCGAAGTCACTCTGATCAACGGTTTCGCCCGTAGCCTGATACTGACCGGGATTTTGCTGGCTCTGTTCTACGTGATGCTCACCAAACCGCTGGTGCGGGTGATCCGCGAACTGAGCGCACGTGACCCAAGCAGTTCAGAGCAGCCACCGCTGGAGTGTCCGGCAGCACACGAAAACGATGAGATCGGCGTCCTGGTCACGGTGGCCAACCAGCAATTCGAAAACATGACCACTGAAATCCAGCAACGCCGCAACGCCGAAAACCGCCTGACCGACTACCTGGGGCAACTGGAGAACATCGTCTCGGCGCGCACCGGCGAACTGAAAGCGATCAATAGCCGATTGACGGTATCGAACGCAGAATTGGAAATCGCGCGCCAGACTGCTCTGGACATGGCCCAGGCACGCTCTGTGTTTCTGGCCAACATGAGCCATGAAATCCGTACGCCGCTCAATGGCTTGCTGGGGATGATCGCCCTCTCGCTGGACAGCCCGCTGAATGCCGAACAACGCCAGCAACTGTCGATTGCCCACGACTCCGGCAAAGTACTGGTGGAACTGCTCAACGATATTCTCGACCTGTCGAAGTTCGACGCTGGTCAGCTTGAGCTGGAGCGCATTCCATTCGACCTCGGCTCACTGATCGAAGACACCGCCAACCTGCTGTCACAGAACGCCGCGCCGAGCGTCGAGCTGACATGCCTGATTGATCCGCAGTTCCCGTCCCTGGTACTCGGCGACCCGATGCGGGTTCGGCAGATTGTCAGCAACCTGCTCTCCAACGCCCTTAAATTTACCCGTTTTGGACGGGTGGACGTGCGCCTGAGCACCCACGAAGACGGCGTCAGAATCGAAGTCTGCGACACCGGAATCGGCATCGCGCAGGATGATCAGCTCAAAATCTTCCAGCCGTTTACCCAGGCAGGTGCCGGCATCTCTCGTCAGTTCGGTGGTACCGGGCTGGGGCTGGCCCTGACCTTCAATCTGTGCGAAGCCATGCAGGGCCGTCTCAGCATCAGTTCGGAGCCTGGTTTCGGCAGCCAGTTCTGCGCCGAACTGCCGTTGCCGGCCCACACGCCGGCAATTGCTCCCGCGTCCCTGCAAGGCAAAGTCTTGGCGATCACCGCCGCCAGCAGCGGCCTGGCCGAACTGTTAGGTAATCTGTTGCCCGGTTGGGGGCTGGAGTACCAGCAGCGCACCATCGACGACTCCTTGATCGGGTTATCGCCCGATGTGCTGATCACCGACTGCCCGGAATGCCTGTTCGGATTACGTCCGGGCATGACCGCGCCGATTCTGCTGGTGACTGCCTATGGCAGTTTCATGCCCAGTGAAGAAGCGGCTGCCCTCGCCCCCCTGCAACAACAAGCACGCCCACTGGCCCGCAACGCGCTCTACCAGACACTACGACGCACTTTACAGGCCGACGAAGTCGCTCTCGTCACCGATGCTCAAGAGTCAAGCCTCATGCCCCAGCGGCGGGCGAGAATCCTGCTGGTGGAAGACAACCCGGTCAATCAGCTCGTGGCCAAAGGCATGCTCAGCAAGTTGGGCTGCAAGGTGGTTGTCGCCTCCCACGGCGCCGAAGCGCTCGACCAGCTGGAACTCAAGGAATTCGACATGGTGCTGATGGACTGCAACATGCCGGTGATGGACGGCTACGAGGCCAGCCGGCAGATCCGTCACAGCGGGCGCTGGCCGGATCTGCCGATCGTTGCCCTGACCGCCAACGCCATGCCCGAGGAGCGCGAACGCTGCCGCGCGGCAGGCATGAGCGATTATCTGGCGAAACCGTTCCGTCGCGAGGAACTGGCTGCCCTGCTTGAGCAGTGGGTGCCGGCTACGATAGCGCCCTGATCTGCCCCAGCAGTTGATCAAGGCCGTCGCGCAATTCGCCCAAGTGCTCAAGATCGACACCGCTGTCGCACAACAGGCGTGCCTTGAGCGGCCCGACCTGTTCACGCAGGGCAACCCCTGCCAACGACAGGCTCAAGTGCACTTCCCGCTCATCGCGCGCCGAGCGTTGACGCTGGACCAGATGTAACTGCTCAAGACGCTTGAGCAACGGCGTGAGCGTCCCGGAATCCAGCGACAGCCGGTCGCCAAGGGCTTTGACTGTTGGCTGCTCGGGCGCACTGTGCTGCCACTCCCATAGCACCAGCATCACCAGATATTGGGGATACGTCAGGCCCAGTTGATCGAGCATTGGCTTATAGCCGCGGATCACTGCTCGGGACGCGGCGTACAGCTTGAAGCAGAGCTGACTGTCGAGCAGCAGCGAATCGGCTGACACATCGTTCATTTGAGCAGGGCTTCAATCTCGCGGGTCAGGTCCTGTGGTTTGGTCGCCGGCCCGAAACGTTTGACCAGCTTGCCATCCTGGCCGATCAGAAACTTGGTGAAATTCCACTTGATGCCCTGGGAACCAAGTAGACCGGGCGCACGTTTTTTCAGCTGAACGAACAGCGGATGGGCGTCGCTACCGTTGACGTCGATTTTTTTGAACAGTGGAAAACTTACACCGAAGTTCAGTTCGCAGAACTCGGAAATCGCCCCTTCGTTGCCCGGCTCCTGTTTACCAAACTGGTTGCACGGAAAACCGAGCACCACCAGGCCTCGATCCTTATAGGTCCGCCACAACTCCTCCAGTCCTTTGTACTGCGGGGTAAAGCCGCATTTACTGGCGGTGTTGACCACCAATACCGCTTTGCCGGCGTAATCGGCCAGGGTCTTTTGCTCACCTTTGATGGTAGTGCAGGGAATACTCAGCAGATTCTCGGTCATCGCGCATGCTCCGGTGGAAGATGAGGAAGGCTTAAACATAGCGAGCAATTAGATTGTGTGCAATTTAATAAATCAATAACCTGCCGACAAGGAGCTGCCGCAGGTCAGGACTCACATTATTCGCGCGGCACCAGGTCCAGGCACACCGAGTTGATGCAATAACGCAAGCCGGTCGGTGGCGGGCCATCCGGGAATACATGCCCCAGGTGCGCGTCGCACTTGGCGCAGACCACTTCGGTACGAATCATGCCGTGGCTGATATCGCGAATCTCGACCATGGCGCTCTCGCCGATCGGCTCATAGAAGCTCGGCCAGCCACAGCCTGAATCGAACTTGGCTGTTGAATCGAACAATGGCTCGTTGCAGCAGATGCAGTGATAGACACCATCGGTTTTAGTGCCGTTGTACTTGCCCGAGAACGGCCGTTCGGTGCCCTTCAGACGACAAACGTTGTACTGCTCCGGATCGAGCATCGCGCGCCATTCTTCCAGGGTTTTTTCCAACTTTTCCATTGTCATACCTCTGCATCTGAAAAAGCCTGATCTGTACCTTTTCCACGGATCAGGCGGCACGTATGATTGCGCCTCGTTAATCGCCAGTCTGGCAGCCGCGTTACCCGCATTCAAACGGATTTTGGTGCGGTGACCCCAGGCGCCAGGCCCGTGTGAAAACGCAGGATTCCCAGTACGGTAGTTCAAACAGCGTCTGGATCGTTCATTTTCGGGAACACATCGCCATGCAGGTCAGCAAATCGAACAAGCTCGCCAACGTCTGCTACGACATTCGCGGCCCAGTGCTCAAGCACGCCAAACGCCTGGAAGAGGAAGGCCATCGCATCCTCAAGCTGAACATTGGCAACCCGGCGCCTTTTGGTTTCGAAGCGCCCGATGAAATCCTCCAGGACGTGATCCGCAACCTGCCGACTGCCCAGGGCTACAGCGACTCCAAAGGCCTGTTCAGTGCGCGCAAGGCCGTCATGCAGTATTACCAGCAGAAACAGGTAGAAGGTGTCGGCATCGAAGACATCTACCTGGGCAATGGCGTTTCCGAGCTGATCGTGATGTCGATGCAGGCCCTGCTCAACAACGGCGACGAAGTGCTGGTTCCGGCCCCCGACTATCCGCTGTGGACCGCAGCGGTCAGCCTGGCAGGCGGTAATCCGGTGCACTACCTGTGCGACGAGCAAGCCAACTGGTGGCCGGACCTGGCCGACATCAAGGCCAAGATCACCCCGAACACCAAGGCTCTGGTCATCATCAACCCGAACAACCCGACCGGTGCGGTGTACTCCAAAGAAGTCCTGCTGGGCATGCTGGAACTGGCTCGCCAGCACAATCTGGTGGTGTTCTCCGACGAGATATACGACAAGATTCTGTACGACGATGCCGTGCACATCTGCACCGCGTCCCTGGCGCCGGACCTGCTGTGCCTGACCTTCAACGGTTTGTCCAAGTCCTATCGGGTTGCCGGTTTCCGCTCCGGCTGGATCGCCATTTCCGGCCCCAAGCATCACGCCCAAAGCTACATCGAAGGCATCGATATGCTGGCCAACATGCGCCTGTGCGCCAACGTGCCAAGCCAGCATGCAATCCAGACCGCACTGGGCGGTTATCAGAGCATCAATGATCTGGTGCTGCCGCAAGGGCGCCTGCTGGAACAGCGCAACCGTACCTGGGAACTGCTCAACGACATCCCGGGCGTCAGTTGCGTCAAACCGATGGGCGCGCTCTACGCGTTCCCGCGGATCGACCCTAAAGTCTGCCCGATCCACAACGATGAAAAGTTCGTCCTCGACCTGCTGCTCTCGGAAAAACTGCTGGTGGTTCAGGGCACGGCCTTCAACTGGCCATGGCCGGACCACTTCCGTGTCGTGACCTTGCCGCGGGTGGACGACCTGGACATGGCTATCGGTCGGATCGGCAACTTCCTCAAGTCCTATCGCCAGTAAGCGCGATGACGCCGAGGGCTTCTAGGGTCTGTACGAAAACTCGCCGAGCGGCGATCAGGCAAGGCAAAAACAGGCGAGGAAGCGGAGTTTAGGCCCCTAAATGAGCATTCCGAGCCTGTTTTTAACGCAGCCTGGTCGACGCGCAGGCAGTTGTCGTACAGAGCCTAAAAGCCCTCGGCGATTAATTCAGCAACACATCTCCAATCTTCGACTGCGACAGCGCCTTGAGTGTTGGCGGATTTACGCGACTGCCGGTTACGCCCAATAGAGGCGGGACTTGTGAAAGTAAAATCCAGCCAAATTTCTCTTCAGGTGACGTCGGAAATGCCCTGCAAGCATCTAGAATCCAGCTGTAGGACACAGTTTGAAATAGTCACCCGGTTGAATAGCCTGGTGCGGCACCTTATATACCCCGCAGTACGCTACATATTTAGCACGAGGAGATTTCTACAACCATGATGCGCATCCTGCTGTTTTTGGCCACTAACCTGGCGGTCGTGCTGATTGCCAGCATCACCCTGAGCCTTTTCGGCTTCAACGGGTTCATGGCGGCCAACGGGGTTGATCTCAACCTCAATCAGCTGCTGATTTTCTGTGCGGTCTTTGGTTTCGCCGGCTCGCTGTTCTCGCTGTTCATCTCCAAGTGGATGGCGAAGATGAGCACCAGCACCCAAATCATCAGCCAGCCGCGCACTCGCCATGAACAATGGCTGCTGCAAACCGTCGAGCAACTGTCCCGCGAAGCCGGAATCAAGATGCCCGAAGTCGGGATTTTCCCGGCGTACGAGGCTAACGCCTTCGCCACTGGCTGGAACAAGAACGACGCGCTGGTCGCGGTCAGCCAGGGCTTGCTCGAGCGTTTCTCGCCCGATGAAGTCAAAGCCGTTCTGGCCCACGAAATCGGTCACGTGGCCAATGGTGACATGGTGACGCTGGCGCTGATTCAGGGCGTGGTGAACACCTTCGTGATGTTCTTCGCACGGATCATCGGTAATTTCGTCGACAAGGTGATCTTCAAAAACGAAGAAGGCCAAGGCATTGCCTACTATGTCGCGACCATCTTCGCTGAACTGGTACTGGGCTTCCTGGCCAGCTCGATCGTCATGTGGTTCTCGCGCAAACGCGAGTTCCGTGCAGACGAAGCCGGTGCCCGCCTGGCCGGTACCAGCGCCATGATCGGTGCCTTGCAGCGCCTGCGCTCGGAACAGGGTCTGCCGGTGCACATGCCGGACACCCTGAATGCCTTCGGCATCAACGGTGGCATCAAGCAAGGGTTCGCTCGCATGTTCATGAGCCACCCGCCACTGGAAGAGCGTATCGACGCCTTGCGTCGTCGCGGCTGAGAGGTTCTGCGGTAATACGAAAGGGGCGATCTGATCGCCCCTTTTTTTATGCCGATCTTTTGCTGTTTAGCGAGCCATCAATCTGTATACCCGCTCCTCAAGGCGCGTAACGCCCGCCTGGAGGAACTTCCAGCTCTCCCCCAGAATGTCCCGCACCTCACAGAAATCAAGCTGCCAACGACCGCCCAACAACGCCTGCACGTTTTCATCCGGCACGGCAAAGGGCGGCCCGGCCAACTGCGCCTGATCGTAGTCCATCGTAATCAACAAGCCTTCACAGGCTGACGGCAAAATCCGGCTCAAGTGAGCGGCGTACTGTTCGCGCATGGGCGGTGGCAAGGCAATCAGCGCCGCCCGGTCATAGACGGCTACACAATCGGTCACATCGTCTGCGGTCAGGCCGAAAAAATCTCCGCACCACAACGCCAGGGACCCCGCCTGGTAGACCTTGAACGCACCCTGCTCGGTAATCTGCGGTGTCAGTTGCTGCTCACGAAAAAATTCCTCCACGGCTTTTTCCGACAACTCGACACCCAACACCCGGTGCCCCTGCCCGGCCAGCCACACGAGATCAAGACTTTTCCCACAGAGCGGCACCAACACCTGCGAGCCCTTTGTCAGATTCAATTGCGGCCAGTATTGCTGCAAATAAGGATTGACCTCTGACTGATGGAAACCGATCTGATTGAGCTCCCAACGCTTTTGCCAAAACTCCGGCTGCATAAATCCCCCTGATAATTCGATCTATATGCCCTAAAACTTATATTAGATTTAGATCAATGATCTGACTGAAGATGTTCCTATCTTAACGCTCAGGACCTTATTCATGTTCCCCAGCCTGTTTATCTCTCACGGTTCACCCATGCTGGCACTGGAGCCCGGTGCCAGTGGCCCGGCGCTCGCACGCCTGGCCAGCGAACTGCCAAAACCCAAAGCCATCGTGATCGTTTCCGCACACTGGGAAAGCCAGGACCTGCGCGTCGGCAGCGCTGAGCAACCGGAAACCTGGCACGACTTCGGCGGATTTCCTGCTGCGCTGTTCGCGGTGCAATACCCCGCACCCGGTCAGCCCGAGCTCGCGGCTCAGGTCGCCGAATTACTCAAGGCTGATGGCTTGCCGGCACAGCTCGATAACCAGCGCCCGTTCGATCATGGTGTTTGGGTTCCACTGTCCCTGATGTATCCGCGGGCCGACATTCCGGTGGTGCAGGTGTCGCTGCCCAGTCGTCTTGGCCCAGCCCTGCAAACCCGTGTCGGTCACGCACTGTCCAGTCTGCGCGAGCAAGGCGTGCTGTTGATTGGCTCCGGCAGCATCACCCACAACCTGCGCGAACTGGACTGGCATGCCGGCCCGGAAAGCGTCGAGCCCTGGGCCAAGGCCTTTCGCGACTGGATCATTGAAAAGCTCGCCGCAAACGATGAAGCCGCGCTGCACGATTATCGCCAACAAGCCCCGAATGCCGTGCGCAGCCATCCGAGCGACGAGCATTTGCTGCCGCTGTACTTCGCCCGCGGCGCCGGTGGCGATTTCAGCATCGCCCACCAGGGGTTCACCATGGGTGCGCTGGGGATGGACATCTATCGTTTCGGCTGACCGATACACCGAGTCGCGCCCATCGCGAGCAAGCTCGCTCCCACATTTGATCTACGACACCTGTGGGAGCGAGCTTGCTCGCGATGGGCGCGACTCCGCTCAAGAGGCCAGACACAAAACTGCAGGCAAAAAAAATCCCCGAACCAGTCGGGGATTTTTTATGTGCGATCAATCAGCCCGAGAGCGGATCAATCTTCGCGATAGCGACGCAGTTTCAGCTGCTTACCGGCAACGCGAGTGTCCTTCAGTTTGGTCAGCAGACGCTCCAGACCATCTTCCGGCAACTCGACCAGGCTGAAGCTGTCACGCACCTGGATACGACCGATTGCTTCACGAGCCAGACCACCTTCGTTGAGGATGGCGCCCAGCAGGTTCTTGGCAGCGATACCATCACGCGCACCCAGCGCGGTACGGCAACGAGCACGGCCTTCAGCCAATGGGATCGGAGCGCGACGCTCACGGTCACCACGGTCCGGACGATCACCGGTACGCTCTGGACGATCGCCACGCGGTGCATTGTTCGGCACCAGTGGACGTTCTTTCTCGATGGCAGCCAGGGTCAGCGCCTGAGCGTTGGTAGCCTTGCGCAGCAGAGCAGCAGCCAGTGCACGCGGAGTGCAACCGATGTCGGCAGTCAGACGATCCAGCAGATCACCGTGAGTCGATTCGGCATCGCCAACCAGCGGCGACAGGCTGTTGGTCAGTTTCTTGATGCGTGCATCGAGAACGGCTTGAGCGTCCGGCAGGCGAACTTCAGCAACCTTTTGACCGGTTACACGCTCGATCACTTGCAGCATGCGGCGCTCACGTGGAGTCACCAGCAGCAGTGCACGACCTTCGCGACCGGCACGGCCAGTACGGCCGATACGGTGAACGTAGGACTCTGGGTCGTACGGCATATCAACGTTGAAAACGTGAGTGATACGCGGAACGTCCAGACCACGAGCAGCAACGTCGGTCGCCACAACGATGTCCAGACGGCCATCCTTGAGGGATTCGATCACGCGCTCACGCTGGTTCTGGGCAATGTCACCGTTCAGCGCAGCGGCTTTGTAGCCTTTGGCTTCCAGGGCGCTGGCCAGGTCCAGGGTCGCTTGCTTGGTACGCACGAACATGATCAGCGCGTCGAAGTCTTCCACTTCCAGCAGGCTCAATACAGCCGAGGTCTTCTGGTCAGCGTGAACCAACAGGTGAGCCTGTTCGATCGCGGTAACGGTCTGAGTCTTGGTCTGGATCTTCACGTGCTGCGGATCACGCAGATGACGCTCGGCGATGGCACGGATCGACTGCGGCAGGGTAGCCGAGAACAATACGGTCTGACGGGTTGCCGGCAAGGCCTTGAAGATAACTTCCAGGTCGTCCATGAAGCCCAGTTTGAGCATTTCGTCAGCTTCGTCGAGAACCAGGTGGTTCACGGTCGCCAATACTTTTTCGTCACGACGCAGGTGGTCGCACAGACGGCCCGGAGTGGCGACAACGATCTGTGCGCCATTACGGATTGCTTTCAGTTGCGGGCCCATAGGCGCGCCGCCGTAAACGGCCACAACGGTAACGCCTGGCATTTGCTTGGCGTAGGTTTCGAAAGCGGTTGCTACTTGCAGCGCCAACTCACGGGTTGGCGCCAGGATCAGGGCTTGCGGTTCGCGCTTAGCAGGATCGATGCGGTGCAGGATCGGCAGGGCGAACGCAGCGGTTTTACCCGTACCGGTTTGCGCCTGACCAATCATGTCGTGACCGGCCATGATGATCGGGATCGATTGCTGCTGAATAGCCGAAGGCTCTTCGTAGCCAGTCGCGATGACGGCTGCAAGAATATTCGGATTAAGGTTAAAAGCGGCGAAGCCGCCGGTTTCCTGGGTCATGGGTCTGCCTCTAAGTGCATCCGCAAAGACCCATGCTCCAAAGCTGCGCATGCCGTGTAAGACTCAAGAGTCGCCCTGGCTGCTTTGTCGGCGGGGATTTGCGAAAACGAATGAATGAAAAAGATTCGTCAAGGAAGAGTCCGCTGTGCGGACGTGCAGCCGAAGCTGACTTCGGGGAATTGCGCTACCTAAACGCGGCCTGGCTAAAGACCGGCGCGCACTATACCGGAATTCGCCAAAAAAGGGAGCTTTATTTGTCGGAAAAACCGGGCATACACCGTTGTGTCACAGGCTTTGCGGATAATCGTGCAACGGTCTATTTTTCAAAAGCCCGGCCCTGTTGGTCATGACACTTAAACGGTTCATCTTTCAGGCCATGACCTTCGGTCTGAGCCCCCTTCCCCGCCCGAGGAAATACCCCATGAATCAACCTGATTGCAGTCGCGTCAGCCGTGAACGACGCGGACATGTCCTGTTGATCGGGCTGGACCGTGTGGCCAAGCGCAATGCGTTTGACCTCGATCTGCTCAACGCACTTAGCCTGGCCTATGGCGAGTTCGAAGCCGACAGCGAGGCCCGCGTTGCGGTGGTGTTCGGACATGGCGAGCACTTTACCGCCGGGCTGGACCTGGCGAGTGTCAGCGCGGCACTGGCCGAAGGCTGGCAAGCGCCGGCCGGCGGTTGCGATCCGTGGGGGGTGTTCGTCGGGCCCAGGGTCAGCAAACCGGTGATTGTTGCGGCCCAGGGCTATTGCCTGACCATTGGCATCGAACTGATGTTGGCCGCCGATATCAACCTTTGCGCCAGCAATACCCGTTTTGCGCAAATGGAAGTGCAGCGCGGCATCTTCCCCTTTGGCGGGGCAACCCTGCGTCTGCATCAGGTAGCCGGCTGGGGCAATGCCATGCGCTGGCTGCTGACCGGCGATGAGTTCGATGCCCACGAAGCGCTGCGTCTGGGGCTGGTACAGGAGGTCATGGCCAGCGAAGACCTGTTACCGCGTGCGATCGAGCTGGCAGAGCGCATTGCCAGGCAGGCGCCGCTGGGAGTTCAGGCGACCTTGCAGTCCGCACGCCAGGCTCATCTGGAGGGCGAAACAGCAGCGGCACAAAGCTTGCCACCGCTGGTGAAGAAGCTGCTCAACAGTGAAGATGCCAAGGAAGGGGTGCGGTCGTTGATCGAAAAACGCCCCGGGATCTTCAAAGGGCTTTAAACGTGTATTGGCTGTTAGAAAGGCATCGCGAGCAAGCTTGCTCCCACATTGGATTTTTGGTGCTCACAAACCCTGTGGGAGCGAGCTTGCTCGCGATAGCGATCTGACAGACAACTCAGGTCGCCGGGCGAATCGCCTTGATCAGCGGCTGCAGCGAATAACCCAAACGCGGCGCCAGCGCTTCGGCGCGGTCGGTCAATCCTTGCATGTCCAGTTCCTGGTCAAGGTCGGCTGGCACGATCAGGATCACGTTGCCCTCCTTCACCGGCAGCTCCCAATAATGCCGGTGATAGAGCCCACGCAGTAATGCCGCACCCAGTGGTTTGCCGTCATCGGTCGCCCATTGATTGATCACCAGCCAGCCGCCCGGATTCAGGCGTTTTTGACAGTTTGCCAGAAAGCCCCAGGCCAAATGACCGACACCCGGCCCGACATCGGTATAAAGGTCGACGAAAATCAGATCCGCCGACTCAGCCGTCTCGAGCAACTCGAGGGCGTCGCCGATACGGATATACAGACGAGGATCGTCGTCCAGCCCCAGGTACTCGATGGCCAGACGCGGTACGTCCGGGCGCAACTCGATCGCTTCGACGTCTTCCAGCGGCAGGAACTTCAGGCACGCCTGAGTCAGGGTGCCCGCCCCCAACCCGAGAAACAGTGCGCTCTCCGGCTGTTCATGGCACAGCGCCCCGATCAGCATCGCACGGGTGTAGTCGTACTCGAGCCAGCTCGGATCGGCAGTGAACACGCAGCTCTGCTCAATGGCATCGCCAAATTCGAGAAACCGATAATCCGCCACTTCCAGCACCCGGATCATGCCGAATTCATCGTGCACCTCGGCGAGCAGATGCTCGACGCGCTCCTCAGTCATTTCGTCTCCTGGTCGTTGTCGGGTTGATCCCCGGCAACGCAATCATTCGTTCCGCTTGGTGCGGCAAAGGCGCGATTGTCCGCCAAGCTTCGGGAACAGGTCACGCACTAATTGCTGGTAACATAAACGTCCGATCGTAAAACATTAGAGTTCATGATGAGCCAACCCTGGAGTCCTGACAGCTGGCGCGCCCTGCCGATCCAGCAACAACCCCACTACCCTGACGCTGCGCATTTGCAACAGGTCGAGCAAAGCCTGGCCAGTTATCCGCCATTGGTGTTTGCCGGTGAGGCCCGGGAGTTGCGCCGTCAGTTTGCCGAGGTGACCCAGGGCCGAGCGTTTCTGCTGCAAGGCGGCGATTGCGCGGAAAGCTTCGCCGAGTTTTCGGCGGCGAAAATCCGCGACACCTTCAAAGTCCTGCTGCAAATGGCGATCGTCATGACCTTCGCCGCCGGTTGCCCGGTGGTAAAAGTCGGGCGTATGGCCGGGCAGTTCGCCAAGCCACGCTCGGCCAATGACGAAACCATCAACGGCGTGACCTTGCCGGCCTACCGAGGCGACATCGTCAACGGTATCGGTTTCGACGAAAAAAGCCGCGTACCCGACCCGGATCGCCTGTTGCAGTCCTATCACCAGTCCACGGCGACCCTGAACCTGCTGCGGGCCTTTGCCCAGGGCGGTTTTGCCGACTTGCATCAAGTGCATAAATGGAACCTGGACTTCATCGCCAACTCGGCGCTGGCCGAAAAGTACAGCCACCTGGCCGACCGTATCGATGAAACCCTGGCGTTCATGCGCGCCTGCGGCATGGACAGCTCGCCGCAACTGCGCGAAACCAGTTTCTTCACCGCCCACGAGGCGCTGCTGTTGAACTACGAAGAAGCCTTCGTACGCCGCGACAGCCTGACCAACGATTACTACGATTGCTCGGCGCACATGCTGTGGATCGGCGATCGCACGCGTCAGCTCGACGGCGCTCATGTCGAGTTCCTGCGCGGGGTGAACAACCCGATCGGGGTCAAGGTCGGCCCGTCCATGAACACCGAAGAACTGATTCGCCTGATCGATGTGCTCAACCCCGACAACGATCCAGGCCGCCTGAACCTGATCGCGCGCATGGGCGCGAACAAGGTTGGCGACCATCTGCCACAGCTGATTCGTGCGGTCGAACGCGAAGGCAAGAAAGTGCTCTGGAGTTCCGACCCGATGCACGGCAACACCATCAAGGCCAGCAGCGGTTACAAGACCCGGGATTTTGCGCAGATCCTCGGCGAGGTGAAGCAGTTCTTCCAGGTTCACGAAGCGGAAGGCACCTATGCCGGCGGCATCCATATCGAGATGACCGGGCAGAACGTCACCGAATGCATCGGCGGTGCACGGCCGATCACCGAAGATGGTTTGTCGGACCGTTACCATACCCATTGCGACCCGCGGATGAATGCCGATCAGTCGCTGGAACTGGCGTTCTTGATTGCTGAAACCCTGAAGCAAGTAAAGCGCTGAGTCAGTAAGCCTTGTGTTGTTTGGCACACCGCCATCGCGAGCAAGCTCGCTCCCACATTCGATCTATGTTGGTCGCAAATTTGCGATTCACTTGGTCAACTGTGGGAGCGAGCTTGCTCGCGATGGCGTCAGATCAGGCACCGCCAATCTGCATCAACGCCACCCGCAACCGCGCCGCACTGGCCCGCGGACAATTGAGCTGAATCTGTTCCAACCCCAGCCAATCGGCCATCTGCCGCAGATTCGCCGCCAACGCCTGCATCCCCAGCTCATCCAAACCTTGTTCCTCTTCGTGCACCGCATGCACCGCCAACCGACCCAACGCCCGCTCCGCTCGAAGATCGACCCGCGCGGCAATCCGTTCGTTGTGCAAAAACGGCAGCACGTAATAGCCGTAAACCCGTTTGCCGGGTGGCGTGTAGATTTCCAGCCGATAACGAAAATCGAACAGCCGCTCGGTTCGACTACGCTCCCAGATCAACGAATCAAACGGCGAAAGCAACGCACTGGCTTCGACCTTGCGCGGCACTTTTGGCTCCGGCAGACAGTACGCCGGCTGCTTCCAGCCTTGCACCCCGCACACCAGCAACTGGCCATTTTCAACCAGCTCAGCCAGACCGTTGCGGCACTCAGCCAGGCTCAAACGAAAATAATCGCGCAGATCCTTTTCCGTGCCGACACCCAACGCATTGGCTGCATGCAACAGCAATCCGCGTTGTGCCTCGGTTTCGCCGAGCAGCGGTTGCTTGAGAGTTGACTCGGGGATCACCCGTTCCGGCAAGTCGTAAAGACGCTCGAAGCCGCGACGCCCCGCCACAGTCACTTCGCCGGCAGCGAACAACCATTCCAGTGCATGCTTTTCAGCGCTCCAATCCCACCATGGACCGGCCCGTTCCTGGCGCGTCGACAAACTCCCGGCACCCAGCGCGCCCAACTCCTGGACCGAAGCCAGCACACGGCGAATCGTCTCTTGCTGTTCGCGACCGAAACGCGCCAGCTGCTGATAGATCCCCTCGCCTTGCGCCGCGCGCTGCATGCGCCAACGCATCAAGGGATACATCGACAGCGGCAACAACGACGCTTCATGCCCCCAATACTCGAACAACGTACGCCGCCGGCCCTGGCTCCAGGCGGCCTGGTCGAGCAAGTCGGTGGAGTAATTGCCAAGACGCGAGAACAGCGGAAGATAGTGCGAGCGCACCAGTGCGTTGACCGAATCGATTTGCAGAATGCCCAAGCGTTCGATCAGGCGGTTGAGCTGAACGGGCTTGATCGCCGCTGGCGGCTGGCGCCCGGTGAAACCCTGGGCGGCCAGTGCCAGACGCCGAGCCTGTTTGAGGGATAAGGACAGTTCAGCGGGCATGTGCATCTCCTTGTCTGCTCGCAAACTACCTCAGTGTGAAGCTGCTTGTGTAGCGGTTCGGTACTCATTTGTGCATTGGGTCATCCCAAAATGGCCGGACGACTTCATGTTCGACATCGGCGCGGCTGATACCGATATCCTTGAGTGCCTCGTCACTCATGCTGGCCAGCAAAGCGCGTTCACGCTGGAGTTCATGCCAGCGGAGGATTTTTTCCAGCCAATGGCCCAGAGAAAACCCGTGAAACTTTCCAACCAGCACATAACCTTTTTGACCTTTCATCATCTTGCCCTCCGTTGTAGATGACTGAAGTCTCGCGCCGGAGCTAAGATCAATCCAACGAATGTTTCTTATGCAATACATCTCGGAGATTGATGAATTGAGCCACTACCCGAGTATCGATACGGAAGTCCTGCGCACCTTCGTTGCCATTGCCGACCAAGGTGGTTTCACTCGCGCTGGCGAGTTGGTGAATCGCACGCAATCGGCGGTGAGCATGCAGATGAAACGGCTGGAAGAGGACGTGCTGCAACGCCAGTTGTTTCAGCGCGACGGCCGTCAGGTGAAGCTGACCGCCGAGGGTCAGGTGCTGCTCGGTTATGCCCGGCGAATCCTGAAACTCCACAGCGAAGTGTTCAACACCCTGCGTGAGCCGCACATGGTCGGCACGGTGCGCATCGGCACCCCGGATGACTATGTCATGCGCTTCCTGCCGGGCATCCTTTCGCGCTTTGCCCAGGCCTATCCGCTGATCCAGATCGAAGTCCATTGCGAGTCATCCAAACAGTTACTGCTGCGTCAGGACCTGGACCTGTCGATCGTCACCCGTGAACCCGGCAGCGAGATCGGCCAGTTGCTGCGCAAGGAGCGATTTGTCTGGGCGCAGGCGCAGTGCTTCAGCCCCAACGAGCAAACACCATTGCCCCTGGCGATGTTCAATAGTGATTGTTTTTGCAGGATCTGGGCCTGCAATGCGCTGGACGCTTCCGGGCGCGAGTACCGGATCGCCTACAACAGTTCGAGCCTGTCGGCGATCATGGCGGTGGTCAGCGCCGGGCTGGCGGTCACCGCGCAACTGGAAAGCCTGATCACCCAGGACATGCGCATCCTTGGCGAGGCTGAAGGCCTGCCCCTGTTGCCCGAAGCCAGCATCATGCTGGTGCGCAACCTGAACAACCCTTCGCCCATCACCGAATGCCTGGCGGAGCACATTGTCGAAGGTTTCAAACTTTAAAGGCGAGCATCACCGCGCAGAGCACCAGAAAGGCGCAGAACAACCCGCGCAGCAAACGCTCCGGCATGGCGTGGGCGATTTTCACGCCCCAACTGATGCTCAGTAAACCGCCGACGGCCATTGGCAGCGCGATGCTCCAGTTCACTTGATGATGGACCGCATAAGTCACCAGCGTGACGCCGGTGCTGGGCAAGGCCAGCGCCAGTGACAGTCCTTGAGCCACCACTTGCGTGGTGCCGAACAGGCTGGTGAGGACCGGCGTCGCCACCACCGCACCGCCCACACCGAACAACCCGCCCATGGTCCCCGACACTGCGCCCAACACGCCCAGCCAAGGCCACGAGTAACGCATCTGTGAGGCTGCCGGCGCAGTGGCCATGAACATGCGCAACAGGTTGTAGACCGACAAGGCGATCAGGAACGCTACAAAACCGATGCGCATCAGCTGTGCATCAATGCCCACCGCCCAGATCGAGCCGATCCAGGCAAAGCAGAAGCCCATCGAGGCCAGCGGCAACGCGTGGCGCAGTTCGATGCGATTGCGCTGGTGATAACGCCACAGCGCCAGCATCACATTCGGCACCACCATGACCAGCGCCGTGCCCTGGGCAATTTGCTGGTCCAGGCCGAACAACACGCCCAACGCCGGAATCGCGATCAAACCACCGCCAATCCCGAACACACCGCCTACAGTGCCCAGCGCAGCGCCGAGCACCAGATACATCACTAACTCAATCACTGACGACTCCCTCTCAAATCAGGCCTCGCATCCTAAACCAAAAATTATCTGGCGCATTAAAGACTCGACCGCTAAATTCATGGCGATGAATGATCAAGGTTTAGACATGAGCACCCAACGCAACACCCCGGACAACTGCGACAACCTGCTGCTGGATAACCAGCTGTGCTTTGCCCTGCACTCAACGTCACTGCTGATGACCAAGGTCTACAAACCCTTGCTGCAAGCGCTGGGCCTGACCTATCCGCAATACCTGGCAATGATGGTGCTGTGGGAACGCGATGGGCTGACCGTCGGCGAAATCAGCACGCGCCTGCTGACCGATCCCGGCTCCCTGACGCCGCTGCTCAAACGCCTGGAGGCCGAAGGCCTGCTGAGCCGTACCCGCAGCCGCGAAGATGAACGCGTGGTGATTGTCGAGCTGACCGAACAAGGTCGCGCCCTGCGGGAAAAAGCCCGGGAGGTTCCGCCGTGCATCCTCGGCGCCAGCGGCCAGACCCTGGAGCAGATGCGCAAACTGCAGGCCGATCTGCAGAACCTGCGCAGTCATCTGCAAGACAGCCTCTAACCCTCAAACCACCAAACATCCCCTGTGGGAGCGAGCTTGCTCGCGAATACGGTCTGTCAGCCAACATCAATGTTGAATGTGAGTCCGCTTTCGCGAGCAAGCTCGCTCCCACATTTTTTGCGCGGCAAAATTTTAAAAATTTACCTTGCGCGCAAAACATTCGCGAGCTACATTTATTTCGCAATTACTTAGCGCGCAAACCTTTAGCGCAAAATCAAACCCGAACGAGGCTCAAACCATGCAAACTCTCTATACCGCAGTTGCAACCGCTACCGGTGGTCGTGATGGTCACGCCGTTTCCAGCGACAACATCCTCGACGTGAAACTCGCCACGCCAAAAGAACTTGGCGGTGCCGGCGGTGCAGCGACCAACCCTGAGCAACTGTTCGCGGCCGGTTACTCGGCTTGCTTCATCGGCGCGCTGAAATTCGTCGCCAGCCAGACCAAGCGCAAAATCCCCGATGACGCCTCGATCACCGCCCATGTCGGCATTGGTCAGATCCCTGGCGGCTTCGGTCTGGACATCGACCTGCATGTCAGCCTGCCGGGCCTGGAACAGGCCGACGCGCAATCGCTGGTCGACGCTGCGCACCAGGTCTGCCCTTACTCCAACGCCACTCGCGGCAACGTAGACGTTCGCCTGCACGTGACTGTCTGAGTGTTCGCACCCGACAGACGCGCACAAAAAAGCCCGACTCAATGGTCGGGCTTTTTCTTTCCTGCAAAAACTGCGCTTACTTAGCGCGGCCTTTGTAAGAACCGCCTTCGCGGGTATCGATCTCGATCATGTCGCCGATTTCGATGAAGTCAGCAACCGACAGCTCGGTACCGTTCTTCAGTTTGGCAGGCTTCATCACCTTGCCGGAAGTGTCGCCGCGAGCGGAACCTTCGGTGTAGTCAACCTGACGCACGATAGTGGTCGGCAGTTCTACGGAAACCAGACGCTCTTCGAAGAAGATCGCTTCGCAAACATCGGTCATGCCTTCTTCAACGAAAGGCAGAACAGCTTCGATGTCTTCAGCGTTCAGCTCGTACATGGTGTAGTCGGTGGTGTCCATGAACGTGTAGGTGTCGCCGCTGATGAACGACAGGGTCGCTTCTTTGCGGTCGAGGATTACGTCGTCCAGTTTGTCGTCAGCGCTGTAAACGATCTCGGTCTTGTAACCGGTCAGCAGGTTTTTCAGCTTGGTCTTCATGATCGCGCTGTTACGACCGGACTTGGTGAATTCAGCTTTCTGAACCAGCCAAGGGTCGTTTTCGAGACGGATCACCGTACCGGGTTTCAGTTCTTTACCAGTTTTCATTGCGAATATCCGAATTTGGATGGGATTTACAAAAATCTAGGCCGCGTATCATATCCAATTTAGGTAAAACTGCACCAGCGCCGAAGCAAGATCGGCCTGCAAAGCCTGTTCCAGACACCACGCCTGGGCGTGTTTTTGCAGTTCCGGCCAGTGTTCCTGTGTCGCAACCCATGCCTGGGCCATTCCTGCGCCCGTGTTCCAGGCTCGCCATAACCCGACGAGTGCCGCTTTTGCCGCCGGTGAAAGGCCTGCGGTGTACAGCGTCAGAAAGGCTTCGAGTTTGTCCAGGTGGACATCTTCTTCCTGTTGATAAATATGCCACAGCATTGGCCGGGCCGCCCATTGCGCGCGGACGAACGAGTCCTCCCCACGCACGGCGTTGAAATCACAACTCCACAGCAGCAGGTCGTATTGATCCTGCCGGACGAATGGCAACACCTGCACGGTCAACGCACCGCGCACCTGTAATGCGCCGACACCAAGCCCTTCAACGCCCAGCCAGCGCTCAACGTCGCCCAGGATCCGACCCTCGGGCACCAGCAGATGAGTGGCATGAACGTCACCCGCCATGACGTCCAGCCAATCGGCCAATCCGGCATTCTCGTAGGCAAACAACGAAATCAGCCGTGCGCCGTCGGCGCGATCGACGCCCAGCCCTTGCAGGAATTCGCGCTGAGCCTCAGCGCTGCGTTGAAACTGCTCGCGCCGCTCCAGCAACCCGCGCTCACGCAGCAAGCCGCCAGTACCGGCCTGAAACCCCGGGAAGAAGAAGTACTTCTGCACCTGCTTGTACTTCACCGACGGCAAGCCATGACAGCCGACGATCCAGTCTTCGGCGCTCAAATAATCGAGGTTCATCCACAGCGGAGCCTTTTCGCGCGCCGCCATTGCCTCCATATAGGCATGCGGCAACTGACAGGCAAACGCCGCGATCACCACATCGGCGGCCTCTGTCGGCGCCCAGTCGGCCGGCCAATGGCAGACTTCGACGCCTTGCTGCCACTGCCGGGCAGCACTGATATCGAGCTCCGGGCACAAGCGTTCGAACGCCCGCAGGTCATCGACCCACAGCCGTACCGCGCAGTGATGCTCGGCCACTAACTGCCTGGCCAGGCGCCAGGTCACGCCGATGTCGCCGTAGTTGTCGACGACCGTGCAGAAAATATCCCAGTCGACTTTCATTCCAGGCTCCGTGGGGCAAAGACCTCAATTGTCCGCATAAATCGTTGCGCGCAGAAGAGCCGACGCCGATTAATCTTCATGCGACAATCGCCGCAGCCCACAACCCTCGCCAGGAGGCAGCCATGCCCTACCGTCCACACGTTCGCCGCACGATGTCCATCACACTCAGTCCATTGCAACTGATTGCCAGCATCGCCGTGGGATTGTGGCTGGGTTTTTTGGCCATTGCGCTGACCTGCTGGCTGGTGTCGAAACTGCTGTTCAGCGAACAACTTGCTTCGTTTGCCGACGCAGCGCACCAACTGACTCAACCCAAGCCTGCGGCGGTTGAACCGGCACCCGAGAATCCGATGTTCGAGCAGTACAAGGAAAACCTGCGCAAACAGGCACAACAGCAAACGCTCGATCAGGCACGCAGCAATACCCGCAACCTGTCCAACCCGAAATGCCAGTTCTGGCTACAGCAAGACCAAACCGCGCCCACCGAAAAAAGCCGCGCCAACGTCCAACAATTCTGCGATTGATCATGAACAAACACACGGTCCACCAGCTGATCCTGGAAAAGCTTACGGTCGATCTCGACATCGCCGAGCGTGCAGCGCAAACCGCATACGAAACCGCGACCCACGAAGAAAACATCGCCGAGAACAAGTACGACACCCTGGGACTGGAAGCGTCTTATCTGGCAGCCGGACAAGCCAAACGGGTGGAGGAAATCCGCCAGTCACTGGTGCTGTGCCAGAACCTGACACTGCGCTCTTATGACGATCAGCGCGGGATTGAAGTCGGTGCGCTGTTAGGCCTGGAAGACGAAAAAGGACGCGAACAGTGGCTGTTCCTGGCGCCTGATGCGGCCGGCTTGAAGGTTGATCTGGTGGGGCAACTGATTACCGTCATCACCCCGCGCTCACCGCTGGGCAAAAGTCTGCTGGGCAAGTTCGAGGGTGATGAGGTGGAGATCGTGGTGGCGGGCGCTCGGCAACAGTTCGCTGTCACCGAGGTCGTCTAGCGGACTTAGTGAACTGGTAGTTCAACACCGTCGAACAGCTCTTCCAGTTCCTGCTTGTTGTGGCACTGGATGGCTTTGGCCATGACTTCGCGAGTCAGGTGCGGGGCGAACTTCTCGATGAAGTCGCACATGAAGCCACGCAGGAACGTCCCGCGACGGAAACCGATTTTGGTCACGCTGGATTCGAACAGTTCGCTGGCGTCGAGCACCACCAGGTCGTTGTCGAGTTTGGTATCGACGGCCATTTTCGCCACGATCCCGACACCCAGACCCAAGCGAACATAAGTCTTGATCACGTCGGCGTCGGCGGCGGTGAACACCACTTTCGGGGTCAGGCCGCGATGGCTGAAGGCTTCGTCGAGTTTCGAACGACCGGTGAAACCGAACACGTACGTCACGATCGGGTATTCAGCCAGGGCTTCGAGGGTCAGCTTCGGCAGCTTGGTCAGCGGGTGACCTTGCGGCACGACAACGCAGCGGTTCCAGCGGTAGCACGGCATCATCACCAGGTCGCCGAACAGCTCCAGCGCTTCAGTGGCGATGGCAAAATCAACGGTGCCGTCAGCGGCCATTTCGGCGATCTGCATCGGCGAACCCTGGTGCATGTGCAGGGCAACGTCCGGGTATTGCTTGATGAAATTGCTGATCACCGGTGGCAGTGCATAACGCGCCTGGGTGTGGGTGGTGGCAATCGACAGGGTGCCTTTCTTCTCGTTTGAGAACTCCTGAGCGATCTGCTTGATGCTTTCGACCTTGCGCAGAATTTCGCCAGCCGTGGTGATGATTCGCTCACCGGCCGGGGTCACTCGGGTCAGGTGTTTGCCGCTGCGCGCGAAAACCTCGACACCCAACTCGTCTTCCAACAGACGGATCTGCTTGCTGATGCCCGGCTGCGAGGTGTACAGGCTTTGAGCAGTAGCGGAAACGTTGAGGTCGTGGTGCGCCACTTCCCAGATGTAGCGCAATTGTTGAAGCTTCATATGAATCCCTCAAAGCAGATAGACGCCACGGGCATCAGCGACGGTATATAACTATATTAATGGTTTGAAGAATAAATCTAGAACTTTTTCATCAAAAGGCCAGCATTCTCGCCTTAAATATCGCCGTGACGCCGACGCTGCGACAATGGCACCAGGTAAACCGGCACGTGTGACAACTGCAGCACACGCGCAGCAGTCCGTCCCAACGGTGTTTCTCCACCGGCCCCATGGCTGTGACTTCCTAGGATCAACAAATCCACCGAGAGTTTCTGTGCCTGATCAAGAATGACCTGCGACGGGTCACCCTGAAATACTCTGACCGATTGAATCAGCTCCAGGTCCTGCTGCCCCTCCCCCAACTCTTCGCGAAAGCTGTCGAATACCCGCTGCTCGATATTGGCCATCACCGTGTTCAAACCCTGACTGTGAAATTCATTCAAGGCTTGCTCATCGAGATAGCTCTGCAACACCGATTCGGCAAAAAGCCCCATGGGCTCAACTGCATGCACCACATACAGATCGGCTTTGAATGTTCGTGCCAATGCCAACGCGTGCTGCATCACAAAGGGTGCGTAGAGGCCGAGGTCAGTGGCATACAGCATCGAATGAATCATATGACCTCCTCGAATGCCGAGATGGCGGCGATTGATTCAGCTTAGCAGTGCCACAGCGAGTACGACATCCTGCGCAAGGCGTTGAACATTAGGCTTAAACCTTCAGTTCATTGCTGATGCCATGAGGGACGTGACCGGTGGCGACCACCTCACGGGCCAACTCGCAGTGGCCTGCCTGATCGTCGAAAAATACGTCGGCGGCGAAGGCTTCAAGAAACGCCGATTTCGCCAGCCCGCCGAGAAACAGCGATTCGTCGAGTCGGATATCCCACTCGCGCAAGGTACGGATGACGCGCTCGTGAGCGGGTGCCGAACGCGCGGTCACCAGTGCGGTACGGATCGGGCAGCTGTCATCAGGAAACTCGCGCTGCAACAAATTGAGCGCTGCCAGAAAACCTTTGAAGGGCCCTCCGCGCAACGGCTCGCGAGCGGCTTCGCGCTCGTTGGCCTGAAAGGCCTCGAGGCCACCCGACTGATAAACCCGCTCCGACTCATCGGAAAACAGCACAGCGTCGCCGTCGAAGGCGATGCGCAACTCTTCGCTGGCGGCGCGACTCGCACCACCCGACAGGATCGTCGCCGCAGCGAAGCCGGCATCGAGGGCGCTGCGTACGTCATCGGCGTGGGTGGAGAGAAACAGATCGCAGCCGAAGGCCTTCAAGTACGGATACGGACTGCGCCCGCCGACAAACGCAGCGCGGGAAATCGTCAGGCCGTAATGGTGAATCGAGTTGAAGACTCGCAGGCCGGTGTCTGCACTATTGCGCGACACCAGCACCACCTCGACCCGCGCCCGACCGAGGCTGGCATTGAGGTTCAACAGTTTTTGCACCAGGGGGAACGCATCGCCCGGCTCGAGGATTTCGTCTTCGTGCTCGATCTGATACTGACGATAAGCCTCGACGCCGCTCGCCAGATAGAGCTTGTGGCTTTCGCTCAGGTCGAACAGCGCCCGCGACGAAATCGCCAGCACCAGTTTGTCGCCTATCCCTTTTGCCATGCTGCTCCCCCCAGGTGAAACGACTTAACCGTTATGCCGATCGACAAAACTCAAGGCCTGATACAAAGCCTCGATTTTCGGCAACTCGCAACCGGCGGCCTTGGCTGCGGCCAATGGCCGCGCATAAATCGCTGCCAGTTCCAGTGGCCGTTTATGCTGGTAATCGTGGTACATGCTCGGCCAGTAGTCGGGCATTTTTTCGGTGACCTTGAACAGGTGTTCGGCATACCCCGGCGGCATGCTGTGGCCACAGGCAAGTGCGCCTTGCACCACTTCGGCCATCAACGCCTGAATCAGTTCACGACTGCTGTCATCGGCCATCAGCGGTGTCGTGCTCGCACCGAGCAAAACCGATAAACCGTTGTACGGAACATTCCAGACCAGTTTTTGCCAGCGCGCCTGCTGAAGGTTGGTCATCGCCTGCGATTCAAGACCAGCGGTACGAAACAGCCCCGCCCCCTGTTCGACAATCGCCTGACGCGCCGTCTCGTCATCAAGCGCCGGTCCACTGTGATAACCCACGTTCACCGCACCGAGCGCCTGGTGCTCGATCACTCCGGGACCCGAGCGATGCACGCAGATAAAGCACAGCCCACCCAGCAGGTGCAGTGAGTCGGGTAACAGATCGCGCAGGCTGTCTTCGACATCCAGGCCATTTTGCAGCAACAGGACCTTCGCCCCCGGCGCCGCGGCCTTGATGATCGCCGGTGCAAGCTCGGCGTTGCTGGTGGTTTTCGCGCCGACCAGCAACCAGTCGCACAGCGGCATATCGTCGGCCGACGAATACGCCTGAACCGGATTCAAGGTCAACGCACCATAGGGCGCGCTGTTGAGTTGCAGGCCGCGCTCGGCGACCGCTGAAAACTCGCTGCGCAACAGAAAGTGCACATCGAACCCGGCCCGCGCCAGCATTACGCCGTAAAAGCCACCGATTGCTCCGGTGCCGATAATGCCGATCCTCGGTTTTTCAACTGCTGTGCCCGTCATGGCAACTCCTCTGGATTTCGATTCAGCGCCTGCCCCAGCGCAGCATTCAGTTCGGTGCGGGCCAGGCGCGACTGTAGCGCCCCATAAAACTCGCCATCGCGCACGACAAACAGCGCGGGCAAATGAAAGACCTGATAACGCTCTACCGCGCCACCGTTGTTCCCCGCGTCGATCCAGCACAGCTGATCGACTTCAAGGTCAAGCTCCGGTAACTGCTGACGGGCCCAGCGGCAACTGGAACAGCCAACGCTGGTGAAAACCACCAGAGAGACACCGCTCATCGCCAGCAGCCGCTGGTCAGCATCGAAATCAGTCAGCTCGCATTCGACCACTATACTGGGAGAAGCACTGTCGAATGACCGACACTTGGAGTCTGTGTTCATGGGGCGCTTTATTCCTCATCCTGACGATGTGCCTGTCGAGTTAACGTTGCGCAAGCATCAGTGTATTTCTCGGCAAGAACTGCACACTATCAGTCTCGGAGGCGTGGCTTGCAATTACCACCGCGCCTGGCGCAAAGGAACGGCACTGGAAGTGCGAATGCCGACCCTGAGCGAAAATGTCTGTTATCTGGGCTATGTAGCTTGGTGCCTGCGACGAAAGCACGGTTATCTGGTCGGCATCGCGTTCATCGACGAACAGACCCTGTTTAAAGCCCGAATGGGCGAGCAAGTCTGCCAGATCGAACGTTTTTGCCGTCAGCAAAAGCCCCAGGTTGAACAGCAAGGCGTCGAGGCGCTAGCCCTCAAATGGCTCGACCAGCATGCCACCGAGTACTCCCACGAGACTGTCCGACAGGCCTTTGCGCAGTAAGCGCTGGATTAAACCCGCGCCTGCCCATTGTCGAGCCACCGCGTAACGCGCTAAGGTTCGGCTCCCCGCTGCGCTTAAATCATGCTGTGCTCCGCCGCGCGGGGATCGCTGGCGGCCGGCACCCGTGACCTGACGAGTAACACGATGGCTGATTTACCGATCAATGACCTAAACGTCGCCTCCAACGAGACGCTGATCACTCCTGACCAGCTCAAGCGTGATATCCCTCTGAGCGATGCTGCCCTGCGCACCGTGACCAAGGGCCGCGAAGTCATTCGCAATATCCTGGATGGCACCGACCACCGCCTGTTCGTCGTTATCGGGCCTTGCTCGATCCACGACATCAAGGCTGCACACGAATATGCCGAGCGCCTCAAGGTACTCGCCGCTGAAGTGTCCGATACCCTGTATCTGGTCATGCGGGTCTATTTCGAGAAGCCACGGACCACCGTCGGCTGGAAAGGCCTGATCAACGACCCGTACCTGGATGACTCGTTCAAGATTCAGGACGGCCTGCACATTGGTCGTCAGTTGCTGCTGGACCTGGCCGAGATGGGCCTGCCGACGGCAACCGAAGCCCTTGACCCGATCTCGCCTCAGTACCTGCAGGACCTGATCAGCTGGTCAGCGATTGGCGCGCGCACCACCGAATCCCAGACTCACCGTGAAATGGCTTCGGGCCTTTCTTCGGCTGTGGGCTTCAAGAACGGCACCGACGGTGGCCTGACGGTTGCCATCAACGCCCTGCAATCGGTTTCCAGCCCGCACCGCTTCCTGGGGATCAACCAGGAAGGTGGCGTGTCGATCGTCACCACCAAAGGCAATGCCTATGGTCACGTGGTACTGCGCGGTGGCAACGGCAAACCGAACTACGATTCGGTCAGCGTCGCGCTCTGCGAGCAAGCGCTGAACAAGGCGAAGATCAAGCCGAACATCATGGTCGACTGCAGCCACGCCAACTCCAACAAGGACCCGGCGCTGCAACCGCTGGTGATGGAAAACGTGGCCAACCAGATCCTCGAAGGCAACCAGTCGATCATCGGCCTGATGGTCGAAAGCCATTTGAACTGGGGCTGCCAGGCGATTCCGAAAGACCTCGCCGAGTTGCAATACGGCGTGTCGATCACCGATGCCTGCATCGATTGGACCGCCACCGAAAAAACCTTGCGCAGCATGCATGCCAAGCTCAAGGATGTGCTGCCCAAACGTCAGCGTACCTGAGCGTATTCAGCGCACACAAAAACGCCGGGCTAAGCCCGGCGTTTTTTTATTCGGTAATCCTGATCAGAGCTTGGCCGCGTGCCGCTGGTGACGCTCCATGTAGCGCTCCACGTAGGAGCACGACGGAATGACTGTGTAGCCCATTTCCTCGGCGTACTGCAGCGCCTGTTCGGTCAACGCCGCCGCAATACCGCGACCACGCAACGCGTTGGGCACGAAAGTACGATAGATATCCAAGGTCTGTTTCCCCAGATCCATATAGGTCAGGTAGGCACGATGACCGTCCACATTGGTCTCGAACTGATGACCAGCCTGGTCATGGTGGATGGACAACGCCTCGCTCATCACTACTCCTCGCGGGTCTTGAACTGACCCCTACCTTACCGATGTTTTCCCGGCGAAGGAACCTCTACGCCACCCCGTGTCTGTTTGGACACCGAGAAGAACTGCACCCATCTCGCGCAACCGGACACATTTCGAATAGTAGGCACCAAAGGCTGAAATGCTCAAGGCGCACTTGTCATCACGTCGATTGCGCCGGTTCAGCGCAGGGCACGTAGCAGCGGCTCGACCAAACACCTCCCCTGGTCGATAGCCTGAACATTGCCGGATGTTGAGACTTAAGACGAGCCCGGCTTGTTAAAGTCACCTCTACATGCCCGAAAGAGGCGTGAGCCGCTCCGCAAATTCTGAACAAAAGTGTAGACGAATCGATATAGAGCGACTTTGGCTCTAGAGCGTGAAACAGTCGTATACGTCAGTCAGCTATACCAGCAGGTCGCTCAGGACGGGCTTCCCAGCTGAGTATTTTTTATACAACACGATTAAAAGTTGCTCGAAAAAGATTCCGCGCCTACAATTTTTTTTGCTTCTTGCGCTACGTCAGTTTACTTACTACAAGTAATGGGTAGTATGTACGCCGGCTATTTCCTCACTCTGAGGAGACAGCTACTTAATAGAAAGTCCTTGAAGGGGAACACGATGAACAACGTTCTGAAATTCTCTGCTCTGGCTCTGGCCGCAGTTCTGGCTACCGGTTGCAGCAGCGTATCGAAAGAAACCGAAGCACGTCTGACTGCTACTGAAGACGCAGCAGCTCGCTCCCAGGCTCGTGCAGACGAAGCCTACCGTAAAGCTGATGAAGCTCTGGCTGCTGCTCAAAAAGCACAACAGACTGCTGACGAAGCTAACGAGCGTGCTCTGCGCATGCTGGACAAAGCTAGCCGCAAGTAATAGTCCTTCGGGATTGTTATCAAGCCGATCCATTTTTTGGGTCGGCTTTTTTTTGCCCGGGCTTTACCGAGGGCAATAAAAAACCCACCGACGCCATGAGGCCTCGGCGGGTCGTTTGAAGCGTTACTGCAGGTCGATCGGTACAGCCGACGCCACAGGCGTGGAGGTATTCGGTACGGCGATTTCCACCGGCATGCCATCTTCAGCGGCGACCACGTCGCGCACCACATCCCAGTTCATGCGCAGGTTGTTGGTGATGTCCTCACGCTTGAGCATCGCGTTGATCACCGCGGTGTGCTTGTCGACCACCGACGGGTTGCCAGTGTCGTCCAGCGGCGTATGCGCTTCCAGGTAAACCTTGCCGCCACTCATGCCGAACTTGTACGGGTCGTTGAGGATCCGTACCGACGTCCCTACCGGCACCATGCCGGCCATTTCCAGCACGTTGTTGTTGAACATGCGGAAGCAGCCATGGCTGGTGCGCATGCCGATGCCGAACTTCTTGTTAGAACCGTGAATCAGGTAGCCCGGAGTGCCCAACGTGAACTTGAACGGCCCCAGAGGGTTGTCCGGACCGGCTGGCACGACGTTTGGCAGTGGATCGCCATCGGCGGCGTGCTCGGCCTTGATCGAGGCAGGAGGGGTCCAGGTCGGGTTCGGTGTTTTGGCAGTGATGCTGGTGTGGGCGATTGGCGAGCCCCAGCCTTCACGACCGATACCCAGCGGGAAGGTGTACACCACGTTCCGGCCTTTCGGGTAGTAGTAGAGGCGATACTCGGCCAGGTTGATCACGATGCCTTCACGCGGGCCTGGTGGCAGGATGAAGCGCGTTGGCAATACGACTTCGGTACCGGCACCCGGCAACCACGGATCGACGCCCGGGTTGGCGGCGACCATTTCCAGGTAGCCCAGATCGTAGGTGGTGCCCAGATCGGCAAAGGTGTCTTCGTACTTGGCTTTGATCGTTTGCACCTGGCCGACGATATCTTCGCCCGGAGGCGGCAAAGGCAGCTCCAATGCTGCAACGGGACCCGCTACACACAAGGCGGCAAGAGACAAGTAGCGGGTGACGGCAGGAAAGCGCGGCAGCATCCGGAACATCCTTCGTATGATCAACAGAGGGTATGGGGGCAAGATTGTACACCGAAGCCCCCGAATTCGGGGAGCCGGGTCGATGGACTGCCCTTTGGGGGCTTTACAGCTCGAAGCGCAACTCAGGCCAGATCGGCGATGTACCGCGCTTTTGCGACTCGAGAATCGCCCGGCACAGCGAGCACAGTCGCTGGTCCTGAAACACTGTCCGGTCGACGCTCGACCAGCGCGGTTGTGCCGGCAGCAAAGTGCCGCACAAGGTACGGTCGGCCGAGCCGCCCAACTCCAGTTGACGCGTCACCAGATGCACCCGGACTTCCTGGCAGGCGAACAGATCCAGCTGTTCGTCAGGCTCGATCAGTTGGTAGGCAAACAGGGACCAGGCAGGACGCGGCATCGGGGGCTCCAAATCAGGGGGGCGCCACATTAGCCGAAAGACTGCCGCTAGAAAAGCGTCATAACAGCGGTTTTAGCGTAGGCCAGACATTTTCCAGCAACTTGCCCTGCGCCGCGACCGCCGGGTGAATGCCATCGGCCTGCATCAGCTCGGGATTCCCGCCGATTCCCTGAAGAAAAAACGGCACCAGCGGGACTTTTTTCTCCT
>NZ_JBFTMN010000022.1:0-72788 GCF_056397005.1 Pseudomonas sp. 05N431
AGCACGCCGTTGTTCAGGTCAAGGGAGAGGCTGGTATTGCTGCTGAGTTGGCCCCGGTCATGTTGATCGAGACCACTGACGCTGGCGGTCAGGGCCATGGCGCTGGCGATGCGACCGCCCAGACTGTTGTCCACTTGGGCGGCAGTCAGGTTGAGGGTGTTATCGCTGGATATCTGGCCGCTCTGGTTCTGCAGGGCGCCAGTACTGATCGACAGCGGACCTTTGCTATAGATATTGCCTTGCTGGCCATTGTCGAGGCTGGCGCTGGTGAGGTTCATCCCAGCCTGGCTGGACAGCACGCCCGTGGTGTTGAGCAGGCTGTTGGCGTTGATCGTCAGTCCATTACTGGCAACCTGGCCTTTGAAATTGTTCAACGTCTGGTTGATCAGCAGCGTGAGGTATTGCTCGCTGAGGACCTTGCCGCCGGCGCTGTTATCCAGGCTGGCAGCCGCCAACGTGAAGACTTGTTTGCTGGAGATTTCACCGCCCTGGTTAACCACCGCATTCAGGTTCTTCAGCAGCAGCGCGCCGGGGGTGGTGATCAGGGCATTCTGGTTGTTGAGCAGGCCGTGGTTCAGGTCTAGGGTCAGGCCCGTGGCGCCGCTCAATTGGCCCTGATTGTGCTGGTCCAGACCGCTGACACTGGCGGTCAGTGCCATGGCGCTGGCGATGCGTCCACCTTCGCTGTTGTTCACCTGGCCGGAGGTCAGGTTCAAAGCGTTGCTGCTGGTGAGCAGGCCTGCTTGATGGTTATCCAGACTGCCACTGTTGATCACCGCGCTGCCGGTGCTCTGGATCGTGCCCGCTTGATGGTTGTCCAGTGCACCGAAAGCCGTCAGGCCCAAGGTGCCTTGGCTGATGATCGAGCCTTGTTGGCTGTTATCCAGGGATGCCGCCGTAACTTGCAGGCGCTGCTGGGCAGCCAGGCGACCGTGCTGATTGTTGAAGGCACCGCTGGCGTTGATATTCAGGGTGCTGCCGGCCGACATCAGTCCGGCGACGTTATCCAGAGACGCAACATTCAAGGTAACCCCGGCAAGGCTGGAGATTTCAGCAGCGCCGTTACTCAGTGCTCCCACATTGGCGACCAGTTCGCCGTTGCTGGTCACCAGTCCGCCCTGGGCATTGAGCAACTGATTGGCGTTGAGGTTCAGGCTACCGGTGCTCAGCACCCGCCCCTTGTTCTGGTTATCCAGCGTCCCGGCGTTGATGCTCGCGCCTTGTTTCGCACTTAAAGTGCCGCCCTGGTTGGTCAGGGTTTGCGCGGTGTTGACCGTCAGGTTGCGGCTGGCGACGACGCTTTTGCCGCTGTTGTTGAAGTTCTGTGCACTGATGTTCACGTCACCGCTGGCATTGCGGCTGGTGTCGGCGTTGACCCCGGCTTCGATGATGCCGTTGTTGGTCAACTGGCCGCCGGCACTCAGGTTGATGCTGTCGCGAGCGGCGAGGGTTTGCTGGTTGCTCAGGTCGCCCTGGGTTTGCACGGTGAGGGAGCTGCCGGCGTAAATCGGTCCTTGGGCATTGAGGCTGGCGGCTTTGATATTTACTGCGCCATTGGCCGCCGAGGTGTCGGCCAGGCTCAACTGGCCGTTGGCATCGAGCTGGATATCGCCGCCGCTGGCGATCAGTTTGCCGTCGAGCTTCACCCCGACGCCGGCTTCGGTGCCGACCAGTTTGATCGCGCCGGCGTACATGCCGCCGAGGGCCGAGGAGTCGATCGCCAGCTCCGGCTTGGCGCTGCCGTCATTGGCCCGCGCCGTGGCGTTGAGAGTGTCGGCGTTGACGTCGTTGCGACCGGCAACGATGGTCAGGTTATTCGCCTGGATCTGCGCGTTGATCTTGGCGCTGCGGGTGATGATTTCGAAACGGTCGACGTTGGTGGCATTGATCCCGGCGCCGTCGATGGAGACGCTGCCCTGATCGACCTGGAAATGATCCAGTCGACCGTTGTCGAGCACCGGTTTGCCGGTGGTCAAGGTCACTCGCGGGGTGTTGATAAATCCGCAGCCGTTGCAGCTGATGCCATAGGGGTTGGCGACGATCACCCGTGCCGACTGCCCTGCCACTTCGGTGTAACCGTTCAACTGGCTGGGACTGCCGCCGTTGACTTCGTTGAGGATGGTTTGTGCCGAGCCGCTGTTCTTCAGGTTCGGGTTGCCGACGATGTACCCACCCAGTTGGGTAGCCGAAGTCTGGGTTGAACCGTTGTTGAGGATCAAGCCTTGCAAGGTGACGTTGTAGTCGTGGAACTGGTTGTGCGAGAGACCCGTCGCGTTGGGTGTGGCGATGTTGACGATCGGCACGCCATTGCCGGCGCGATCCAGGCTGGTTCCCGGCGCGCTGACCACGATGCCGTCTGCCTGCGCCCACATCGGTTGCCAGAACATGACGTTGGCCAGCAGGAACGCCAGACCGCGTTTCGGCATGCCCATGAAACGTTCACGGGGAATCACGGCAGCAGAAGGCTGGCCGGCCAGAAAGGCCAGTTGGCGAACGTCCATATTCAGGTCTCGACTAAACGGAAAGTTAGAGGGAGAAATCCACGCGGAAATAGATCGGTGCTTCGCGCTCGGTCAGGGCGTCCGGGCGTTCCAGGGAATGAGCGAAGGTCACGCTGGCGGACACGTGCTGGCCTTTGGCGAAGATCTCGATCGAGTCACTCGACATCCGCCCATGTTGCTCGCCGTTGTAGCGGCCATGACTGATCACGCCCTGGTCGTACCCCAGGCTGGTGCCGTATTCAGCGAACACCGGACGCAGCCACTCCCAGTTCACCGGACGACTCCAGCGCAGGTCGTTGCGCCAGTAACCACCGCTGTCACCGGACAACGACTGGTCCTTGTAACCACGGATCGACGACAGCCCGCCCAGGCTGGTGCGCTGCGGGCTGAACAGCACGTCCTCGCTGCGCTGGCCGGTCATCAAACTGCTGAAGCTCAGCGACTCGCCCCAGAGTTTGAACGGCTGCAGGTAGCTCAGGGTGCCGGTGTATTTGCGGTACCGCGCATCCGCGTCCCCAGGGCCAGGGTGACCGTTGCTCTGGGCATCGAAGGCGCCGATGCCTTTCTGCATGCCCAGGTCGAGGTTGACGAAGGCCGAGCCGATACGCCGCCCGTGGTTGATCCCGAACTGCGCTTCGCTCAGGTGGTTGCTGCTCAGGGCCAGCTTGCTGCCTTCGATGAAATTGTTGCTGCGCAAGTGGGACACGCCGGCGCTCAAGGACGTCTTGCTCACGGCATCGCGATAGATCACACGCTCGGCCTTGAACTGGTGAGTCTTGCTGTCGCCGGTCTGTCTGAAGTTGTAGCCATTGGCGGCAATCTGCGAGCGGTAATCGCTCTGGCTGTAGCTGTAGTCGAAATTCCACCAGCCCCAAGGCAAGCTGTAATCGAGCATGACGTTTTTCGAGGTGCGCTGGGGATCGCGGTCCACATCGTGGCCGCCACGCAATGACAGCTGATCGGCCACGCCCAGCGGGTTGTCCCAGTCAAAGGTCGTGCCCCACTGCTGCTCGCCGGTGCTGCGCTGGCCTTCGTTACTGCGCGACAAACCGGCGCGCCAGGGCTTTTGCGGGGTGTTCTTGACCAGCACTTCGCTGCCGCCCACGGCTTTACCGGGTGCCAACTCCATCTGTGCCTGATTCGACGGCAAACGGTTCAACTGATCGACCAGTTGCTCGATCTCGCGCAGGTTGACCAGCTCACCGGTCTTGCCTGGGAAAGCCATGGACAATTCACGGTCCGACAGCTTGCTGCCCTCCGCGGCTTTGATCCCTTCGAGCTGGCCCTCGACCACCAGCACCTTCAAATGACCGGCAGACAAATCCTGCTGCGGCAAGTAGGCACGACTGGTCACCAGACCTTTCTCGAGGTAGTGATCGGTAATGACTTTCAGCAGCTCGTTGAGCTGGGTGACGCCCAGGCACTGGCCGATGTAAGGCTTGAGCAAACGCTCGCGCTCACGGGCCGAAAGGCTGTCGGCGCCTTTGAGGTCGATGTCTTTGATCGGGAAGCAGCGGGTATCGGCTGGGGCTGTAGGGGCCGTCGGTTTGGCCGCTTTGCCGGGCAGTTCCTTAAGCTCTTCGAGACGTCGGCGCTGTTCTTCGAGCAGACGATCCTGACGTTCGCGGATCAGGTCGGTTTCACCGGGGGTGGGTGCGGCGTGGGCAAGGTTTACGCTGGTGAAACACAGCAATAGACACGGCAAAGCCGCACACAACCTCTTCCCGAGGGTGTGCAGGTACATGTTCGATCCCTCGAGACGACAAGTGATATCAATATGATGGCGCAATGTTAAGTTGCCATCATTCTGACGTCAATAAGTCGGGCACCAATTTGTTGCGAAATATGTCTTTATTGACACATACCTTCACCGCTCGAAATTTATGGCCTCAAAAACCTGTGGAGCTTCTGGCTGCGTGAGTACGAGGAGCGAGGCTCGATCTCAAGATCGCCATAGGCCAAAAATGAAAAAACCCGGACACTGTCCGGGTTTTTTATGAGATCGCCAAGGCGCGTTATTCAGCGGCCGGTGCTTGCGGCTTGCGGCGCTTGAGCGGCGCCATGCCGTCCTTGCTGACCAGCGACAGGGCGTCGGTCTTCGGGCGGTTGGCGATCTTGCGTTTGGTCGGTGCCTTGGCTCCGGTCTTTTTCTTGTCGCCTTTGGCGTCGACCTTTTTCTTCTTCACCCCAACGGCTTTGCCCGAGGCCTTGACCTTTTTCGGTCCGCCGTAGGTGCCTTTGACTTCCTTGATGGTACGGCGCTCGAAGCTCTGCTTGAGGTAGCGCTCGATGCTCGACATCAGGTTCCAGTCGCCGTGGCAGATCAGCGAGATGGCCAGGCCATCGTTGCCGGCACGACCGGTACGACCGATACGGTGAACGTATTCGTCGCCGCTGCGCGGCATGTCGAAGTTGATCACCAGGTCCAGGCCTTCCACGTCCAGGCCGCGAGCGGCAACGTCGGTGGCGACGAGAATCTTGACCCCGCCCTGCTTCAGGCGATCGATCGCCAGTTTGCGATCCTTCTGGTCTTTCTCACCGTGCAAGACGAACGCTTTGTACTCCTGCGCCACCAAGCGGCCGTAGATACGGTCGGCCATGGCCCGGGTGTTGGTGAAGACGATGGCCTTCTGGTAGGTCTCGTTGGCCAGCAACCAGTTAACGATCTGTTCTTTGTGCTGGTTGTGGTCTGCGGTGATGATTTGCTGACGGGTGGTGTCGTTCAACTGGCTGACGGCATTGAGCTGCAAGTGCTCAGGGTTGTTCAGGACCTTGGCGATCATCTCGCGCAAGCCCGAACCACCAGTCGTCGCGGAGAACAGCATGGTCTGCTGACGGTTGGTGCATTCGTCGACCAGACGCTGTACGTCTTCGGCAAAGCCCATGTCGAGCATGCGGTCGGCTTCGTCGAGCACCAGCACTTCAACTTCTTTCAAGTCGAGGTTGCCGGCGTTCAGTTGCTCGATCATCCGGCCCGGAGTGCCGATCAGGATGTCCGGCACCTTGCGCAGCATGGCTGCCTGGACCTTGAAGTCTTCACCGCCGGTGATCAGGCCGGACTTGATGAAGGTGAACTGCGCGAAGCGTTCCACTTCCTTGATGGTCTGCTGGGCCAGCTCGCGGGTCGGCAGCAGGATCAGGGTCTTGATGCTGACACGGATTTTGGCCGGTCCGATCAAACGGTTGAGGATCGGCAATACGAATGCAGCGGTTTTGCCGCTACCGGTTTGCGCAGTCACCCGCAGGTCACGCCCTTGGAGCGCGAGCGGGATGGCCGCTGCTTGCACTGGCGTTGGCTCGACAAATTTAAGCTCGGCCACGGCTTTGAGCAGGCGTTCGTGCAGGGCGAATTGGGAAAACACGGGTGCTACCTCGAAGAAATACAAAAAATCAGCTGCATAGGGTAACGGTTTCGAGCGCGAAGGCCGAGTTTCTTTATGCAAACGGACGCAAACAATGGCGATTTTGTTAGCGGATTTGTCCCTGAACGTAACTCGATGCGTCTTAAATGCTCTAATCGCCCCCTCTCGTCCCACAGAAGAATCGTTTTAACCCATGGATCTCAAACAGCTCTGGCTCAATACCCAAGACCTCTGGGGCGCTCTCGACCAGCACCCGCTTCTGCATTCCAGCCTGGCGCTGATGGTGTTGTTGGTGATCGCCTTGCTGCTCGGACGAGTGGCGCGCTATGTGGTGCTGCACGCCGTCAAATTGCTTGGCCGGCAACCGGCGATGCAGTGGTTCAACGATTTGTTCCAGAACAAGGTGTTCCATCGCCTGGCGCAAATGACCCCGTCGCTGGTGATCCAGTTCGGTTTGAACCTGGTGCCGGAACTGAGCAAAACCATTCAGAATTTTCTCGGCAACGTCGCCCTGTCCTTCACCATCCTGTTTTTGGTGCTGGCAATGAGCGCCCTGCTCAACGCCTTGCTGGACATCTACGCACGCACCGAACATGCCCGCACACGCTCGATCAAAGGTTACGTGCAACTGGCGAAAATGGTGCTGTTCGTGTTCGGCGCGATCATCATCGTCGCAACCCTGATCGACCGTTCGCCGCTGTTGCTGCTCTCGGGTCTGGGCGCGATGTCGGCGGTGATTCTGTTGGTCTACAAGGACACCCTGCTGTCGTTCGTCGCCAGTGTGCAGCTGACCAGCAACGACATGCTGCGGGTTGGCGACTGGATCGAAATGCCGCAAGTGGGCGCCGACGGTGATGTGGTGGATATCACCCTGCACACGGTCAAGGTGCAGAATTTCGACAAGACCATCGTCTCGATCCCGACCTGGCGCTTGATGTCCGAATCGTTCAAGAACTGGCGCGGCATGCAGCAGTCAGGCGGCCGAAGGATCAAGCGCAGCCTGTTCATCGACGCCAGTGGCGTGCGCTTCATCCATGACGATGAAGAACAGAAGTTGACCCAGGTGCGCTTGCTCACCGATTACATCAACCGCAAACAGGCCGAGCTCAAGAGCTGGAACGAGGCCCAGGGCAACGTCGCGGCGATGTCGGCCAACCGCCGGCGGATGACCAACATTGGAACCTTTCGCGCTTATGCGTTGGCGTATTTGAAGAGCCATCCGGAAATTCAACCGAACATGACCTGCATGGTCCGCCAGATGCAAACCACGGCCCAGGGCATTCCGCTGGAAATCTACTGCTTCACTCGCACCACGGCGTGGGCTGATTACGAGCGGATTCAGGGTGATATTTTTGATTATCTGTTGGCGGTGTTGCCGGAGTTTGGCTTGAGCCTGTATCAGCAACCGAGCGGCGGGGATCTCAGGGCCGGATTACTCCCGGCAGTACTCGGCGCGAGCCACATCCCCGAGCCTGAAAAATACTCGATGTAGCTGCACATATCCCTTGTGGGAGCGAGCTTGCTCGCGATGTCTGAGTGTCAGTCGACATGAGTGTTGGCTGTCACACCGCTATCGCGAGCAAGCTCGCTCCCACAGGGGGTTTAGTGTGTAGCCAACTGCTTCTGTACACCCAACCGGCTAATCCACACTGCTGCCAGAATCACCGAACCGCCCAGCAACAACCGCCCCAGCTCTTCATGCTGATTCCAGATCAGCAAGTTGATCAGCAGCCCCACCGGCACGTGCAGGTTGTTCATCACCGCCAGTGTCCCGCCGTTGACCAGACAAGCGCCCTTGTTCCACCAGTACAACCCCAACGCGGTGGACACCAGTCCGAGGAACACCAGCACGCCCCACTGCAAGGGTGCTTCTGGCAGGAAGTTCTGTTTACCGAACAGCAGAAACGCCGGCAGGGCCACGGCCAACGCGCCGAGGTAGAAGTAACCGAAGCGCCGATAATGCGGCAGGTCGCTCGGATGGCGCGCCACCAGATGTTTGTACAGCACCTGGCCTGCGGCGTAGGTGAAGTTGGCCAGTTGCAGCAGCAAAAACCCCATGAAGAAGTCCGGATTGATCCGGTCAAAACGGATCACCGCCGCGCCGAGCACCGCGACCAATGCCGCCACCAGCGCCCAGGGATTGAAGCGGCGGTTCAGCGCATCCTCGATCAAGGTCACGTGCAATGGCGTGAGAATGGTGAACAGCAAGACTTCCGGCACGGTCAGTACGCGGAAACTCAGGTACAGGCAGACGTAGGTCACGCCGAATTGCAACGCGCCGATCAACAGCATCCCGCGCATGAATGCCGGCTCCACCTGACGCCAGCGCGTCAACGGAATGAACACCAGCCCCGCCAGCAACACCCGCACCAGTACCGCGAAATAGCTGTCGACATGACCGGCCAGGTATTCACCGATCAAACTGAAGGAAAACGCCTGAATCAGCGTGACAAAAAGTAGATAGCCCATGCTCGCCTCGTTTCGAATGGCGGCGACGATAACGGGTTTTGCCCGTTATCGCGAACACTCCGCCACTACACAAAAACCTGTGGGAGCGAGCTTGCTCGCGATAGCGGTGTGTTATTCAACAACGATGTCGACTGGCACTCCGTCTTCGCGAGCAAGCTCGCTCCCACATTAGTTTTTTGCCCGGCCACAAAATCGCAGGCAAAAAAAAGCCCGATCTCGCTAAAGCGTTCAATCGGGCTAGAGCACTCAGGAGCAACAAGTGCAAAGGGAGGTTCGATGCGCGAACCGGTTTGAAGGAGGTACGGGAGCTACTTAACCATCAGGTGATTATCTGGCGATTAACGGCTCAAGCGACCTGGGCAAGCTTGGCGTTGGCCTGGTTCAGGCCCTTTTCATGGAAGTCACCGCCCAGATTCATGCCTTCGGCGTGAATGAAGGTGACGTCGTGGATGCCGATGAATGCCATGACCTGACGCAGGTACGGTTCCTGGTGATCGGAGGTGCTACCGGCGTAGATGCCACCGCGAGCAGTCAACACATAAGCACGCTTGCCGCTGAGCAGACCTTGCGGGCCGGTTTCGGTGTACTTGAAGGTCACACCGGCGCGCAGCACGTGGTCGAGCCAGGCTTTCAATGTGCTTGGGATCGCGAAGTTGTACATCGGTGCGGCCATGACCAGGACGTCGGCGGCCAGCAATTCGTCGGTCAACTGGTTGGAGCGCTCCAGCGACGACTGTTCGGTTTCGTTGCGCTGCTCGGCAGGCTTCATCCAGCCGCCCAGCAAGTTGGCATCCAGGTGTGGAACCGGATGGGTCGCCAGGTCACGAACGGTGATCTGGTCGGCCGGGTGTGCGGCTTTCCATTGGCTGATGAAGGTTTGGGTCAGCTGACGCGATACCGAGTCTTGCTGGCGGGCACTGCTTTCGATGATCAGAACGCGGGACATGGGATGTAGCCTCCATCGGTGAATGCTGTAAGTCGATGGAGTGGAGATTAAACAGTGTTGTATCGATGAAAAAGCACAAATAACTGCTATAAACCATCAATAAATTCGTTTATAAGCGGAGCGTATCTGCCCCGCCTGTGCAACAGCCCTTATTTGGGTTTGCAGGTCAGGGTGATGTACAGCTTGATGATTTCACGGTTGAACCTGGCCGAGAGGTCGGCGCTTTTGCCTGCCTCCAGGCTCACGCGGCGAGTACGCGGTAATTCCGGGCCATTGCGGAATGCCACTGTGCATTCGGCAGCTTTACCGCTGGAGTTGTTCAGCGTAATGGCGCCCATGTCGCGTGCGGTGTCATGGGTGGTGTAGTCGATTTTCAGGCCGTTGAGTTCTTTTTGTACATCGATGGGGTAGGCAAACGCGGTCAGCGGCAACATCGCCAGCACCACACAACAGATTTTTTTCATTCGGCAGCCTCCAATGGAAGCTGCCAGCTTAGGACAAGAGGAGCTCCTCATGAAAGCGCCCCGCGTGACCCTTGATCAATGGCGAACACTTCAGGCCGTGGTCGACCACGGTGGTTTCGCCCAGGCCGCCGAAGTGCTGCACCGTTCGCAGTCCTCCGTCAGCTATACCGTCGCGCGCATGCAGGACCAGCTCGGTGTGCCGCTGCTGCGCATCGACGGCCGTAAGGCAGTGCTGACCGAAGCCGGCGGCGTGCTGCTGCGCCGCTCCCGGCAACTGGTCAAACAGGCCAGTCAGCTTGAAGATCTGGCGCACCACATGGAGCAAGGCTGGGAGGCGGAAGTGCGGCTGGTGGTCGACGCCGCTTATCCGAGCGCCCGCCTCGTCCGCGCCTTGACCGCGTTCATGCCGCAAAGCCGCGGCTGCCGGGTGCGTCTGCGCGAAGAAGTATTGTCCGGGGTCGAGGAAGTCTTGCTCGAAGGCGTAGCCGACCTGGCCATCACCGGCTTCAGCATTCCCGGTTACCTTGGTGCGGAGTTGAGCGACGTAGAATTTGTGGCCGTGGCCCACCCCGAACACCCGCTGCATCGTCTCAACCGCGAGCTGAATTTCCAGGATCTGGAAACCCAGATGCAAGTGGTGATTCGCGACTCCGGTCGGCAGCAGCCACGGGACGTCGGCTGGCTCGGCGCTGAACAGCGCTGGACCGTCGGCAGCCTCGCCACCGCCGCGACTTTTGTCAGCAGCGGCCTGGGCTTCGCCTGGTTGCCCCGGCACATGATTGAGCGGGAGCTGAAGGAAGGTACGCTCAAGCTGCTACCGTTGGATCAGGGCGGCAGTCGAAACCCGAGCTTCTATCTGTATTCGAACAAGGACAAACCCTTGGGCCCGGCGACGCAGATTCTCATCGAGTTGCTGCGTACCTTCGACACCGCACCGCTGGATGCGCCGTTCGCGGCCCCGGAACAAGCCTGACAAGGAGTTGCGCGATGGCCTACTTCGAACATGAAGGTTGCACCTTGCACTACGAGGAATATGGCCACGGCACGCCGCTGTTGCTGGTTCACGGGCTGGGCTCGAGCACGCTGGACTGGGAAAAACAGATCCCGGAGCTCTCGACCCGTTACCGGGTGATCGTCCCGGATGTTCGCGGCCATGGCCGCTCCGACAAACCCCGCGAGCGCTACAGCATTGCCGGTTTCAGCGCTGATCTGATCGCACTGATCGAGTACCTGAACCTCGGCCCGGCGCATCTGGTCGGGTTGTCCATGGGCGGGATGATCGGTTTTCAGCTGGCGGTGGACCAACCCTCGCTGCTTAAAAGCCTGTGCATCGTCAACAGTGCCCCCGAGGTCAAAGTCCGCACGGCGGATGATTACTGGCAGTGGTTCAAGCGCTGGAGCCTGATCCGTCTGCTCAGTCTGCGCACCATCGGCACGGCCCTGGGCGGCAAGCTGTTCCCCAAGCCTGAACAGGCCGAGCTGCGGCAAAAAATGGCCGAGCGCTGGGCAAAAAACGACAAACGTGCTTATCTCGCCAGCTTCAATGCCATTGTCGGTTGGGGGGTTCAGGAACGACTGGCGAAAGTCACCTGTCCAACCCTGATTGTCAGCGCCGACCGCGACTACACGCCGGTAGCGCTGAAAGAGGCCTATGTAAAACTGCTGCCCGATGCGCGGTTGGTGGTGATCGAAGATTCACGCCACGCAACGCCATTGGACCAGCCACACCGTTTCAACCAAACCCTGCTTGAATTTCTAACCGCAGTCGACACCACTACCCAGGATCACTGACCCATGCTGAAAAAAATCGCCCTCGTCGCAGGCTCCGTACTGTTCGCCGCCAACCTGATGGCCGCCCCGGCGCCGCACGTGCTGCTGGAAACGACCAACGGCCAGATCGAAATCGAACTGGACCCGGTCAAGGCGCCGATCAGTACCAAGAACTTTCTCGCTTACGTCGACAAAGGTTTCTACAACAACACCATTTTCCACCGTGTGATTCCGGGCTTCATGGCTCAGGGCGGCGGTTTCACGACGTCGATGCAACAGAAGCCTACCGATGCACCGATCAAGAACGAAGCCAGCAACGGCCTGCATAACGTGCGTGGCACCTTGTCGATGGCGCGCACTTCCGATCCGGATTCGGCCACCAGCCAGTTCTTCATCAACGTCAAGGACAACGACTTCCTCGACCCGGGCCGCGATGCCGGTTACGCGGTATTCGCCAAAGTCGTGAAAGGCATGGATGTCGTCGACATCATCGTCAACTCGCCAACCACCACCAAACAAGGCATGCAGAATGTGCCCATCGACCCGGTGCTGATCAAGTCGGCCAAGCGCATCGACTAAACTGCATTAGGCGTCCCGAGCGGCAGCGGTGTGTTCACCGAGCCGCTCGCATCGAAAAAAGGAGAGCCCGTACGCGGGCGTTTATCTGATGCTCTATCGTCGTTTCGAAAAACTGATCGATATTTTCCGTGACGCTCCAACGGCGGCACCGCCGAGCCGGGTTCTCCCCTTCTATACCTATTATTTACGTCAGGTCTGGCCGAGCTTTGCCGCGCTGTTGGTTGTCGGTTTGATCGGCGCGCTGATCGAAGTGGCGTTGTTCAGTTACCTGAGTCGAATCATCGATCTGGCCCAAGGCACGCCAAATACGGACTTCTTCAAAATCCACGGCGTCGAGTTGGCCTGGATGGCGGTGGTCGCACTTTTTCTGCGGCCGATATTCGTCGGCCTGCATGACCTGCTGGTGCATCAAACCCTGAGCCCCGGCATGACCAGCATGATTCGCTGGCAAAACCACAGTTACGTGCTCAAACAGAGCCTGAATTTTTTCCAGAACGATTTCGCCGGGCGCATCGCCCAACGGATCATGCAGACCGGCAACTCCTTGCGCGACTCGGCGGTGCAAGCTGTCGACGCGTTATGGCATGTGCTGATCTACGCGATCAGCTCGCTGGTGCTGTTCGCCGAAGCCGACTGGCGCCTGATGATCCCGCTGCTGACGTGGATCGCCTGCTACATCGGCGCACTGTGCTACTTCGTGCCTCGGGTCAAGGAGCGTTCGGTGGTGTCCTCCGATGCGCGCTCCAAGCTCATGGGCCGGATCGTCGACGGCTACACCAACATCACCACGCTGAAGCTCTTCGCCCACACCAACTTCGAACAGCAATACGCCCGCGAAGCCATCGCCGAGCAGACCGAAAAATCCCAACTGGCCGGCCGCGTCGTCACCAGCATGGACGTGGTCATCACCAGCATGAACGGCCTGCTGATCGTCGGCACCACGAGCCTAGCGCTGTGGCTGTGGACCCAGTCGCTGATCTCGGTCGGTGCCATTGCCCTGGCCACCGGCCTGGTGATCCGCATCGTCAACATGTCGGGCTGGATCATGTGGGTGGTCAACGGCATCTTCGAAAACATCGGGATGGTCCAGGACGGCCTGCAAACCATCGCCCAACCGATCAGCGTCACCGACCGCGAACCGGCGCCGCGCCTGGAAGTGGGCCGTGGCGAAGTGCGTTTCGAACACGTGACGTTTCACTATGGCAAGAAAAGCGGAATCATCGACGACCTCAACCTGAGCATCAAACCCGGTGAAAAAATCGGTTTGATCGGTCCTTCAGGCGCCGGCAAATCGACACTGGTCAATCTGCTGCTGCGCCTCTACGACCTGCAGAGCGGGCAGATCCTGGTCGATGGGCAGAACATCGCCAGCGTGGCTCAGGAAAGCCTGCGCGAGCGGATCGGCATGATCACTCAGGACACCTCGCTGCTGCACCGTTCGATCCGTGAGAATCTGCTTTACGGCAAACCCGACGCCACCGACGAAGAGCTCTGGGAGGCAGTCCGCAAGGCCCGCGCCGACGAGTTCATCCCGTTGCTGTCGGACGCTGAAGGGCGCACCGGCTTCGATGCTCATGTCGGTGAACGCGGGGTGAAACTCTCCGGCGGCCAGCGCCAACGGATCGCCATCGCCCGGGTGCTGCTCAAGGATGCGCCGATCCTGATCATGGACGAAGCCACTTCGGCGCTGGACTCGGAAGTCGAAGCGGCGATTCAGGAAAGCCTGGAAACCCTGATGCAGGGCAAGACCGTGATCGCCATCGCTCACCGGCTGTCGACCATTGCGCGGATGGATCGCCTGGTGGTGCTGGAAAAAGGCCGGATCGCCGAAACCGGCAGCCACGCCGAATTGCTGGCCCATGGCGGGTTGTATGCGCGGCTGTGGCAGCACCAGACCGGTGGGTTTGTCGGCATCGATTGAGTGTCGAGATCGACGCTAATCCTGTGGGAGCGAGCTTGCTCGCGAAGAACGATGACGCGGCGTATCTGATTTACCGCAGCGCCTGCATCGCGAGCAAGCTCGCTCCCACATAAGACCTGCGATTCTGAAGGACAATGTTCAACATCAAAAAAGCACCGGAGTCCTCTGAAATCAGCCCTGTCGATAGGGCAAGGCGCTCTTCGCCTCTTCTGCATAGCCCATGACACCCAAACGTTCGCGCTCAAGAAAATCCTTCACCGCCGACTTCAATCCCGGGTGACGCAAGTAGTGCCAGGAATGGGTGATCACCGGTTCAAAACCACGAATCAATTTGTGCTCGCCTTGGGCACCGGCATCGAAACGCTGAAAACCGTTGGCGATGGCGTAGTCCATGCCTTGATAGAAACAGGTCTCGAAGTGCAGGCGATCGAACTCCGCCAGGCAACCCCAGTACCGTCCATAAAAACTATCGCCACCGACCAGGCTGAAGGCCATGGCCACCGGCCGTGATCCTTGTTTGGCCAGCACCACCCGAATGGCTTCGGGCATGCGTTCAGCCAATAGGCTGAAAAACTCCCGCGTCAGGTACGGCGACTGCCGACGCACCGCATAGGTGTTGGCGTAGCAGGCGTAGACGAAATCCCACTGTGCCTGGTCGAGTTGATGCCCCTCAAGCCATTCAAATTCGATGCCCTGCCCCGCCACTTGCTCACGCTCCTTGCGCATCTGCTTGCGCTTGCGTGAACTGAGCGCGTCGAGGAAGTCCTGAAAGTCCCGATAGCCGCGATTCTGCCAGTGGTACTGGCAACCGATACGTTGCAACCAGCCCGGTTGCTCGGCCAATGCCGCGTCGGTGAAGGCGTCGGTAAAGTTGATATGGGCGCTGGAGAGCCCTTCAATTTCCAGATAGCCCGGGACGCTGTTCAGCAGTTCGAAACCATCCTGCACATTCGCCGCCAACAACCGTGGCCCGCTGACCGGGCTGAACGGCACAGCCGTCAACAATTTGGGGTAGTAATCGATCCCGGCGCGTTCGCAAGCATCGGCCCAGGCATGATCGAACACGTATTCGCCGTAGGAATGCCATTTGCGGTAACTCGGCAATGCCGCGAGCAGATGACCGTCTTCGATGTGCAGCAGATGCTCCGGCTGCCAGCCGGACTGCGGCCCCAGGCTGCCACTGTCTTCCAGCGCCCCGAGAAAAGCGTGACGCAGAAACGGTTGAGTCTCGGGCACCAGCGCGTCCCACTCTTGAGGCGCGATGGCGGAAAGACTGTCCAAAACGTGTAACGGCATCCTGTTCCCCAGCGGTTGTTGCCTACAGACCCGCCGAGTATCGCCCATCCCCGCCCTTGCCGAAATAAAAACCCCGCCGAAGCGGGGTCAAAACGAAGTCTGAGGGAGGTGTGACCTGAAATTACTGCTTACCCTTTTGACGTTCGGCGGCCAGGCGCGCGGCGAGCTCGTCGACACCGGGAACCGGTTTTTCGGGCATGACGCGCAAGGTCGCCTGCATCAGGCGCATCTGTCGGATGAACCGTCGGCAATTGGGGCAAAACATCAAATGATGGCGCACCATCAGCCGCTCACGAAAGCTCAACTGGCCATCGAGATAATCGCTGGACCGCGCTACTTGTTCCTTACAGGTCAACATTCGCCTGTCTCCTCAAAATGCTCCACGGTTGCAAACACCTTCAACCGTGCGCGGTGCAGTAGCACACGAACATTGGAGAGCGAGATCTCCAGAAGATTACAAATCTCCTCCAGCTCCAGGCCCTGGCGCTCACGCAACAGCAACACACTGCTTTGCAGTTCCGACAGGCTGAGCAAGGTGTGCTCCAGGCATTCACGCAGTTCGTTTTCGGTGAGCAGCGCTTCCGGGGTGTCCTGATGCCAGCTGAACGGCGCCACCAGCCAGTGGCCATCAGCGGCGGAGAAACGATCATCATCGATGGTGCCGTGGGGCGACGGCAGGTCATCGAGCAGCACTTCCCGGCGGTTTTGTTTGTATCGCCCTTTTGCTGCGTTAGCGGTGATGGTCAACAGCCAGGTCTTGAGGCTGGAACGCCCCTCGAACCCGTTCAGGTTGCGCACCACCGACAGCCAGGCATCCTGCACCACTTCGTCGGCATGCCGGTTACCGACGATGGCATAAGCCACCGCCCGCATGGCGCTCTGGTAGGTGCTGACCAACTCCTTGAAAGCCTGCTGCTCGCCCGCCAGCAGGCGTCCGAGCAGTTGCGTGTCGTCAGTCATCAATACTGATTTCCTGTGGGTGCATGACTCAGGCTTGTCACTGCCCTTCGCAACTCAGCGCTTGCGCAGAATCACGCTGCCAATCGAATAACCGGCACCAAACGAGCTGAGTACCGCCAGCGAACCGGCTGGTAAATCGTCCTGGTTCTTGTGAAAAGCAATCACTGAACCTGCAGAGCTGGTGTTGGCATACGTGTCGAGAATCACGGGGGCTTCTTCTTCGGTGGCTTCGCGGCCCAGCAGCTTCTTGACGATCAGGTGGTTCATGCTGAGGTTGGCCTGGTGCAGCCAGAAACGCTTCACGTCGCTGATGTTCAGCTTGTTCTCGTCCAGGTGGGTGGCGATCAGCTCCGCGACCATCGGGCAGACATCGCGGAACACCTTGCGACCTTCCTGGACGAAGAGTTTGTCACGGGCACCGATGCCCTCTTCCGCCGCGCGGTTGAGGAAGCCGAAGTTGTTGCGAATATTGTTGGAGAACTTGGTCAGCAACTTGGTGCTGACAACGTCGAACTGGTACTTGGACGTGGCCAGGTCGGCACGTTCAATGATTACCGCAGTGGCGGCGTCGCCGAAGATGAAGTGGCTGTCGCGGTCGCGGAAGTTCAGGTGACCGGTGCAGACTTCCGGGTTGACCATCAGGATCGCCCGGGCCTGGCCCAGCTGTACGCTGTTGGCGGCAGCCTGAATGCCGAAGGTCGCCGAGGAACAGGCCACGTTCATGTCAAAACCGAAACCTTCGATACCCAGTGCTTCCTGGACTTCGATGGCAATGGCCGGATAGGCGCGTTGCAGGTTGGAGCAGGCAACGATCACCCCGTCGATGTCCGCCGCCGTCTTGCCGGCGCGTTGCAGGGCTTGCTCGGCAGCGCCAATGGCCATCTGGCAAAGCACCGACCATTCGTCATTGGAACGCTCGGGCAAACGAGGTGCCATGCGCTTTGGATCGAGAATGCCGTCCTTGTCCATGACAAAGCGGCTTTTGATCCCCGAGGCTTTTTCGATAAAGGCGGCGCTGGATTCGGTCAACGCTTGCACTTCACCGCGCTCGATGGCGTCAGCGTTGTCAGCATTGAACTGAGTGACGTAAGCATTGAAAGACTGCACCAGCTCTTCGTTGGAGATGCTGTTGGCCGGGGTGTACAGGCCGGTGCCGCTGATGACGACATTATGCATGGTCGTTTCTCTAATCCGTTCAGGCAGAAAGTGTTGGCACCGACGTACCAACACATAAAGGGTCTATACCGTCAAAGGGCATCAACCTGGCATCGCGTTATACCGATCCGCCCGGGTTGCGAGGCTCAAATATGCGGGGCCGGTGTTTATAACAGCGAAGTTTGCCATAAACATCGGCGTTTGGCCCCTTTTGCAAGAGTAACGGAGTGCCTAATGTGGGAGCGAGCTTGCTCGCGATGGCGGCCTAAGATTCAACCAGGTGTTGAAGGTGATGGCCTCATCGCGAGCAAGCTCGCTCCCACAGGGTATTGTGCAAGCCTCGGTTCTAGGGTTCGACCTGGGTCCACTGTTTGCTCAATCGTTTGTCGGAGATCGGCACTTTGGTCCCCAATTGCTGGGCGAACAGCGAAACCCGGTATTCCTCCAGCCACCAGCGATAGAGTTCAAGCTGCGGATCGCGTTTGCCTTCCTGCGCATGCTTGTTGGCGCGGGTCTGGTATTGGGTCCAGAGACCGGACAACTCACCGCTCCAGACCCGGTCCTTCTGCACCTGAGCGCCGAGTTTCTCGAAGCGCTGCTCGACAGCCTTGAGATAACGCGGCAACTCCTTGAGCCACTGCATCGGGGTTTCACGGACAAACCCCGGATACACCAGATGACTGAGCTGCTGCTTGATGTCGTTCAGCGCCACCGCTTGCGCCAGGTCGATCTTGCCTTTGAAGCGTTTCTGCAAAGCGTGCCAGAGCTTGAGCGTTTCCAGCGTCAGTTTCGCCAGACGCTCGGCATGCTCGGTCCACGCACCACGCTTGCGCTCGGCCAGCGAGGCCAAACCGGCGCCGTCACGCGGCAAGCTTGCTTCGCCGTCGAGAATGCAGCTGTCGAGGCTCGCCAGCAGGATGTCTTCCACCAGACTGTCGATACGCCCCAGCTCGCGGTACATCAAGCCCAGTTCGGTGAGCCCCGGCAGCTTGCCGCGCAAGAACTTCGCCGGTTCGGCCAGTTGCTGCATGAGCAACCGCTGCAACGCCCGACGATGCTGGAACTCGGCCTCGGCCGGAGTCGAAAAACGCCCCTCCTTAACGGTGCCCGCCTCCTCCACCAGCGCCGGGTAGACCGTCATCGACAGCCCGGCGATCTTCTGCTGGGTTTTCTCGGCCACCGCGGCGAAGACCTTGGCCTCCACCGGCTGTTGGCTTTTCGCCGTCTGTGGTACCGCCAAAGCAGCCTGACTGGCCTCGGCGAAACGTGCGGTCAGCTCGGCCAGATCACGGCCTTCGCCGAGGAACTTGCCCTGGCCATCGACGATTTCCAGGTTCATCCGCAGATGACTTTCAACCTGCTGCGACGCTTCCACCCAGGCCTCGTCACTGACCCGCGCACCGGTCATGCGCAACAGTTCGCGACCCAATGCCTGCGGCAGGGAACCATCGGCGAAAGTGACTCGCTGCAACGCCGCTTTGACGAAGTCCGGCACCGGCACAAAGTTCTTGCGCAAGGCCTTGGGCAGGTTACGCACCAGCGCGATGCACTTGGCTTCGATCACCCCCGGCACCAGCCATTCCAGGCGTTCCGGCGGCAGCATCGGCAACAGCGGTGCCGGTACGCGCAAGGTCACGCCATCGCGGGGATGGTTAGGCTCGAAGTGATAGCTCAACGGCAAGGTCAGATCGCCCAGACGCAGGGTGTCCGGGTAATGCGCGGCGGTGACTTCGCTGGCTTCGCGGGCCAGCACGTCTTCTTCACGCATGATCAGCAATTGCGGGTCTTTCTGGCTGTTGATCCGATACCAGCTGTCGAAAGTCGCGGTCTGATGGATTTCTGCCGGCAAGCGCGCGTCGTAGAAGGCAAACAGGGTTTCCTCGTCCGCCAGAATGTCACGACGACGGGCCTTGGCCTCCAGTTCATCGAGCTGTTCCAACAATTGCTCATTGGCAGACAGACACTTGGCTTTCGACTGAATCTCGCCCCGCACCAGCGCTTCGCGGATAAACAGTTCACGCGAGGTGACAGGATCGATCGGCCCGTAATGCACGGGCCGGCGACCGACCACGATCAACCCGAACAGGGTGATTTGCTCGTAGGCCACGACCTGTCCACGCTTCTTCTCCCAATGCGGTTCGAAGTGGTTCTTCTTGATCAGGTGCCCGGCCAGCGGCTCGATCCAGTCCGGCTCGATCTTCGCCACCATGCGCGCATAGAGCTTGGTGGTTTCCACCAGTTCAGCGGTCATCAGCCATTGCGGACGCTTCTTGCCCAGGCCCGATGACGGGTGAATCCAGAAGCGCCGCTGACGCGCGCCCAGGTAATCGCCGTCTTCGGTTTTCTGGCCGATCTGGCTGAGCAACCCGGACAACACCGCTTTGTGCAGCTTCGGGTAGTCCGCTGGCTCTTTGTTCAGGCTCAGCTGCATGTCGCGGCAGATCAGGCTCAACTGGCGATGAGAATCACGCCACTCGCGCAGGCGCAGGTAATTCAGGAAATTCTTGCGGCACCAATTGCGCAGCGGACTGGCGGTCAGGGCCTGGCGTTGCTCTTCAAAGCCACGCCACAGATTGACCAGCCCGGCGAAATCCGAGTCCACGTCTTTCCATTGTGCGTGGGCCTGATCGGCGGCCTGCTGGCGCTCCGGTGGACGCTCGCGCGGGTCCTGGATCGACATCGCACTGGCGACGATCAGCACTTCCTGCAAGCTGCCGAGTTTCGCCGCTTCGAGCAACATCCGACCCATGCGCGGGTCCACCGGCAACCGCGCCAGTTGCCGGCCGAGCGGCGTCAGTTGGCTGTTGCGATCGACTGCCGAGAGCTCTTGCAGCAGGTTGAAACCGTCGCTGATGGCCTTGCCATCCGGCGGCTCGATAAACGGGAAATCGGTGATTTCCCCGAGGCGCAGATGGAGCATCTGCAAAATCACCGCCGCCAGGTTGGTACGGAGGATTTCCGGGTCGGTAAATTCCGGCCGACCGATGAAATCTTCTTCGCTGTACAGACGGATGCAAATGCCCGGCTCGACCCGTCCGCAACGGCCTTTACGCTGGTTGGCGCTGGCCTGGGAAATCGCCTCGATCGGCAGGCGCTGGACCTTGGCCCGGTAGCTGTAGCGGCTGATGCGCGCCGTACCGCTGTCGATCACGTAACGAATGCCCGGCACGGTCAGCGAGGTTTCCGCGACGTTGGTCGCCAGCACCACGCGACGGCCCGGATGGGACTGGAAAATCCGCTGCTGCTCGGCCGGTGACAGCCGTGCATACAACGGCAGAATTTCGGTGTGCTTGAGCTGGGCCTTGCGCAGCATGTCCGCCGCATCACGAATCTCGCGCTCGCCGGGCAGGAACACCAGCACGTCGCCGGGACTGCGGCGTTCGCTGCGCTCGTATGCGGCAATTTCGTCGAGGGTGGCGAGGATCGCCTGATCCACGGTCAGGTCGTCTTCGACCCGGTTGCCCTCTTCGTCCTGCTCCAGCGTCAACGGCCGATACCAGGTGTCCACCGGGAACGTACGGCCCGAGACCTCGACAATCGGCGCATCATCGAAATGCTTGGAGAAGCGCTCAAGATCGATGGTCGCCGAAGTGATGATGACTTTGAGGTCCGGGCGACGCGGCAGCAGGGTTTTCAGGTAACCGAGCAGGAAGTCGATGTTCAGGCTGCGTTCGTGGGCTTCGTCGACGATGATCGTGTCGTAGCGTTCGAGGTAGCGGTCGTTCTGGGTTTCCGCCAACAGGATGCCGTCGGTCATCAGTTTGATCAGGGTGTTGGCATCGCTCTGATCCTCGAACCGCACCTGATAGCCGACCAAGGCCCCGAGCGGCGTCGCCAGCTCTTCGGCCACCCGGCTCGCGACGCTGCGCGCAGCAATTCGACGCGGCTGGGTGTGGCCGATGAGACCGTGCTGGCCGCGACCGATTTCCAGGCAGATCTTCGGCAGTTGGGTGGTTTTACCCGAGCCGGTTTCGCCAGCAATGATCAGCACCTGATGCTTGAGCAGCGCTTCCTTGATTTCGTCGCGCTTGGCGGCGATCGGCAGGCTGTCGTCGTAACGAATCAGCGGCAGGCTGGCACGCCGCGCCAGCACCTGGTCGCAGGACGCTTGCATGCGCGTCACCCACAGGGCCAGCTTGGCCTCGTCGGGTTTCTTGCGCAGCTCGAGCAACTGCCGCCGCAGCCGGTGGCGGTCGGCAAGCATGGCGTGGTCGAGGTTTTTCAGCAGTTTGTCGATTGAAGGCGATTCGTCAGTCATCAGGTACGCAAAGGTCGTCTAGTGGCGCAGGGGGGCGATTGTCGCAGATTTTACGACCGCTGCGCGGCCGATCGCGAGCAAGCTCGCTCCCACATTTGATCGTGGTGCCCCCGATTTTGTGGTCGCTATAGATCCAGTGTGGGAGCGAGCTTGCTCGCGATCGGCCGCGCAGCGGTCGCAGAGAACTACTCGTTATCCAGCCCTTTGCGCCGATACGGAAACACATCGATCACCTTGCCAGCGCGAATCGCCGCTTGCAGGCCTTTCCAGTAATCGGCGTTGTACAGCTCGCCATGCAGTTGATCGAACAGCCGTCGCTGCGCGGAGTCGGCGAACAGGAACGGTGGGAACTCCTCGGGGAACACGTCCAGCGGCCCGATCGAATACCACGGCTCGGAAGCCATTTCGTCTTCCGGTGTGCGCGGTTGCGGGATGTGGCGGAAGTTGGCTTCGGTGAGAAAACAGATCTCGTCGTAGTCATAAAACACCACGCGCCCGTGTCGGGTGACGCCAAAGTTTTTCAGCAGCATGTCACCGGGGAAAATGTTCGCTGCCGCCAGTTGCTTGATCGCCAGACCATAATCTTCCAGCGCTTCGCGCACCTGCGCGTCGTTGGCGTTTTCCAGGTAGAGGTTCAGCGGGGTCATGCGTCGCTCGGTCCAGCAGTGGCGGATCAACACGGTGTCGCCTTCCACCTGAACCGTCGATGCGGCGACTTCCAGCAGCTCGGCCAGGCACGCCGGATCAAATTTGCTCAACGGAAAACGGAAGTCGGCGAACTCCTGGGTATCGGCCATGCGCCCGACCCGGTCGACGCTTTTCACCAAACGGTATTTCTCGATCACCGTCGCGCGGTCGACGTTTTTCGACGGTGAGAAACGGTCCTTGATGATTTTGAACACCGTGTTGAACCCCGGCAGGGTAAACACGCTCATGACCATGCCGCGCACGCCCGGGGCCATGATGAACTGGTCATCGGTGTTGGCCAGGTGGTTGATCAACGCCCGGTAGAACTCCGACTTACCGTGTTTGTAGAAACCGATCGAGGTGTACAGCTCGGCGATGTGCTTGCCCGGCAGGATGCGTTTGAGAAAACCGATGAACTCCGCCGGCACCGGCACATCGACCATGAAGTACGAGCGAGTGAATGAAAAGATGATCGACACCTCGGCTTCATCGGTGATCAACGCATCGATCTGAATCCCCCGGCCTTCGCGGTGCAGAAACGGAATCACCAGCGGCCATTGCTCGTCCGCGGTGTAGATGCGCCCTACCAGGTAGGCGCCCTTGTTGCGGTAGAGCACCGAGGAAAACAGCTCGACGCTCAGTTCCGGGTCCTTGCAGACCCAATCGGGCAAACTCTCGCGCAGTTGCGCTTCGAGTCGGCGCAGGTCGCGGTCGAGGTCTGCGTAGTCTTCGCTGAAGCGGTAATCGGCAAAAATGCTCGCCAGCATGCCGGACAACTGCCCATGCGGCTTATAGGTCCGGGTCTGCGCGGCCCGGGCCCGATGCAAGCTGGGCCGGGTGGTATGGATGAACATGCAGCCATCGCTGATCAGATCATGGCTGAACAGCCCGCAGAAAATCGAGTTGTACCAGGTCTCGGACAATTCATCGTCGAAACGCAGGTCGATCAGGTTGATGTAGGCGCTTTTGACCAGCGGCCAGCAGCCGACATCCATCAGCACATCCGCCTCGAAGGCAGCATGCAGGCGCCCCACCACTTCGCTGACCTTGGCTTCGTAGAGGTTGATCCGCGCCGCCGACGCGATCTGCGTTTCCTGCCACTGCGCCTGTTCAAAGCGCGCCCGGGCGCCGTCAGTGATCTGGCGGAAATGCTCGCGGTAATCGTCAAAGCCGTCGAGGATCATCTGGGCGATATCGGCGGCGGGCCATGGCTGCGGCATGTGAGGACCTCTGCGGGATGGTTCTTGTCGTTGGGGCTGAGCTTAGAGGTCAATTGTTACGCAAAGCAACCATTGCCTTGGCTCCGGGAGACAGCGACACTTGCGCCCTGATAAAGGAAGGAACGAGCTGTGAACCCCGTCGATATTCTGCGTATGTTGTCACTTGCTGCCATTTGGGGAGCGAGCTTTCTGTTCATGCGCATCATCGCCCCAGTGATTGGCACAATCCCCACTGCTTTTTTCCGCGTATCGATCGCCGCCACCGGGTTGCTGGTGATTCTGGCGCTGATGCGGATCAATTGGGATTTCCGTGGCAAGTTCAAAACCGTGCTGCTGCTCGGGATGATCAACTCCGGTCTTCCAGCGACCCTGTACTCGGTGGCCGCTCAAGTGCTGCCGGCAGGCTACTCGGCGATTTTCAACGCCACCACCCCGCTGATGGGCGTGCTGATCGGCGGCCTGTTCTTCAGCGAAAGACTCACCCTCTCGAAGATTGCCGGGGTGGCCCTCGGGTTGTTTGGCGTCGCCATCCTGACCCGCGCAGGTCCGGTGGCCTTCGACATGGAATTGCTGATGGGCGCACTCGCCTGCCTGCTGGCAACCACCTGCTACGGTTTCGCCGGGTTCCTGGCGCGACGCTGGCTCGACCATCAAGGCGGCCTCGACAGCCGTCTCGCGGCACTGGGCAGCATGCTCGGGGCAACGCTGTTTGTGTTGCCGTTGTTCGGCTACAGCGTCATCAGTCAACCGCCCGTTAGCTGGGGAGGCTGGAGCGTCTGGTTGTCGCTGCTGGGCTTGGGTCTGGGCTGCACGGCATTTGCCTACATCCTGTATTTCCGCTTGCTCAGTTCGATCGGCCCGGTCAAATCGATGACCGTGACCTTCATGATCCCGCCGTTCGGCGTGTTGTGGGGCGCGTTGTTTCTCGATGAACCGCTGTCGATGGCGCATCTGTATGGCGGGTTGTTGATTGCCGGGGCGTTGTGGCTGGTGTTGAAGCCTGCAGCGGTGAAGGTGCCTGAACTGGTGGAGCAATAATCAGTAGGCAGCGGCGCATCGACACACAATGCGCCGCTTGGGATTGCTTGCAGTTCACCTCAAGGCGACGTCAGCGTAATCAGGTAAGCGCCTGAGTTCACCGGTTTTCCGGCCGCGTCGACCAGGGCGTATTGCTGATCGTAGTAACGGCCATCCTTGCTCCCGTCCGCGACCAGCTTCACGCTCACGCGGGAATGATCGAGCGCACTGACCGAGCGAACCGGCTCGACGCTGCGCACACTGACCGAGTCGCCGCTTACCCTGGTCGGACAACCGTTGAACTCAAACGTCGAACTCGCCCCCACGCGGGAGCTACAACCTGACTCGACAATACTGCCGTGGAACTGGATGACACCCTGAGCCACCGGGGTGGCCGCCAGGCAGGCACCGCTCAGCGCGAAGAACAGGCTGATACCGACCGACAAACGCTTACCGTTCATGTTGATGCTCCTTAGGGTTGTAAGGACTGCATCGACAAGTCTGGCTGGGATCTTGAGGTTTTTAGGGAATGTCTGATGTTTATTTAGTGAAATTTCCTACGACGTCTCAAACCGCACTTATTGATCAAAGAACAGCGACGCAGATCGGCAGACAAGGGGGCACCGACGTTTTAAGAAGTGCCTTATGTGCATGGCCTTTAGCGATCCCTAAGGTGATCGCCCCTCCGCGATCCTGTATCGACATCAATATGAAACTTTCAAGAAAGCAGCGCCGACTGCGCCCACTGCTGAGCATTACTGCCGTAGTGGCATTTGTGTTTTCGTCGGAAGCAACTGCTGCGAACTGCATCTTCAACGCCACTTCCCAGACCATTACCATGAACTACGGGAGCAAACTGACGGAAGGCCTGTCAGTCCCTCCGGATGCATCCATCGGCACTGTTATTTACCAGGAGGTTATTAGCACGCCGGTTCAGGGGTTCTATTGTTACGGGCCGACACTCTGGGGCTTTGTCCTGAACCCGGCACTGGGTAAGCGTGACCACCGGCACTACCTTTCCTTTGGGTAAAACTGGGCTCTCATTCCGAATATTCACCGAAAAAACCGCACTGTACCTGCCTGTGGCGCGTGGGGCCGGGGCTACCTTGGGTTGGGCGAGTCTGGCCGCCGATAACTACCGACTTGAAATCATCAAGTCGGGTGAATTGGCATCGGAAAACAGTGTTCCCGCTGGCTATCTGGGCCAATACCAAGCCAGTGAAGTAGTTTTTAACAAATTTTATTTGATCAACCCCATTACCCTGAATACCCCCTCCTGCCAGACCCCGGCAGTGTCGGTTCAAATGGGCGACGACTACCGCCTGAAGGAGTTCAGCAAAAGCGGCGATACCCCTCGGACGATCAAATTCAACCTCGCCTTGAACCAATGCCAGCGCGGCATCCAGAAGGTGACCTATTCACTTAAGGCCACCACCCAGGTCATCGACGCGCAAAAGGGCATCGTCGCACTGAACGCCGGCTCGACGGCCAAAGGCATCGGTCTAAAGCTAATGAACGAGGCAGGACAACCTATCGCGCTGGACACTACCTACCCGTTCGACGGGTTCAACACCACAGGCACAAATTTCAACATCCCGCTGTCCGCCGCTTACTACCGCCTGGCCGAGAGCAAACTGGAAGCCGGCACTGCGAACACCGAAGTAACGTTCATCGTGAATTACCTGTAGCCAATTAAGGATCGTCTTATATCTGTCCCCCCCATGCCTGCCTAAAGTGCCCGCATGAGATTGAAGACCTACCTGCATCAGATCAACCCGATCCTTTCCACTCCCAACGCAGCACGACGCTTACTGCGCATTTTTGCCCTGGTGTTGCTGATCGGCATCCTGGGTGGCGTCTATAACTTCCTGTTGTTCACCTTCAACAATGAAATCTCCCAACGCCGCGGCTACATGAGCAGTGCGATTGCCGAAGCCCATACCTTTTTCACTACTCGCGAAGCCCTGCTGGAAAGCCTTAGCCTGTCAGCCACGCGTAAACCCGAGGTCGAGCCGCTGGTATCCGCGGAAGAAATCTACCTGCTGCTGGGCAATGTTCCCGGCAAGCAGTGGAGCATCTGGCTAACGGAGCGCATGCGCGATTACCTGAAAGCCAAACAGGTCAATTTGATCTACGTCAGCAGCGGCGCCAATGCTCAGGTGGCGCGCCTGTACACCACAACGCCGGTGGCGAACGCGTTTCCCAAAGCCATGCTTGACCAGTTGGAAACCCTTAAACGCGACAACGCGCCAGCGCTTGAGGAACTGTGGCTGACCCATCAATCGGCCAGCCATTCGCAGCTCTACATTTTCGTTCGCCTGGATGAGCGCGACGTAAGCTCCGGCTGGCTGGGTCTGGAAATGGATGGCCAGGAAGTCTCCAGCGCGTTGAACGACCAGAGCGCGGGCGAGTTCATGATGTTCAACTCCCAGGGCATGCTGTTGTTCACCAACAGCCACACGGCGCAGCTGAGTCAAAACCTGTTGCAGCTGCAGCGTCAGGACTTCTTCGGGTTTGTCGGCCCGGGCTGGCTGCCCGACCACTTGGTGATCCGCAAGCAATTGAAATCTTCGGATTGGCAACTGGTGTATTCCATCAATTTGCGCGCGGTGATGTCAGCGTTGTGGCCACAACTGTGCGGCGCGCTGCTGTTCTGCCTGCTCAGCATCAGCCTGGTGTGGCTGTTGATCCGCCGCATGGAGCACCGTTTCATCACCCCGGCGATCCACCGTATTCAGGCGTTGGTCGAAAGCGAACTGTTCAGTCGCGATGTGATCCAGACCGCCCCCGTGGCCCTGTGCGTATTAAGCCGCACCGACGGCCTGGTGGTGCTGGAAAACACGCTGTCCCAGCAGTGGCTGGGCCAGGGCAGTGAACGGGAACAGTTGTGCCCTGACTGGATCCGCCGCGCCTTCGATACGGCCGAGCCGACCCTCACCGATTACTTTGAAACCGCCGATGGCCGACACCTTTACCTGAGCTGCGCACCTACGCGTTATAGGGGCGAAGACGTCTTGCTCTGTGCTTTCAGCGACATCAGCGCGCGCACCCAGATCGAAGAGGCGCTGGAACAGGCGCGGCAGATGGCCGACACCGCCAATGAAGCCAAGACCTTGTTTCTGGCCACCATGAGCCATGAAATTCGCACGCCGCTGTATGGCGTGCTGGGCACCCTCGAATTGCTGGGACGCACCCGCCTGGACGTCCAGCAAAAGGATTATCTGCGCGCGATCGAAAGTTCCTCGGCGACTTTGCTGCAACTGATTTGCGATGTGCTGGACGTGTCGAAGATCGAAGCCGGACAACTGGCCCTTGAGTTGAGCGAGTTTTCAGCGCTGGAGCTGGTGCAGGAGGTGATCCAGGGGTATGCCGCTGCGGCCCGGAACAAGGAGTTGCAACTCTACGCCTGCCTGGATCCTCAAGTGCCGGATCGACTGATCGGTGACGTCAGCCGAATCCGCCAGATTCTCAATAACCTGTTGAACAACGCCGTCAAGTTCACCGACTCAGGGCGGATTGTGCTGCGACTCAGGCTACTGAGCCGCGAAGGCGAGCGCGTCAGCCTGCAATGGCAAGTCTCGGACACGGGCAAAGGCATCGCCCAGGTCGATCAACCGTTCATTTTCGAACCTTTCTATCAAACCGAAGGCAACACCAACGTGGTGGCCGGCACCGGTCTCGGCCTGCCGATCTGCCAGCGCCTGACTCACTTGATGAACGGCAGTATCCGCATGGTCAGCGAACTCGGGCTGGGTAGCAGTTTTTCCCTGACCCTGCCGCTTGAAGAGCCTTCAGCCGCCTCAGTGCCGATTGCCATGACGGGGCTGTTGCCGGAAGTCGTCTACGTGGTCTCGCCGATACGCGAACTGGCCGAAGTCATCAGCGGCTGGTTGCGTCGCTGGGGAGCCCGTCCGCACATCGGCCATCCATCACATCTGGACCTCACCTCGCAAAACGTGTTGATCGAGCTGCACCCAGGCATTCTCGAACAGCGTCTGGTACCCGAGTGGACCGGCCCGCTGGTGCTGGCCACCGGCGATGGCTGCAACGAGCCGCAGATCATGTCCGGCGGCTGGAAGGTCAATCTCAATTACCTGCAAGCCATTCATCAAGCGGTCAGCCAGGCTCAAGGCTTGTGGGTGGTCAAGCCTCTGGAGCGCGGCGAACAACGAGAGATGGAAAAGCTCCACCTGCATATCCTGGTCGCCGAAGACAACGTCATCAATCAGTTGATCCTGTGCGATCAACTGGAAGAACTCGGCTGCACCGTGCGGCTGGCGTCGAACGGCGAAGAAGCGCTGGCGATCTGGCGCAGCGAGCAGTTCGACATTGTCCTGAGCGACGTGAACATGCCCAGGCTCAATGGCTACGAACTGGCTCGGGAACTGCGCCGACAAGGTTGTACAACACCGATCATCGGGGCTACCGCCAACGCCATGCGCGGTGAAGAAGCGTCGTGCCTTGCGGCAGGAATGAATCACTGCCTGGTCAAGCCTTTTACGTTGCGGGCCTTGTTCAATTACCTGGCGCCTTATGAAAGAACAGCCCATGAAGCCGTGTAGCATTTTGATTGTCGAAGACCATCCCTTCCAGCACCTGTACTTGCAGCATTTGTTCAGCGAACTGGGAGATTTTCATCTGGAGTCCGCGCGAGACGGCGAGGAAGCCCTCGCCCGCTTGAAAAAACGCGAATTCGACCTGGTACTCACCGATCTGCTGATGCCCGGCATGGATGGCGTGCAGTTCATCCAGGGGCTGGCTGGCTTACATTCCCGGCCCGCACTGGCGATCATGAGCGCCACCTCGCGGCGCATGTTGATGGGGGCAAGTCTGGTCGCCAGCAATCTGGGGGTGAAGGTCATCGGACTGATTTCAAAACCCGTGAGGGCTACCGCCCTGCGCAGCCTGACCGATCAGCTCATGGGGCTGCGGCATGCCGCCCTGCCCTCGCCAACGCCGGGCATTGACCGTCAGGCGATCCTTGAAGCTCTGGACAACGGTGAACTGCAGGCCTGGTTTCAACCCAAGAAAGCCTTGGCCAATGGTCGCATTGTTGCTGCCGAAGCCCTGGTGCGATGGATGCACCCCGAGCACGGAATGCTGCTCCCAGGGATGTTTCTGCCGGCGCTCAAGGCGTTCGATCTGGAAGAACGCCTGTTGTGGCGAGTACTGGAGCATGCCATCAACGCCCAGGAGCAATGGCGCCAGCAGGGTTATGACATTCCGGTGTCGATCAACCTGCCGACTCATTTGCTCAACAGCCATGACCTGGCCGACCGCATTCTTGAATTCGTCCTCCAGCATCAGGGTGTCCCGGGGAAGATTTGCTTCGAGCTGATGGAATGCTCGGTGCCGCAGGACATCAGCAACTTCTACGCCGGCGCCTGCCGTTTGCGGATCATGGGCTTCGGCCTGTCGCAGGATGATTTCGGCAAGGGCTACAGCTCTTATATGAACCTGGTATCGACTCCGTTTACGGAACTTAAGATTGACCGGGCGCTGGTCCAGGGTTGCAACGATAACGAAGAACTGGCCCAAGCCCTGACCAGCATTGTTGCCCTCGGGCGGCAATTGGGTTTGACGGTGGTGGCCGAAGGTGTGGAAACCGCGCAAGAACTTGCTCTGTTGCGTAAGATCGACTGCACTCAGGTCCAGGGCTTCCTGATTTCCCACGCCGTCTCTTCGGATCAGTTCCAGCAGTTGCTGACCCATGACGGTCCGGCAAGCGCGTATTGACCCGCAGAAACGTGCGCTTGAACGTCTCTTGCTTCAGAGGTCATTGTGCACAACCGCTTTCGGCTCACCTCCTGCGTGGCTGCGCAATGAATCATCCCAACGCCTTTTTTGAAAAGTTGGCCAGCAGTTCCCTGCGCCTGAACAAAGGCCTGACAGTGCTCTGCGCAACGGTGCTGCTGTTGATCGGTATCAGCGCTTGGGGTGTGCAGCGAATGCTCGAAGAACAGCACAACACTGTGAGATTTCACTTTGCCCGGCTACTGGAGAATCTGCGCGAACAGGAAGCCTTCCTCAATGAAGTCTCGCAGCGGAGTGCCAAGGGCGAACTGCTGGCCTCACAGCCCTCACCGATGGCGTTGCAAAAATTACTGCTCGATGAAGGACCTGATGTTTATGAAGGGCGGCAGTTCTCGTTCTCCCTGCCATTCAGCGTGAAGGTCAATCCTGAGAAAGTCGCACTCAGCCAACACCCCAAAGTCTTTACATTAGCCGCGCACCTGGCCGATGACTACAGCGCCTTCTGGTCCGCCTCACACTACCAGTCACCGCAGGTTTTCCTGTTCAACGTCCCGGATAACTTCGACATCGCAGTGCCTGCTGTCGGACGACTGCGCGGCGCAGGTCAGATTCAGGGCGGTGAATTCGTCGAGGTGATGAAGCACGTTCTGCAGCGACTGCACGACAAGAATCCAAAGCCGCTGGACAGCAGGATTCACTGGGTGCAATACACCACGGCATCCGAGAACGTTACCTCCCCGTCCATCCTCGGCTACGTCAACATTGACCTGTCCTCGATCCAATTGACCATTGAGGGAGCCAGCCACTGGGCGGTTGTCGCTTCACTGTTGAACCTGTCGCAGGTCAATAACATCGAGAGAATCATGCAGTGGTCGATCTATGACCATTTCACCCTCATCGCGCCCTCGGGCGAGGCGCTGATTGGCGCGCTGAAACCTGAGTCAAGGCTCAATGAAGGACTGAACTTCAATAGTGACGGGCTGGTGTTCAAAGTATCGAGCCCCGGCGAACCTCACTGGACAGCCATCTACGTCATCAGTTTAAAGAGCTTTCTGAAATATGCCTTGTGGCCTTTGCTCAGCCTGTTGGCGTTATTGCTGGCGGGCCTGGGTTGCGGCTGGGCCTTCAATCGCTGGTACAAAAAGCGGGTCGTACTCCCCGCGCATCGGGCTCACGAAAGCATCGCCGAAAGCGAGGCCTTCAGCCGCGCCGTGATCGACACCGCACCTACCGGCCTGTGCGTGGTGCGCCGCAGCGATCGTAAAGTGTTGCTGGAAAACCAGCGCGCCCAGCAATGGCAAGACACCGCCAAACTGATTGCCGCCCTCAACCGGCAACACGGCCTCACCGAGCCAGGACAGGCTGATCTGGAGATCGACGGCCGTCACCTGCATGTCGCGTTCATTTCCACCCGCTATCAAGGTCAGGACGCCTGGCTCTGCGCCTTTCATGACGTCACCCGCCATATCGAGGACGCAGCAGCGCTGGAAGAAGCACGCCGGGCGGCCGACTCGGCGAACGAGGCCAAGACCCGCTTTCTGGCCACCATGAGCCATGAAATACGCACACCGTTGTACGGCGTACTCGGCACCCTGGAGTTGCTGGGACTGACCTCGCTCGAGCCGCGTCAGCAGGCCTACCTGCAGACCATCCAGCGCTCCTCCGCCACCTTGTTTCAGTTGATCAGCGATGTGCTGGATGTGTCGAAGATCGAATCCGGACAAATGACCATCGAGGCCCAGGACTTTTGCCCCTTGGAACTAACCGAAGACACCCTGCGCACCTACAGCGCCTTCGCCCAGGCCAAGGGGTTGCAACTCTATGCCTGTATTGATGCGGCGCTGCCTGATCGGGTACGCGGTGATCCGCTGCGCATCCGGCAAATCCTCAACAATCTGCTGAGCAACGCCATCAAGTTCACCGACAACGGACGGGTCGTACTGCGGGTTCGGGTACTGGAAACAGTCGGCGAAACAACCCATCTGGAATGGCAGGTCAGCGACTCGGGCATCGGCATTTCCCAGGCCCAGCAGACGCAATTGTTCCACCCGTTTTATCAGGTCCGCGATGCCTCCAGCGAAGCCGGTGCGGGGTTGGGTCTGGCGATTTGTCGGTGGCTGTGTGAGCTGATGGCTGGTCAGTTGAAAGTGGTCAGCGAACCGGGCCTGGGCAGCAGCTTTTCTCTTCAACTGGCGCTTGAACACTTGCCGGGAGAACTGCCCGACTGCCCTGAATTCGAGCCAGGAGCGCCGGCTGTTTATGTCCGGGCACCCGCTCAGGAATTGGCACAACATATCTGCGCCTGGCTCAACCGCCTCGGTGTGGAGACCAGGCTGGTGAACGGCGAAACGAAACAAACGCAGCCCTCGGCGCTGCTGGTGGACATGTTGCCGTCTGGCAACGATGTACCTTGGCCCGGTCCACGGATTATCGCCACGGCAGGAGGCCGCAACCCGTCCGAGTGCTCGGTCAATGGCTGGGAAGTCGACGCTCATGATATTCGTGCAATCGCTTGGGCCGTCAGTTTCGCGCAGCAAGGCGCCAGCGCTCAAAACCACCTGCCCTTGCCCGAGAAAACCCGCCACCTTGATCTGCATATCCTGGTCGCCGAAGACAACCCCATCAATCAGGCGATCATCAAGGAACAACTGGAAGCGCTGGGCTGCTCGGTCATGGTCGCGGCCAATGGTGAACAGGCCCTTGCGCAGTGGCTGCCCGGACTGTTCGATCTGGTGCTGACCGATGTAAACATGCCGATCATCAATGGCTATGAATTGGCCAGGGAGCTGCGTCAACGTGATCCGGACTTGCCCATTATCGGGGTGACCGCCAATGCCCTGCGCGAGGAAGGTGAACGCTGCGCCGCCGTGGGCATGAACGCCTGGATGGTCAAGCCGCTGAACCTGCATACCTTGCGCACGCAATTGTTGAAACACTGCAAGATCGCCGTGCCTGCGCCAGCCATCGTCGCCAATGACAGCCTTGCAACTGACAGCGCCGCTGACCAGATTCAGTTATCACCTAAAATGCGTGAGCTGTTTATCAGCACCATGCAACAAGATCACCAAACCACGCTTGCAGCGCTGGACAGTGGCGATGCCAGTGCGGTTGCACGACAACTGCACAGCATGGCCGGTGCATTGGGTGCTGTGCAGGCCGGTGCCATGGCAATTGCCTTCGCCGAACTGGAGTGCCGGCTGATGGGGTTGACGGTCACGCCAGCCCTGGCGCTGGAGGTCAGGCAAAAACTCGAACAGCTGACGGCTTTACTGAATACCCTTGAGTAACCTCAATTTCCTCCCAACACACGCTATGGATAACCGCTCATGGAAAAACTAAACGTTGTCATCGCTGACGATCACCCCATCGTGCTGCTTGGGGTACGTGAGCTGATAGAACGTGATGAAGGCTTTCGTGTAGTGGGGGAAGCGGTCTGCTCCAACGAGCTGATCAACCTGCTTGAGCGACAGCCTGTCGACCTGGTCATCACCGATTTCAACATGCCCGCAGATTCTCCCTACGGCGATGGCCTCAAGCTGGTGGAGTACCTGAAACGGCACTTCCCGACGGTACAAATCCTGGTGCTGACCATGATCTCCAATCCGTTGATCCTGACCCGGCTGCATGAACTGGGCGTGGTCGGGGTCATTCAGAAAAGCCAACTGCACAACGAAATCCAGGTTGCGCTCAAGGCTGTCGCCAGAGGTAATCCGTTCCAAAGTGCCAAGCCGGAACCCACCTCGGTGATGGAATCTACCAGCGCTCTGGATGAACGTTTCGCCAGATTGTCGCCCAAAGAGCACGAAATACTGCGTTTGTTTGTTTCCGGGCAAAGTGTCAGTGATATCGCGCGCGGCCAGAATAGAAGTGCCAAAACCATCAGCGCGCAAAAAGTATCGGCGATGCGCAAGCTGGAAGTTAACAGCGACCAAGACTTACTGGCTTATTGCATTGAGCGCAAACTTTTCAACTAACCAGACTCACATTAAAAACCTTAATCAAACGTGGCTAATTTCAGGTAATACCACGCTTACCTTCAGAACCCATACTGCCTGAAACTTTCCACTTCATCTCGCGCCACAGAGCACTTCTAAGAATCGTCTGATTCTTTTACCTGAGCGGCTTCTCTATCGTGTAACTGCACCTTGATGCAGCACTTTTAAAACACACGTATGGAAATCAGAATGAAAAAGCTTTCCCTGGCACTTATGACACTGTCCATGTTGGCAGCCACTGGCAACGCTTTCGCAGCAGACCCGGTAGTCACCAAAGCCGGCAGCGGCACCATCAACTTCTCCGGCATCATTAACAACGATGCATGCTCCGTTGAAGGCTCCGACCTCAAGAAGACTATTTCCGTGCCGATGGGTGAAGTGTCGATCAAAGACATGGGCACCGCCGCAGCGCCAATTGGCAGCGGCAAATTGAGCGCCGAAAACTTTGACATGAAGATCAGCTGCAACGCCGGCACCAAAGTGTCGATGATCTTTGAACCCAATAAAAATAACGGTTCGGGCGTCGATAGCACTGGGGTACTGAAGCTGATCGAAGGCCTGGGGGCTGCGAAAAACATCGGTATTGCCCTGCTCGATGCTAATGGCGCACTGATCAACCTGAGTTCACCTGCCACGGCAAAGATCGAAAACACCCTGCAAGATGGCAGCACCTCGCTGAAGTTCTCCGCCGCTTACGTCACGACTGGCGCAGCGGGCACCGCCGTTGCCGGTCGCGGTGACGCCACCCTGCCGTTCACCCTGCAATACGAATAACCGCAGGACCGGATCTGACTGTGTGCGGGGCCTGCAGGCCTCGCCATCTCTTTTGAAATCAAGCGGTAATCATCATGTTACGTCGTCACTCCCTTTCCTTTTGCCTGGGTATCCTCGGCGTGCTCATGGCCACCCAGGCCGACGCCGGCATTTCCTTGAGCGCTACCCGTCTGGTCTTTGACGGTAAGCACAAGGAAGCCGGCATCACCGTGCGCAACAGCGGTGAAGACGTGTTGATCCAGTCATGGGTCGACAGCGACACCCCCGGCGCAACCTCGGCGCCTTTCGCCGTGACCCCGCCACTGGCGCGGGTTGTAGGCAAAGAGCAGCAATTGTTACGGGTAATTTATGAGGGCACCGGCATGCCTGACGATAAGGAGTCGGTGGTCTGGCTCAATGTCCAGGAAATCCCTCAAGCAGCCAAAACACAAAACACCCTGCAGCTCGCGGTTCGCCAGCGTATCAAGGTGTTCTTTCGCCCTTCAGGGTTGAACGCAAACGCTTATCTGGCGCCAACAGAACTGTTATGGCAATTGGTTGATCGAGCCGGCAAAACTGTCTTGACGATTAACAATCCGGGTCTGTTCCACGTCTCCATGGCGGACCTAAAACTTCAATCAGGACAATCAGTGGAACAACCCATTGATTCAATGATGATCGCCCCCGGCGAACAAAAAGAGTTCGCGATCAAACAGTTCAACAGCTCCAGCACCCCGACCGTGTCATTCATGAATATCAATGACTACGGCGCGCAGGACCGTTACACCGCTCAACTTTCCAACTCCAATCCGGTCAAGGCCAGCCTGACAAAAAATTCACCTTAATACGTTTGATTAAACATCAATCGTCTATTCCCGTATTTTTCTTCGCTCCGTTTAGTCGTTCGCGTCGGGGGTGATATAGGTTCTTTGCATGACTTTACTCACGAGCAGCAGATCCGACCATGGCGTAAATCACTGCGCGCGACTATCCAATACTTCCACACGGTTGAGCCCGTCAAAACTTAACGCGCTGTCGATAGCGATAGTCTTCGGTCTTCCGTCTTTGGCCGGAGCGACTGAAACGACGCCAGCCGCACTCGAACAGGAACAACTCGAACAGTTCAACACCTCGTTTCTGCAAGGCGCCCAATCGTCGGTGGACCTGCAGTCGCTGTTGTCCGCCAACAGCGTGTTGCCAGGTAACTACCGGGTCGACCTCTACAGCAACGAAGTGTTGGTGGGCCGCCGTGATATCGACTTCCAACGCAACCCGAAAAACGCCAAGGTCGAGGCCTGCCTGACCCTGGACATGTTGCAGCAACTGGGCATCGACATGAACAAGCTGGAAGCGGCCGGCACACTCAACCCAAATGAGCCGCAAGCCTGCTATGACTTGCCGTCGCTGATCGACAAGGCCACTTTGCGCTATGACGTCAGCCGTCTTCGGCTGTTGGCCAGCGTGCCGCAAATCGCCATGCAGCGGGGCATGCGCGGTTATGTCGACCCGGCCTTATGGGATGGCGGCGTCTCGGCGGCCTTTATCAACTACCAGTTGAGCAGCAACCGCAACAGCACGGACTACGCCACCACGTTCTCCAACAACCTGGGTCTGCGTAACGGCCTCAATCTGGGCGCCTGGCGCCTGCGTAATGAGTCGAACTTCAGTAGCAGCACCGGTCAGCCCAACACGTTCAAGAGCAACCGCAGCTACTTGCAACATGACGTGACCGCGTTGAAGGGCCAGTTCAGTGCCGGCGATATATTCTCCGACACCGACCTGTTCGACAGCGTGCGTTATCGCGGCCTGAAACTGGCCTCCGACGAAGGTATGCGCGCCGACAGCGAGCGCGGCTATGCGCCGATCATTCGCGGCGTGGCGCAAACCAGCGCCACGGTGGAGATCCGCCAGAACAATTACGTCCTCTACACCGCCAACGTGCCACCGGGCCCGTTTGAAATCAGCGATATCTATCCCAGCGGCTCGAACGGCGACCTGCAAGTGACCATCATCGAAGCCGATGGCCGTCGACGGGTATCGATGCAAGCGTTTTCCAGCCTGCCGATCATGGTCCGCGAAGGCCAGGTGAAGTACAGCGTCTCGGCGGGCAAGTACAACAGCAACAGCGATGGCCTGGCGTCACCGCAGTTTGTCAGCAGCACCCTGGCCTACGGCATCAACAGCAACCTCACCGGGATCATCGGTGTCCAGGCCTCGGAGAACTTCAAGGCGCTGTCAGTCGGTGCGGGTCGCAATACCCCGATCGGCGCCGTCTCTGTTGACCTGACCCGCTCCTCCAGCCTTACCGCGGGCCAGACCGTCCAGGGTAATAGCCTGCGGGCGCTGTATGCCAAGACGTTCACCGGCACCGACACCAACTTCACCCTGGCGGCCTATCGCTATTCGACCGAGGGCTACCGGACCCTGACCAACCACGTCGAGGAACTCAACGCCGACGGCCGTAAACCCACCGGCAACTCGAAAACCCGTACCGACCTGACCATCAACCAGAGCCTGGGCCGCAACCAGCAATATGGCAGCGTTTACCTGAACGCCAGCGACCAGCGCTATTGGGGACGCGGCGGTTCCCAGAGTCTGTCTACCGGCTACAGCAACTACTGGGGTGAGGTCAGCTACAACCTCGGCGCGACCTATACCAAGGATGTCGGGGATTTCGGATCGTCAAACAATGACACGTTGATCAACCTGTCCCTGTCGTTCCCCCTGGGTTCCAAACCTCGAGCGCCACGGGCCTTTGTTTCGGCCAACACGCAGAAGAACAGCGACAGTACTCAAGTCGGTATCAACGGCTACCTGTCGGAAACCAGCGACACCTATTACTCACTGCAAGGCGGTAACAGCAGCACCGGTGGCAGCTCGGCCTCGGCCAACATCAGCACCCGCACCTCGATGGCGGATGTCAGCGCCGGCTACAGTCAGGGACGCGGCTACGCCTCGCAAAACCTTAACCTGGCCGGTTCCGTGGTCGCCCACGCGGGTGGAATCAATCTGGGACAGACCGTGGGCGAAACCTTTGCCCTGGCCGAAGTACCGGGTGTCTCCGGGGCCAAAATCGGCAGCTACAGCGGCGCTGAAACCGGCGCCAACGGCTTTGCCGTGGTCCCCAACACCCAGCCTTATCGGGTGAACTGGATCAGCCTGGATACCCGGGATCTGGGTGCAGACATCGAGATCGATAATGCCACCCAGCAAGTCGTACCAAGACGCGGCGCCGTGGTGTTGGCGCGATATATCGGCAAGACAGGTCGACGGGTGCAGTTCGAGCTGTTTGATGCGCAGAACAAGGCCATTCCATTTGGTGCCGCTCTGGAAGATGCCGCCGGTAAACAACTGGCCATTTCCGACCCGAGCGGTAAAGCCCTGGCGCTGGTGGAAGAGGATTCAGCCACCCTCACCATCAAATGGGATGGCAAACACTGCCTGGCGCCCTATGCATTGCCCGAGCGCAACAAAGCCCTGAACTATGAGCGCGTGCGTCTGCAATGCCAGCCCTAAAAAACGCGGCCTTCGTCAATCACCAAGGCCGCGTCAGGGTCAGCGGCTTTTACGGAACACAAACACCAAGCCGACGATGATCAACAGCATGCCGAGCATGCTCAACATCGCCAGTCTGTTGCCGAAAATCAGGTAGTCCATCACCGCCGTCACCGCCGGCACCAGGTAGAACAAACTGGTGACATTCACCAGATTGCCTCAGGCGATCAGGCGATACAGCAGCAAGGTCGCCAGCAGCGATACCACCAGGCCCATCCACAACACGGGCACGATGAAACCCGTGCGCTCGACACAGATTGCAACGACTTGGTCAAAGGGCCAGTAAAGACAGGCAATACGGCTCTGCCTACTCTTGAGATCAATAGAAACGCCCAATATCGGGGGACATGGAACTCAAGAAATCACATGCCAAGAGAACGGACTCATCTTCGGTATCAACTGTACAGATCAAAAGCCAGAAAGCTCGCTAACACCATCACCACTCAATTACACGCTCAGGGGCTGATTGACGGCACAGAAACTGATTTGTCCCGTATACGTTTCGAAGCAATTGATGTTAAAGCACTGACGGCGTACAGCTTTTGGGGGGAGGATTCACACTTTTCATGGGACGAGGTCGTCAATTGGAAAACCAAGGAACCCATGTCTTTCGACCTTTCCATCTGGTCGGACCTTGAGTTGTGCGGGCTTTGCTTCGCCAATCCAAACCAGAGCCGGCTTCGAGTCAAAATTGTTCGGCTGGAGGGGAAACCTGGCAAAACCCATCCTTTGAAAAACCGTATTGCCCCGCTGGCCTTGATTGCTATTGAGCATTACGCCCGGATCATTGGCAGTAGATTTATCGAAATTCAGGAACCCACCCGGGGAGCGGTTCCCATCTATAAACAGCTCGGTTTCGAATTCGACGCTAAAGGCCGGCTTGTGATGGCCGTAGAGAGAGACTAGCATCGTGAAATCTGTTCAATTACTGATCAGCACAGGAGGTTCCATGAGAGCTCTCGTTGAAAAGAGAACCGCCGGGCACGGATCGTCCAAGGCAAAAAAAAAGCGCTCTACTGAACTTTCTGCCAATCAGTTGCGCTTTATCAAAGCAGCCTTGGCCGGAACCCAGACAGAAGAACCAAGCCTCCTCGCTGGGCGCCCATAACATTCGCCGGATCAAAAAAAACCGCTCACAAGGAGCGGTTTTTTATTGAAGAAACTTCAGCCAAACAACCAGTAGCCCAGCGCCGTCAGCACCACAATCGCCAATACTGGCCGCAGGACGCGGTACAGCTTCGGATTACGGCGCTTCCACTTTTTGACCACGCCGCTGAATTTGTCGCTCGAGTTCTTGCTCCAGGCGTAGACCTTGTTGATCCCGCCGACGCGCTCGTCATCAAGGTTTTGCGGCGCCGTGGCACGGCCCAGCAGACCACTGACGAAACGGTTGATACGGGTCATCACGCGATTGCTCAGCGGTCGCTCGATGTCACAGAACAGAATCACCCGGGTCGTTTCGGTTTCGTTCTTGACCCAGTGCACGTAGGTTTCATCGAACATCACGTCTTCACCGTCGCGCCAGGCGTAGACCTGACCGTCGACAAAAATGCGGCAGTCGTCGGAGTTCGGTGTCGACAAGCCCAAGTGATAACGCAGGGAACCGGCAAACGGATCGCGGTGCGGGTTGAGGTGGCTACCGCCCGGCAACAGGGCAAACATCGCGCCTTTCACGTTGGGGATGCGGCTGACCAGCTCGACGGTTTTCGGGCAGAGCAATTCGGCCGACGGCAGCGGTTTGTCGTACCACTTGAGGTAGAAACGCTTCCAGCCCTTCTTGAAGAACGAACCGAAACCGGCGTCGTTGTTCTTCTCGGCGGCGCGAATGTAGCCTTCGTCGAACAGGTGCATGGCCTCGTCACGAATGACTTCCCAGTTTTCCTTGAGCACATCCAGTTCCGGGAACTTGCTGCGGTCCAGGTACGGTTTGGACGGCACTCCCGAGAACAGGTACATCAAGGCGTTATAAGGAGCGAACAGCGCCGAGTGGTTGACGAACTGACGCAAGACCGGCAAACGCGCCTTGCCGCGCAAATGCACGTAGAGCGTGCTGCCGATGAACAGCAGCAACAGCGACGCCTTTGCGGCAAAGGAAAAGGTCATGGGGCAACTCCTTGGAAAAAGGTCTCTCTGCGCATCGTCATTTACCCGACATGGCAGCCGGCCATGATAAACACTACCGGCCTTGGGAAAAACCCACATAACTGAACAATCAGTGTTAAAGGTTGCGCAATAAAGCACTTATTAACATAAGGAACCTGAACCTTGACTGATCAGGATCAAAGGATCGCAGGCTCCGCCAGCTCCTACGTGAGCACGTCACCCGGCGTAGGAGCTTGCGATCTTTTGAGCGTTACTGCTGCAACTCCTGTTCGGTAAACAAATCGCTGAACAGCATGCTCGACAGGTAACGCTCACCGGAGTCCGGCAGGATTACCACGATAGTCTTGCCCTGCATTTCCGGGGTTTCGGCCAGACGCACGGCAACCGCCATGGCCGCACCGCAGGAAATCCCGGAGAGAATCCCCTCCTCCTGCATCAGACGCAGGGCCATGGCCTTGGATTCTTCATCACTGACCAGCTCGACCCGGTCAACCATCGACAGATCGAGGTTTTTCGGTACAAAACCCGCGCCGATGCCCTGGATCTTGTGCGGGCTTGGCTTGATTTCCTCACCGGCCATGGCTTGGGTAATCACCGGCGAGACCAGCGGTTCGACCGCCACCGAGAGAATCGGCTTGCCCTTGGTGTTCTTGATATAGCGCGAAACACCGGTGATGGTCCCGCCGGTGCCGACACCCGCGACCAGCACGTCGATCGCGCCGTCGGTGTCGTTCCAGATTTCCGGACCGGTGGTTTTTTCGTGGATCGCCGGGTTGGCCGGGTTCTCGAATTGCTGCGGCATGAAGTAGCGGGCCGGATCACTGGCGAGAATCTCGGCAGCCTTTTCGATGGCCCCCTTCATGCCTTTGGCAGGCTCGGTCAGTACCAGTTCGGCGCCAAGGGCCTTGAGCACCTTGCGTCGCTCGATGCTCATCGACGACGGCATGGTCAGCACCAGCTTGTAGCCGCGAGCAGCCGCGACGAACGCCAGGCCGATGCCGGTGTTGCCGGAGGTGGGTTCGATAATGGTCATGCCTGGCTTGAGCTTGCCGCTGCTTTCAGCATCCCAGATCATGTTCGCGCCGATCCGGCATTTGACTGAATAGCCCGGATTGCGCCCTTCAATCTTCGCCAGAATGGTCACGCCGCGAGGCGCAATACGGTTGATCTGAACCAATGGCGTATTGCCGATGGAATGCGCGTTATCAGCAAAAATGCGGCTCATGGCTGGGTCCTTATGCAGCGTTGGAGAAGCCTTCAAGGGTATGCTTCGCACCCCTCGTGCGTCCAGTCGCGACGCATGGATGGTATGCATGTTCAGTCAATCGTTATGCTGACCGGGTCACCATGTGACGCCCCATTCAGAGACTGAATACGCCGTCTGCGTTCACAGTCGACCGGGCGCCGCGTTATAGTCGGGCATACTTTATTTCGCCCGCCCTGCCCGGCGCAGATCGGCGTTACCGTTCGAGGAATTACCGATGAAGTTCGAAGGCACCAGCGCATACGTCGCCACCGATGACCTGAAGCTGGCGGTCAACGCCGCCATCACCCTGGAGCGGCCCTTGCTGGTCAAGGGCGAACCCGGCACCGGCAAGACCATGCTCGCCGAGCAACTGGCCGAGTCCTTCGGTGCCAAGCTGATCACCTGGCACATCAAGTCCACCACCAAGGCTCACCAGGGCCTGTACGAGTACGACGCGGTCAGCCGCCTGCGTGACTCGCAGTTGGGTGTGGACAAGGTCCATGACATCCGCAACTACCTGAAAAAGGGCAAGCTGTGGGAGGCCTTCGAGTCCGAAGAGCGGGTGATTCTGCTGATCGACGAAATCGACAAGGCCGACATCGAGTTCCCGAACGACCTGCTGCAAGAACTCGACAAGATGGAGTTCTACGTTTACGAGATCGACGAGACCATCAAGGCCAAGCAGCGTCCGATCATCATCATTACCTCCAACAACGAGAAAGAGCTGCCGGACGCCTTCCTGCGCCGTTGCTTCTTCCACTACATCGCCTTCCCGGATCGCGTCACCCTGCAAAAAATCGTCGACGTGCATTACCCGGACATCAAAAAAGACCTGGTCAGCGAAGCGCTGGACGTGTTCTTCGATGTGCGCAAGGTCCCGGGCCTGAAGAAGAAACCATCGACATCCGAACTGGTCGACTGGCTCAAATTGCTGATGGCCGACAACATCGGCGAAGCGGTACTGCGCGAACGCGATCCGACCAAGGCCATTCCGCCGCTGGCCGGCGCCCTGGTGAAAAACGAACAGGACGTGCAGTTGCTTGAGCGTCTGGCCTTTATGAGCCGTCGCGGCACCCGCTGATACTCTTCTTACAAGATCAAGGGCGAAAGCCATGCTGCTCAACCTGTTCAATGAAATGCGTGCAGCCAAGGTGCCGGTCTCGGTGCGTGAGCTGCTGGACCTGATCAACGCGCTGAAACAGCGCGTGACCTTCGCCGACATGGACGAGTTTTATTACTTGTCGCGGGCGATTCTGGTGAAGGACGAACGGCATTTCGACAAGTTCGATCGGGCGTTCGGGGCCTACTTCAATGGTCTGGAAAAACTCGACGATCACCTTCAGGCGCTGATTCCCGAAGACTGGTTGCGCAAGGAATTCGAACGCTCGCTGACCGATGAAGAACGAGCGCAGATCCAGTCCCTCGGCGGCCTCGACAAGCTGATCGAAGAATTCAAGAAGCGTCTCGAAGAACAGAAAGAGCGCCATGCCGGCGGCAACAAGTGGATCGGTACCGGTGGCACCAGCCCGTTCGGCTCCGGCGGTTTCAACCCGGAAGGCATCCGGGTCGGCGATGCCGGTAAACGCCAGGGCAAAGCGGTCAAGGTCTGGGACCAGCGCGAATACAAGAACCTCGACGATCAGGTCGAGCTGGGCACGCGCAACATCAAGGTGGCCCTGCGGCGGCTGCGTAAATTCGCCCGCCAAGGTGCGGCGGATGAGCTGGACATCGACGGCACCATCGACCACACCGCCCGTGACGCAGGGCTGCTGAATATTCAGATGCGCCCGGAACGCCGCAACAACATCAAGCTGTTGCTGCTGTTCGACATCGGCGGCTCGATGGACGCCCATGTGAAGATCTGCGAAGAGCTGTTCTCGGCCTGCAAGACCGAGTTCAAGCACCTGGAGTACTTCTACTTCCACAACTTCATTTATGAATCGGTGTGGAAGAACAACATGCGCCGTGGCTCGGAACGCACGGCGACCATGGACCTGCTGCACAAGTACGGCGCCGACTACAAAGTGATCTTCGTCGGCGACGCCGCCATGGCACCTTATGAAATCACCCAGGCCGGCGGCAGCGTCGAACACTGGAACGAAGAAGCCGGTTACGTGTGGATGCAGCGCTTCATGGAGAAGTACAAGAAGCTCATCTGGATCAATCCGTACCCGAAAGACACCTGGGGCTACACCTCCTCGACCAAGATCGTGCGCGATCTGATCGAAGACCAGATGTTCCCGCTGACCTTGCGCGGGCTGGAAGAAGGGATGCGGTTTCTTTCCAAATAATCTTCGCTGCCTGTCAGGGCCCTATCGCGAGCAAGCTCGCTCCCACATTTGATTTTGTGTGCAACAGAAATCCAGTGTGGGAGCGAGCTTGCTCGCGATGCTTTTAGCGGCTCACAAACCTGCGCAAATACTCGACCTGCTGCCGATGCGCGGTTTCCTGCACCACCGGTGCCAACCGGACCTGCTGCCCTGGCAAACATTGCGCCAGCCGCGCCAACGCCAACGGCGTCAACGCGCCTAACCGTGGATAACCGCCAATGGTCTGCCGATCATTGAGCAGCACGATCGGCTGCCCGTCCGGTGGTACCTGAACTGCGCCCAACGGAATACCTTCGGAGATCATCGGCTTGCCTTGATACTGCAACGCCGTCCCCAGCAAGCGAATGCCCATGCGATCAGCACGACTGTCGAGCGTCCAGACACGGTTGAAGGCGTCAAACAGGCTTTGTCCGCTGAACTCGCCATGCTGTGCTCCGAGCACCAGATCCAACGGCTGACTTTGCGTGAAGTCCGGTCGCCGCTCGCGCGGAACTTCCTGCAGAGCCTGCGCCGGCCCGGAATAAATCAACTCGGCACCGCGTGCCAAAGGCCGGCCAAAACCATCGAGACCACCGAGCTCTTCGCGCACCACCGTCGCACAACTGCCCAACACCTTGGGCGCGTTGAAACCGCCAGGCGCCGCCAGATAGGCGCGGGCACCGTGCACCGGTTGGGTAAATTGCAAACGCTGGCCTTTATTCAGCTGAAAACTGCGCCACGGCGCCAGCGGCTGACCGTCGAGCAGCGCACCGAGGTCCGCCCCTGCCAGCGCCAGACAGCAATCGTCTCGCGCCTCCAGGGTCAAACCGCCGAGGGTGACTTCAATCACCGCAGCCTCCAGCGAATTGCCCAGCAGCCAGTTGGCCCAGGACATCGACAGCCAATCCGCCGCACCGCCCTGGGTCACGCCCAGATGCCGCACACCGAACCGGCCGGCATCCTGCAGCAAGCACAGCGGCGTGCTGGCTTCGATCGTCAGACGGCTCATGCCAGCACCTCCAACGGCGTATCGTCGCCGCCCAGATTGACGAACTCGGCATGACTGACCGCTGCAAAACGTACCGTATCGCCCGGTTGCATCAGGCTGTAGCCCTCACGCTCGCGGTCAAACAGTTTGGCCGGGGTGCGACCGATCAGGTTCCAGCCGCCCGGTGATACCACCGGATACGCCGCGGTCTGCCGCTCGGCAATTCCCACGCTACCGGCCGCCACGCGCTTGCGCGGGGTATTCAAACGAGGCGCGGCCAGCACTTCTTCAACCAGTCCCATAAAAGCAAACCCCGGCGCAAAACCCAGCGCGAACACTTGATACTCACGCTCGCTGTGGCGACGAATCACCTCCTCCACCGCCAACCCGCTGCGCTGCGAAAGCAGGCTCAGCTCAGGTCCGACACTGAGGTCATACCAGACCGGCAACACATGGCATTGACCACTGGCCCGGGCGTTGGGGGTCAGATCGGTCAAGGCTTCAGCGATCAGCTCCCGCGCCTGAACCGGGCTCAAGGCGAGCAGGTCGTAATGCACCATCAGGGTCGTATAAGACGGCACCAGATCGATCAAATGCCCGGCGAACCCTGCACGCAATCGCTCGCTGGCGGCGAGCATCCACGGCATGTTGGCTTCGGCGATTTCATCGAACAACCGCACCATCAGGCAATCAATGGCCACCACTTCAACCCGTGGCTTCATGACGCGCTCTGCTGATTCAACGCTTCACGGATCCGCTGCACAGCCGCCACCGAGCTGGCGTTGTCGCCGTGTACGCACAGGGTGTTGGCCTGCAAATGCAAGGCGCTGCCGTCGCTGGCGACAAGGTTGTCACCGCGAGCGATGGTCAGCGCCTGTTGAATGATTGTCTCGGGGTCGTGATGCACCGCACCCGGCAACTGCCGCGAAACCAGATGCCCGGCGCTGTCATAGGCACGGTCGGCGAACGCTTCGAACCACAGCGTCACACCGTACTCGTCGCCCATCAGTTGGGCCGCGTGGTTGTCACGGGTCGCCATCAGCATCAACGGCAATTGGGAGTCATACGCCGCGACAGCCTGAATCACCGCCCGCAGTTGCGCCGGGTTGGCCATCATGTCGTTGTACATCGCACCGTGGGGTTTGACGTAACTCACGCGAGTTCCCTGCGCCCGGCAAATGCCGTCCAGCGCGCCGATCTGGTAGTGCAGCAGATCCTGAAGCTCCTGCGCGGTGTAGGCCATGGAACGGCGGCCAAACCCCACCAGATCCTGATAGGCCGGATGCGCGCCGATCTGCACGCCATGGCTCAGCGCCAGGCTGACGGTCTTGCGCATGATGCTCGGGTCACCGGCATGGAACCCGCAGGCAATGTTGGCGCAATCGATGTACGGCATCACTTCGGCATCCAGCCCCATGGTCCAGTGACCAAAGCTTTCGCCGATATCGCAGTTCAATAGCAGGCGGCTCACGGTGAGTACTCCTGAGGTTTTTATCGTTTTAACCGGGGACTTTCGAGCTGTCCCTCAGATTATCAGTTACTGCGCTTCGAGTTGCTTGCCACGGGTTTCCGGCAGGCTCAACGCCGCCAGGATCACTACACCGTAAGACACCGCCGCAAACGCACCGATCCCGACGCTCAGCGGTACTTTCTGGCTGAGCAAACCGATCAGCAGCGGAAACAGTGCCGCCAGTGCCCGGCCAACGTTGTAGCAAAAGCCCTGGCCCGAACCGCGAATCCGCGTTGGAAACAGCTCGGTGAGAAACGCGCCCATGCCACTGAAAATCCCCGAGGCGAAGAACCCCAGCGGGAAGCCCAGCCAGAGCATCACGCCATTGCTGACTGGCAGTTGGGTGTAGAGCAGCACAATGGTGAACGAACCGACCGCGAACAGAATGAAGTTCTTCTTGCGACCCAGGATGTCGGTCAGATAGGCGCTGATCACATAGCCGGCGTAAGACCCGAGTATCACCATCGCCAGATATCCGCCGGTGCCGAGCACGCTCAGTCCGCGCTCGTTTTTCAGGAAGGTCGGCAGCCAGGAAGTGATTGCGTAGTAACCGCCCAGGGCACCGGTGGTCAGCAGAGATGCGCGAAACGTGGTGCTGAGCATGCCGGGGGCGAAGATCTCGTAGAACTTCGACGGGTTGCTCGGTTCCTGCCGGGCCTTGGCCTGGCGGTAGATTTCCGGGTCCTTGACCAGTCGGCGGACGAAGATCACGAAAATTGCCGGCACGATGCCGAGGATGAACAGTGCACGCCAGGCATCCTCCGGCGGCAGAACCGAGAACAGCAGCGCATAGAGAATCGCCGTCAGGCCCCAGCCCAGAGCCCAGCCGGATTGCACCATGCCCACCGCCTTGCCGCGGTCCTTGGCGCGGATGACCTCGCCCATCAGTACTGCGCCGGCAGTCCATTCACCACCGAAACCGAAGCCCATCAAGGTTCTGGCGATCAACAGTTGTTCGTAGTTTTGCGCGAACCCGCAGAGGAAGGTGAAGAAGGCAAACCACAGCACTGTCAGTTGCAAGGTGCGCACGCGACCGATGCGGTCAGAGAGAATCCCGGCGACCCAACCGCCAATCGCCGAAGCGATCAGCGTGCTGGTGTGAATCAGCCCGGCCTGGCCGGTGGTGATGCCCCACATGGCGATCAGTGTCGGCACCACAAAGCTCAGCATTTGGGTGTCCATGCCGTCCAGGCCATAGCCGATCTTGCAGCTCCAGAAGGTTCGGCGTTCCTGCTGATTGATGTTGCGATACCAGTCGAAGGGGCCGGGGCGGCTCTCGTTCTTGGGTTTGGCGACATCGAGCGTGTCGGGCGCACTCATGGCAAATCTCCAGCTAAATTTTATTGGTATTGTTCTGAACACCGACGACGCCTATCGTGGGTTTGGCGCATTTTTCGACGACCGTGCCCTGCCCGTCCAACTAATAAAAACCCTGCCAAGGCATAAGAAAAAGTTGATCGCATGAACCTCAAATTTCTCGAGACCTTCGTTTGGGTCGCCCGGCTGAAAAGTTTTCGCCTGACCGCCGACAAGCTCTTCACCACCCAGGCATCGATTTCCAGCCGCATCGCGGTGCTTGAAAGCGAGCTTGGGGTGAAGCTGTTCTTGCGTGATTCACGCGGCGTGAAGCTGACGCCCGAAGGCGTGAAGGTGCTCGATTACGCCGAGCACATGATCGACACCATGCAAGCGCTGAAGCAGTCGCTGGAAACCCGCTCAAGCAAGGTCGGACGGGTTCGCATCGGCGTGATGGACACGGTCATTCACACTTGGCTCAGCCCGTTGGTGGCGCAGATGACCGATCACTATCCGCTGGTAGAAATCGAGTTGGTCGCCGATACCTCGCTGAATCTCTGCGATCAGCTGCAAAAAGGCTTTCTCGACCTGATTCTGCAAACCGACCTGCTGCGCCAGGAAAGCGTGCGCAGCCTGGAACTGGCCAGCCACCCGATGGGCTGGATCGTCGCCAGTAACTCGATCTACAACCGCGACTATGCGAGCGTCGCCGATCTGGCCCGTGAACGGATCATCACCTACTCGAAAAACTCCCACCCGCATCAGGACGTGCTCTGCCTGATGCAGGCCAATGGCGTACTCGCGCCAAAGCTCAATTGCGTGAACTCGGTGTCGGCGATTACCCGTTTGCTGCGTGACGGTTTCGGCATTGGTGCCTTGCCGCCAGTGCTGGTCAGTGAAGAACTGGCCCGGGGCGAATTGACCTTGCTGGCCATCGACCAACGCCCGCCCAACCTGCAAGTGGTGGTGTCATGGCGGGTCGGCGCGGAATGGGTCGAGGAGATCGTGGCGTTGTGTCAGCACGTGGTGGAGAGCTATGCGCAGAAGGTCGGCGAGCACTACATCGTCTTGAGCAAAGACTAGAACGACCTCTGAATAGGAGCTTTCCCACACCACAAGTAGGAATTACTATCATTTGCATTATTATTTTTAGACGGTATTCTCAGCGCGCATTCAGCTAAACAACTGTCCAGAAGGAGTCGGACCTGATGCGCGCCTACACGCAACAACAGCAGCAACTGCTCGCACACTGGAGCGAAGCCCTCGGCACCCAGGCTTTCCAGTCCCACCGCATCACCCTCGATCATTTGAGCAATGCGCTGGAGCCCGCCGCCCAGCGCTGCTTCCAACGCCTGATCCAGGCGCTGTTTCGTGAAGGTCTGATCACCCCTGACACTTGCGAATACGACGACAACAGCCGCTGCTGGCTGCCGCTTGGCGACGGTGCACACCTGTGCTTCGACCACCTGTCCGGCGGCAGGATGAACAGTTGGGACGTGCGCGGCAGCATCGTCCTGCACACCCCCGATGCACTGCCTCACAAAATCCAGTTGCCCAGCGAACTGCTCGCCCATCTCGGCACTCTGCTCAACCCGCCTGCCGCCCCGCAGGTCCTGGAACGTCTGGCCCGCGAGCTGGATGACAGCTACAGCAACGACACCCTGTGCCTGGCGTTCCACCATGGATGGACCGAACGCCTGAGAGAACAGATCGGCACCGAACACGACGACAACCTGCTCGCCTGGCTCAAAGCCAGCCCCGGCCACCAGAACCCGACATCGCTACTCGAACAGTGGGGCACGCTCGGCCATCCGTGGCACCCCAACTACAAGACCAAACTGGGGTTGAGCGCCACTCAGGTCATCGCTTTCTCGCCGGAGTTCGAAGCGAGTTTCCCGATCGTGTTGTGCGCCCTGCACCGCCAGTACGCCCACGTCGAAACGCTGGCCGGCAGCGCCGATTACTGGGCGTGGTGGCAGGGTCACTTCCCACAGGCCGCCGAACAGTTGCAGCGCCATTTGCAGCAACTGGGCCTGGAAGTAACGGACTACCTCCCGCTCCCGTCGCACCCCTGGCAAGCCGAAGAAGAGCTGCCAAAATCGTTCGCCAACGAAATCGCCGACAACCTGCTGATCGTCACCGACATCGTGGCCTTCACTGGCCATCCGACCATGTCGTTCCGCACGGTCGTACCGGAGGCCAGTCGCGTTGCGCCGATGGTCAAATTGCCGGTGGCCTTACGGCTGACCAGCGTGCAGCGCACCGTGTCGCCGCGCTCGGCCCGAATGGGGCCGCGCATCAGTCAGCTGTTGCTGGATATTCTCGATCATGAGCCGCAGATTCAGCGTCTGCTGAACATCGTGCCGGAGCGCATCGGCGTGCATTACGCGCCACAACCGGCCAATGACGAACTGTCCCGGCATGCCGCCGTGCTCTACCGCGACAACCCGCTGACCCTGTTGCAAGAAGGCGAGTTGGCAATACCGGTCGGTAGCCTGTTCGCCGTCAATGAATTCGAGCAGCCGTTGCTGCGCGATTGGGTACGCCTGGCCCAGGGCCGTGACGACAGCGAGGCCATGCTGGCGTTCTTCGAGGACTACCTGTCGATTGCCATACCGGGCCTGCTGGGCATTTACCTGATGTATGGCGTGGCGTTCGAAGCGCACCAGCAAAACAGCTTCATGGTGATGGGCGCTGACGGGCAGTTGAATCGACTGTTACTGCGTGACTTCGGCGACATCCGCATCGATCGCAAGACCCTGCATGCCAAGGGTCTGGATATCCAGTTGCACGATCCGAAAATGACCCTGTACGACGAGCCCGGTTTTGTCCGCGACAAACTCCTGCACACCACGTTCATGTGCCACCTTGGCGAGCTGACGTTGCTCTGTGCCCGTCACTGGAACGTATCGGAAAACCTCCTGTGGGAGCGATTGGCAGCGCACGTTGCACAGTGCTTCGACGCCTTGCGCGAACGTGTCGAACCGGCACGCTGGGACAGCGAGCGCGCGGCCTTGCTGGAACAGGACTGGCCGGCCAAATCGTTCATGCGCATGCGCTTGCACGACAGCCACGCCGACATCGTCGGACGCCTGAGCAACCCACTGCGATCCAGCGCCCATGCTCGCTGACAGTCGCGCATTGCGACTGCTGATCGTCATCCAGTTTGTCTCCATGGGTGCCATGGAAATGAGCGGCCCGTTCTGGCCCTTGCAGATCCGCCATCTGCTCGGGCCAGAGGGCGCCGGCTACACCGCGCTGTTATCGGCGCTGGTCTATGCAGGTCCCATGCTCGCCGCCATGCTGCTGACTCCCGTGTGGGGTCGGTTGGGTGATCGCACCGGACACAAGCCGATGATCGTTCGGGCGTTGCTGGCATTGGCGTTGTGCCAAGGGTTGGCGGCCATCACCGTCGACCCGTGGCTGCTGGTGGGCATTCGCGTAATGCAAGGCGCATTGGCCGGGTTTCTCGCCGCCGCGCAAGCCTATGCCCTGGCCTGCTGCGACAGTTCCCGGCGCGGTCACACCCTGGCCCGCCTGCAATCGGCGACCGCGGTCGGCTCGCTGATCGGCCCGGTGCTGGGCGGCTGGTTGATGGACATCTCGGGATTCGCCCTGCTCTGTTATGGCGCGACGGCGATTTGCCTGCTGTGTGCATTGGGGAGTTTTTTCCTGCCGGCCGACAAGGCCCGGGCCTCAACGAAAAAACCGCTTGCGCCGGTGGCCCTGCCCAAAGGCTGGCTCGGTGGAATCCTGCTGGTGATCGTGTTGATTCAGGCCGCGAAGATGATGCCGCAGCCGTTCTACGCGCTGTACGTCGCCGAGATTCTGCACGCACCGAGCTGGCTGATCGGCGCCACTTATGCGGCGAGCGCCGCGACCCTGGCCATTTCCGCCCCGCTGTGGGGACGCCTGTTCGACCGCTGGCAACCGGCCTACACCTTGCGCGTCATCGAAGGCGTCGCCTGGCTGTGCGCCCTGACGCTGGCGGCCACGGCAATGGCCAACGAATGGCTGGGGTTTCTCGTCAGTCGGCTGGTCTGGGGTGTCTGGCAAGGCGCCCTGCTTCCGGTCGCCTATGCACTGATCGCCAACACCGTTGCTTCAAGCCAACAGGGTTTTGCCCTCGGCCTCGGCAACAGCGCGGCCAAGGCTGGCGCCTTGCTCGGTGCCGTGCTCGGCGGGATCGGCATGGGGCTGGTCGGGCTCACGCACAGCTTCTGGCTGGTGGCGCTGACTTACGCGCTGGCCGCCATCGGGATTCGCTGGGTGCGGTCATTCACCTCCACACCCGGCCCAACACCTTTATCTACCCACACTTATCAAAACTAAAAAAAGACCACGTCATGACCCGAACCAAACTTTCTCTGTTGATTCCGCTGCTCGGCTCCTTCAGCGCCCAAACCTGGGCCGAGGAGACCGAGCAGCAACCCGGCACCCTGAACATGCAAGCCACCGTCGTCTCGGCGACTCGCAGCGAAGCAAGCATCGCCTCGATTCCAGGCTCGGTCCAGGTCATCGACGAACAGCAAGTCCGCGAGCAAAGCGGCGCGGGTCGCCGGGTCTCCGACATTCTTGGACAATTGGTGCCCGGCCTTGCGCCGTCCAGCGGCGGGATGAGCAACTTCGGCCAGACCCTGCGCGGGCGCAACATGCTGGTGTTGATCGACGGCGTATCGCAGAACGCAACACGCGACAACTTTCGCCAGCTCAACAGCATCGCGCCGGCCAGCATCGAGCGCATCGAAGTGATTTCCGGCGCCAGCAGCATCTACGGTGCCGGCGCTTCGGGCGGCATCATCAACATCATCACCAAGCGCAACCAGGGCCAGGACATTGCCTACAGCAGCAAACTGGGCCTGACCAGCGGCAACAACCTCAACAGCAAAGGCTTCGCCTACGAAGCTTTCCAGAGTGCGACCGGGCGCAAGGACGCGCTGGACTGGTACGTGTCCGCCGACCTGACCCAGCGCAACGATCAGTTCGATGGCAACGGCAAGCGCATCCCTCAGGACACCTCTCAGGGCAGCAACATGGACACCGAAACCTATGACCTGCAAGGTCGTTTCGGTTACGAACTGGATGCCGACAAAAAACTCAGCCTGTCGCTGCAGGACTACAAGGACCAGCAGGACACTGACTTCACCAAAGACCCGAAAAACCTGCAGCAAGCCGTAGCGGTCAAAGGGCTGAAACTCGACGACCAGCCCTACACCCATAACCAGGCGGTCAACCTCAACTACACCGACAAGGACTTCTACGGTCAGGGCCTGCAGCTGGAAAGCTACTGGCGCCGGGCCGACGCGCTGTTCTTCCCGGACCTGTCGCGGGGCAAGGCCGGGATCGCCGACAACAACAGCGTGCAGGATGTCTACGGCTTGCGCGCGGCCATCGACACGCCATTGCCGGCCATCGGCAGCGCTACGGGCAATCTGGTCTGGGGCGCCGACTACGATCACGAGCGCTCGCGCCAGCGTGGCGACCAGTACACCCTCAAAGGGCTGACCTACACCAAGACCGGCACCACCTTCGAGATGGGGCCGGATCTCGAAACCACCACCAAGGCGCTGTTCGGGCAAATGTCCTGGGACGTTGGCGACTGGACCTTGCGTGGCGGGGTGCGCCGCGAGTGGATCGAAAGTGAAGTCGCCGACAGCATCGCCTACGGTCAGATCGTCCAGACCGGCGTCCGCGCCACCCTGCCCGGCGATACCCTCAAATATGACGCCACGCTCTATAACCTGGGCGCGGTCTATCACCTGAGTGAAAATCAGGACATCTTCGCCAATTACAGCCAGGGTTTTTCGCTGCCGGATATCCAGCGCTTCTTGCGTGACGTGAACAGTACCTTCGACATCCAGAGCCTCAACGCTCAGGCCATCAAGGTCGACAGCTACGAGTTGGGTTGGCGCGGCAACTGGGACCAGTGGCAGGCCGATGTCACCGTGTATGAAAACACCTCGGACGTGACCCAGTTCTACGATGCCAATGATCGCGTCCTGCGCCTGATCAACCAGAAGGAACGGGTACGCGGCATCGAAAACAGCCTGACCTACCGCGCGACCGATCACTGGTCGGTGGGGGGCACTTATGCGTGGGCCAAGGGCGAGACCGAGCAGAACGGCAAATGGATCGACCTGCCGGCGACCCGCATCTCACCGGCCAAGACCACGCTGTTCGTCGGCTACACCGAAGATGACTACACCCTGCGCTTGCAAGGCATGCGCCTGGCCAGTTACGACGCCGCCGCCAAGGACAACAACGGGCGCGACATCAAGGGCTATACGCTGGTGGACTTGCTCGGTTCCGTGCAATTGCCGGTCGGGCGTCTTGAAGGCGGGGTGTACAACCTGACCGACCGTACGTACGTCAACCTGTTCGCCCAGGCCAACGCCAAAGCGCCGTACGCCAACGCCGAAGGCCGTACGTTGAGCATGAGCTACTCGATCGATTGGTAAATAAAACAGGAGCCGGCGTGCCGGCTCCTGCACTTTTTCGATGGCGTTACAAACCGCGCAAATCGCGCTCTTCGATCGGCCGGCTCTGGCGCAGGCGCTTGCCGCCCAACACCACCCAGTCGATCAGGCGGAACAGGCATTCCAGACCGAACGACAGCAACATCGCCCCGCTCAGCCCCCAGCCCATGGCTTCAGGCGTCAGCAACAGCTGGTAGCTGTAGCCATTCCAGGTTTCCTTGCGAATATCCGGGTCGGCCGCCAACACCACCTGCAAGAAGCGGATGTACCACGGGCCTTGCATGGCCTGGAATTGCTTGTCCAGCGCCAACTGGCGAGTGAGCAAGGTGCTCAGGCTGTCAGCATCGCTGCGAAACACCGGGTCGTCACTGGCACGGTAATGAGCGACCAGGGCTTGCAGATCGCCCTTGAAGAACTGCTCGGCAGTGCCTTGAAACCCTCGCAAGCCGGTCTGCGCTTCAATCAGGTGCGCCTCGACCCGCTTGGCGTAATCGTTGATGAAACCTGGCACCTGCACACCCACCAACAGGCCGATCGCAAACAACACCAGCCGCAAATAACTGAGCAACATAGAAAGGTGTTCCTTATTCGGTCTTGCCCTGGCTGACGCATTCACCGCGTCGCCACAGGCTCCATTGGCCCGGTTCGTAACGGGTCCAGGTTTCGTTTTCGGTCAGGGGTTCGGTGGCAATGACCGTCACCACATCGTTGGGTGTGGTTTCGGCCTGGAAGTCGACAATGACGTCCGCATCCTTCAAGCGTGCCGGACCAAACGGTGCGCGTCGGGTGATGTGCGCCAATTTGCTCGAGCAATAACAGAACAGCCAGTCGCCGTCGCTCAGCAGGCAGTTGAACACACCTTTGCTGCGGTATTCGGCGCACGCCGCCACCAGGCTCGGTAGCAACTGTTCAACTTCAACCGGTTCCGGGAAGGCTTCACGCACGCGGTTGAGCACATCGCAGAACGCCGCTTCGCTGTCGGTGTCGCCAATCGGCCGGTAAAAACTGGCGGTTGGCTGGAAGTCGGCGAGTTGGCCGTTATGCGCGAAACACCAGTTGCGGCCCCACAACTCACGCACGAACGGGTGAGTGTTGGACAGGCAGACCTTGCCGACGTTGGCCTGGCGGATATGCCCGATCACCACTTCGCTTTTGATCGGATAGCGCTGTACCAACTGCGCGACTTCGGACTCACAACTCGCCGCCGGGTCCTGAAACAAACGCAGGCCACGGCCCTCATAAAACCCGATGCCCCAACCGTCCCGATGCGGGCCGGTTCGACCGCCACGCTGCATCAGCCCGGTGAAACTGAACACGATATCGGTCGGTACATTGGCGCTCATGCCCAATAATTCACACATGCCTGGACTCTCGCTTCAATGCCGGGGCAACGTCAAAGACGGGGTTCAACTCGCGAACGCTGGGGGTTGCTCGGAACCGGCGGGCGACCATAACGATCATCGCCAGCACCGCCGAAGGGCTGGTCATCATCCGGATCGGCAGCCTTGGCAGCGGCTTTCGCGGCGGCTTCCCGCTCCTTGCGAGCATTGGAGGCGCGCTCGATGGGAAAGCGGATCAACGCGAAGATCAGGTAAATGCCGAAGGCGATCATGCTGTACATGACCAGGTCGGAGATCGCGCGCCAGATGTTGTTACCGACCTTGAACAGCAGGTCCAGGGCAGTAATGGCGATGGCCGGGGCGAACTTTTCCTTCACCGGGTCGATAATGGTCGGGCTGAACAACAGCACAACCACCAGCAGACGCAGTGGCTCGCGCAACCAGCGCCACATCCAGCGGGTCAGCCGCATCCACACCAAAAGGCAGCCCAAGGCGGCAAAGGCGTAAAGGCCCCAAGCGATCAGATAGTCGTTCTCGGTCATGGTGTCCATGGCAAGGCAGGCAAAGAGGCGCTTATGATAACGGCTTTTCACCGATCAGGCTGCCCCGCTGTCCGTGAAGCCATTTTTACATTACGCCCGAGAGTCCTTCATGCCCCTTTCCGCCCACGTTTGCAGCGCCCCGATTGCCCACAAGGCCGACGGCGATGACCCGTACGCCTGGCTGCAGGAGCGCGACAGCGCACAGGTGCTCGACTACCTCAAGGCTGAAAACAGCTATCAGGAAGCACAACTGGCCGACCAGGCCGAGCTGCGAGAAACCCTGTTCAACGAAATAAAAAGCCGGATTCTCGAAACCGACCTGTCGCTGCCCTCCCCATGGGGGCCCTACCTGTATTACACCCGCACCGTCGCCGGTGACGAATATGCCCGGCATTACCGCTGCCCGCGCCCGGCCGACGACAGCCTGCTGGTCGACGAAAGCCAGGAACAGCTGCTGCTCGACCCCAATGAGCTGGCCAATGGCGGTTTTTTCTCGCTGGGCGCCTTCAGCATCAGCCCGGACCACCAGCGCCTGGCCTACAGCCTCGATACCAGCGGTGAAGAGATTTACACGCTGTTCGTCAAGGAACTGTCCAACGGCAAGGTCAGTGAACTGGCGTTCGAGAATTGCGACGGCAGCATGACCTGGGCCAACGACAGCCTGACGCTGTTTTTCGGCGAGCTGGATGACACCCATCGCCCGCACAAGCTGTTTCGTTATCGTCTCGACGGTACCGCCGCCGAAGAAGTCTTCCATGAAGCGGACGGGCGGTTTTTCCTGCACTGCTACCGTTCAAGCTCCGAACGCCAGTTGCTGCTGTCGCTGGGCAGCAAAACCACCAGCGAAGTCTGGGTACTCGATGCTTCGCAGCCACAACAGGCCTTCACCTGCCTGGCGCCACGGGTTGAAGATCACGAGTACGACGTCGACCACGGCAAGCTCGACGACCAATGGACCTGGCTGATTCGCAGCAACCGCGACGGCATCAACTTTGCGCTGTATCAGGCTGCCGATACCGGGGTTGCGCCAACCGAAAGCGACTGGCAGAACCTGATCCCTCACAGCGACACGGTGATGCTTGACGGCATGAGCCTGAATGCTTCGGCCATGACCCTGAGCCTGCGCGAAGGCGGTTTGCCGATCATCGAAGTTCACCCGCAAGGCCTGCCCGCTTACCGCGTGCAACTGCCGGACGCAGCCTACAGCCTGCATGTGCAAAACAGCCTGGAGTTTGCCAGCGACAAGATCCGTCTGCGTTACGAGGCGTTGAATCGCCCGGCGCAGATTCGCCAGCTCACCCTCGCCAGCGGCGAACAGAAAGTCCTCAAGGAAACCCAGGTGCTCGGCCCCTTCGACGCCGATGCCTACGTCAGTCAGCGCCTGTGGGCGACCGCGCCCGATGGCACACAGGTGCCGATCAGCCTGGTGGTCAAACGTGAAATGCTCGGCAAGCCGACGCCGCTTTACCTCTACGGCTACGGCGCCTATGGAGAAAGCCTCGACCCGTGGTTCTCCCATGCGCGCCTGAGCCTGCTCGATCGTGGCATGGCCTTCGCCATCGCCCATGTGCGCGGCGGCGGTGAGCTGGGCGAAGCCTGGTATCGCGCCGGCAAGCAGGAACACAAGCAGAACACCTTCAACGACTTCATCGCCTGCGCCGAACACTTGATCGCCAACGGCCACACCACCGCCAAACAACTGGCCATCAGCGGCGGCAGTGCCGGCGGATTGCTGATCGGCGCGGTGCTCAACCAACGGCCTGAACTGTTTACGGCGGCGATTGCCGAGGTGCCGTTCGTCGACGTGCTCAACACCATGCTCGACCCGGACTTGCCGCTGACCGTCACCGAATACGACGAATGGGGCAATCCTGAAGAGCCGGCAGTTTATGATCGGATCAAGGCGTACGCGCCGTACGAGAACGTCAGCGCTCACGCTTATCCGGCAACCCTGGTGATCGCCGGCTACAACGACAGCCGCGTGCAGTATTGGGAAGCGGCCAAGTGGGTGGCCAAGTTGCGGGCGACCAAATCCGACAATAATCTGTTGCTGCTCAAGACCGAACTGGGTGCCGGTCATGGCGGGATGAGCGGGCGTTATCAGGGATTACGTGACGTAGCCCTCGAATACGCATTTGTTTTCAAGGTACTGGGTATCGCCTGAGGAACTCTGTAACGCCTACAGGTCTTAAATGTGGGAGCGAGCTTGCTCGCGATGGCGGTGCCTCATTCAACATCAATCTTGAATGTGACGGCCTCATCGCGAGCAAGCTCGCTCCCACAAGGGATTGGCAATTACCCACAAAGCCCGAACCGGCAACACACAAGAAAAAGACTGTGATGACATGTCAGAACCGACCCTGTTGAACAAAGAAATTCGCGACTGGCTGATGGACTGTGGCCTGTTCGATCAGCTGCAACTGGCCGATTTCACGGCGGCTGCCGGCTACTTCAGCATCAGCACCATTGCCGAGGGCCAGGAGATTTTCCACGAAGGTGATGCCGGCAGCTTCATGTGCATCATTCACTCGGGGCAAGTGGCCGTGCAAAAAACCAATAGCGACGGCAAGCCGGTGACGATCGCAACGCTGCGCAGCGGACGGGCATTCGGCGAAATGGCCGTCCTCGACGGCGAGCGGCGTTCGGCCAGTTGCGTGGCGGCGAGCAATTGCCAACTGCTCAACCTGGGCAAGGACTCGCTGGAAAAAATGCTCAACGACGCACCGAAAATCGCTGCGAAAATCATCCGCGCCATTGCCGTGTCGCTGTCCAAACGCCTGCGCATGGCCGACGGCCAATTGCTCTCGCAACAGATTTAACCGCCGGGGGATTTGTTTTTTTGCTGGATCTGCTCAAGCCCCGGCAAGGTCTGGTCCTTGGGCGGGTTGGGCATTTCGATCGGTGGCAACAACGGTTCACCACCGCTACTACTGCCGACCTTGGGCACAGTGGTCGGGGTAATCTGCGGGTATGGCGTAGGGGTTGCGGTGCCGGGTGAACCGGGGGCCGCTGATGGTGCAACAGGGACCGTTTGCAACTCTTGCGCCTGCGCTGCACTTATCGAGAGCGCGGCCAACACAATGACCGTTAGAATGGTGCGCTTCATCAATGGCTCCGTTGCCCTTGCTTGTTACCTTAAGGCTACTCCCAACCGCGCAAGATTGCCCTTCTCAATGCCGGTTTCTCCTCCCTGATGCCAGCTTCCCTCCTTAAAGAGAGCCCCATGAAACGTTTCGTTCTGCTCGACACCACCCCGATCCCCGAAAACGGCGGTGCCCTGTGCCTGTTCGAGTACGGCGAAGATTTCGTCATCAAGATTCAGGGCGGTGACGGCGGACAATTGATGAACACCCGCATGCACGGTTCCGAAGATGCGCTGGCCGAGATCCCTTGTCGCAAGGTCGCTGGCCGGCCGAATTCGCGGGTGCTGATCGGTGGCCTCGGCATGGGGTTCACCCTCGCTTCGGCGCTCAAGCACCTGGGCAAGACCGCTGAAGTGGTGGTCGCCGAACTGGTGCCGGGGGTGGTCGAGTGGAACCGCGGGCCGCTGGGCGAGAAGTCCGGACGACCGCTGCTCGACCCGCGCACGGTGATCCGCATGGAAGACGTGGCCAAGGTCCTGCAGGCCGAACCACAAGGTTTCGACGCGATCATGCTCGACGTCGACAACGGCCCCGAAGGCCTGACCCAGAAAGCCAACAGCTGGCTGTACTCGGCCGGCGGCCTGAGCGCCTGTGCCAAGGCCCTGCGCCCCAAAGGCGTGCTCGCGGTATGGTCGGCCAGCGCTGACCGGCAGTTTTCCGACAAATTGAAAAAGGCCGGCTTCAAGGCCGAAGAAGTGCAAGTCTTCGCCCACGGCAACAAAGGCACCCGGCACACGATCTGGATTGCCGAGAAGCTCAAGGGCTGAGCTAAACTCTCGTTATTACCGTCATTAGTCTTTTTACAAAGGTGAACCCATGAGTTCGTCAACGCCTCCCTCCAACACGGCCAAACTGGACCGCATCCTCGCCGACGCCCAGCGCGACCGTGAAATGGGTTACCGCGACAAGGCCCTGAAGATGTACCCGCACGTCTGCGGCCGCTGTGCCCGTGAGTTCTCCGGCAAGCGCCTGAGCGAGCTGACCGTGCACCACCGCGACCACAACCACGACAACAACCCGCAGGACGGCTCCAACTGGGAGCTGCTGTGCCTGTACTGCCACGACAATGAACACTCGCGCTACACCGACCAACAGTATTTCGGCGACGGCTCGCTGAGCACGCCAAAAATCGCCAAGGCGACGCATAACCCGTTTGCTGCGTTGGCCGGGTTGATGAAAAAGGACGACTGAGGTTTTTCGGCGCCGGTAAGGGCCTCTTCGCGAGCAAGCTCGCTCCCACATTGGTTTTGGGTGATCACAAATTGTGTGCTCACAGAAGATCCCCTGTGGGAGCGAGCTTGCTCGCGATAGCAATCGCCCAAACACCACCAATCTACAATCTGACCGCCATCGAGCAATCCCCGTATAATCGCGGTTTTTCTCGAAGGGCACCCCGCTCGTGGCAAACAAACGGTACAGCTGCATTGGTTTGTATAACCCCAAATCACCGGAGAACGTCGGTTCGGTGATGCGCGCCGCCGGCTGCTACGGCGTGGCGTCGGTGTTCTACACCGGCAAGCGTTATGAACGCGCCCGTGACTTTGTCACCGACACCAAGAAAATCCACCACGACATTCCGCTGATCGGCATCGACGACCTGAAGAAAATCCTCCCGCTGGGCTGCGTCCCGGTGGCGGTCGAGCTGGTCGATGGCGCCCGTTCGTTGCCCGAATACACTCACCCGGACCGTGCGCTGTATATTTTCGGCCCGGAAGACGGCTCGCTCGATAAAGAGATTCGCGAGTGGTGCGAAGACGTGGTCTACATCCCGACCACCGGCTGCATGAATCTGGCCGCCACCGTCAACGTGGTACTTTACGACCGCATGGCCAAGGGCAATAACACCCGTTCCGGTCCAAAATTTCGCTGATACGCTGAGCGCGGGATGGAACAAGACAGCCGACTGCACAGTCAGCTGTATAGCGATTGCCCCTGAGGAGACAGATCATGAGCGACATCAAACGCGTAGAACGTATCGACTCCACGCCGTTCCAGACGCAACCGACGCAAAACGTCCAGGGCTGGGAACGCATCGCGAGCACCGCCGGCGGTGTGGTGATGATCGGCAAAGGCCTGCGCCGTGGTGGCGTGTTCGGGCTGATTGAGGTGGCACTCGGCGGTGTAGCCCTGGCCCGCGGTATCACCGGTCACAGTTCGGCAAAAAGCTTCTTCGAAAAAAGTCGTCAGGACATGAACAACGTCCGGTCGAAAATCGAACGGGCCGGTGCAGAGCTCAAAACCCTGAAAACCAACGCCGATGCGGCAACCCGTACCGCAACGGTGACGGGTAATGATTCGCTGAAGTCGCCCAAGGCCGGGGTTTGATCCCGAAGATGGGGTGAGGCTCATGGCCTCATCGCGAGCAAGCTCGATCCCACACTTAATCTCGGTCGTTCACAAGGTTTGTGTACGCAGATGGCCTAGTGTGGGAGCGAGCTTGCTCGCGATGGCGGTTTTAGCGAAGCAACTCGGTATCCAGCACTTTCGACGGCTCGCCGATAATGCTCCCGGCCAGCACCACAAACTCCTTGGTGCTCACCCGTCCAAGGTCCATGGCGCCGCGCAACATGTCGTCCAACGAACGCTTGTTACGGGTTTTCAGACGAATTTCGCGGTCCAGTTCCTGTAGCAGCAACACCGCTTTGGCGAGCTGTGCCGCGCTGAGCTGATCGCCGCGCAAGGTGCTGACATGATGGCTGGCCTTGGCCATTTTATCTTCCAGCACCTGATAACGATCATCGCTCATGCCGCCGGCACGGCGCAGCAGTTCAATCGCGTAGTACTCGGCAAAGCCTTCGTTGATCCAGTCACTGCGATCACTGTCCTTGATTCGCCCCAATACCTGGGCCAACTCACGGAGCAACGGGCTGCTGCCGCTTTCGCTGACCAACGGCAAATGACTGTGCAGATAAATCGATTCGTGCCCGGCCAGGCTGCCGCGCCACATTGGGTCGGCGGCCCCCACAATCAGCAGCTTGCCGGGATGACGCGGATACAGCGCCTGCACTTGCGGCCAGACGAAGGTCAGCAGCGTCAACACGTCCATCCGGTGCATGCCCTGCCCTTGCGGCGAGGCGACCGTGACTTCGGTTTCGCCCAGGCGTATGCGACGACTGCCCAGGTTGCCGGCGAGCATCCAGCCCGTGGGACGGTCGAGCCGTCGAGCAACGTTGTCGATGCGAAAGCGGTTCTTGCCAACCCGCGGCCAGGAAGTCTCGACGCTTTTCCAGCCTTCCGGTAATTCGAACTCCAGCCGCGACACCAGCTCGACACCGTCCTGCTGATCCAGGCGCGCCGCCGGGACCAGGTCGTCGCCACGCATCAACGCCCAATTCGGCGTCATGCGGGTATCGAAACTGGAATTCTGGAGGGTGTGACTGATGCGTACCCGGTAGGTCAGGCTGGCCTTGTCAGCGGCCGGATGCCAGACGCCACGCGCCGCGTTGCCCGGCGTGAGCTGCCACTGGCCATCGGCCTTGAAGTCGCTGTACTGGCTGCCATCGCCCAGATCAAAATCCAGGCTGTGCAACGCCGAGCCACGTGCCAGGGTCAAGCGCACTTCAGCCTGATCGCTTTGCGGCAATAACCGTACGTGGTAATCCAGATCGACTTTTTTTGCCGCCCACAAGGGTGAACTCAGCAGTAAAAGCGACAACGCCAACGGCAGCCTTAACGCCACAGCCATACACACTCCTTCGTGATTTTTTTCTGGAACTCTTGCGTTAGCCCGCCCGAAAAATCAGATGATCTTCCCAGTCATCCTCAGCCACGCTGCCTTCAGCGAGCATGCGCCCCGACTGGGAAATGCGCTCGTGGTGGACCGCATCCCGATCGCCACAGACCAGGTGATGCCAAAGCGGCAAGTCCTTGCCCTCGCTGACCAACCGGTAACCGCAGGTCGGCGGCAGCCACTTGAACTGATCGGCCTTGCCCGGCGTGAGCTGGATGCAGTCCGGCACCGAGTCGCGACGGTTCGCGTAGTCGGTGCACTGGCAGGTTTTCAGGTCCAGCAATTTACAGGCAATGCGCGTGTAGTAGACGCTGTTGTCTTCCTCGTCCTCGAGCTTTTGCAGGCAGCACAGGCCACACCCGTCGCACAACGACTCCCACTCCTCTTGATCGAGTTGTTCGAGGGTTTTGCGTATCCAGAAAGGTTCGACTTTGGCGGCCATGGCTCAAGCATCAACATCAGGTGGTGAAAAGGCCGCCAGTCTAGTGCCCCAGCCCCTGCGGGCCAAGTACTGGCGACTGCCGGTAGAACAGGACTTGTCAGTTATGACGCCACGAAGTAGCTTTGCGAGTCGCAACGACCCATGCCAAGGTGCCATTAACGCTCAACCGCGTTGCATTCAGGGCAATTGCCCCGGGTCTGAAAAACCTCACTGCCCAGCTCAACTGCGCGCGTCGGTTTTTACTCAGCTTTTCCTTCATAAACGTAGTCAGGAAACTCGTCCATGAGCGCTAATCCCCGCGTTGCCGAATATGCCATTCACCCACAGTTCACTGATCGCTGGTCGCCGCGCGCCTTCACCGGTGAAAGTATCCCTGAAGAAACCCTGCTGAGCTTTTTCGAAGCGGCTCGCTGGGCACCGTCGGCCTACAACTCGCAGCCATGGCGTTTTCTCTACGCGCGCCGCGACACGCCGAACTGGGAGCGTTACCTGGGTCTGCTGAACGAGTTCAACCGCAGCTGGGCGCAACACGCCTCGGCCCTGGTGATCGTGATCTCGAAAACCACCTTCACCGCACCTGGCGCCACCGAAGAGACCGCCGCGCTGTGGCACACCTTCGACACCGGTTCCGCCTGGGGCCATTTGGCGCTGCAAGCCTCCATCAGCGGCTGGCACACTCACGGCATGGCCGGTTTCGATCAGGAGCTGACCCGCAAGGAACTGAATATTCCTGAAGGCTACGCGCTGCACGCGGCAGTCGCGATCGGCAAGCTGGGTGACAAGGCGACCCTCGCCGATTACCTGCAAGCCCGGGAAGTCCCAAGCCCGCGTCGCCCATTGAGCGAGCTGGCGGCTGAGGGTGATTTCAGCCTGTAAGCCACACTGAAGATCTAATGTGGGAGCGAGCTTGCTCGCGATAGCGGCCTTACAGTCACCAATGATGTTGAAGGTGATGGCCTCATCGCGAGCAAGCTCGCTCCCACAGTTGTTCCGTGTGGTTTCAGTAGCCGCGTGTGAAATCCACTTCGCCGCGCAACGCTTCACCGGCCTGATACGCCCGCAGATTCTCGAGAAACAGCTGCACCATCATCGGCGGTGAGGTGGGTGCCGAGCTGTGGCCGGTCAGCAGCAAGCCCCAGGCGGTCCAGAATGGATGGCGCTGCGGCAACGGTTCCTGACGGCAGACGTCGATCACCGCCCCAGCCAGATGCCCTTCCTTCAAAGCCTCCACCAGATCCGCATCGACTACCGCCACGCCACGCCCGACGTTGATGAACAAACCGGTCGACTTGAACTGCTTGAACAACGCAGCGTTGTACAGATCGTGAGTGTTCGGCGTATTCGGCAACAGGTTGACCACGTAATCGACTTCACCGACCAGGCGCCCCAGATCCTCCAGCCCCGCGACCTCAATGAACGGCGCCTGCTCGCGCGGCGAACTGGCGATCCCGTATAGCTTGACGCCAAAAGGCACCAGGAACTGCGCCACGCTCTGACCGATATCGCCGGTACCGACGATCAGCACCTTGCGCCCCGCCAGGCTCTGGCCCAGACGGTTGTCCCACTTGCGCTCGACCTGGCTGACCAGTCGCGCCAGCACTTCGCGCTCATGGCCAAGCATGTAGGTCAGCACGTATTCAGCCATCATCTGACCGAAAATCCCGACCGCTCGAGTCAGCCGGTAGTGGCGTGGCAAGCCGTCGGCGAGCAACGGTGTAATGCCGGCCCAGGTCGATTGCAGCCACTGAGGCTCATGACCTTGACGCAACAGCGTCGCCAACAGGTCCGGCTGGCCGAGCCAGACCGGGCAGTCGGCGGCCAGGCTGGCCAATTCAGCGGAGTCGCCGCTGGTCAGTACTTGCAGTTCAGGCGCGGCCTGACGCAACAGTTGGGCATATACAGCGTGGTCGTGTTCGGCAATCAGAACGCGCATGGTTCAAACCTTCAAAAGCAGTGCACAAGACCGCCGAAGGAGTGTTTCTCCCTCGCTCGCGGCCCTCGCCAAAATAATCAATTCCATTGTTTCCAGAGGCTCTGGACAGAGCCCCTACAGATATCCGTCAAACCGGATCATTGCGTCGTAGCAGCTCTTCCGGCAAGTGCTCGATGTACTCGTCTTCGGCCGGTGGCATTTGCAGGTGATAGCCCTGCTTGTCGAGGTTTTCCAGGACCACTGTGATGTCTTCGCGCGAGAGCTTGCGCTCGGGGGTCAACACCAGGTCGAAGGCGTGATGCGGTTTGCCGAACGCCAGCAGCAGGTTTTCCGGGACGCGCTCCAGTGCATCGCTTTTGAGCACGTAGAGGTACATCTCGTTTTTCTTCAGGCTTCGGTAGATAGAGCAAATACGTTTCAAGGCTGTTCTCCGGCAGTGGCCAGGCAGTCGAGCAGGGCCTGGCCCATCAATTCGCGGCGCCAGCCACGCAGCGAATCAGGCAATTGGTAAGGGCCCTCGGGGAAGCCGCTCTTGAGCAAGGCTTCGAGGGTTTTCTTGCGCAGCATCAGTTCCGGGGCAATGTTCAAGCGTTCAGCTTCGGCCTGACCGAGCGCTCGCAGACGCTTGACCAGTGCCGCGGCTTCCACCGGCAAGGGCTCCGGCACCGCTGGCGGCCACTGGTCCGGCGGGACACTGCCCGCCTGCTTGATCAAGCCCAGCAGGAACTCACCGTCCTGACGCACGGTGCGCGGGTGCATGTCTTCGATTTTCGCCAGTGCCCCGAGATTGTCCGGCTGGGTGCGTGCCAGCGGCCACAACGAATGCTCGCGCACGATGCGGTTACGCGGCAGGTCTCGGGCACGGGCTTCGCGCTCGCGCCAGGCGCAGAGTTCGCGCAGCACGGCGAGTTGCGCGCGGGAGAGTTTCCAGGCCAGCTTGGCCTCGCGATACACCTCGTAAGGGTCGACTTCGCGGCGCAGGTTGGCGACCAGTTCGGCGCCATCTTCCAGGACCCAGGCGTACTTGTCGTCCGACAACTTTGGCCGCAGACGCACGAAAACCTCTGCCAGATGCACGGCATCTTCGGCGGCGTAGCTGATCTGGGTTTCCGAGAGCGGACGTTGCAGCCAGTCGGAACGGGTCTCACCCTTGGGCAGGTCGATGCCGAGTACTTCCGACACCAGACGCGAGTAGCCCATGGAGAAGCCCAGGTTCAGGTAGGCAGCCGCCAGTTGCGTGTCGAACAATGGCGCCGGCAGGCTGCCGGTCAAGCGCAACAGGACTTCGAGGTCTTCGCTGCAGGCGTGCAGCACTTTGACCACGGCCGGGTTTTCCAGCAATTGGGCCAGCGGTTGCCAGTTGTCGATCGTCAGCGGATCAATCAGGAAAGCGCGCTCGCCATCGCCAATCTGCAACAGGCCGGCGATCGGGTAAAAAGTGTCGACCCGCATGAATTCGGTGTCGAGGGCGACGAACGGCAACTGCTGCCATTGGGCGCAAAACTGACCGAGGCTATCGTTGTCGCGAATCCAGTGAATATCGATGGCCACACGGCTCTCCCTTGAAGAATGGCGCGCAGTATATATCGGCCCCGGCGATTTCCGCGCACTGACTGAGCAAGCGCTTGAGCAAAACTCGCGCTGCTCGAGAAGAATAGGACAGCTAGTCGGCTTTATGCAGCACGTAGACGCGCGGCAGGTCGCTGCCAGGCAGAGTGTCCAGGTATTTGAGCGTCTTGAAACCCGCTTGCCGGAACTCTGCCTCAAGTTCGGCCTTGGTCGCCAGTTGATGCGGTTGTGCATCCTCGCCGAACCGCGCACGCAGCTTGAAGTACCCGTCTCGCTGTACCGACACGATCAGCGCATCGCGACTGACCCGGTGAAACTCACGCAGTATCGCCAGGCGATGTTCACTGTTTTCGATGTGCTGGAACAACGGCATGCAAAAAATGCAATCCACGGCGTTTTCCGGCAAACCGATGGTGAATGCCGAGCTCTGAAAGGTTTTGACCCGTTTGAGCAGCTCGGCCGGATGATGGGTCTGGGCGTGGTCGAGCATTTCCTGGGACGGGTCGCTGGCGAGAATCACCCGGTTGGTGTGCTCGGCCAGCACCGGCCAGTTGCCCCCTGCCCCGCAGGCCACATCGAGAATCAGCCCCGGTTCGCCGGCCACCTTGAGTGCGCGCCGCACCAGTCGCTTGCCACGCCACTGCAAAAACCGCTGCACCAGCCCACGGGGATGCGGCTGGAGGCAGACTCGAGCGTGCTCCTGATCGTAGCGTCGAGCACATTCGTGCTCGACTGAGGAGGGGGGTTGCGCAGACATAACTGGCGACTCTTGATAAAGGGAACGACTGACGGGCGACAGGTTATCAAGCTTCGCGTGAAAAAAAGGTTTAATGACGAAACAGGCTCTAGTTCTGCCGCTTTCAGCATTACGCCTGATGCAAATACCAGCGCCAGTCCTGCTCCCCGACCTCCCCCATGAACGTACGGTACTCGGCGCGTTTCACGGCCAGGTAAACCCCGAGGAATTCCCCGCCGAACGCATCGCGCGCCCAGGCCGAACCCTCCAGCGCGCGCAGCGTGGTCAGCCAGTCGGTCGGCAGCAACTCGCTGGCTTGCGCGTAGCCATTGCCTTCGACCGGGGCGCCGGGGTCGCACTGTTCGCGAATCCCGCGATGAATACCGGCCAGAATCGCCGCAGCCGCCAGGTACGGGTTGGCGTCGGCACCACAGATGCGGTGCTCGATGTGCCGGGAAAACGCCGGTCCGCCCGGCACGCGCAGGCTGACGGTGCGGTTGTCCACGCCCCAAGTCGCGGCCAGCGGCGCATAGCTGTTGGTCTGGAAACGCCGATAGGAATTGGCATTGGGGCAAAACATCAGCAATGCATCGAGCAAGGTGCCGAGCATGCCGCCCACCGCGTGCTTGAGCAGTGGCGTGCCGTCCGGCGCCTCACTGGCAAACAGGTTGTTGCCGTGCTTGTCCGCCAGGCTGACGTGCAGGTGCATGCCGGTGCCCGCCAGGTCATCAAAGGGTTTGGCCATAAAACACGCGAGCATCCCGTGCCGGTGCGCCACGCCTTTGACCAGACGCTTGTAACGCACCGCTTCGTCCATCGCTTGCAACGCATCGCGGCGGTGTTCGAGGGTGATTTCCACCTGACCTGGGGCGTACTCGGAAATCGCCGTGCGCGCCGGGATGCCCTGGAGTTTGCAGGCCGCATAGAGATCAGCGAGAAACGGTTCGATCTGTTCCAGTTCACGCAAGCCGTAGACCTGGGTTGTCCGTGGCCGGCCGCCATCGACATCCCGCGCGGGCTGCGGGCGACCGTTGCTGTCACGTTGCTGGTCGAGCAGGTAAAACTCCAGCTCTGCCGCCATCACCGGGTAATAACCATCGGCCTTGAGCCCGTCGATGACCTTGGCCAGCAAATGCCGCGGATCGGCCACGGTCGCTGGCAGGCCCTCCTGCGGGTGCATGCTGACTTGCACCGCCGCCGTCGGAATCTGCCGCCACGGCATACGCTGCAAACTGCCACTCACCGGATAGGCCCGGCAATCGATATCGCCAACCTCCCAGACCAGCCCGGAATTTTCCACGTCTTCACCATTGATCGTCAGCCCGAGAATGGTGCTCGGCAGTGGCCGGCCGCTTTCATAGACCGCCAGCAACTCATCGCGATGGAGCAATTTGCCGCGTGGTACACCGTTGTTGTCGAGGATGAACAACTCGAACATCTCGATATCCGGGTTGAGCTCAAGGAAGGTCAGGGCTTCTTGTGTCGAGGCAAAGGGGGTCGTACTCATGGGAACTCTCGTATTTCCGCGTCAGGCAAACGCACAGGCGCCGCCAGTTGGATCCCTGCACATGAGGCAAGGACCGTTGAGAAGACTTAACGGGAAATACAGGCATCCGGCGGGCGCGCATGGCGGCAGTGCCACAGCGCCCAAAAGGCCAGTTCAGAAGGCAGTGCAGACAGGTTCAGGGCGGCGGACGTGAATCGACGCCGATGCTGAGGGCATGACGCATAAGCGCCAGGCGAAGCCTCGGGGTGAGTGTCGACTGAGCAACCGTCCATAGAGAACACCGCAGAACACAGAGGCTGAGCAGCGTCACACGCAGCGATATGCCGTTAAATCCAGACTTGAAGAACTTTGGTTGCGGATTGGCTAAACATTTGCGAGTGATTGGCTGCCTGCAATGCGTGATTGCATGGACTTGAGCACCTCATGGCACGCCCACTCAGCAGCCGCTACTTCAAGTGCCCTTACGAGTAATACCCTCCCTTTACGCGCCCCCTTGGTTACCAGGAGCCATAGGGAATACCGAACTGGTTGATGTAGGCTTTGGATTCATCTGACAGAAAGTAATACTCACCATTTGTCTTGCCCCTGTAAGGGCCTTCGGGGTTGATCGTGCCTACTACGCGGGTGACCTCGGTTGCCTTCAGGCAAGGGCCACCCAAATACACTTTGGCGATACCGCCAGGTGCCAGGCCTACAATCAGCAGCTTTCGGTAGTCCGTTATCCATTTACCATCTGCACCACAAAAAGCCCTTTCGCCCTTGAGCATGGCGGTTCGAGCCGATTCGGGGATTTCGATGTACGCTTCATAGGTCTGCGGCTCGGCCAGCGACTGCCAGCGTACGTAGACCAACCGGGGGAGATCAGCGCCTCTTACATACCGGCCACTCCCGCCCGGATGCTCAGCCCATCCTTTTGGCTTCCCGTTAAATTTTGCAGGTATGCCTTTGCTGAATGTCCTCGGATAGCCTGTGGTCACTCCTCCGCTGCCTGCACCGCGGAACACGCGTCCATTGATATCCACGACATCCGCCGTTTCAATCCAGGCTTCCATATAGGGCGGCCCAAAAAAATCCAGCGTCCAGGCGTCATAAGGCAGTGACCGGCCAATACCCGTGGTGCATCCCCCCAAGAGCAACACCAATAACATTGCAACACTCGCTTTAACTGCGGGTGAGTTCTTAAACATTGGGATGTACCAGTGGTCGTGGTTTCTCGTGATTGTTCATGGATTACCAGGAGCTATAGGGAATACCGAACTGGTCGATGTAGGCTTTAGACTCTTCTGAAAGGGGTCGATGTTTTCCGTTGGACGTGCCCCTGTAGGGACCTTCAGGATTGATAGTGCCTTGTACGCGGGTGACCTCGGTTGACTTCAGACACGGGCCACCCAAATACACTTTGGCGATACCGCCCGGTGCCAGGCCAACAATCAGCAGCTTTCGGTAATCCGTTTTCCATTTGCCGACGGCACCGCAATAAGCCCTTTCACCCTTGAGCATGGTGGTTCGAGCCGATTCGGGAATCTCGATAACCGCCGCCAAGGTCAGAGTGAACACCCGGCAACACGATATCGGCAGCACCGGCACTGTTGAGCGAGAAGTTGTGGCGACGCTCGTCCCGTGCCACCAGGTGCACGACTTTTTTGGCCAGGTCCGGCGCCAGGTACAGGTTGACGCCGGGATTGTTGGCGTCGTGGACACTGATGCCGCCAATGGAAACGCTCGCGACGGCGGCAACGGTGTCGAAGATACCGATAAAATTGATGGACACATCGATGTTGGCGCGCCAGGCAAAATCCTCGATGAACAGTGATGACTCGGCTGGCAGTAGCGTGGCCAATGGGTTCTGCTCCCCCTTCACTATTTCATTGGCGAAATGTCGGGCGGCAGCGGCGCCTCGGCTGAAACCGAAGATATCGAATTCGATGCGCTCAATTTTTCGTTCAGGATTTGATAGCTTAAACCGCTCAATCCTTTCGAGAATTCGTGCTGGGCTCTCCTCAACTCGCGCCAATACACCCTGCGCGCCCAAACCGGTCATCTGTGAAAAAGTTGAATCCTGCTCACCACTACTAGTACCGATGCCTTCCGGGTAAACGCGGATTGATGCTTTAGTTTCATCCTCTGAGAGCTGGCGTTCGCGGTCATCCCTGTACAGGTCATACAGCTTCGCCACATTACTGCTGTCATTCCCATAACTGTTATCCGGCGCTCCCCCTTCGCCGTCATAGCCATGAGCCTGACAAAACTGCCGAATGTCCTCCGCCAGCGCCTCCAAACCCACATCCCGCGCATAGCACCCGGCAACCGTTTCACTGTTGGACCGGTTGTTGCCGGTGCCATCGAAGAACACACCGATCCGCAAGGTAATCCCCTCCAGCTCGACTTCTTCCTCCTCTTCCTCCAGTTCGCCTGACGCTTCGTCCTCAGGCGCGACGGATGCCAGCAAACCCGCCGCTACCCCCGGCAGTAATGCATGTGCAGCCATGCCCGGCACGGGAGAACCGCCGACCTCTATCGCGCGACTGCTGAAAATACCGTCGGCGTTGATCACGATGTGCTGACCGCCGACCTTCACCGAAAGGCTCTCACCCGCCTCTATCACAAGGTGCGTACCGGCCTTGATGTGCATCTGCTCGCCGGCCTCGATCACCAGGGTTTTGCCGATCCGTGTATGGCTGCTGCTGGCTACCTGCAAGTAGTCGTTAGCCTTGAGCTGGACCTTGCGATCCGCCGCGACCGTGCGATGTTCTTCAGCCCCCAGCACCGTGATGCTGTCGCCCTTGATGGTTTCCCGGCGCTCGTTACCCACTTCCAGCCGGCTGTCATGTTCGACCTTCTGCTCCAGATCCCGCTGGGCCCGCAGGTAGATCAGCTCCTGCCCGGCGCGGTCTTCGATCGACAGTTCGTTGTACCCCCCCGTGCTGGGGGAGCTGCGACTGCGCAGTACGGTTTTGGTTTTGTTCTCGGGCAAGGGATAGGGTGCAGGTGTGACTTTGTTGCTCAGGCAACCGGTGATCAGCGGATGATCGGGATTGCCTTCGAGGTAAGTGACGAGGACTTCCATGCCGATACGCGGAATGGTCACCGCGCCAAAATGATCCCCCGCCCAGCTGGAGGAAACCCGCAGCCAGCAACTGCTTTTTTCGCTGTCGCGTTCGGCCCGGTCCCAGTGAAACTCGACTTTGACGCGACCATATTCATCGCAGTAGATCTCTTCGCCGGCCGGGCCGGTGACGCGGGCGGTCTGGCAGAC
>NZ_JBFTMN010000023.1:0-70659 GCF_056397005.1 Pseudomonas sp. 05N431
GACACATCGAGAGGAGGTCGTCGCGCAGCAGACCGTAGGCGATGCCCCCTGATGGACACCGGAGTGAGGGAACGCCGAGCCTAGGCGAGGTGCCGTACGCTTGGGGCGAGACCTTTGGTTACTTTGGGGCGTTTGCCAAAGTGACACGCTGTAAGAGCGGAACCATAAGTGGCCGTTACCGCAGAAATGGATATGTACACCAACGGGAGATTGGTCGGCTGTCAGGCCGCCATCGCAGGCAAGCCAGCTCCCACACTTTTGATTGGGGTACATCCGCAAGAGACTGGTCGGCTGTCAGGCCGCCATCGCAGGCAAGCCAGCTCCCACAGGTTTGATTGGGGTACATCCGCAAGAGATCGGTCGGCTGTCAGGCCGCCATCGCAGGCAAGCCCGGCTCCCACACTTTTGATTGGGGTACATCCGCAAGAGACTGGTCGGCTGTCAGGCCGCCATCGCAGGCAAGCCAGCTCCCACAGTTGAACTGTGTACATCTGCAAGAGGTTGGTCGGCTGTCAGGCCGCCATTGCAGGCAAGCCAGCTTCCACATTTTGATTGGTGTACGTCTGCGGGAGATTGGTCGGCTGTCGGGGCGCCTTCGCGAGCAGGCTCGCTCCCACAGAAAGTCCCCAAAAACCAGCAGGCACAAAAAACCCGGTGCCATCGCTGGTACCGGGTTTCTTGAAGACAACCAACTGTTATTGGGCGAGCATCTGACCCACCGTCGGATCCTTGAACAACCGGGTCAACGCATCGCTCAACACATCGCTCACCAGCTTGGTGTTGGTTTCCTGATTCGGCGCCATACCAAAACGCTGATTCAGCGACGCCGCATAACGGCCGCTGTAACGATGGTTGGCATTCTGCACATCAGAGCGGAAAGCCGCGCCAATAGTCGCCTCAGTTACATACATGCCTTCTTTGGGTGACTGATACGTCAGCTCCGCCAGCGTCACCGTCAACTGCGGCGCGTTGTAAGCGTTAGGCGTTGGCGTGAAACCCAGCAAACGCACAGCCGCTTCGGCCTGGGCCTGCAACTTCGGCAGGATTTGCGCACCTTGCACCGTGATTGCGCTGGTTTCAGGGTACAGGCCACCACGAGTGCCCAAGGTTGGCGACGGACGGCCGTCGACCACCCTCACCACCACTGGCTGACCATGCCCGATCGGCGCCAACTGAGTCGTCAGTTTCGGCTCCGGGGCTAGTTGTTGCGGGCTGTTGGCGCAGCCAACCAGGGTCAAGCTGGTCACAGTGATCAAACCGAACAACAGGCGTTGCAACATGCGCTAATCTCCAGATACAAATACAGACAGTCCCGCAGTATAGCGGTCGGCATACTCTTCGAACCAGCAACCCTGAACACTTGCTGAAGAGATATGCAATGTCACGTGTATCGGGTGCTCCGTAACGCCAGTGTCATGCCACACTGCTAACTTCAAGGCCGTCTCACCTCGAGTGCATTGCCATGCAATTTCTTTGGTCGCTGTTTGCTCCACGCCGCAAATATCGCTACTTTGCCCAGCTCGACAGCAATCAATGCTGCCTGGCATTCAAGCACTGCCAAGTGCCGCCAAAGGGCGATGGTTGGGTGGAAATCGAAGAAATTCGTCTCAACTGGTTGCACCAGCCACTGCCGGCCAGCGCCCGTCTGAGCCCGCTCATTGCTCCTGCACCGTTGCGTGCTGTTTAGTCCACCTGACCGAACGGCTAATAAAAGTCATTAAACACGACCATTTCCCTGCGTTTCTTCGCTACAATCTCCCCCCGATTATAAGGACGTCTCCTGATCGGGCCTCGCAGCATCGTCAATGCGTTTGTATTGACACCCCGCACCGCCCACAGAGAGCCGCCCACACAGATCGAGTGAAGCTGGCGAGCTTGCTGTTTATCCTGCAAACCACCACTTTTCGCGAATCTGCCAGAGCTGTCGTTACGCTCGGTCACTGAGCTGTTTGCCCGTTTTGCCTGCCCTGTATCCCATGGCGGCAATCCATCCGGGCACGGTGCCAGGCTGGGACAGCCCTTTTTTGAGGTTCACGTCTTCAAAAGAGCGTGAAAAAAACGGGTTTTCACAACTTCACAAGAGTGTGGCGAGCAAATGAATAGTTTTGCGTCTGAACATGCACCATTAGCGTCTACAACAGCCCAACGACACAGGACCGAGTACTCCTCAAGAACTGGAGCCTGAAGCCTGTCCACTACGGATTTGGTTGCACAAACGGACGTATCGACCATAAGTCGAATTGCCTCCCGCGCGCTGAAGTGAGTTCATAGGAACCCTGAGCCCGGTAGGTAGCGTCTGTCGAAGTTGCAAAAAATTGCGAAGATTCGGACATGGCGATCCTGGCCATGGGTGACCCGGGGCTCTACAGAGCATGCCCCGTCACGCCTGGCAGCTATGCCGACAATTTGGTGCTGCAGATTTTGGAGACGCGTTAAATGGCGCATAACGAAGCAGTCGACGTAGTACTGGTTGGGGCCGGCATCATGAGTGCCACCCTTGCTGTATTGCTCAAAGAGCTCGACCCCGCGATCAAGCTGGAAGTCGTCGAGCTGATGGATTCCGGTGCCGCGGAGAGTTCCAACCCGTGGAACAACGCCGGTACCGGTCACGCCGGGCTATGTGAGCTGAACTACACGCCACAGGCCGCTGACGGCAGCGTCGACATCAAGAAAGCCGTGCACATCAACACCCAGTTCGAGGTGTCGAAGCAGTTCTGGTCCTACCTGACCCGAAAAGGCACCTTCGGCTCGTCGAAATCCTTCATCAGCCCGGTCCCGCACCTGAGCTTCGTGCAAGGTGAAGCAGGCGTTTCATTCCTCAAGGAACGTTTCAAGGTGCTGAGCAAGCACCACGCCTTCGCCGAGATGGAGTACACCGAAGACAAGGCAAAAATGGCCGAATGGATGCCATTGATGATGCCTGGTCGTCCAGCCGACGAAGTCATCGCCGCGACCCGCGTGATAAACGGCACCGACGTCAACTTCGGCGCCCTGACCAATCAACTGCTCAAGCACCTGACCAGCGCACCCGATGCCCAGGTCAAGTACTGCAAGCGCGTGACCGGTCTCAAGCGTAACGGCAACGGCTGGACCGTCAGCATCAAGGACGTCAACAGCGGCAACACCCGCGAAGTCGATGCCAAGTTCGTGTTCCTCGGTGCCGGCGGTGCGGCCTTGCCGTTGTTGCAGGCTTCGGGCATCGAAGAAAGCAAAGGTTTCGGCGGTTTCCCGATCAGCGGCCAATGGCTTCGTTGCGACAACCCGGAAGTGGTCAAACACCACCAGGCCAAGGTCTACAGCCAGGCAGCGGTGGGTTCGCCACCGATGTCGGTGCCACACCTGGACACCCGCGTCGTCGACGGCCAGAAGTCCCTGCTGTTCGGACCTTACGCCGGCTTCACCACCAAGTTCCTCAAGCACGGTTCGTTCATGGACCTGCCGATGTCGGTTCGCGCCGGCAACATCGGCCCGATGCTGGCCGTGGCGAAAAACAACATGGACCTGACCAAGTACCTGGTCAGCGAAGTGATGCAATCGATGGAACAACGCCTGGAATCGCTGCGCCGCTTCTACCCTCAGGCCAAGGCCGAAGACTGGCGTCTGGAAGTCGCTGGCCAGCGCGTGCAGATCATCAAGAAAGACCCGAAAAAAGGCGGCATCCTGCAGTTCGGTACCGAACTGGTTGCGGCCAAGGACGGATCGCTTGCCGCGCTGCTCGGTGCCTCGCCTGGCGCGTCGGTCACCGTGTCGATCATGCTTGAGCTGATCGAAAAATGTTTCCCGAACAAAGCCAAGGGTGAGTGGGCAGCCAAGCTGGCCGAAATCTTCCCGGCCCGGGAAAAAGTCCTGGAAACCGACGCTGCGCTGTATCGCAAGATCAACGCGCAAAACAACGTCGCGCTGGAACTGGTTGAAGAAAGCAGCGAGACCCCAAGCTTCGCTTGAGGCCCCCGCATAAAAAAAACGCCCCGTTCTCGTTGAGAGCGGGGCGTTTTTTTATGGCTTTTCAAAGATCTTAGCCGCGAGCTTTCTGGATCAACTCGATGTAGTCGGCGGCATTACGCTGATCCTGGATCAGGGCAACGAAGTCCTTGCCGTGCTCGTCCTTGCCATCCAGGTCGTAACCGGCCTCGACGAAGAACGCCAGGAAACGCTCGAAATCGTCGATACGCAGGCCACGGTAGGCCTTGATCAGTTTGTGCAGGGACGGTGAAGTTGCGTCGACCGGTTCAAAATCGAGGAACAATTTGATCTGCGCATCGCCGATCTCGTCACCAATCACCTGTTTCTTATCTTTACGCATTGCCGACTCCAGCTCGCAGACATCTCACGGGGCGGGCAGTTTACCCCTGCCCCGCCCCAAGCCTCAACGACCAGCACTCAATGCGTGCGCCGGGACAATACGCCTGACGGAAAAGCGCTTGGTGCGCCGACGCGCTCGTATACAATATTCGCCATCACGCCTGCCGGGATTCATTCACGTGCCTCTACCCAGCTTCAATGCCCCCAATCTGGGGATTGTGCCTTCAGCTTCGGAAGTCATCGTCAAGCATCTGCGCGAGGCCATCATCGGCGGTCACTTTGCCGAAGACGAACCGATCCGTCAGGACGACATCGCCCGCTTGTTCAACGTCAGCAAGATTCCCGTGCGCGAGGCGCTCAAACGCCTTGAGGCGGAAGGCCTGGTGCAGTTTCAGCGCAACAAGGGCGCGGTGGTGACGAAGATTTCCGAGCCCGAACTGGCGCAGATCTTTGAAGTCCGGGTGCTGCTGGAGGTCCAGGCGATTCGCCTGGCCGTGCCGAACATGACTGAAGCCACGTTCGCCCGTGCCGAAAGTATCTGCGCCGAGTTCCTCGACGAAAACAACATCGGGCGCTGGGCCGAATTGAACTGGGCGCTGCACGCCTGTCTCTACGAGCCGGCGCAACGGCCGTTCCTGCTCAACCTGATTCGCTCGATTCACGACAAGGTCGAACGCTACCTGCGCATGCAGATGAGTTTTTCCGAAGGCAAGGACCGTGCGGACCACGAGCACCGCGACATTATCGCCGCGTGCCGGGCCGGTGACGCCGACAAAGCCGCCGAACTGATCGAGCAACACATCATTGGCGTGTGCCGCACGCTCTATGAACACCTGCCCAATGCCCCCGCGCGAATCTGATCGGGTGTGCCGATTTCGTCATCGGTAACGGTTAAAACCCTCAAGCCATCCCGCGCCTCAAACGCCAGTCTTGCACAGACATTTCCTGTGCAAGGTGGCGCCCTTCATGAAACGTATCCACGTCCTCGACTCTCACACTGGCGGTGAACCGACACGCCTGGTCATTGCCGGTTTCCCGGAACTGGGCAGCGGCACCATGGCCGAACGCAAGCGCCGCCTGGCCGAAGAGCACGACCACTGGCGCACCTCCACGGTGCTTGAGCCGCGCGGCAACGACGTGCTGGTCGGCGCCCTGCTCTGCGAGCCACAGGATCCCGGCGCCTGTGCCGGGGTGATTTTCTTCAACAACAGCGGCTACCTCGGCATGTGCGGTCACGGCACGATTGGCCTGGTGGCCTCGCTGGCGTATCTCAAACGCATCGAGCCCGGCATGCACCGGATCGAAACCCCGGTCGGCACGGTCGAGGCGACGTTGCATGAGGATCGCTCGGTCAGCGTGCGCAACGTCCCCGCTTATCGCTACCGCAAGGCCGTGCAACTGACACTGCCGGGTTACGGCACCGTCAGCGGTGACATCGCCTGGGGCGGCAACTGGTTTTTCCTGATCGCCGAACACGGCCAACGCATCGCCAGCGACAACCTCGAAGCCTTGACCGCTTACACCTGGGCGGTCCGCGAAGCGCTGGAGAACCAGGGTATTCGTGGTGAGGACGGCGGCGAAATCGATCACATCGAGCTGTTTGCCGACGACCCGGTGGCCGACAGCCGCAACTTTGTCCTCTGCCCCGGTAAAGCCTACGACCGCTCGCCTTGCGGCACTGGCACCAGCGCCAAGCTGGCGTGCCTGGCAGCCGACGGCAAATTGCAGCCCGGTGAAGTCTGGCGCCAGGCCAGTGTGATCGGCAGCCAGTTCGAAGCCAGCTACGAACGGCTCGACGAACAACGCATCATTCCGACTATTCGCGGTCGCGCCCACATGAGTGGCGAGAGCCACTTGTTGCTGGAGGAAGACGACCCGTTCGTGTGGGGCATCGGTTCATGAATGCCGACGTTATCGTCATCGGCGCCGGCATTGTCGGCAGTGCCTGTGCCTTCGAGCTGGCGCAACGCGGGCTCGACGTGCTGGTGCTCGACAGCCAGCGCGGCGGCGCCACGGCAGTCGGTATGGGTCACCTGGTGGCGATGGATGACAACCCGGCGGAACTGGCGCTGAGCCAATACTCCATCGAACTCTGGCGGCAATGGGCGCCACGCCTGGACCCCGATTGCGCCTACCGCAATTGCGGCACGCTGTGGCTGGCCGCCAATGACGAGGAAATGGCCGGCGCCGAGCACAAACGTCAGACGCTCAAGGCTCGCGGCATCGACTGCGAAATGCTCGACCCGCGCGCGCTCTACGAAGCCGAACCAATGCTCCGTCCCGGCCTGAGTGGCGCGCTGAAGGTCAGCGGTGACGGCATTCTCTATGCGCCGAATGCGGCTCACTGGCTGCTCAACCAAAACGCCGGGCGGATCATTCGGCGCACGGTGGAAGTTACGCAGGTCGACGGCAACCAGTTGCGCTTGAGCAGCGGCGAGCAGTTGCGTGCCGAAGCGGTGGTATTGGCCAACGGTATTCACGCCACCGAGCTGTGCCCCGACCTGCCGATCCGCCCGAAGAAAGGCCACCTGCTGATCACCGACCGTTACCCCGGCAAGATCCATCACCAGTTGGTCGAGCTGGGCTATGTCACCAGTGCTCACGCCAGCGAAGGCACCTCGGTGGCCTTCAATGCCCAGCCACGTCCGACCGGGCAAATCTTTCTCGGCTCATCGCGTCAGTTCGACACCACCGACTTGAGCGTCGAACCGGCGGTGTTGGCGCGCATGCTGCGTCGGGCGATCGACTATTTGCCGGAACTGGCGGGGATGAACGCTATCCGCAGCTGGACCGGCCTGCGCGCCGCCACAACCGATGGCTTGCCGCTGCTCGGTGAACACCCACAGCAAGCGGGTTTGTGGCTGGCGGCCGGGCATGAAGGATTGGGCGTGACCACCGCACCCGGCAGCGCACAGCTGTTGGCCGCGCAGTTGTGTAACACCACTCCGGCCATCGACCCGACGCCTTACCTGCCGGGACGTTTCCTGACCACCGCACAAGGGTTACGCGCATGATTGAAGTGAGTCTCGACGGCCGCACGGTAGCGGTCGACGCCGGTACAACAGTTGCGGCGCTGCTCTATCTGGCAGGCGACGGCTGCAACCGAACCTCGGTCAGCGGCCAGCGCCGGGCACCTTTTTGCGGGATGGGGGTTTGCCAGGAGTGTCGGGTGAACATCGACGGTCAGCGCCGCCTCGCCTGCCAGACCACCTGCCGCACAGGCATGCGCGTGGAGACCCGGCCATGAACGTCGAGCTGCTGATTATCGGCGCGGGACCGGCAGGCATGGCGGCAGCGTTGGCCGCCGCACCAAGCTGCGCGCGCATCGCCATCATCGATGACAACCCGACACCCGGCGGGCAAATCTGGCGTGATGGCATTAATGCGCACTTGCCGGCCAATGCTCAGGCTCATCGCCAGAAACTGGCAGCGGCAAGTAACGTGCAGGTGTTCAATTCGACACGCGTGGTCGCCTTGGCCGGCCCCAAAAAACTGTTGCTGGAAGACCCAGAGCACGGCTGGATCATCGAGTACGAGCAACTGATTCTGTGCACTGGCGCCCGTGAACTGTTGCTGCCATTTCCCGGCTGGACGTTGCCTGGCGTCACTGGCGCTGGCGGGTTGCAAGCGTTGATCAAGGGCGGCATGCCGGTGGCCGGCGAGCGACTGGTGATTGCCGGCAGTGGACCGCTGCTGCTGGCCAGCGCCGCCACCGCAAAAAAGGCTGGCGCTCAGGTTTTGCAGATTGCCGAACAAGCGCCACTACGTGCCGTCGCCGGGTTTGCCCTGCAACTGCCCAAATGGCCGACTAAATGCCTGCAAGCGATTCAACTGTTCGATCGGCATTACCGCTGCGACAGTCATGTCCTCGAAGCCTATGGCGACAGCCACTTGAAAGGCGTTCGCCTGAACCGCCAAGGCCGGATCGTCGACATCCCCTGTGAGCGGCTGGCCTGCGGCTTCGGCCTGATCCCCAACACCCAACTAGCCCAAGCGTTGGGCTGCGAACTGAAGGACGACGCGATCGCCGTCGATACCAACCAACTCAGTAGCCTGAACGGGCACTATGCGGCGGGCGAATGCACAGGTTTCGGTGGCAGTGAGCTGGCGCTGGTCGAAGGTGCCATCGCCGGATTGATGGCCATCGGTGAAGTACAGCAAGCCCGCGCCCTCTGGCCGCAACGGCAACGCTGGCAAGGTTTCGCCGATCAGTTGCGGCGCAGCTTTGCCTTGCGTGATGAACTCAAACAGCTGGCAACACTCGACACGCTGATCTGCCGTTGTGAAGACGTGGCGCTGTCGGCGCTCAAGGCCTGCACCGGCTGGAACCAGGCCAAACTGCACACCCGCTGCGGCATGGGTGCTTGCCAGGGACGGATCTGCGGTGCGGCGACCCGCTACCTGTTCGACTGGCCACAACCGGCACCACGTCCGCCGTTTTCCCCAACGCGCATCGACACGTTGTTGCAACTGGCCGAGCTTCCCAATGGCGCGTCCGTCACCGTAGAGTAAGGCCCTCATCCCTGCGGGCCGCCACCTGATGACGTTCCCCCTGCCACTGCCCTGTCCCCGCGATCTGCCCGAGCTATTGGGCAGTTTGCAATTGATCACTCCGCTGCTCGATGCCATGCCCGGCGTGGTGTTCTTCATCAAGGACACCGCCGCCCGCTACGTGCTGATCAATCAGACACTGGCCCAGCGCTGTGGTGCCAAAGCCCCCAACACACTCCTCGGCAAGACGGCTGAGCAGGTATTTCCCTCGCACTTCGGCCCGCATTACACCGAGCAGGACCGGCGGGTACTGAGTGATGGCAACCCGTTGAGCGATCAGCTGGAATTGCACCTTTATCCCGGACGCGAACCTGGCTGGTGCCTGACTCACAAACTGGCGCTGCGCGATGCTCAGGGCAGTATCATCGGCATGGCGGGGATTTCCTACGATCTGCTCGCGCCCCAGTCCAGTCATCCGGCTTACGAAAAACTCGCGGCAGTCGACGGGCATATCCGCGAGCATTACGCGCAACACATCGCCCTAGGTGAGCTAACGGCCCTCAGCGGGTTTTCCGTGGCGCAACTGGAACGCCTGTGCAAACGGATCTTCCAGCTGACACCCCGGCAGATGATTCACAAGGCACGCCTGGGCGCGGCCACGCAACTGCTGTCAGGCGAACTGCCGATCACCGAGATCGCCCTGCGTTGCGGCTACACCGACCACAGCGCCTTCAGCCGCCAGTTCAAGGCGCTCACCGGCGTGTCCCCTTCGCAGTACCGCGATAACCATCGCTGACTGTTACCCGTTACTGCGCACCCCGCCAAACCCTGCTCCCTTTTGTGACAGACCCCCGTCTTCGAGGCGTTCGTCTTTGCCGCGTATGTCCCTGGCCGGAATCTGCGTCGCTGGCGGCTGGCGTCTGTTTCGCGCCTTGCAGGCCGCCGAAGGTTTAACCCGATGTGGCTTGCGGTTTTTTGGCACACCCAGTGCATATCAAATATCGTATACGAAATTCCAAATACACATTGAATAAGAACTGCCCAACGCTCGACACCATCCGACAACGAGGCCCCTTATGAAAAATCCTGCATCCGCCGTCTTCATTACCGCCCTGCTGAGCAGCGCGTTCATCGCCCAGGCTCAGGCCGACAAACTCGACGACATCATCGAGTCCGGCAACTTGCGTTGCGCGGTGACCCTGGACTTCCCGCCGATGGGCTTTCGCGATGAGAAGAACACCCCGGCCGGCTTCGATGTCGACTACTGCAATGACCTGGCAAAAACCCTCGGGGTCAAAGCCGAGATTGTCGAGACCCCGTTCCCGGACCGAATTCCGGCACTGGTTTCCGGCCGCGCTGACGTGATCGTCGCCTCCACCTCCGACACCCTGGAACGGGCCAAGACCGTGGGCATGACCATTCCCTACTTCGCCTTCCAGATGGTGGTGCTGACCCGCAGCGACGCCGGGATCAAATCCTACGATGACCTCAAGGGCCACTCGGTGGGCGGCCCGGCCGGCACGTTCGAAGCCATCGCACTGGAAAACGACGTGAAGAAGTGGGCCAACGCCAAAGGCGCTTTCCATGCCTACCAGTCGCTGGCCGACGCGGTGCTTGCCCTGAGCCAGGGACAGATCGACGCGACGACTGTGACCTCGACGGTCGCCTCGTCGCTGATCAAGTCCGGCAAGTACAAAAACCTCAGTGTCGCCGGTACCGCACCGTATGACATCGACTATGTGTCGCTGGGCGCCAAGCGCAATGAGTTCGGCCTGATCAACTACCTGAATCTGTTCGTCAACCACCAGGTGCGCTCCGGACGGTATCAGGAGTTGTTCGCGCAATGGGTCGGCGGCACCGCGCCACAGCTGACGGCCAGTGGCGTGTATCGCTAAACCTGCGCTCCGTGGCAGCGGGCACAGCGCCGGCTGCCACGGGAACTGTGCGCGACTCCATCAGTTGAAACCAAGGAACTCCTTTGATGTTCGACTACACCTTCCATTGGCGCGCCGCCTTCCAGGCGTTGCCGGAAATGCTCGACGGCGCGCGGATCACTCTGGAAATCGCGGTGCTGTCGATGTTGGCCGGCACGCTGATCGCCATGTTCCTGGCCCTCGGCCAACTGTCCGACAAGCGCCTGTTGCGGGCGATGTCCGCCAGTTGGGTGTCGATTGCACGCAACACGCCAGCCCTGTTTCAGGTGTACATCCTGTACTTCGGCCTCGGCGCCTTTGGCATTCACATGGGCTCATGGCTGGCGTTGCTGATCGGCATCACCTTCAACAACGCCGGCTACCTGGCGGAGACCTTTCGCGGCGGCCTCAACGCCGTGCCGGAAACCCAATTGCGCGCAGCCCGCTCGCTGGGCATGAGCGCACCAAAGGCTTATCGGCTGGTGGTCCTGCCGCAATTGCTGCGCGTGGTGTTTTACCCGCTGACCAATCAAATGGTCTGGGCCTTGCTGATGACGTCACTAGGCGTGGTGGTCGGCCTGACCAGCGACCTGACCGGCGTGACCCAGGCGCTGAACGTGAAGACCTTTCGCACCTTCGAGTTCTTCGCCATCGCCGCCGTTCTCTACTTCGTCCTGGCCAAGCTGGTGGTGTTGATCGCCCGCCTGCTGGCCTGGCGTTTGTTCCGGTACTAGGAGGTCTGCATGTACACCTCAAGTTTTACCTCGGGCGACTTCCTCTACCTGCTGCAAGGTGCCGGCACCACGCTGTTACTGACGTTCTGGGCGATGCTGATCGGCACGTTGCTGGGTGTCGCCTGTGGCCTGGTTCGGGCCTTGCTGCCGCGTGTGAGTCTGCCGCTGGCCTGGGTGCTGGACGTGTTTCGCAGTGTGCCGTTGCTGATCCAGTTTGTGCTGCTCAACTCGTTCAAGTCGATCGTCGGCCTGAACTGGAGCGCATTCACCGTGGCCTGCGTGATCCTCGGCGCCTACTCCACCGCCTACTGCGCAGAAATCGTCCGCGGCGGCGTGCTCTCGGTGCCGCCGAGTACGCGCCGGGCTGCTCGCTCGCTGGGCCTCAGTCACCGCCAGGACTTGCTGCACATCGTCTTGCCGATGGCTACGCGGGTGGCGTTTCCGGGCTGGATCAACCTGACACTGGCGGTCATGAAAGACACCTCGCTGGTGCTCTGGATCGGCATCGTCGAATTGCTCCGCGCTTCGCAAACCATCGTCACCCGGCTCCAGGAACCGTTGTTCGTCCTGGCCCTGGCCGGCCTTATCTACTACGTCATGAGCCTGGTGATCGCTCGTCTGGGTGCGCGGCTCGAACAGAGGTGGCAGGAAAATGATTGAGATCGAGAACGTTCGTAAATCCTTCGGCAACCTGGAAGTCGTCAAGGGTGTCGACCTGACCGTGAACAAAGGCGAAGTGCTGTCGATCATCGGCGGCTCGGGCTCGGGCAAATCGACCTTGCTGATGTGCATCAACGGCCTGGAAGCCATTCAGGGCGGGCAGATCCGTGTCGACGGCACGCCGGTGCATGCCAGCGGCACCGACCTGAACAAGTTGCGGCAGAAAATCGGCATCGTCTTCCAGCAATGGAACGCCTTCCCGCACCTCACGGTGATGGAGAACGTGATGCTCGCCCCGCGCAAGGTACTCGGCAAAAGCCGTCAGGAGGCGGAAGAAATTGCCGTGCGGCAGCTGACCCACGTGGGCCTCGGCGACAAGCTCAAGGTGTTTCCGAGCAAGCTCTCCGGCGGTCAGCAACAGCGCATGGCGATTGCCCGGGCGCTGGCCATGTCGCCGGACTACATGCTGTTCGACGAAGCCACTTCGGCCCTCGACCCGCAACTGGTGGGCGAAGTGCTGGACACCATGCGCCTGCTCGCCGAGGAAGGCATGACCATGGTGCTGGTGACCCACGAAATCCGCTTTGCCCGGGATGTGTCGGATCGGGTGGCGTTCTTTCGCGACGGCAAGATCCACGAAATCGGTTCACCGGACCAGGTGATCGGCCAGCCGCGACGCGCGGAAACCGCCGATTTCCTGAAATCGGTGTTGTAACCCACAGTCAGGCCTCAGGAGACAGTCATGCGTTCGAGCAAGATCATTCATGTGGTGAGTTGCCACGCCGAAGGTGAAGTCGGTGACGTTATCGTCGGCGGCGTCGCACCACCACCCGGCGCGACACTCTGGGAGCAGTCGCGCTGGATTGCCGAGGACCAGACCCTGCGCAACTTCGTGCTGAACGAGCCACGCGGCGGAGTCTTTCGTCACGTCAATCTGCTGGTGCCGGCCAAGGACCCACGGGCCGACATGGCGTGGATCATCATGGAACCGGCGGACACACCGCCGATGTCCGGCTCCAACTCGCTGTGCGTGGCCACGGTGCTGCTCGACAGCGGTATTTTACCGATGACCGAGCCGCTGACCCGGCTGGTGCTCGAAGCCCCGGGTGGCTTGATCGAAGTGACGGCCCAGTGTCGCAACGGCAAGGCCGAGCGGGTCGAGGTGCGGAACGTGGTGTCATTTGCCGACAAGCTCAATGCCTGGATCGAAGTCGAAGGCCTCGGCTCGCTGCAAGTCGATACTGCCTATGGCGGCGACAGCTTTGTGATCGTCGATGCCCAGCGCCTGGGTTTCTCGCTGACCGCCGATGAAGCCGCGGACCTGGTCGCCAGCGGTCTGAAGATTACTCAAGCGGCCAATGAACAATTGGGTTTCGTGCACCCGCTGAACCCGGACTGGGAGCATATTTCGTTCTGCCAGATCGCCGCGCCGCTCGACCGCACCAACGGTGTGGCCAGTGCCGCCAATGCGGTGGTGATCCGCCCCGGCAAGATCGATCGCTCGCCCTGCGGCACCGGTTGCTCGGCGCGCATGGCGGTGCTGCACGCCAAAGGCCAACTGGCAGTGGGTGAAGTGTTCATCGGACGCTCGATCATCGGTTCCGAGTTTCGTTGCCGGATCGACAGCACCAGCGAAATCGCCGGCCGTCCGGCCATTATCCCTTGCCTGTCCGGGCGCGCCTGGATCACCGGCACCCACCAGCATCTGCTCGACCCAAGCGATCCTTGGCCGGGCGGTTATCGACTGTCCGACACCTGGCCCGTCGAACTGGCTATTTGAAGCAACGTACCTGGCAAAACCCTTTGAACCCCATGGCACTTTCAGTGCTCAATTTAAACATATACGAAATACTAAAAAGTCATTATCGGAGGCAACATGAGCAAGCACGTTAACTGGAGCGGCGTTTTCCCTGCGGTCACTACCCAGTTCAACCCGGACTTTTCCATCGACTATGAAGGCACCCACAAGGTCATCAGCGGGCTGGTGCGTGACGGCGTGTCGGGGCTGGTGATCTGCGGCACCGTCGGCGAGAACACCTCGCTGAGTACTGAAGAAAAAATCAGCCTGGTGGAAGTCGCCAGGGACGCCGCCGCAGGTCGGGTGCCGGTGATCTCCGGTGTCGCCGAATTCACCAGCGCCAACGCCAGCAAGGTCGCCAAGGAAATCCAGCGCGTGGGCGCCGACGGCATCATGTTGATGCCAGCACTGGTCTACTCCTCGAAACCCTTCGAGACGGCCGCGCATTTCCGTAGTGTTGCCGCCAGCATCGACCTGCCTGTGATGGTCTACAACAACCCACCGATCTACAAAAACGACGTCACCCCGGACATCCTGATCTCCCTGGCCGACTGCGACAACGTCGTCTGCTTCAAGGACTCCTCGGGCGATACCCGGCGCTTTATCGATGTGCGCAATGAAGTCGGCGACCGCTTTGTGCTGTTCGCCGGGCTCGATGACGTGGTGCTCGAAAGCATCGCCGTCGGTGCGGTGGGCTGGGTGTCCGGGATGTCCAACGCCTTCCCGAAAGAAGGCGAGACGCTGTTCCGCCTGGCCCGCGATGGCCGCTTCAAAGAGGCCATGCCGATCTACGAATGGTTCATGCCACTGCTGCACCTCGATGCCCGCCCGGACCTGGTGCAGTGCATCAAGCTCTGTGAGGAACTGATGGGCCGCGGCACGGCGCTGACCCGTCCGCCTCGCCTGGGTCTGCTTGACCACGAACGCAGCGAGGTCGAGGCGCTGGTCAAGGCCGCGCTCGCCAACCGTCCGACCTTGCCGGACGTCGGTCTGTAACCGCCCTAACCCACTGCCGCGCTCGGTATCGAGCGCGGCCATGCCGAGCATTTTTTATGTCAGCCATTATCGGCCACAACTTTATCGGCTTCGGCCGCTGCGCCGCAGGTGATCAGGTCCTGCACAGCGTCGACGCCCACAGCGGTGAACCTCTGCCCTATGGCTTCAGCCAGGCCAGCGCCGAGGAAATCGACAACGCCGCACACTTCGCCGCCACCGCCTACCCGATTTATCGCAACCTGCCAGCCACGGTGCGCGCCGGTTTTCTCGAGACCATCGCCGAAGAAATTGACGCCCTCGGCGACGACTTCATCGCCATCGTCTGCCGCGAGACGGCCCTGCCCGCTGCGCGGATTCAAGGCGAACGGGCACGAACCAGCGGCCAGTTGCGGCTGTTCGCCCGTGTGCTGCGTCAAGGTGACTTCCTCGGCGCCCGTATCGACCGCGCCCTGCCTGCACGCCAACCGTTGCCACGGCCTGATTTGCGCCAATGGCGAATCGGCCTGGGCCCGGTGGCGGTGTTCGGTGCGAGTAACTTTCCACTGGCGTTTTCCACCGCCGGGGGCGATACCGCCGCCGCCCTTGCCGCCGGTTGCCCGGTGGTGTTCAAGGCCCACAGCGGGCATATGGCTACCGCCGAGCTGGTGGCGGCAGCGATCATTCGCGCGGCGCAGCGCAGTGGCATGCCCGAGGGTGTGTTCAACATGATTTATGGCGCGGGTGTCGGTGAGGCGCTGGTCAAACATCCGGCAATCCAGGCAGTGGGGTTCACCGGCTCGCTCAAAGGTGGCCGAGCCCTGTGCGACATGGCCGCTGCAAGGCCGCAACCGATACCGGTGTTCGCCGAAATGTCGAGCATCAACCCGGTACTGCTGCTACCCGCTGCCTTGGTGACCCGCAGCGCAAGCATCGCCAGTGAGTTGAGCGCCTCGATCGTGCTGGGGGGCGGCCAGTTCTGTACCAATCCGGGTTTGATCATCGGCCTGCGTTCGGCAGCGTTCAGCGCCTTCATCGAACAACTCACCGCGCAGATCAACGAAAAACCGCCCCAGACCCTGCTCAACAGCGGTACCCGGCGTAGCTACGAAGGCGGCGTGCAGCGCTTGCTGGAGCATCCACGAGTGACGCGTTTGAGCGGCCACCTTGTGCCAGGCAATCAGGTGCAGCCGCAGTTGTTCAAGGCTGACGTCAGCCTGTTGCTTGAAGGGGATGAGGTGCTGCAAGAGGAAGTGTTCGGCCCGGCCAGCATCGTGCTGGAGGTGGCCGACGAGCGAGAGCTCAGGTTGGCGCTGCAGGCCTTGCATGGGCAATTGACCGCCACGCTGATCGCCGAACCGGAAGACCTTGCGCTGTGCGCGCAGTTGATACCGATCCTCGAACAGAAAGCCGGGCGCCTGCTGCTCAACGGTTATCCGACCGGTGTCGAAGTGTGCGATGCAATGGTCCACGGCGGACCGTATCCCGCGACGTCGGATGCTCGCGGCACCTCGGTCGGCAGCCTGGCAATCGAGCGGTTCCTGCGACCGGTGTGCTATCAGAACTGTCCGGACAGGTTACTGCCGGACGCCCTGAAGAACGCCAATCCGCTGGGGATTTTGCGTCTGATCGACGGGGTGAATACCCGCGAGGAACTGAATCAAGCGGGCTGATGCCCGCTGTTCACAGTCAGTCGAACTGTGCGCGCATCCAGGCCTGATACTCGGCAACGCCAGGCTCGCCTTCGCGGGGAGCCCAGTGCGCATGTTCACCCTCGCCCACCGGACGATAAGGACCGGCCTTGCATTCGAACATCACGCTGTCTGCTTCCAGCACCACCAGACCGTGGTAGACCCCCGTTGGCAGGTCTACCCCCACCGAATCGCCACCGCCCTGCAAGACTCGCTTGGCAACCACCTGGCCCGCGTCATCAAAAACCAGCACCCCCAGACGGCCCTTCAGGACCAACAAGGTTTCAGCCTTGTCGCCGCCCAAATGCCGATGAGGTGGAATGTAGGTCGACGGCTGCAAACCAATCGCCATACGATGGCACGACTCCTCCATCTGATGGAAGTTGTGATGCTGCCGACCACGAGGATTGGCCGCAGCCTTCTCGGTCAGCTCGGTAAACAGTGTTTGATCAAGAAAGCTCGGCGTGGTCATGTCTTACATTCCTTTGACGGCGTAGATCCCGGCGGCGTTGCGCCAGTAGCCTTTGTAGTCCATGCCGTAACCGAAGATGTAGCGGTCGATGCACGGCAGACCGACGAAATCGGCTTTCAGGTCCGGGCGAGCCTTGCGGTCGTGGTCTTTATCGATCAGCACGGCGGTGTGCACAGCGCGGGCGCCAGCATGTTTGCAGAAGTCGATGATCGCGCCCAGGGTGTGACCTTCGTCGAGGATGTCGTCGATGATCAGCACGTCACGGTCGATGAACGAAACTTCTGGCTTGGCCTTCCAGAACAGGTCGCCGCCGCTGGTTTCGTTGCGATAGCGGGTAGCGTGCAGGTAGGACGCTTCCAGCGGGAAATTCAGATGGGTCAGCAGTTTGCCGGAGAAAATCAGGCCGCCGTTCATCACGCAGAACACCACCGGGTTGCTTTCAGCCAACTGATCGTTGATTTGCGCACCGACGCGGGCGATGGCCGCCTCGACTTCAGCTTCGGTGTACAGGCAGTCAGCCTCTCGCATGATTTGACGGATATGCTCGAGATCAGCGGACATGGTGCTCTCCAAGGGGGTGGCGGATTCGGAAAAGCGAGCAAAGGTACGCATCCGGCCGGGTCAGATCAAGCGTTTCTGGACTAACGTACTGTATGTCTATAGGACAACACCCTCGGATAGATTAATCTAGGCCGGTTTTTTTGCCCGCCGCCGGAGCCTTTCCCTATGCCCATCCGTGAGATCCGCCATCCGCTGATCCGACACAAACTTGGCCTTATGCGCCGCGCCGACATTAGCACGAAGAATTTCCGCGAGCTCGCTCAGGAAGTCGGTGCCTTGCTGACCTACGAGGCGACCAAAGACCTGCCCCTTGAAACCTACGATATCGAAGGCTGGTGCGGCACCGTTTCGGTCGAGAAGATCGCCGGCAAGAAAATTACCGTCGTGCCGATCCTGCGCGCCGGCATCGGCATGCTTGAAGGCGTGCTCAGCCTGATCCCGGGCGCCAAAGTCAGCGCCGTGGGCGTGGCCCGCAACGAGGAAACCCTCGAAGCGCACACTTATCTGGAAAAACTGGTTCCGGAAATCGACGAACGCCTGGCAATGATCATCGACCCGATGCTCGCCACCGGCGGCTCGATGGTCGCCACTATCGACCTGCTGAAAAAGGCCGGTTGCAAGGACATCCGCGCGATGGTTCTGGTGGCCGCTCCTGAAGGCATCGCCGCCGTAGAGAAGGCTCACCCGGACGTGACCATCTACACCGCGTCCATTGATCAAAAACTGAACGAACACGGCTACATCATTCCGGGTCTGGGCGATGCCGGCGACAAGATCTTCGGCACCAAGCAGAAGGACGCGTGAGCATGCGGGATGAGTTCAACGACCCGCTCTGGCGCACGGTGCTGTCTGGTGCGCAGATGCTGTTCGTGGCGTTTGGCGCGTTGGTGTTGATGCCGCTGATTACCGGCCTCGACCCCAATGTCGCACTGTTCACGGCGGGCCTCGGGACTCTGCTGTTCCAGGTGGTCACCGGGCGGCAAGTGCCGGTGTTCCTGGCGTCGAGTTTTGCCTTCATCACCCCGATCATTCTCGCCAAGGGCCAGTTCGGCCTCGCGGCGACCATGGGCGGGGTGATGGCGGCCGGTTTCGTTTATACCTTTCTCGGCGTGGCCGTGAAGATCAAGGGCACCGGTTTCATCGACCGTTTGTTGCCACCGGTGGTGATTGGCCCGGTGATCATTTCGATCGGCCTGGCGATGGCGCCGATTGCCGCGAACATGGCGATGGGCAAGGCCGGGGACGGCTCCGAGCTGATTCATTACCAGACCGCCATGATGATCTCCATGCCAGCACTGCTGACGACGCTGATCGTGGCGGTGTTCGGCAAAGGCATCTTCCGCCTGGTGCCGATCATCTCCGGCGTACTCGTCGGGTTTGGCATGGCGTTCTTCTTTGGTGTCGTCGACACCGCGAAGATTGCTGCCGCACCGTGGTTTGCGTTGCCAAACTTCACCGCGCCGGAGTTCAACTGGCAGGCGATTCTGTTCATTGTCCCGGTAGCGCTAGCCCCGGCCATCGAACACATCGGTGGGGTGATCGCGGTCGGCAGCGTGACCGGACGTGATTACCTGAAAAAGCCCGGTCTGCACCGCACGCTGTTCGGCGACGGCATCGCAACCACCGCCGCCGGCCTGCTCGGTGGCCCACCCAACACCACGTACGCCGAAGTGACGGGCGCGGTGATGCTGACCAAGAACTACAACCCGAAAATCATGACCTGGGCGGCGATCTTTGCCATCAGCCTGGCGTTTATCGGCAAGTTCGGCGCACTGCTGCAAAGCATCCCGGTGCCGGTGATGGGCGGGATTCTCTGCCTGTTGTTCGGCTCGATTGCTGCGGTGGGGATGAACACCATGATCCGCCACAAGATCGATTTGGCTGAAGCACGCAACCTGGTGATTGTCTCGGTCACGCTGGTGTTCGGGATTGGCGGCATGCTGGTCGGCACCGGTACCGGCGCGCAGGACTTCGGCCTCAAGGGCATCGCGCTGTGCGCTGTCGTGGCGATTGCGCTGAACCTGATTCTGCCGGGCAATGACAGCTGGAAGCACAAGAAGGCGGATGAACCGTTGCTGTAAATAGCTTGAGATCTTTGCCGCCACAGAGATAGCTATCGCGAGCAAGCTCGCTCCCACAGGGGATCTCCAGTGGACACAGAACTTGTGTAAAACCGAGATCAAATGTGGGAGCGAGCTTGCTCGCGATGCTTTTAAAGGGCCAGCGGCGCTCTTTCGCACAAAGTGTTCAACGCCTGCGCCCAGTGCGGGTCATCGTTGAGACACGGCACCAGCACCAACTCCTCGCCTCCAGCCTCGCGGAACTGCTCAAGGCCACGGTCACCGATCTCTTCCAGGGTTTCGATGCAGTCGGCCACGAACGCCGGGCACATCACCAGAACTTTCTTCACGCCTTGCCTGGCCAACGCATCGAGGCGCGCTTCGGTGTAGGGCTCGATCCATTTGGCACGGCCCAACCGTGACTGGAACGACACCGACCATTTGCCATCCGGCAATCCCATGCGCTCGGCAAATGCTGCGGCGGTACGCAGGCACTGTCCGCGATAGCAGGTCGCGACCACTTCCGGCGGCGCGCCAGCACAGCAATCACCGCCCCCCTCAAAGCTATGGCCCGGGTTGAGCTTTTTCAGGTGCCGCTCCGGCAATCCATGAAAGCTCAGCAACAGGTGATCGTAATCCTGCTCCAGATACGGTCTGGCGCTGGCCACCAGCGCGTCGAGGTATTCCGGCTGATCGTAGAACGGCTGGAGAATCGAGAACTGCACATTCAGTTTCTTCTCGCGCACCACCCGCTTGGCCTCTTCAATCACCGTGGTCACGGTGCTGTCGGCGAACTGTGGATAAAGCGGTGCGAGGGTAACCTTTTTGATCCCTTGAGCAGCCATGCGGGTCAACACCGACTCAATCGACGGCTCGCCGTAACGCATGGCCAACTCGACCGGTCCCTGGGTCCACTGTGCGGTCATCGCTTGCTGCAAGCGACGACTGAGCACCACCAGTGGCGAGCCCTCGTCCCACCAGATCGAGGCATAGGCGTGAGCCGATTGCTCAGGACGCTTGATCAGAATCAGCGAGACCAGCAAACGTCGCACCGGCCATGGCAGGTCAATGACATAAGGGTCCATCAGAAATTGATTGAGGTAGCTGCGCACGTCCGCCACCTGTGTGGAAGCGGGCGAACCCAAATTGACCAGGAGCAACGCGTGATCGGTCATGCAACGTCCTATTTCAGAGGCGGCTGGACACGTTGTCCAGGGCCGCACGCAAATCAGTGAAGCGGAATGTGAAACCCGCCGCCAGCAGGCGCGCCGGTGTCGCCCGCTGACCACCCAGCAGCAACAGTGACAACTCGCCAAGACCGACCTTCAGCACAAATGACGGCATGGGCATTAATGCCGGCCGGTGCAGAATGCTGGCGAGGGTCTTGGCGAACTCGCGATTGCGCACCGGTTTTGGCGCGCACGCATTATAAGGACCGCTGGCGTCTTTCTGATGCAGAAGAAAATCAATCAGGGCGATTTGATCATCGATGTGAATCCACGGCATCCACTGCCGACCATTGCCGATCGGCCCGCCCAGCCCCAACTTGAACGGCAATAACAGCCGCGACAAAAAGCCGCCCTCCGCCGACAGCACCAACCCGGTACGCACCAGCACCACCCGAATCCCCAACGCCTCGGCGCGCTGCGCAGTCTCCTCCCAGGCAATGCACAACTGGCTGGCGAAGTCTTCGCTGACCGGTGGTGACTTTTCGGTCAACTCACGCTCACCGCCGTCGCCGTACCAACCGACTGCGGAGCCCGAAATCAACAACTGCGGTTTCTGCTCACGGCTTTCAAGCCACGCCAGCAGGGTTTCGGTAAGCCTGATTCGACTGTTCCAGAGCAGCGCCTTGCGTCGATGAGTCCACAAGCGATCAGCAATCGGCGCACCCGCGAGATTGATCACCGCATCCACCGGACGTTGGCCGATGTCTTCCAGTCGCCTGACGCCACGTACCTGGGCACCGCACAGTTTGGCGACTTGTTCGGGCCTGCGACTCCACACCGTCAGGCTATGACCCTGGCTCAACCAGTGTCGGCAGAGTTGACGTCCTATCAAACCAGTACCGCCGGTCAGCAATATGTGCATGACTTCTTCCTCGCGTGGCGTTTTACCCTGATCACTAGTCTATTTTTATAAGCAGGGATGTTTCGGATCTGGCAGGTTCTGTGGTTAACAATAGGCCAACCTGCTAGAACGAGAACGCTGAAAGTTATACCAGAAAACAATATTGTATAGGTTTAACCCACGGCGTAGCCTGTACAGAAAGGTAAACGAGGCCCCTATGACTGTACCCATCGCAATCATCGGCACCGGCATCGCCGGACTCTCGGCAGCCCAAGCCTTGCAAGAGGCGGGGTACGTCGTTCAATTGTTCGATAAAAGCCGTGGCAGCGGCGGTCGCATGTCGAGCAAACGCAGCGACGCCGGTGCACTGGACATGGGCGCACAATATTTCACCGCCCGTGATCGCCGCTTTGTCATTGAAGTCCAGCGCTGGCAAGCCAATGGCTGGGTCGCCGAATGGACGCCACAGCTCTACCACTATCAGGGTGGCCAGCTCAGCCCATCACCGGATGAACAGACCCGCTGGGTCGGCACCCCACGCATGAGCGCCATCACCCGCGCGCTGATCGGCGATACGGAAGCGCATTTCGCTTGCCGGATTACCGAGGTCTATCGTGGCGAAGAACATTGGCATTTGCAGGATGCCGAAGGCTTCACCCACGGTCCCTTCAGCCATGTCGTCATCGCTACGCCTGCGCCGCAAGCCACTGCCCTGCTGGCCGCCGCACCGAAACTCGCCGGGGTCGCCGCCGGGGTAAAAATGGACCCGACCTGGGCCATTGCGCTGGCCTTCGACACTCCGCTGGATACACCGATGGAAGGCTGCTTTGTACAGGACAGCCCGCTCGACTGGCTGGCGCGTAACCGTAGCAAGCCGGGGCGCGACACCACCCTCGACACCTGGGTATTGCACGCCAATAGCAACTGGAGCCGACAACATATCGACTTATCCAAAGAGGCAGTGATCGAGCAACTGCACGGTGCCTTCGCCGAGTTGCTGCACGATTCCATGCCCGCACCGGTCTTCAGCCTTGCCCATCGCTGGCTCTACGCACGCCCGGCCAGCAGCCATGAATGGGGCGTATTGGCCGATGCCGACCTGGGTTTGTACGTGTGTGGCGACTGGTGCCTGTCAGGGCGTGTCGAAGGGGCCTGGATGAGCGGTCAGGAAGCGGCTCGTCGCCTGCACGCCCACCTGCAGTGAAGCGCATCAACACCGCACCTCCACTGAAAGATGGGGTAACTACAGAGGTTTCGCCTCCGAGCGAAACCTGTACAAACTATTTGACTTGTACACCTTTGGATCTATGATCAAACCGAGCTGTACAGCGCAAACAGCCTGTACAGGTATAGATCCGAGGTGCCTCCATGCCCAGCGACTCCGCAAGCAAACCGAAAATCGCTGTCAGCGCGTGCCTGATGGGCGCCGAGGTGCGTTACAACGGTGGGCATAAAGCCTCTCCGTTGTGCAGTCGGACCCTCACGGATTATTTCGAGTTCATTGCAGTGTGCCCGGAGGTTGCCATCGGCCTGGGGGTTCCCCGCGAACCGATTCGACTGGTCGGCGATCCGCAGCAACCTCACGCCGTCGGTACGGTTCACCACGAACTGGATGTCACTCAGCCGCTGGCGAACTACGGCCAGCAAATGGCCGGCGCGCTGGGTGATATTTGCGGTTATATCTTCATGCAAAAATCACCGTCCTGTGGCCTGGAGCGAGTCAAGGTTTACCACCCCAACGGCAGCCCGCACGACGGCGGTGCACGCGGCATCTACGCTCAAGCGTTTTGTGCCCGACACCCGGACCTGCCGGTGGAAGAAGACGGTCGACTGAACGATCCCGTACTACGCGAGAATTTCCTGACCCGGGTATTTGCCTACTCAGCCTGGCAGGAGCTCCTGCAAAACGGCTTGAGTCGCAATGGTCTGACCGACTTTCACGCACGCTACAAATACCTGTTGATGGCCCATAACCCACTGCAATACCAAGCCTTGGGCAGGCTCCTGGGTGATATGGGCCAGACCGATCCCAATGAACTCGGCCCGCGCTATTTCCGCGAGCTGATGGCAGCACTGAAAAAATGTGCCACCCGCGGCACCCACACCAATGTGCTGCAACACCTCAGCGGCTATCTCAAACAGGTCATCAGCGCCGAAGACAAACAGGAAGTGCACCATGTGATCGGTCAGTATCGCCACGGCATCGTGCCCTTGGTGGTGCCGCTGACATTGCTCAAGCATCACTTGCGCCATCATCCCGATCCGTACGTTATGCAGCAGGCGTACCTGCAACCGCACCCGGAAAATCTCAGCTTGCGAAATGCGATCTAAATGAAAACCGAACCTGACGACGACCTCGGCGCCGACTATCAACAGGCCCTGGAGGACGGCTGGCTGCCGATCCGCGATGTCGCTCGAATCACCGGCGTCAACGCCGTTACTCTGCGCGCCTGGGAACGCCGTTACGGGCTGATCGTGCCGCAGCGCACGCCCAAGGGACACCGGCTGTTCTCGGCCAAGCATGTGCAACGGATCCATAACATCCTCACCTGGCTCAATCGCGGCGTAGCCGTCAGCCAGGTCAAACAGCTGCTGGAGACGCCACAAGCGTTGCGTGAACCGGTCGGGAATGACTGGCATGTCCTGCGTCTCAAGCTGATGCAGGCGATCAGTCAACTCGCCGAGCGCCAACTCGATGACACACTCAATCAGGCCATGTCGCTGTACCCACCGCGCACCGTGTGCGAGCGACTGCTGATGCCGCTGCTGGACGAACTCGAACAGCGCTGGCAAGGACAGTACGGCGGGCAGATGGAGCGGACATTCTTTTATTCCTGGTTGCGCAGCAAGTTCGGTGCTCGGGTCTACCATAACAACCGTCAGTTGCGCGGCGCGCCGTTGCTGCTGATCAATCACTCCGACTTGCCTCTGGAGCCGCATCTGTGGCTCACCGCCTGGCTGGTCAGCAGTACTGATTGCCCCGTGGAAGTGTTCGACTGGCCGTTGCCGGCTGGCGAACTGGCGCTGGCGGTCGAGCATCTGCAAGCGCGTGGTGTGCTGCTGTATTCCAGCAAGACGATCAATCTCAAACATTTGTCGAAACTTCTGAACAATGTCAGTTGCCCAACGCTCATGGTCGGCCCTGCGGTGTGCATCCACCACGCGGAGTTGTCCGCCAAGACCTCTGAAATAGCCGATTTGTCTCTCGCCGAAGACCTATTGTCGGCCCATCAGGCACTGGTTCAGCGCGGGCTCATTTAAATGCGTGTACGCAAAAACATCCCGCAATTGATCTGGCTGCGCAGCGACTTGCGCGTACATGACAACACCGCCCTTTCGGCCGCCGCAGCTCGTGGCCCGTGCGTGGCGGTATATTTGTTGAGCCCGCAGCAATGGCAGATCCACGACGATGCACCGTGCAAAGTGGATTTCTGGCTGCGTAACCTGCGCGAGTTGAGCCACGCCCTCGGCGAGCTGAACATTCCCTTGCTGATCCGTACTGCCGAGCGCTGGGAAGATGCACCGCAGGTACTTGGCCAGTTATGCACAGAGCTGAACGTCGAGGCGGTTCACGTCAACGAGGAGTACGGCGTGAACGAAAGTCGCCGTGATGCGGCCGTCAGCAAGACTCTCGACGCTGCGGGCATTGGCTTCAACAGCTACCTCGATCAATTGCTGTTCAAACCCGGCAGCGTGCTGACCAAAACCGGTACGTACTTTCAGGTCTTCAGCCAGTTCCGCAAAGCTTGCTACGCCCGCCTGCACGGTGCGTTACCGCGCCTGATTGCCGCCCCGGGGGTTCAGGTGCCAACGGTCATCAACCGCGACCCGATTCCATTGCAGGTCGAGGGTTTCGACACGCCAGGCGAACCTCTGCGCGAACTCTGGCCGGCCGGCGAAGGCGAAGCCCATCGGCGTCTGGAGAACTTCGCCCAAGGGCAGATTGATCACTACAAAGACCAACGCGACTTCCCGGCACAACCCGGTACCAGCCAGCTGTCCGCGTACCTCGCCGCCGGGGTGATTTCGCCACGCCAGTGCCTGCACGCCGCCCTGCAAAGCAATCAAGGCGAGTTCGAAAGTGGCAGCGCCGGTGCTGTCGCCTGGATCAACGAACTGCTCTGGCGCGAGTTTTACAAACACATTCTGGTGGGCTATCCACGGGTCTCCCGACACCGCGCCTTTCGCCCTGAAACCGAAGCGCTGGCCTGGCGCGACGCTCCGGATGAGCTGGCTGCCTGGAAAGAGGCGCGTACCGGGTTGCCGATCATCGACGCGGCCATGCGCCAGTTGCTGGAAACCGGCTGGATGCACAACCGTCTGCGGATGCTGGTGGCGATGTTCCTGACAAAAAACCTGCTGATCGACTGGCGTGAAGGTGAGCGATTCTTCATGCGCCACTTGATCGATGGTGATCTGGCCGCGAACAACGGCGGCTGGCAGTGGAGCGCTTCCACCGGCACCGATTCGGCGCCCTGGTTCCGGATTTTCAACCCGCTGAGCCAGTCGGAAAAGTTCGACGCTGAAGGGGTGTTTATCAAGCACTGGCTGCCGGAGTTGGCGGGGCTGAACAACAACGCTATCCACAACCCGGCGAGCCTGGGCGGACTGTTTGGCGTAGCCGACTATCCGCTGCCAATCGTCGATCTGGGTCAGTCACGCGAACGCGCACTGGCGGCGTTCAAACATTTGCCTTCGCGTCTGGATGCCGGAGCGATACATGGCTGAAAAGGAGAATGGATTGAGTCATGCAACGCCACGGCGATACTGGCTGACAGGAGCCGGCAACGGCATTGGCGCTGCAATGGCCGAAGAACTGTTGAAGTCCGGCGCGCACCTGGCGGTTAGCGCCCGCACGATTGCGCCATTGAAAGTCCTGGCCCAGCGCTATCCGGGACAAGTGCTGGTGGTGGCAGGCAATCTGACCCACAGCCAGACCGTGCGCGAGATTGGCGAGCGTATCCATCAGGAGTGGGGCTCGCTGGACACCGTGATCCTCAACGCCGGCACCTGTGAATATGTTGATGCCAGGCGGTTCGACGACTCGATCATCGAACACGTGGTGCGCACCAACCTGCTCGCCTGCAGCTATTGCATCACAGCCGCCCTGTCGTTGCTGCGCGATGGGATCGCCCCCCATCTGGTGGGTATCTCCAGCTCAGTCACCGACCTGGCCCTGCCTCGGGCCGAAGCCAATGGTGCCTCGAAAGCCGGGATGCGGTATCTGTTTGAGTCCCTGCGCGTCGATCTGGCATCCGAAGGCATCGACGTCACCCTGGTTGGTCCCGGTTTCACCGCCCCCCCGCTGACCGCAAACAGCGATCATCCGATGCCACAGATGTGGTCAGCCGATAAAGCCGCGCGATATGTCGTCGAAACACTCAAGCAACGCCCGCAGGAAATTCGCCTCCTGGCCCTGTCCATGAGTGCACTCTGGCCTCTGTCGACAATGTCCAGGTACGGAAATTTAGTGATCGGAAAACGCATGGTCAGGCGCTCGCCACCGAGTATCGATACACCATAAACAGCTCATGACCAACGCCTGTCGACAGCCTCATTCGCTTGAGCGTCCGTCAGGCCTTTCACACAGTACCGGCGCGCTGCCTTACACTGCGCGCCTATGAACACGATCCCCATCAAGACCATCGCTGAACCGGCGATCACCTGCTCGACCTGCGCAGCCTGCTGTTGCCAGCTCGAAGTCATGCTGATCACCGACACTGGCGTGCCCGAACGTTTTATCGACACCGACGATTGGGGCGGGGAAGTCATGCTGCGCCTGGATGACGGTTGGTGCGCCGCGCTGGATCGCGACAGCATGATGTGCACCATTTATGAAAAACGCCCGCTGATCTGCCGGGAGTTCGAGATGGGTGCACCGGAGTGCATCGACGAGCGCCAAGGGATTGCGACCGCGTATCGCTGAACGAGAAATACAGGCGCTGAAGATCTAATGTGGGAGCGGGCTTGCTCGCGAAAGCGGAGTATCAGTCAGTATCAGTGTTGAATGTTAAACCGCATTCGCGAGCAAGCCCGCTCCCACATTATTAAAAGCAGCCAGTGCTTATAGCGGCATCGTGTAATGCAATGCGTAGCTTTCTATACCATCGTTGGTGACGTTGATATGGGCATTGGAGTAATGCGTCGCGCGAATCCCGATTTCATGCCCGCCAGCAAACCGCAGGCCGAACCCCAATCGATCCTCAAATTGAAAAGCCTCGCCCAACCGGCGGTCGTCCACTTTTTCGTGAGCGAACAGCGCAACGCCGATGCCGGCTTCCAGATAAGGTTTGACGGTTTGCCCGGAAAACTCATAAACGAACACCGGAGAGAACGACAGGCTGTGATTGCTTGCGGTCTTGTCACCATTCCAATAGGTGTACGCACCGCTCCAGTAGCCGGTCACACGCCCGACATCACTCTGCCACCAGCTTTTATCCCAATCCCATTGCAGGCCCAGGCGATAAGTGTGGGTCGAATCGCTGGTCTGGCCAACCGCAAACTCGACGCCAGCCGCTTGTGCGGTAAAACTGTGCCCCAACAACGCGGCCGCAATCGCGGCTAAACAGAACAGTCGCTTCATGAGAAACATCCTTTTCCGAACGATTATGTTTGGTTTTTATGGCTCGACAGTCGTGCTATGAAAATCCACGCTTCAACAGAAATCCGTCCCCGTGAAGCGTTCCCCAAAACGATCGTCTACAGACTGAAGCTTTGCACAACCCCGGCGTTATGCCAGAGCAGCGGCAGGATATTTCTCAAGTGCTCTGGGCTGGCACTGGTCCAGAACTGCGCGTCGCGAGGCGGCCCCTCTGCGAGCAACTCACGCTCGGCCAGCAGGCGCTGGGTTTGCCGGGCAACCGCCGCGCCAGTGTCGATCAGGCTGATGTCGGCGGGGAGCATCTGCTTGAGCAATGGTTTGAGGAAAGGATAGTGCGTGCAACCGAGAATAATCGTGTCACACCCCGCCGCCAGCAGAGGCTCGAGATAACCGGCCAGTAGCTGGCATAGCTCCTGGCTGTGCAGGTCACCGGCTTCGATCAGCTCCACCAACCCTGGGCACGGCTGAGTGATGACCCGCACATCGGTGGCAAAACGGTCGAGCAAGGCAGCGAACTTGGCGCTCTGCAACGTCCCGGTGGTGGCGAGTACACCGACCACGCCACTGCGAGTGGCCGCGGCTGCCGGTTTGACCGCAGGCTCCATGCCGATGATGGGCCAGTCAGGGTAGTCACGACGCAAATCCGCAACACCGGCCACGGTTGCCGTGTTGCAGGCTACGACCAAGGCCTTGGCACCTTGCCGGACAAAAAACTCCGCAACTACGCTGCAACGTTGGCGAATGAATTCGGGAGATTTCTCGCCATAGGGAATGTTCCCGCAATCGCCGACATACAACAGCGATTCATTGGGCAACAATTGCTGGATCTCAGCCAGCACCGACAACCCGCCGACGCCAGAATCGAACACGCCGATGGGCGCTTCACGCATGCCTGCCCCCGCAAACACTGCAGCCTGGATCACGCTTGACCCGCAACTCACGGAACCGCGCCCCCAAGGCATCGATTAATAATAACCGCCCCACCAACGGCTCACCGAACCCGACCAACAGTTTCAGCGCCTCAAGCGCTTGCAGGCTGCCGACCAGCCCCACCAGCGGACCGAGCACGCCGGCTTCGCTACAGGTCAGTTCGGCTTCGCTGCCGTGCCCGTATAAACAGTGGTAACACGGGCTCTCGGCGCGACGCGGGTCAAACACCGACAACTGCCCTTCCAGGCGAATCGCCGCGCCGCTGACCAAGGGTTTTCGCGCTGCCACACACGCCGCGTTCACCGCTTCGCGGGTGGAAAAATTGTCGGAGCAGTCGAGCACCACATCGACCGCCGACACCGCAGCCGCCAACGAGTCTTCGTCCATCGCGGCACGATGAGCGATCAGTTGAATCTCGGGATTGATCGCCGTCAGACGCCGGATAGCCGAGTCGACCTTGCTCAACCCGACGCTGTCGGTGTCGTGAATGATCTGCCGTTGCAGATTGGTCAGATCGACCGTATCGAAATCCGCCAGATGCAACTCACCGACGCCAGCCGCCGCCAGGTACAGCGCGACCGGCGCACCGAGTCCGCCGAGGCCGACGATCAAGACGCGGCTTTGCTTGAGTCGCAATTGGCCGTCGATGTCGACATGTTGCAACAGAATCTGCCGGCTATAACGCAACAGCTCCTGATCATTCAGCACGGTAGACGCCCCAGACTGATACGTTCGTGGCCACCGAGGTCTGTGCGGCTGTGGACCTCTTCAAAGCCTTGGGTCAGCAGCAAATCGCGCACCGCATCGGCCTGATCATAACCGTGCTCGAGCATCAACCAGCCGCCCGCTTCCAGGTGCTGTGGCGCCTGGGCGACGATCAAACGCAAATCATCGAGCCCGTCGGTGCCGGCCACCAACGCGCTGGCCGGTTCGAATCGCACGTCACCGGCGACCAGATGCGGGTCGGCGGAGGCTATATAAGGCGGGTTGCTGATGATCAACGTGTAGCGATGATCTTTCAGCGTACTGAACCAGTGACTGCTCAGCACCGTGACGTTGTTCAGGTTCAGACGCTGACGATTGCGCTCGGCCAGGGCCACGGCCTCGAGGATCCGGTCCACTGCCGTGACTTGCCAGGCTGGACGCTCGCTGGCCAAAGCCAGGGCAATCGCGCCGCTGCCGGTGCCCAGATCGAGAACCCTGGCAGGTGTTGCGGGCAGCAGTTCCAGCGCAGCTTCGACCAGCAACTCGGTGTCCGGGCGCGGGATCAGCGTATGTGGCGCCACTTCCAGGTCCAGCTTCCAGAAACCCTGCTGGCCGAGAATATAGGCCACCGGCTCGCCGGCGCGGCGACGTTGCAGGTACTCGGCAAAGATCAGCGCGGCTTCACTGGGAACGATGCGCTCCGGCCAGGTGTGCAGAAAACTGCGGGACTTGCCCAGGGCCGCGGCCAGCAGCAATTCGGCATCCAGGCGCGCGGTCGGCGAGTCAGGCAGGTCGGCTGCACGTAACAAACTGGCAATGATGGTCATTTATTCACCTATCGCTGCCAGTTGGTCAGCCTGATACTCGGCCAGCAACGGCTCGATCACGGCATCGACGCCACCCGCGAGGATTTCGTCGAGGGAATACAGCGTCAGGTTGACCCGGTGGTCAGTGACCCGGCCCTGGGCAAAGTTGTAGGTACGGATTCGCTCGGAACGGTCGCCCGAGCCCACCAGCAATTTGCGCTCGCTGGCGATGGCATTCGCCGCGGCGCTGGTTTGCTGGTCATTCAATTTAGCCGAGAGCCAGGACATCGCCCGCGCCCGGTTCTTGTGCTGGGAACGTTCTTCCTGGCACTCGACCACGATGCCCGACGGCAAGTGGGTAATCCGGATCGCCGAGTCGGTCTTGTTCACGTGCTGACCGCCGGCGCCGGAGGAGCGATAGGTATCGACGCGCAAATCTGCCGGGTTGATTTCGATCGCCTCCTGTTCGTCCGGCTCAGGCAACACCGCCACGGTACAGGCCGAGGTGTGGATACGGCCCTGGGACTCAGTCGCCGGAACCCGTTGCACGCGGTGCGCGCCGGACTCGAACTTCAGCTTGCCATAGACGTTGTCGCCTTCGACCCGCGCGATTACTTCCTTAAAGCCGCCGTGCTCCCCGATGTTCTCCGACAGAATCTCGACCCGCCAGCCACGCCGTTCGGCGTAACGCGAATACATACGGAACAGGTCACCGGAGAAGATCGCCGCTTCGTCACCACCGGTGCCGGCGCGGATTTCCAGGAACACGTTGCGCCCGTCGTTCGGGTCCTTGGGCAGCAGCATGCGTTGCAGGCTGGCTTCGAGTTCGATCAGTTGCTCTTTGGCTTCGCGGACTTCTTCGACGGCCATTTCGCGCATGTCCGGATCGCTGTCCTTGAGCAGCGCCTGGGCACCTTCGAGATCGCCCTGAACCTTGAGCAGCTGTTTATAGGTGGCGACAATCGGCTCAACTTCCGCGTATTCCTTGGAATAGGTGCGGAATTTGTTCTGATCGGAAATGACTTCGCCATCGCCAAGCAAGGCAGTCAGTTCCTCGAAACGGTCCTGGAGGATGTCCAGCTTATTGAGCAGTGACGCTTTCATTGCGGTTTTTTATCCGAAGAGCTATCCGAATTACCCTCACCGAGGGCAAAGAGTTCCTGGGCCATGGCCAGCGCATCGAGGCGGCCTTCGGCAGTAAGCTTTTTCAACTGTACGCTGGGAGCATGCAACAGTTTGTTGGTGAGGCCACGGGCCAGTTGCACCAGCACGTCTTCCGCACTGCTGCCGTTGGCAAGCAGGCGCTGGGCTTTTTGCAATTCTTCATCACGCAGGCGTTCGCTCTGTTGACGATAGGCCTTGAGCACATCCACCGCCGCCAGTTCACGCAGACGAACCATGAAGTCGTCGGCGCCGATGGAAACCATTTCTTCCGCCGCCTGGGCAGCACCCTGACGGCTCTTGAGGTTTTCGGCGACCACTTCGTGGAGATCGTCGACGCTATAGAGGTAAACGTCGTCCAGCTCGCCAACTTCCGGCTCGATATCCCGTGGCACGGCGATATCAACCATGAAGATCGGTTTGTGCTTGCGCAATTTCAAGGCACTTTCTACCGCGCCTTTACCAAGAATCGGCAACTGGCTGGCGGTCGAACTGATGACGATATCACTGCGCACCAGTTCTGCCGGGATGTCCGAGAGCAGCACCGCGTGGGCGCCAAACTGCTCGGCCAGGATGCTGGCGCGCTCCAGGGTCCGGTTGGCGACCACGATCCGCTTCACGCCCAGCTCATGCAAATGGCGGGCGACCAGGGTAATGGTCTCGCCAGCGCCGATCAGCAATGCCTGGCTGCGCTGCAAATCGCTGAAAATCTGTTTCGCCAGGCTGACCGCGGCAAACGCCACGGACACCGGGTTTTCACCGATGGCGGTGTCGGTGCGCACCTGCTTCGCCGCATTGAACGTGGCCTGGAACAAACGCCCAAGCAGCGGACCAATGGTGCCGGCCTCGCGGGCCACGGCGTAGGCCGATTTCATCTGGCCGAGAATCTGCGGTTCGCCCAACACCAGCGAATCGAGCCCGGAGGCGACACGCATCATGTGACGAACTGCCGCATCATCTTCGTGCACATAAGCGCTGGCACGCAGCTCATCGAGGCTCAAATGGTGATAATCGGCCAACCAGCGCAACACGGTATCGGCAGAAAGCTGATCCTGTTCTATATAGAGTTCACTGCGATTGCAGGTGGAGAGGATCGCAGCTTCGCGGCTGTCGGTGAGTCGGCAGAGCTGCTGCAAGGCCTCAACCAGCTGTTCCGGGGTAAAAGCCACGCGCTCGCGGACGTCTACGGAAGCAGTCTTGTGGTTAATACCGAGTGCGAGGAAGGCCATTCAAGATCGCTGATGATGTCGAGAAGCCGACAATTGTCCTACTTCGCCTGACTCAGAACAACCATTGCCGACTATTGTCCTGATACCTTGCCTCTATACAGGGGCTCGGGCGCCTGCACAGGGATTAAGTTCAACGGCAAATTGACAGGCCGGTTATGTTTGGCCGAAGGCTTGTGTCATGATGATCCGACCGCAGGTTAGTCGTCCTCTTCCCCTATGAATAGATCTTCCGCGTTGCTCCTCGCTTTTGTCTTCCTCAGCGGCTGCCAGGCCTTGGCACCCGTTTCGCCGAGCGGTACCCCGCCGGTCGAAGGCAGCACGAAGGCCCCTGAAAAGCCCAAGGTTTACAGCTCGTTCAGCGAAGACACGATCTTCAGCCTGCTGAGCGCGGAACTGGCTGGCCAGCGCAATCGTTTCGACATTGCCCTGGACAACTACGTGACCCAGGCCGTCAACACCCAGGATCCGGGCATCTCCGAGCGAGCCTTTCGCATCGCCGAATACCTGGGCGCCGATCAGGCAGCGCTTGATAGCTCGCTGATCTGGGCGAAAAACGCCCCGAACGACCTCGAAGCACAACGGGCCGCTGCCGTGCAGCTGGCCCGCGCCGGGCGTTATGACGACTCAATGGCCTATATGGAGAAGGTTTTACAGGGCAAGGGCGATACTCACTTCGACTTCCTCGCCCTGTCCGCGGCCGATACCGATCAGGACACCCGCAACGGCCTGATGAAAAGTTTTGACCGTTTGTTGCTGCGCCACCCGAAAAACAGCCAGCTGATTTTCGGCAAGGCCCTGTTGCTGCAACAGGACGGCGACACCAAGGGCGCACTGGCTTTGCTTGAGAAAAACCCTCCGCAAGACGGCGAAATCGCCCCGATCCTGTTGCGCGCGCGCCTGTTGCAAGCCCTCAGCCGTGGCAAAGAAGCGCTGCCGCTGCTGGAAAAAAGCATTCGCAAATACCCGGACGACAAACGCTTACGCCTGACGTATGCCCGCATGCTGGTCGAACAGGACCGCATGGACGACGCCAAAGAGCAGTTCTCAAGCCTGGTCCAGCAGTATCCGGAAGACGACGAGTTGCGCTATTCCCTGGCACTGGTTTGCCTGGAAGCTAAGGCCTGGAAGGAGGCCAAGGGTTACCTGGAAGACCTGATCGCCCGGGAAAGCCATGTCGACTCGGCCCACCTGAACCTGGGGCGCATTGCCGAAGAACGCAACGACCCGCAAGGAGCCCTGATCGAGTACGCACTGGTCGGCCCGGGCAACGACTATTTGCCGGCGCAACTGCGTCAGTCCGACATCCTGATAAACAACGGACGCACCGCCGAAGCCCAAAGCCGTTTGGCCAGAGCACGCGACGAACAGCCGGATTACGCGATCCAGCTGTATCTCATCGAAGCCGAAACCCTGTCTGCCAACAAGCAGGACGATCGCGCCTGGGCCGTTCTCGACAAAGGCTTGAAGCAGTATCCAGACGATCTGAACCTGCTCTACACCCGGGCCATGCTCGCGGAAAAACGCAATGACCTGGCGCAAATGGAAAAAGACCTGCGACTGATCATCAAGCGTGACCCGGACAACGCCATGGCGCTGAATGCCCTCGGTTACACCCTGTCCGACCGCACCACGCGTTACGCCGAAGCCAAGGCGCTGATCGAGCACGCACACCAGTTGAACCCGGAAGACCCGGCCGTTCTCGACAGCCTCGGCTGGGTGAATTTCCGTCTGGGCAACCTCGATGTCGCCGAGCGCTACTTGCGCCAGGCCCTGGAGCGTTTTCCCGATCAGGAAGTCGCGGCGCACCTGGGTGAAGTCCTGTGGGCCAACGGCAAACAACGCGAAGCCAGACAAATCTGGGGCAAATTCCTCAAGGAACAACCCGACAGCCCTACCCTGCGCAGTACCATCAAGCGCCTGACCGGTTCCGAGACTCTTTAAAATCATGTTTTTGCGCCACATCATCGTTTTCAGCTTCATCGCCCTGCTCGCCGGTTGCGCGGGCTTTGGCGCCCGTGAATCCGTCGAGGGCCACGGCAATCCCGCGCAATGGCGCGAGCACAAACAGCAATTGACCAGCCTCGATGGCTGGCAAATCAACGGCAAGGTCGGTATCCGTGCCCCGAAAGACTCGGGCAGTGGCACCGTGTTCTGGCTGCAACGACAGGACTACTACGACATTCGCCTGTCCGGCCCGCTGGGTCGCGGCGCGGCACGCCTGACCGGTCGCCCCGGCCAGGTGTCGCTGGAAGTGGCCAACCAGGGTCGCTTTGAGGCGTCAACGCCCGAAGCCCTGCTCGAAGAACAGCTGGGCTGGAAACTACCGGTTTCGCATTTGGTCTGGTGGGTTCGCGGATTGCCCGCACCTGACAGCAAAAGCCGCCTGAATCTGGATGCCGACAGTCGCCTGGCCAATCTCGAGCAGGATGGCTGGCAAGTCGAGTACCTCAGTTACATCCAGCAAAACGGTTATTGGCTGCCCGAGCGGATCAAACTGCACGGCACCGACCTTGATGTCACGCTGGTGATCAAGGACTGGCAACCTCGCAAATTGGGGCAATGACATGCCAGCCACTCGCCTGACCCTGCCCTCGCCGGCAAAACTGAATTTGATGCTGCACATCCTAGGTCGCCGTGAAGACGGCTACCACGAGTTGCAGACGCTGTTTCAATTTCTCGATTACGGCGACGAAATCACCTTCGCCGTACGCGATGACGGTGTCATTCACCTGCACACCGAATTCGAAGGCGTCCCTCACGACAGCAACCTGATCGTCAAAGCCGCAAGAAAACTTCAGGAGCAATCCGGTTGTTCGCTGGGCATTGATATCTGGATCGAAAAAATCCTGCCCATGGGCGGTGGAATCGGCGGCGGCAGTTCGAATGCAGCCACCACGTTGCTGGGCCTCAATCACCTCTGGCAACTGGGCTGGGACGAGGATCAACTGGCCACGCTGGGCCTGACGCTCGGCGCCGACGTCCCGGTTTTCGTGCGTGGGCACGCGGCTTTCGCTGAAGGCGTGGGAGAGAAGCTCACCCCTGTAGACCCGGAAGAACCGTGGTATCTCGTACTGGTACCGCAAGTATCTGTAAGTACAGCAGAAATTTTTTCAGATCCGCTGTTGACACGTAACTCTTCTCCCATTAAAGTGCGCCCCGTTCCCAAGGGAAACAGTCGAAATGACTGCTTACCGGTGGTAACAAGGCGTTATCCAGAGGTACGTAACGCTTTGAATTTGTTAGGTAAATTTACCGAAGCAAAACTCACCGGAACTGGAAGTTGTGTGTTTGGGGGCTTCCCAAGCAAAGCTGAAGCTGATAAAGTCTCGGCCCTTCTTACAGAGACCCTTACAGGGTTTGTAGCAAAAGGAAGCAACGTTTCGATGTTGCATCGCAAGCTGCAAAGTCTGCTCTAAAAGAACCGGGTACTGGGTACTCGTTGCAACAGATACAGGGGCGTCGCCAAGCGGTAAGGCAGCAGGTTTTGATCCTGCCATGCGTTGGTTCGAATCCAGCCGCCCCTGCCATTTTCCTATACTCATCCAGGTTACCCTCAGCCTTCAGGTACTGCGCGTGTCCAAGATGATGGTCTTTACGGGGAACGCTAACCCCGATCTGGCTCGGCGTGTCGTACGTCAGCTGCATATCCCTCTCGGTGACATTTCTGTCGGCAAGTTTTCCGACGGCGAAATTACCGCTGAGATCAATGAAAACGTCCGCGGTAAAGACGTCTTCATTATTCAGCCGACTTGCGCTCCGACCAACGATAACCTGATGGAACTTGTCGTGATGGCTGATGCCTTCCGTCGTTCCTCAGCCACTCGAATCACTGCGGTGATCCCCTACTTTGGTTATGCCCGTCAGGATCGCCGTCCGCGTTCCGCACGTGTGGCTATCAGCGCGAAAGTCGTCGCTGACATGCTTACCGTAGTCGGCATCGATCGTGTTCTCACGGTTGATTTGCATGCTGACCAGATCCAGGGCTTCTTCGATATTCCGGTAGATAACATCTACGGCTCCCCGGTACTGGTGGATGACATTGAAGACCAACGCTTCGAAAACCTGATGATCGTGTCCCCGGACATTGGCGGCGTCGTGCGTGCACGTGCTGTTGCCAAATCCCTGGGCGTGGATCTCGGGATCATCGACAAGCGCCGTGAGAAAGCCAATCACTCTGAAGTGATGCATATCATCGGTGATGTCGAAGGGCGTACCTGTATTCTGGTTGACGACATGGTCGATACCGCCGGCACCCTGTGCCACGCGGCTAAAGCCTTGAAAGAGCATGGCGCTGCCAAAGTCTTTGCCTACTGCACACACCCTGTGCTGTCGGGTCGGGCCATCGAAAACATTGAAAATTCCGTGCTGGACGAGTTGGTGGTGACTAACACCATCCCGCTGTCCGCTGCAGCACAAGCCTGTGCACGTATCCGTCAACTGGATATCGCACCGGTAGTTGCCGAAGCGGTTCGCCGCATCAGCAACGAAGAATCGATCAGCGCGATGTTCCGCTAAGGGCCCTGCCCTTCGGATACATCTCGATGACGAAAAGCGCCCCGCCCCGGCATAACCTGTCGGGGCGGGGCTTTTTTGCCCATATCGCCTTTAGCGCTGGTCGCAAACGCTGGGGCGAATGTGGTTATTTTGGAGATACAACATGAACGAATTTACTCTGAATGCTGAAGTGCGTTCCGACCTGGGGAAAGGTGCGAGCCGCCGCCTGCGTCGTCTCGCAAGCCTGGTTCCAGCTGTAGTTTACGGTGGCGAAAAAGCCCCTGAATCCATCAGCATGCTGGCCAAAGAAGTTGCCAAACTGCTCGAAAACGAAGCGGCTTACAGCCACATCATCGAGCTGAACGTTGGCGGCACCAAGCAAAACGTAATCATCAAAGCTCTGCAGCGTCACCCGGCCAAAGGCCACGTGATGCACGCTGACTTCGTACGCGTTGTTGCTGGTCAGAAACTGTCCGCTCACGTTCCTGTGCACTTCATCAACGAAGCTGCTGCAGTGAAAAAAGGCGGCGAAATTTCGCACGTTGTTGCTGAAGTTGAAGTTTCCTGCCTGCCAAAAGATCTGCCTGAATTCATCGAAGTCGACCTGGCTGACGCCGAAATCGGTTCGATCATTCACCTGTCCAACATCAAGGCCCCTAAAGGCGTTGAGTTTGTTGCTCTGGCTCACGGTAACGACCTGGCAGTTGCCAACGTTCACGCTCCACGTGTTGCTCCAGCTGCAGAAGGCGCTGCAGAGTAATTCACTCTGTACGCCGGAGTGAGCAAGTAACATCGCGGACTGGAACGTAGCGAGAAAGCGGGCGGGAACGCGAAGTTTACATCATGGTAAATGAGCATTTTTCGTCCACTTTCGCCGCACACACCTATTGCGACGATGTTATCCACCACTCCAAAGAAGGGCCCCTGACGTGACTGCCATAAAACTGATCGTTGGCCTGGGAAATCCAGGCGCCGAATACGAACAGACCCGGCATAACGCAGGGGCCTTTTTTGTTGAGCGCATCGCGCAAGCACAAGGCGTCAATCTTGTGGCCGATCGCAAATATTTCGGCCTGACCGGGCGCTTCTCGCATCAGGGTCAGGATGTTCGTCTGTTGATTCCAACCACCTACATGAACCGTAGCGGCCAGGCTGTGGCGGCTCTTGCCGGTTTTTTCCGCATCAAGCCTGAAGAAATCCTGGTGGCGCATGACGAACTCGACTTGCCACCCGGCGTTGCCAAGCTCAAACAGGGCGGCGGGCATGGCGGTCACAACGGGTTGCGCGACATCATCGCGCAACTGGGCAATCAAAATACCTTTCACCGCTTGCGGCTCGGCATTGGCCACCCAGGCGTTGCCAGTATGGTTTCAAACTTTGTCCTGGGTCGTGCGCCACGCGCCGAACAGGAAAAACTCGATGCCAGCATCGACTTTGCCCTCGGCGTGCTGCCGGATATCCTCGCCGGAGAATGGAACCGCGCGATGAAAAACCTGCACAGCCAGAAGGCCTGACTCTAACTCCTAGGGGAAACACCATGGGATTCAATTGCGGCATCGTCGGCCTGCCTAACGTCGGCAAGTCCACCCTGTTCAACGCCCTGACCAAATCCGGTATCGCGGCCGAGAACTTCCCCTTCTGCACCATCGAGCCGAACAGCGGCATCGTGCCGATGCCGGACCCACGTCTGGAAGCGCTGGCGGCCATCGTCAATCCAAAGCGCATCCTGCCGACCACCATGGAATTCGTCGACATCGCTGGCCTGGTTGCCGGCGCCTCGAAGGGTGAAGGCCTGGGCAACAAGTTTCTGGCCAACATCCGCGAAACCGATGCCATCGCTCACGTGGTCCGCTGCTTTGAAGACGAGAACGTGATTCACGTCTCCAACAGCGTCGACCCAAAACGCGACATCGAGATCATCGACCTCGAGCTGATCTTCGCCGACCTCGACAGCTGCGAGAAGCAACTGCAGAAAGTCGCGCGCAACGCCAAGGGCGGTGACAAGGACGCTGTGGTCCAGAAAGGCCTGCTGGAGCAACTGATCGCTCACTTCACCGAAGGCAAGCCGGCGCGCAGCCTGATGAAGAACATGGGCACCGACGAGAAAGCGGTGATCAAGGGCTTCCACCTGCTGACCACCAAACCGGTCATGTACATCGCCAACGTCGCTGAAGACGGTTTCGAAAACAACCCGCACCTGGACGTGGTCAAAGCCATCGCCGAAGAAGAAGGCGCCGTGGTTGTGCCGGTCTGCAACAAGATCGAAGCGGAAATCGCCGAGCTGGATGACGGCGAAGAGAAAGACATGTTCCTCGAAGCCCTGGGCCTCGAAGAGCCTGGCCTGAACCGCGTGATCCGTGCCGGCTACGAAATGCTGCACCTGCAGACCTACTTCACCGCCGGTGTTGAAGAAGTCCGCGCCTGGACCGTCCGCGTCGGTGCCACCGCACCACAAGCCGCTGGCGTGATCCACACCGACTTCGAAAAAGGTTTCATCCGCGCCGAAGTCATCGCCTACAACGACTTCATCCAGTACAAGGGCGAAGCCGGTACCAAAGAAGCCGGTAAATGGCGCCTGGAAGGCAAGGATTACATCGTCAAAGACGGCGACGTGATGCACTTCCGCTTCAACGTGTAAAACTCACGCCCAAGAAAAAGCCGCGTTCAGACGCGGCTTTTTTGTATCTGAAAACATCATCCGCCACATCATCGAACAAATGTGGGAGTGAGCTTGCTCGCGATAGCAATCTATCTGTCACATCAACGTCGGATGTGCCGACATCATCGCGAGCAAGCTCGCTCCCACAGGGGATTTGCGCGGCGTCAGATTTTTTTGGTTCTCGGCAAAAAGATCGCCAACACCCCGAACAGCGGCAAGAACGAACACAGCTGGTACACGTATTCAATGCCGTGAATATCCGCCAGATGCCCCAGCAACGCCGCACCAATCCCGCCAAAACCGAACATCAGGCCGAAGAACACCCCGGCGATCATGCCGACATTGCCCGGCACCAGTTCCTGCGCGTAGACCACGATGGCCGAAAACGCCGAGGCCAGGATGAAACCAATCACCACGCTTAAGATGCTGGTCCAGAACAGGTCGACGTGAGGCAGGATCAAGGTGAACGGTGCAACGCCGAGGATCGAGAACCAGATCACCACCTTACGGCCGATCTTGTCGCCAATCGGTCCACCGAAGAAGGTCCCCGCCGCTACCGCCCCAAGAAACAGGAACAGGTGCAGCTGCGAGCTGGCCACCGACAGGTCGAACTTCTCGATCAGGTAGAAGGTGAAATAACTGGTGAAGCTGGCCATGTAGAAATACTTGGAAAACACCAACAGCCCGAGTACCACCAAGGCACTGATCACCCTGCCCTTCGACAGCCCGTGAGTTGCCGCCTGGCCCTGCTTGAGCTTGAACAGGCTCAAGTGGTTGGCGTACCAGCGGCTGATGCCATACAGCACCACCAACGCAAACACGGCGAACAATCCGAACCAGGCGACATTGCCCTGACCGAACGGAATGATGATCGCCGCCGCCAGCAGCGGTCCAAATGCTGAGCCAGCGTTGCCACCGACCTGGAAGGTCGATTGCGCCAACCCAAAACGCCCGCCCGAGGCCAACCGTGCCACGCGAGAAGCTTCCGGGTGAAAGGTCGAGGAGCCGACACCGATCAATCCCGCCGCCAACAGAATCAACGGAAAGCTACCGACCTGGGACATCATCAAGATGCCGACCAGGGTGCAAATCGCTCCTGCCGGCAGCAGATACGGCTGGGGATGGCGATCGGTGTAGTAACCGACCCATGGCTGCAACAGCGACGCCGTGAGCTGAAAGGTCAGGGTGATCAGGCCAACCTGGGTGAAGGTCAGCCCGTAATTGGTCTTGAGCATCGGGTAGATCGACGGCAGCACCGACTGAATCAGGTCGTTGATCAGATGCGCCAGCGCCACCGCGCCGATGATTCGCATGACCAACGGGCTGCTTTGCGAAGTCGCGAGTGCCGGCGATGCGGCCGTTTGAGCGTTACTGGTAGCCATGAGAGTTTCCATACAGCGGATGGGTGTGCACTTGCAGGTGCGTCAATGTGCCATTTTTCAGTGCAGCAATGCCATCCCCTTAGCCTGCTAACGACTTTTAAATAGTCGACATTTAAGTGATAGCGCAAAGCCATGGTCTGAATCTTGCCTTGCTTATCCGCTTCAACGCGGCCCCTTACAAAGGGGATCGAGAATGGGAAGTTTCACCACAGCGCTGGTCCCACATGACCCGTTGAAGTGAACTTTCGAGGCCTTTTATGAGGGCACGGGTAGCGGTCACAACGCCGCGACCGCACGCCATTGGTGCGTGGTGCCCAGAGGAGTAGTCGGGCATGCAGGCTTTTCTGGCACCGGGGATTGGACTGCTTGGGCGTTTCGGTTTCGCCCGCAAGTTTCAGTTGTTGTTTCTGCTGTTTATTCTGCCGCTGGCGGGCAGCCTGTGGATGATTGGCCAGGATTACCGCGACAAGCTCAGCCTGATCGCCGGCGAGCGTGCCGGTGTGCGCCAATTGATAGCGCTCGATGCACTGGACAACCTGCTCGCCGCCCAACGCGACCGCGCCGCCCGCTGGCGCGCCACCGAAACCAATCGCCAGCCAACACCGGCCACTGTCGCCGCGATGGCTGCGTTCGATGCAGTGCAGCCGGCACTGAATCAAGCTGTCAGCGATCTGGGTCATGCACTGACAACCGAAGGGGCCGAAGCCGACACCCTCAGTCGCTATCAAACCCTGCAAACTGCGCTCAATAGCCTGGACTCGAAAAGCCTGAGCAGCGTCGGTTGGTGGCCGGATGGCTACGAACGTTTCACTGCGGCCCTCAGCGCGCTGCAAGCACTGCGCGAACAGATCGCCATGGATAACCGCCTGACCCTGGCTCCCTGGCTGGAAACCTACCTGCTGACGCAGATCTCGACCCAGCACGCGCCCGACCTGATCGAACGGGTCGGTCGCCTCGCCAGCATCGGCCAGGCATCGGTGGTGTCTGGACAGTTCTCACTGCAAAGCCGCCTGCAACTACGCGACCTGCGCGGTCGCATTGGCGACGCTCGCGAGCAATTGATCAAGACTGGCAGCCTGCTCGAAGCACGGCTGCCAAGTGCGTTGCAGGCCTGGGCCGGGCAATACCACGACAGCCTCAAGCATCTGGACGCCGGACTGAAAGGCCTGGATGACGGCATGTTCGGCGCCAGCATCACGCTCAAACCGGAAGACTTCGAACACAACCTCGACGCCCTCCTCTCTGACCTCGCCTCGCTGCGCCAGCAATCGCTGGTGTCACTGGATCAGCGTCTGGATTACTACCACGGCTCGGCCATTCGCCAGTTCATCCTGGTGGCGAGCATCCTCGGTTGTCTGCTGCTGGCCGCGCTGTATTTGTTCATTTGCCTGCAAGCTTCGATCCGCCGCAGCGCCAGCGGCATTACGCTGCTCGCCGAAGCCTTGCGCGATGGCAACCTGAGCCTGCAAGTGCCGGTGCACGGTCGCGACGAGCTGGCAGCGATCAGCACCGCACTCAACGTTGCGGTGGTGCAACTGCGCACCAGTCTGCTGGGGGTCGATCACGAAACCCTGCAACTGAGCAACGCGGTGCGAGCCCTCAATACTCACTCCAGCGAGGCGCTGGGCGAAGTTGAAGCCCAGCAGTTGCAAATCAGCCAGATCGCTGCTGCGGCGACGCAATTGGCCGCAACCTCGCAAGGGGTCGCCCAGAGTTGCGAACACGCCTCAGGCAGCGCTCAGCAAACCCAGCGCATTGCCGCCGAGAGCAGCCGTGACAGCCAACGCACCACCGCGAGCATTCAGCAGCTCAATCAACGCCTGAACGACACCGCCGCCGCCCTTGGCCGGGTCAGCGAACAAGGGCAGCAGATTCAACTGGTGGTGGACACTATTCGCGGCGTGGCCGAGCAGACCAACCTGCTGGCACTCAATGCCGCCATCGAAGCCGCCCGCGCAGGCGAACAAGGCCGAGGCTTTGCAGTGGTCGCCGATGAAGTGCGCAGTCTGTCGCAGCGCACTCAATCCTCCACCGCACAGATCGCCGGCACCGTCGACAGCCTGCGCAGCACCGTCAACGAAGCCGTGAGCCTGATGGAAGCCGCCTGCGGCCAGGCCCAAACCGACGCACAAGCCGTCACCGACCTCGGCGAACGGCTGGGGGAAATCGCCAGCGCAGTGCAAAGCGTCACCGATACCCTGGCGCAAATCGCGACGGCGGTAGAAGAGCAAGCCAGCACGGCCGATGAGGTCAGTGGCAACATCCAGCAAGTCGATCAGGCCGCCGTGCGTTTGCTCGAAGGTGCACGGGCGGTGAACCTCGCGGCGGACACTTTGAGTTCGGGCAGCAAGGCTTTGAGCGAGAATACCGGGCGGTTTCAGCTGGGTTAAAGCTGAAAACCCATCCGTTTTTATGGGGCGGGTTGATAAGCGGTTGAAAGCGTAGAGAAATATTTTGGATTTACGCTTGACACTTCATCGTTACGAGCCAATAATGCGCGCCACTTGGCTACATAGCTCAGTTGGTTAGAGCATAGCATTCATAATGCTGGGGTCCGGGGTTCAAGTCCCTGTGTAGCCACCAAGTACTAAAAACGGCTTACCGAAAGGTAGGCCGTTTTTTTATGCCCGAAGAAAAGTGCCCGGCCCACCGACGGCTCACATTGCACTGTGAGCCGCAGCGTTCATCAAGCTCCGAGGCGTTCGACTATAGCGTGGGCAATGCCGACAACGCCTTTTCCCATATCTGCCGGGTGCGAACCCAGACCATTTCTTGCCAGTCACTGTCGGCGGGATAGAACTGCTCAACAAGATTCAACTTTATCTCGCGCCCCACGGCATCACTCGGATTGCCGTGCAGGTGCAGCCAGTGATCGTCACGCAGATGAGCATGCACCGCTTCTCCCGGGTAGGTGCCGCACTCGATGACAAACGGCATCAGGCGCACCTGCGGCAATGCATCGAGCAGCGCCTGCGAGGTGTAGCCAGTGGCCGATGCCGCAATCCCGGTTTCGCTGTGGGTCTGCGCGCCGGTTTGAATGGTGTAGAGCCACGGACCGTAAGTGGCCTGCGCCTGTTCCAGTGCCGGGTAAGCTGCTTGTGTAACGGTCAGCAGCATCGGATGACCGTACTCTCCCGCGCCGGAGTGCAGGTCAAAACACATCGCGACCTCGGCCTGCGAGAGATGCGCCGCAATGATCCGATGCAAGGTCCGGTTCGACCAGCTCGGCGCCAGCCCCCCGTAAAACAGACCGTCGGGGTGACTGTGCTGACCGCCCTCGACAATCGACATCACTGCCGGCCAGCCATGCTCGCTCAACTGCGCGGCGAGCAAGGCATCGGCGCGCTCACGCTCCGGGCCCTGCAACTGGCTGAAGGCATAAATCGGGTGCAGCGCTGCATAGGCCTGATTGTCGGGCAACGGCCGATCAAAGTTCAGGTGATTGCGGTTCAGGTCGATGTTGTCTTCATTGACACGACGCAGCCACGCCGTGCCCCAGGGGTTGATCAAGTGGATCATCACCACCGCGACATCGGTGGGCAGTGGGCGTTTGCCGAACTCGTTCAGCCAGTTGATCTGGCACTCCGAACCGTAGAAGCCCTCAACCCCGTGGGTGCCGCTCAGCATCACCAGCAGACGCTTTGCATCGGGGTCACCGAGCACCGCCACATCAGTGCTCAAGGACTCGCCAAACGGCCCCTTGAGCGGATGCGGGTATTCGGTCAACGTCGCACCGGCTGCGGTTGCAGCCGCCAGGAATTGTTCGCGCTGCGAACGGTAACTTGGCTGCGTTGGGAACTCGGTCTGCATGTCGGCCTCTTGTTGTTATTGATGTGTTTTTAGCGGAGATCTAGCGCCCCCGACCCTACAGAAAAACCCAACGCCGAAGAAGAGAAAAGGTGCCCATCCGTCGACCAATACGCACAAGACCAGCGTTGCAGCTGACTCCATGCACAGATACAGTCCGTTGATCCTTATCCCACGGACGGAGTGCTCCACGTGTTCCCAGCCTTCCATTTGAACCGCTACCGCCTGACTGCCCTGTCGCTGCTGGCCACCGCGCTGACCCTCGCGGCCTGCAACGCCCCGCCCGCTTCGCCGTCCGTCAGCGCCTTGCCGGTGGCCCCGGAAATCGCCTCGGGGTATCGCACCGACCTGCACACCCAATACGCCTCCAAACATATGGCGGCAGCGGCCAACCCACTGGCAGCCGCAGCAGGACGGGAGATGCTGCGTCAGGGCGGTTCGGCAATCGACGCCGCCATCGCCATGCAAGCGGTGCTGACACTGGTTGAGCCGCAATCCTCGGGGATCGGTGGCGGCGCGTTGATCGTGCTCTGGGACGGTAAGGCCGTACGCACCTACGACGGCCGCGAAACCGCACCCGCTGGCGCGACTGAAAAGCTCTTCCTGCAAGCCGACGGTAAACCCATGCCATTCCCCGATGCGCAGATTGGTGGTCGTTCGGTCGGAACACCGGGGGTGTTGCGTGCATTGGAGCTGGCGCATAAGCAGCACGGCCGCCTTCCATGGGCGAAGCTGTTCGAGCCGGCCATTGCCCTGGCTGAAAAGGGCTTTGCGATCTCGCCGCGCCTGCACACCATGATCGCCTCTGATCCGTTCCTGCCGCGCTCTCCCGACATGGCTGCGTACTTCCTGAATGCCGATGGCAGCCCGAAAGCCGTAGGCACGCTGCTGAAAAACCCGGCACTGGCCAAGGTCCTCAAACGCGTAGCTACAGAAGGCCCGGATGCGCTGTATCAAGGTCCGATTGCTCAGGAGATCGTCGCCAAGGTTCAAGGCAATTCCAACCCCGGTAGCCTGTCGTTGAACGACCTCAACGGCTACAGCGCCAAAGAGCGTGCCCCGCTGTGCACCGACTACAAACGCTGGCAAGTGTGCGGCATGCCGCCGCCATCGTCGGGCGGGATCGCCGTGGCGCAGATCCTCGGCACCTTGCAGGTACTCGAAAGCTACGACAGTCGCTTCACTCTGGCGCGACTGAAACCACTCAAGAGCAACAAACCGGCGGGTCTCGAACCCGCGCCTGAAGCCGTGCACCTGATCGCCGAAGCCGAGCGCCTGGCGTACGCCGACCGCGCGCAGTACGTCGCCGACTCGGACTTCGTGCCGGTTCCGGTCGCCGGTCTGGTCTCCCCCGCCTACCTGGCCAGCCGCGCAACGTTGATCAGCGATCGCAGCATGGGCAGTGCCAAACCCGGCACGCCACCGGGCATTCAGGTGGCCTACGCCCCCGACCGCTCACCACTGCGGATCTCCACCTCGCAAGTGGTTGCCGTCGACGATCAGGGCGGTGCCGTGTCGATGACCACCACCGTTGAAGCCGCCTTCGGCTCGCACCTGATGGTGCAGGGTTTCATGCTCAACAATCAGATGACCGACTTCTCGTTCATCCCCGAAGAAAACGGCCAACTCGTGGCCAACCGTGTCGAACCCGGCAAGCGCCCGCGTTCATCCATGGCACCGACGCTGATCTTTGATCGCCAGAGCGGTGAACTGGTCGCAACAGTCGGCTCGCCCGGCGGTTCGCAAATCATCGAGTACGTCGCCAAGTCGGTGGTCGGCATGCTCGACTGGAACCTCGACCCGCAAGCCGCCATCAGCCTGCCCAACTTCGGCAGCCGCAACGGTGCGACCGAACTGGAACAAGGCCAGTTCAGCCCGGCGCTGATCCAGGCCCTCAAGGACAAAGGGCACGCGGTCAACGAAATCGACATGACCAGCGGCACCCAGGCCATCGTTCGGGTGCGGGATGCGCAGGGCAAAACCTCATTGGCCGGTGGCGCCGACCCACGGCGTGAAGGTGAAGCGCTGGGGGATTGATCGGGACTGGAAATGACAAAGGGCTTACCGCGAGGCAAGCCCTTTTTTATTGTCTGGCGCCAGCACACTGGATCGGCCGATCCCGCCAGCCGGCCCACGCCTTGTCCAACCCCTCGGCATGGGACACGCCCGGCAAGACCACCACTTCAAGACAATCAGCCTGCCCCAGTGCTCGACTATAACTGTCGAGCAGGGCTGGCGGCACGATGGAGTCGTCAGCCCCGACCAGATGCCGCTGCCGAACATGAGCCAGGCGCGCTCGGTTATCCAAAGGCTCCAGCGAGCCCTTGAGCGGGCTGAGGTTCAGTCGCTCGGCCCACAACCTGGGGCTGAGATTACCGGCCAGGGTTTGCACCTGAGCAATATCGTCGCGGCGCGCCGCTAGCAGCAAGGCCAACGCAGCACCGCCGGAATAACCGATCAGCTCAAAGTCCTGGTTGCCATAGCGGCTTTTGATCTGGTTCAACGCCTGATCGAGACTGTCCAGAACCTCGGGAGAAAAGCGCCGCTCGGTCCACAGAACCGGCACGCACCCAGGCGCACTGACGAACTGACAAGGACGCGATAGGTAAAAACTCGGCGTCGAATCACTGAACGCCATCCCGGCCATCAGCAACTGCTGTGGGCTGGGGTCCAGGCTCGGCTGGGAGGCCGTCGCCCAGGCATGGCCGTCCCCTTCCAGGTAAAGACGGATCCGGCTGGTATCGGGACGCTTCAGCGGTGTGCTCAACATCAGCGGAAAAGCTCGAGTGGCGATGACTTCCACCTGCTGGCCTCGCTCTGACGCCAGCGCTTCCAGAGACTGCCTGGGCGACTGGCAACCACTCAGCAAAGCGCCGAGCAACAACGCAGTCGTCAAAACACCTGGTTTGCGCTTCATCTGCTGACTCCAATACATACGGACGCAGGCCTGGCCCTCTTCTGCGTTAGCACTGTCGTGGCCATACAACGAAAGACTCAAGCAACGTCCACCCTCGCCAACTCAGGCACTCACATACACCCACGCCTCGATCCCGGATGCCAGCACCACGCTGACCCGTTTGTAATCCGAGACTTCATAGCGGTCAGCAGCCGCCAACTCCGCGGGCGTGATCCGGAACACCATACCCGGAATCGGCGCACTGTCCGCACCGCCGGGGCGCAGGATCGGATGGTGAGTCTTGCCGCTGGTGGCCAATACTTCGGGATCGGTAATTTCGACCCAGGATTGCTCGTAACCGAGCATCTGGTCTGCACTACCGGACAATTCGCGACCGAAGTTGGCGAGCTGCACGGCCTTATCCTGCAGGGTTCCGTAGGAAAACAGGTAGACCTGCGTATTGCTGGAATCGGTCATCAGCGAACCTCGTCTCTAAAAGTAGCGCGTCTTAACACGGCAAGCGTAACCGGTTAAAGACTCAGTTCCTGAGTAAAAACGCAGATGGATCAATCAACCGGTTATCCGGCTGACAGTCAGCCCGCACCTGAGCTACCGTGTTCGTCACCGAACACCCGGCCACGAAGACTCCCCATGGGCAAGCAGAAAATCCTCACCGACTGGTTCCAGCGAGCCCCCGATTCGGGCGGGCTGGAGCGTATCGAGGCGTTTTTTTCGGGCCATGGTTACGACCTTCATCGTCACGACACCTATGCCATTGGCCGCACACTGTCCGGCGTTCAGAGCTTTCAGTATCGCGGCGGATGGCGGCATAGCTTGCCGGGCGGGACCATGGTGTTGCACCCCGACGAAGTCCACGATGGCGAGGCTGGTACCGAGGACGGTTTCAAATACCGGATGCTTTACGTCGAGCCCGCGCTGATCCAGCAAATGCTCGGCGGCCAGCCGTTGCCCTTTATCAAGACCGGCATTTCCACTGATCCGCGCTTGTTCGCGGCGACCGAAGTCTTGCTGCAGAGCATCGATCGCCCTCTCGACCCATTGGAGCAGCAGGATGCACTGTTTGATCTGGCACAGGCCATGAGCGCCGTATCGGGAGTATCCGCACATCGCGAAAACTTCGATTACCTGGCGGCAGAACGCGCTCGCGAGTTCATGCACAGCGCCCTCGACCAAACGGTGACCCTGGATCAATTGGCCGAACACAGCGGGCGCGATCGCTGGAGTCTGTCTCGGGATTTTCGCCTGCTGTTCGGTACCAGCCCCTATCGTTACCTGACCATGCGCCGCCTGGATCTGGTGCGTTCATTGCTGATGCAGGGCGAGTCGCTGACCAACGCCGCGCTGATCGCAGGCTTCAGCGATCAAAGCCACATGACCCGGCAGTTTGGCAAAACTTACGGTCTGTCTCCCGCCCGCTGGATGAAAATGCACCGCCGCTGAGCCGCGCACAATCGTGCAAGAAGCGCACTGCTGCGCGGGTTACGGTGGGCTCACAATCACCAACGGGAGCCGTACCATGCAGCCGCATCAAAGCCTGAATTTTGCCAACAAGCTGGCGCAGATCAACGAACACTGGTCGCCGCGGGTCATCGCCGAAATGAACGACTACCAGTTCAAGGTGGTGAAGTTGCTGGGAGATTTCATCTGGCACGATCATCAGGACACGGACGAGACGTTTATCGTCCTCGAAGGCCAACTGCGTATCGATTTTCGCGATGGCCAGGTGCTGGTGTCCCAAGGCGAAATGTACGTGGTGCCCAAGGGCGTCGAGCACAAGCCGTTTGCCGAACAGGAAGTCAAACTGCTGCTGATCGAACCCAAGGGCGTGCTCAATACCGGGAGCGAAGGTGGCGAGCGTACGGCGCTGAATGATCTTTGGATCTGACGAGGTTCACTCGAGTCGCGCTTACGTCGACAGCTGATTGGCGAACTGCCCGACTGCGTTGACTACCTTCTGCGCACCATCCTGGATCTCGACGATCACCGTGCCCGCCTCGGCGGCCAGCGCCAAACCTTGTTCGGCCTGGAGCTTGCCATCCGTCATCAGCACCACGGCATCGCGCGCCATGTCCTGGTTCTGACGCACTACACCAACAATTTCGTCGGTGGCTTTGCTGGTGCGCGAAGCCAGTTGCCGGACCTCGTCCGCCACCACTGCGAAACCTCGGCCCTGCTCACCGGCACGGGCCGCTTCGATGGCGGCGTTGAGCGCCAGCAGGTTGGTCTGTTCGGCAATGCCGCTGATGGTTTTGACGATGGTGCCGATCACCAGCGACTGTTCGTTCAGCGCCTCGATACCTTCGCCAGCCTGCTGCATGTGCTTGGCCAGCTCACGCATCACGTCCACCGCCTGAGTGACCACGGCGGTGCCGCGTTGTGCACAATTGTCGGTCTGCAATGAGGTGCTGTAAGCGATGTTCGCCGCTTCGGCAACCGCTTGCTCCTGATTGACCTGATCGGTGATCACGGTGGCGAACTTGACCACTTTGTAGAGCTTTTCGTTGGCGTCGTGCACCGGGTTGTAAGACGCTTCGAGCCAGACCACTCGGCCATGACTGTCGACACGTTTGAAGCGGTCGGCCACGAACTCGCCGGCGTTCAAGCGTCGCCAGAAGTCCTGATACGCGGAGCTGTTGTACTCCTCAGGCTCGCAGAACATGCGGTGATGTTTGCCTTTGATTTGCGCCAGGCTGTAACCCATACCGTTCAAGAACCGCTCGTTGGCCGCCAACACATTTCCGTTGAGGTCGAACTCGATGACGGCTGTCGAACGAACCAACGCGCCGATCAGGTTCTCGTGTTCACGAGACGCTTCGATGGTGCGGGTCAGGTCGCTGGAGTAAATCGAGAAGTGTTTGATCCGGCCGTCCGAACTACGAATCGGCTGGGCAATAGAGCGCAACCACGCTTCTTCACCATTGCCTCTGAGCAAGCGCACGGCGCCCGCGAAGTGCTCGCCACGGGTCAGGGCATTCTTGAAGCGCAGGTGAAACTCATCGGTTTTGACATGGGCCGGAACGATCTCTTCGAGGTGCCGGCCAATCAGGTCATTGCCCTTGTAGAGCATTTCCTGGGCGAAATTCTGGTTAATCGATTGCACCCGCCCATCAGGGTCCAGGGTGAGCACGAGCATCTCGCTTTCCAGGCTTTCCTTCACTTGTTGAAGGCTGGAGAGTTCCTCGCGAAGAGCCGACAGCTCCTGCTTCAAGCGTTTATTGAACATTGCGATGCACCGATGGGCAGGGTTGAGAGCGTCCTTCAGACTTACCATCGGCCTTACCCGGCTTTTCTGAAGAGCTTTGCCGGGTTGTCCTACAAAAATAGTTGGCAGCTGGCCACCATGCGCCCGAAATACCTCAAAACCGGTGTTTTGAGGGGTGATTCAACACGCTATAGTCTGCGCTGCACCACCGCCACCTACAGGGGAATCGACGCATGGATCAGTCACGCAGAGCACTATTCGATGGTATCGCCCAACAGCTGGGGCACCGCTTCGACGGTGAAATGCGCATTGGCGGCAACTACGTGCCTGCGGTGCAAAACGGTGATGAGGTGTACATCAGCGGACAGATTCCACGCATTGAAAATACGGTAATGGTCATGGGCCGGGTCGGTGCCGAGGTGTCGTTGGAACAAGGCCGGCATGCGGCGCAGATCTGCACGATGCGCGCATTGGCGGTCCTTACGCAGCTGCTCGGCAACCTCGAACGCATCAAGAAGATCTTGCGCATTAATGTCTATGTGCAAAGCGCCGCCGACTTCACGCAACAAAGTGAAGTCGCCGACGGTGCGTCGGAGGTGCTTTACCGGATTTTTGCCGAAGCCGGTGCGCACACACGGACCTCGGTAGGCGTGTACCAGTTGCCGAAAAACGCCTCGGTCGAAGTCGATATGATCGTCGCGCTCGAGCCTGAACTCGCACAGCGTGGGTAAGACCGGCCTTACGACTGAAGTGCCTCAGGGACTGCAGGCCACGCCAGCCGCATGATCGACCCGTGGCAGGCGTGAGCCGAAGTACAGCGCCGCGCCAATCCCGGCCGCCCCCATCACCGCACAGAACATCACGCAGATCCATGGGCTCCACGGCATCAGGCCAATCAGCAACAACGGCGTGATACTGGCCCAAATGGCGTAGGCGATGTTGTAGGTGAAGGAAATCCCCGAGACACGAATCCGCGCCGGGAACAGATTGACCATCACCGACGGCACCGCGCCGACCACCCCGCAACCCAGACCGGCAATGGCATAGGCCAGGCCAATCCAGTGTGCACCGCCAATCAGGCTGGTGTAGAGCACGCCAATCCCCAACGGCAGCAGCAAGCTATAGAGCATCACCGTACGCCAGGCGCCGATACGGTCGACGATCAACCCGGCGATCACGCAACCAATGTTCAGAAACACAATGCCCAGACTGCTCAGGGCGAAGGTATGGCTGGCGGTCATCCCGAAAGTTTTTTGCATCATGGTCGGGGTTATGACGACGAAGGTCACCACCGCCGAGGTCAGCACGCAGGTGAGAATCACCGCCGGCAGCATTGCCAGCCGATGCTCACGCAACACTGTGCGCAGCGGCAGCTCGACATGCCGTTCGCGACTTGCCTGCATGGCCATGAACACCGGGGTTTCATTCAACCAACGACGCAACCAGACGCCAATCACCCCGAATACTCCACCTAACAGAAACGGGTAACGCCAGGCGTAATCGAGGATCTCTGTCGGTGTGTAGACCTGCGCCAGCAAGGTCGCGGTCAACGCGCCGATCAAGTAACCAAAGGTCAATCCGGCCTGCAGAAAGCCCAAGGCATACCCCCGGTGCCCGGCCGGTGCGTGCTCGGCCACGAACACCCAGGCGCTAGGCACTTCACCGCCCACCGCCGCGCCCTGCAATACCCGCAGCAGCAACAACAGCAACGGGGCGAAATAACCGATCTGGGCGTAGGTCGGCATGATCCCGATCAGCAGGCACGGCAGCGCCATCATCAGGATGCTCAGACTGAAGACCTTCTTGCGCCCCAGCCGGTCAGCGAAGTGCGCCATCAGAATCCCGCCCAGCGGCCGCGCCAGGTAACCGGTGACAAAAATCCCGAAACTTTGCAGCAGACGCAGCCACTCGGGCATTTCCGGAGGAAAGAATAGCTGGCTGAGGGTCAGGGCAAAAAATACGAAGATGATGAAGTCGTAGATTTCCAGTGCCCCGCCAAGCGCAGCCAGGCCCAGGGTCTTGTAGTCAGACCGGGAGAATGGCGCAGGTCGAGTGGCAGCGGTGGCAGTCATAAAAACAGGCTCTGAAATAGGCAAAAAAAATCACGGCGCCCATGGTCTACGCAAAAACGCGTTCGAACAACCCGTTAGACCATAGTCCCACATCAGCAAAAGAGCGCCGCAAAACCCTCTTGATTGATTTACTGTTTATGTCTGACCGCAAGGGCCCGCGCGGCCCGGTCCGCACCACAATAAACATAAAAATCGAGGTACTCCTGTGGCCGCTGCAATCGAAGATAGCCGCTCCGCCCGCTTTGCCCTGCACTGCTCGAACTTTGCCGAACGCTGGTTTCCCGACTCCTGGGTGTTTGCCGCGCTCGCGGTCATTATCGTTGCCGTGGCCACCATGATCATGGGCGCCAAGCCCACCGATGCCGCGATGGCTTTCGGTGACGGCTTCTGGAGTCTGATCCCGTTCACCATGCAAATGGCCTTCGTGGTGATCGGCGGCTACGTGGTCGCCAGCTCGCCACCGGCGGTGAAACTGATCGACCGCCTGGCGCGCATCCCGAAAAACGGTCGCTCGGCCGTGGCCTGGGTCGCGCTGATTTCCATGGTCGCGTCATTGCTCAACTGGGGGCTGTCGCTGGTGTTTGGCGGTTTGCTGGTGCGTGCATTGGCGCGTCGTACCGATTTGCGCATGGATTACCGCGCCGCCGGTGCCGCCGCTTACCTGGGGCTCGGCGCAGTCTGGGCACTGGGACTGTCTTCATCGGCAGCGCAGTTGCAGGCCAACCCGGCCAGTTTGCCGCCGTCAATCCTGTCGATCACCGGGATGATTCCATTCACCCAAACGATTTTCCTCTGGCAGTCCGGCGTGCTGTTACTGGCGCTGATCGTGGTCTCGTTGATCATCGCCTATGCCACCGCCCCTGGCCCGAACTCCGCCCGTGACGCCAAGGCCTGCGGCATCGACCCAAGCTTTAGCCTACCGGCACCACAGCCACGCACTCGCCCTGGTGAATGGCTGGAATACAGCCCGATACTGACTATTTTGCTGGTGCTGCTGGCGGCCGGATGGCTGTTTCACGAGTTTGCGACCAAACCGGCGATCAGCGCGATTTCGGGCCTGAACACCTACAACTTCCTGTTCCTGATGCTGGGTGCACTGCTGCACTGGCGCCCGCGCAGTTTCCTGGATGCGGTGGCTCGCGCGGTGCCGACCACGACGGGCGTGATGATCCAGTTCCCGCTGTATGGCTCGATCGCCGCACTGATGACCGTGGTCAAAGGCGCCGACGGCCAGACCTTGGCGCACCACATCTCGACCTTCTTCGTCAGCATCGCGTCCCACGACACCTATGCCCTGCTGATGGGCGTGTACTCGGCGATCCTCGGCTTCTTCATTCCGTCCGGCGGCGGTAAATGGATTATCGAAGCGCCATATGTGATGCAAGTCGCCAACGACCTTAAATACCACCTGGGCTGGGCCGTACAGATCTACAACGCCGCCGAAGCCCTGCCCAACCTGATCAACCCGTTCTACATGCTGCCGCTGCTTGGCGTGCTCGGTTTGAAGGCGCGGGACCTGATCGGGTTTTCGTTCGTGCAACTGCTGGTGCACACGCCACTGGTGCTGTTTCTGTTGTGGGCGCTGGGGACGACGCTGACATATGTGGCGCCAGTGATGCCTTAGTAAAAAGGGGTCTGAAACCCTCTTGTCACCTAGCCGTCATATCTCGCTGCTAGCGTCCAGCCGAAATATACGGCAACACTTTTCCGCAAAACAGGATTCAGGATGAACGACGACAAAGCCGGCAACGACGCACCTCCTCCAGCAGACGATAGCCCTGCCGACACCAGCCGTCGGCGCTTTCTGGGGGGCGTTGCCGTCCTGGGTGTCGGAGCGACGCTGAGCGCGTGCGGCAACACTGGCGACACACCGGGCAAGCCGGAAGAGCGGCCGCTGTCGCCTGCCGAGCTGGACAAGGCGTTGCACGATCAGGTGAAAAACGTGGTGGTGATCTTCGCCGAGAACCGCAGTTTCAATAACCTGTTCGGTGACTTCCCAGGCCTTGAAAAACCATTGTCAGCGCTCAAACCTGAGAGTTATCAACAGCGCGACCGAGATGGCAGCCTGCTGGAAACCTTGCCGCCGGCCTGGGGTGGCGTGCTGCAGATCGGTCCGCAAACTCTTGATGGCGTGACCTATCCGAACGAAACCCAATTTCAGGAGCACTTGCCCAACGCCCCCTACGCCCTCAAAGGCCCGAATGGCGAAGACTTGCCGTTTGGCCTGGTGACGCGGGATCTTTGGCATGTGTTCTATCAGAACCAGATGCAGATCAACGGCGGCAAGAACGATCGTTTTGTCGCCTGGGCCGACTCGGGCGGCTTGACCATGGGGCATTACGCCCAAAGCCGTTATTCCCTGCGTCTGTGGGACGTGGCCCGGGAGTTTGTGCTCTGCGACAACTTCTTCCAGGGTGCGTTTGGCGGCTCGTTTCTCAACCATCAATACCTGATCAGTGCCGCTGTGCCGTTTTACCCGGATGCCGCCAACTCGGTGGCCAAGGCGCAAATCGCTTCGCTGCAAAGCGATGACCCGCTCGACACGCGCCTCAAGCCGCTGGAGAAATCCCCGGCCAGCGCCATGACCGGTCCACCGCAGTTCGGCCCCAGCGCCCTGACCCCGGATGGTTACGCGGTCAACACCATGGCCCCGCCTTATTGGCCGACCTGGATCCGCGACCCGGAACGCCCGGAATACGCCAAAGCCGATCTACCCAGCGTGCTGGTACCGCAAACCCACGAACACATCGGCGACAAGCTGTCGAAGAAGAACATCGACTGGGCCTGGTACGCCGGTGCCTGGCAGGCGACGCTGGACCAGTTCAAGGACTCGGGGGGCATTCCGAAGATCCCCAACTTCCAGTATCACCATCAGCCGTTCAACTACTTCAAGCAGTTGGGTCCGGAAAACCCGGCAGAACGCAGTAAACACCTGCGTGATGGCGGTCTGGGTGACGAGTCGACCACCAACCGTTTTTTTGCCGATGCCGAAGCCGGGAAGTTGCCGGCGGTGAGTTTCTACAAACCTCAGGGCAACCTGAACATGCACGCCGGTTACGCCGACGTGGCATCCGGTGACCGGCATATCGTCCGTGCGCTGAAAGTACTGCGCGAAAGTCCGCAGTGGAAAAACATGGTGGTGGTGGTCACGGTCGACGAAAACGGCGGCTGGTGGGACCACGTCGCGCCGCCGCAAGGTGATCGCTGGGGCCCTGGCACGCGAGTACCGGCGCTGGTGGTGTCGCCATTCGCCCGTAAAGGCACAGTGGATCACACGGTGTACGACACCGCGTCGATCCTGCGGCTGATCACCCGGGTATTCCAGCTTGAGACGCTCGACGGGATCAAACAACGTGATACCGCAATGATTGCCCGAGGCCAAAAGCCGATGGGCGATTTGAGCAATGCGCTGCAATTTCCCGGCTGATTGCTTTTCTGTCTTGCGATCTTTTCGCGTGGGTACTAGACCTATCAGCGCAAGTGGTTTCAGTATGTAACCGCCCTCGCTTTCGGGGACCCACGCTGATAAGGATCTGAGCATGTTCAAACTCGCAGGATTGAGCCTCACCCTCGCCGCCCTTACCTTGAGTGCTACCGCCCACGCCGATACCGACCTGAAACTGGGCAGTACCGAACGGGTCACTCAGCTGTTTGCCTACCCCAACAACTGCAACGTGATTTGCTATCGCAACTGGACGCTGGAGCAAACGGTCGAGCACTACCTGACGCAAAGCGTTCAGCGGGATGGCTACACCACGGCAAAAGTCCGGGTAAAAACCGATAATAATCAACTCTACGCAGACATCAGCGGCGTGCCAAAGGACTACGCAAAACCGCTGACCGCATTGCTCGATGCCGGGGATTTGGCCCATGCCGGCGCCAACAAACTGAATGCCGACGGCAAGTGGGCGTACAGCTGGTACCTGTTCCTGCCCTTGGGCATGGCGCTGGAAAACCGCAAAAGCGTCGAGCTGCTGCACTTCCCACCGGACTATTCGCTGACCCAGGCCCAGGACTACCTGGAATCGAAGACCACCGACCGCTGGGCCACGCTGCTGACTGCCAACGGTATCGCCGCCGAACAAACGCCGGCCTACCAGACTATCATCGACATCGCGCCGATTGCCGCCCCGTCCACCGCCGGCAAGGACCTTGAAGGCGTCTACGGCTACTTCAAGGACTACCAGACTACCCTGGTCAAGCAATTCAGCCAGACCGCCCGCGGCGTGACCTTGCCTATGGTCGCGTTCGGTGCACCGGTGCGTAACTGGGTCAAAGAGCAGTATGGGCAGACCGTGGCCGTGTTGGGTCTGGCACAAATCATCCCGACCCCGGGCGTGAAGGTGCCGGTGCTGGGTTCTAACCACCCAAGTTATATCTGGTATGCGGCCGACCCGGCGAACTATGACGACGATCAGGCCAAGGCCGATGCCGTGGGTTTGAAGGTGATGGGGCAGGACTTGAGTGCGGCTTGCTGGCAAGCGGGTATGGGCAGCAAACCCGGCAGTGACCCGAGCGCACAACTCAACACCTGCACGCAAACCTGGCAAGTGGCCCAGAAAGAGAAAACCTGCGAGCTGTTCTACACCTCGATCCGTAATCTGACGCCCGAGCAAGCCGCAACCAAGTGTTCGGCCCCGGACATCAAACCCCAACTGGACCAGTTGAAGGTGCCTGCACCCGCGCTGGCTTCATCGCACCTGTAATTCTGCGAGCACGCCTGCTGCGTAAGCATTTGCTGACGCAGCAGGCAGCCTCTATCGACTGTCAGATCTGACAGTAGACCCTCAGTTTCATTTGCGAGACTCTTTAGACGTACCCATGTGCTGCAGGGCTGGCAGGATCGCCAGCCTCCTGTGGTCGCAGCGCCCAATAAACAAGGATCGTTATGAAGCCTCAGGCCAGGGATAAGGCAGCTACGCTGTCGAGCAGTTGCATTTACCCGAACAAAGAACTCAGTGCCCGCCAGGGCTACCCCTCCAGGGCTCACTTCACAGTTATCCAGACTGACGATGGGCGCGGCGCGGCAATCACGGCACAGCGCGATTTCCTGCGCATCAGTCGTATCTGTCGGGTATCGGGACTGCTGATGCATACCCGCCGTTTGCATACCCTGCAACTGGCTCCGGGTATCCATGTCTACGATCCGTTTTTTTCCGGGCTACTGCTGCATTCCTGCGACCCGAACGTCTTTCTCGACATGAGCGAACTGTGGTTATGGGCGCTGAAGGACATCGCACCTGGCACAGTGCTGTGCATGGACTACGCCAGCACTGAAGAGAAGCTGACGCGTCAGTTCGCCTGCCAGTGCGGCTCACCCGACTGCCGTGGCTGGATCACCGGCTACGATGATCCGCCAAATGCCGAAGGCCAGAAGTTCTTGCAACGCTTGCATCGACATAGCCCCTGCTGAACAGAGGCTCGCCGCTATTTACAAGGCACCGACCGGGCGCAAACGGTATTGCGGCGGTAGTTGCTCGAAGCCGCTGATGGTCGCGTTCAGGCTCTTCCAGCGACCGTCCTTGATGCCGTAGATGCAACCATGGACCGACAGGCTCTGCCCGCGGTGCCAGGCATTTTGCACAATGCTGGTATGGCCGACGTTGGCCACTTGCTGGATCACATTGAGCTCGCAGAGGCGGTCGACCCGCTCTTCTTCAGTCGGCAATTGGCCAAGCTCTTCGCGGTGTTCGTAATAAAGATCGCGAATCGAACGCAACCAGCCGTCGATCAGGCCCAACTGGCGATCCTGCATCGAGGCGCGTACACCGCCGCAACCGTAGTGGCCGGTGACCAGGATGTGTTTGACCTTGAGCACGTCCACCGCGTACTGAATCACCGACAGACAGTTGAGGTCGGTATGCAGCACCACGTTGGCAACGTTACGGTGTACGAACAGGTCACCAGGCAACATGCCGACGATTTCGTTGGCCGGTACGCGCGCGTCGGAGCAACCGATCCACAGGTATTCCGGCGTCTGTTGGCGGGCCAGCTTGGCGAAGAAGTCAGGATCTTCTTTGGTGATCGCGTCCGCCCAGCGCTCGTTGTTATCAATCAGATCTTGTAATTCGTTCATGCTCTGAAGCCTCAAGAATGATGCTCTGCTTTGACAGACAACCGCCCGTCGGGGTCACGCGGATGTTGCAGTTGCCGAACAGAAATGCCTTGGAATCTTTAAGGGTAACGCCTGTCCACCCTATAAGGCCCTACATTATGAGGAATTTCCATGACTGATTCACGACGTCCTTACGGCGCGGTTCAACCCGAGCCTATCGACGACAACGAAGACCGCATGGGCTCAATGCGCGAACTGGATTTCGATGAAGAAGAACCCGGCGAGACCATCGGTGGCCTGACCCGTGAGCACGAGCGCGAGCAACAAATGCCCAGGGAACGCGTACGTGAAAAAGGCACGGGTGGTGCCTCGGCTGACGACGACCCCATTGACGACGACATGAGCCCGGAAAACCTGATCCGCGAAGATGGCGCCCGTGACGCTCATGAAGCCGGAGAAGACTTCAGCGCCGATTGGGACTTGAGCATTGTCGACGAGGACGAAATCGGTGGCGGCAACGGGCTGGATGAGGCGGAACTGGCAGAGCGCGATCCGGTTGATGGCAATCGTTGATCTTTAGCGTCTGATATGCCGCCATCGAGAGCAAGCTCGCTCCCACATTGGATCTGTGTCGCACATCCATGTTGTGAACGACATAAACCCTGTGGGAGCGAGCTTGCTCGCGATGCTTTTAAGGGTCAGTCGACCAACGTGCAGGCCATCACCACCGCATCTTCACGCCCACCGACCGCCGGGTAGTAATCGCGACGGCGACCGACTTCGTTAAAACCATAACGCTCATACAGACGGAATGCCGCCTGATTGCTGTCGCGCACTTCCAGGAAACATTCCCGGGCTTTGGCTTCATACGCACGGGACATCAAGTGCTCAAGCAGCCTCAAACCCAGCCCGCGCCCCTGATTTTCCGGTTTGACCGTGATGTTCAGCAGATGCGCCTCATCAAGGATGATCTGCACCACACCGTGGCCAACCTGTTGCTGACCTTCAAACATCAGCCAGATCTGGTATTTACCCAAACCATCAAGAAAAATCCCACGGGTCCAGGGATGGCTGAACGCCGCGTATTCGATTTTCAGTACAGCGTCCAAATCCGCTTCGGTCATCGGGCGGAACGATACAGCGTCACTCATTCGATTCTTTCCAACGCGCCATCAGCCGACGCATGGCTTGCCAGGCATCAGCCTTACGCTGTGGCTCTTCCATTAATAATTCCAGGCCGGGCAGCGCCCAGACCGACCCCAGGCCTTCGACCTGAAGCTCGCGATTGTAAGATTCAGCGTTCGCCTCACCGGCAAAACGCACCGCCGGCAGGCCGATCAACCACAGGCACACACAAGGCGCATCTTCCAGGCGAGCCGAAAGGAACCCTTGAACGAAATCGCGGGCAGCTTCCGGGCCCTGATCCATGGTTCCACGTACCAGCAGCGGCCAGCGGACCGGTTCGCCGACAATTTGCGGGCTGTCCGGCAGACCGGCGGCGCGCAGCATGTCCTTGAGCAGCAAGTAGGCCGGATCGCGAGTCTGGAACGCACCGCCTGTGGGTAACTCCACCAGCAGCAGGCAACGGCCGGCACGCAACAATTGCAGGGCAAAACGCGGCGGTGGCACTTGCGGCGCCTTGGCCACGACGGGTGCGTCTTCGGCGTCCTCGACCGGCTTGCTCGCCGGGCGCACAACCGAAGGCGTTGGGCGCGGCACGTCGACCTTGACCCGCTCAGCCGGCTTGGCCACAGGCTCTACGGCCGCTTTCGCGACCTGCGCCGGCACAATCGGTGTCTCGACCAACGGCTCTGGCGCTTCCAGCAGCTCGGGCCGCGACGGGGCGGCAAAGGGCAGTTCGGTGCGCGGCAGCCAGTTGACCACCTGCATGGCGGTCAAATAGGCGCGGCGACGGGACTCGATAAGCAAAGGTCGGCCACTTGTGGATAACTGATAGTGCAGGGATTCTACCGCCCTTCGCTCAAGATCGCCCGCAGTTGATCGATAGAAAAGCGACTGTCCGTCCTGTCGATACCTCGAGAGTGATTCCCATCGCACGTGATGCAGTACAATCGCTGCTTTTAATCGCCAACCAGCCGGCCATTCCAATGATCGAACCCAAGCGCGTCTTGCGCGCCCTCGCCGAACACTGGGCACTTCTGGAGCCTTTGTGCGAGCACTTCGACCAAGGCACCCTGAGCCTCAACGAACTGCGCTCACAGCTGGCCGCCCAGCAACTGGACAGCACGCCACAGGACATCACCAGCCTGCTGGACGTGTGGATCCGCCTCGACATTCTGGTTCCGGTGGCCAAAAGCCCGAACCGTTTTGAACTGAACGCGCAGATTCACGACTTCCTCGCCTACCTGCGCCGTGAGCACCGTCTGGGCCTGTGCCTGGAAATCGAAGCCTACCTGCGCCATCTGGAGCGGCTGGCCGGTTACATTCAGGACGCTTTCGACATCCGCGACGGCAATGATCTGGCACGCCAGTTGCGTTTGCTCGACATGCGCGTGCGCGATGTCCTGAAAAAGCTCGCCAACGACGAACAAGCCCTGGTGGCCGTCGCCGAACGGGCCAAGACCAGCGACCGGCAAATACCGTTGCGTCAGCGTTATGCCGAAGTGCTGGCGACGTGGGACGAATACGTCGAGCCGATGATTCAGTTGGTCAACGCCGACGGCGCCTTCGAGCAAGGCGTGCGCAAGGTTGAAAACGTGCTGTTGCGCATGCTCAGCGAACAACAGCGCCTCGGTCACCTGGTCGACGACGATATGCTGCTGCGCACCCACGCGCGCATCCTCGAAATGCAGACCAGCGCCCAGCTGACCTTGCGTCATGCTCGCGAGCTTTTGCTGCCGCTCCGTGAAGAGGCCCGTCGGCACAACGCCGTGACCCGTGGCGCGGCGCTGGCCCTGTCGATGATCCGCCGCAAGGGCATCGACGCAGTACCGCAAGCGGCGATGCCGATGTTCACCCGTCCGCAAAGTACCTTCCTCGGCAGTGCCAGTCAGGTTGAAGCCTACGTTTATGCGCTGGCGCGTTTCGAGCCAAAACCGGCACGTTTCCCCAAGGCCCACAAAACCCAAAAAGGCGAAGCCCCGCGGGCACCGCGCACCGTTCGGGAAATGCTCGAGCGCTGCGAAGACGCGCTGCCGATGCCGGACTTGATGACCTGGCTGCTGGAACAGGAACCGGACGGCGCGACCGACGAGTTGCTGTACTGGTTCTCCCGCCTGTCACGGGAAAAACGCTTCAAACGCGAGCGTCTGGAACGCCGCGATTACCATACTCACGAGCACCAGGTCAGCCTGCGCTCCTTCGCCCTGCTCTCGGCCCGCGATGACGCACCCGAGAATTCTGCGAGCACATCTAATGCATCTTGATCTATCCGAACTGTCTCAGCTGGCGCCGATCTTTCGCGAGCTGTTCAAGGGCTACCACGTCAGCCGCCGCGATCCTGAACTCTACGCGCAGCTGTCGAACTTTCAGGACCAGTACCGCACGCTGTTCAAGGCCCTGGGGTTTGAACTGGTCTGCGACACTCGTGGCTTCTACTACTTTGTGCCAGACCTCGCGGCTGCAGCGGTGAACAAGACCGCCCAGCGCCTGGCATTGTTCACCTTCATTCTCGTCGAGCATCTGGCTGACCAGGGCCGCGATCCGATTGCCGTGCTTGATGGCGGCAGCCTCGGTCGCGATGAACTGCCGTCGTTGCTGGAAAAGTACCGCGACCTGTTCATTCAGGCCGAAGTGCAAACCCAGGAAGAGCTGGAAGAAAAGATCATGCGTCGCATGACCCAGCTCGGTTTCGCCGGCGAAGAGAACGGCATCTACCGCTTCCTGCCGCCGATGCACCGTTTCCTCGACGTCTGCCTTTCGGTCCAGCAAGACCGTGACCTGGCCGCCAGCCTGCACAGCGTGCTGCCATTGCCGGCGCCGGTGCTGATCGATGACGACAGCGACGAAAAGCTGCTGCAAACCGATGATCCGCTGGACCTCAGTGACTTTGCCGAAGAAAGCGAAGAAGACGCGCTGGCCCGTGCCATAGCCGAAGAACAGGAGCTCGACGCATGAGCAAGGAACGCTACGGCATTCGCCGCTTTGCCCTTTTGAACACCGCCGGTTACAGCCTCGGCTTGTTCCCGCTGGAAGAGCCGCTGTCGGTCTACGGCGCGAACAACCTCGGTAAATCCGCCTCGATCAACGCCTTGCAGTTCCCGATCCTGGCGCGCATGTCGGACATGAGCTTCGGCAAGTACAGCCTTGAACAGTCGCGGCGTTTCTATTTCGCCACTGACACCAGTTACATCCTGGTCGAAGTCGCCCTGCCCCACGGTCCCCACGTGATTGGCGTGGTCGGACGTGGCCCGGGCGGTGGGTTCGGTCACCAGTTCTTCGCCTACGCCGGCAAACTGGACCTGGCCCATTACCAGAAAAACGATACCTGCCTGCGCCAGAAAGAGCTGTTCACCAACCTTGAACGCGAAGGCCTTAAAGCCTACGAACTCAAGCCGGATGAACTGCGCCGCTTGCTGGTCGGTGGCCACACCTCGGTCCCGTTGGACCTGACGCTGATCCCGCTGCGCTCCACCAGCGAGCAGAGCCTGAAAACCTTCCGCGCACTGTTCATCAACCTGCTGCACATGCGCGAAATCACTGCGGCCAAGCTCAAGCAACTGTTCCTCGATGCGTTCGAACACAGCCTGCGTTCCGGCAGCGTCGATTACATCGCCGCCTGCGAAGAAGCCTTCCGCGACGTGCGTCGCATGGAACAGGACTACAACTCGCTGGTCACCGCCGGTCCGTTGGTCGAAGCGCTTGCCGCCGGCGTTACCCAGCGCAACATTCTGCGCGGCAAGTTGCACCGCATCTCGCCGCTGCTCGACTCGTTGCTCGGCACCTGGTCGGACTATGCCAGCGCGCGCAAGGAAGAGCTGACGATTCAGGCCGAGCACTACCGCAACGAACAGGACGCGCTACAAAACGATCAGCGCGGCGGAACTCAGGAACTGATGCGCCTGGAGCGCGAAATCACCGGCATCCAGCGCTGGCTGGGCGAGTTGTCGGTGCTCAAGCATCGCTTCGCCCTGGTCGATGACGTCAAAGTGCTTGAGCAACAACTGCTCGCCGCCAAGGACGCGCACGATGAGCTGGCCGGTGCGCTGGCGCAGTCCCGTCAATTCAGTGCCGAAGACCTCGAAGAGCGTCTGCGGGACCTGGAAAAACGCCTGAAGTCGGTCAAGCAGCAACTCGATCACGCCGACAACAACAGCTACGCCCGCTTGCGCGAAGAGTTCTCGCAACAGGACGTCGAACGCCTGATGCGTCTGTTCAACAGTGCGCTGTTCAGCTTGCCGCTGGGCGAACATGGCATTGCCCTGGACGAAGATGGCCAGTGGGTCAAATCCATGGAGCTGATCCTCGACGGCTTCAAGGGCGAGCGTTTCGAAGTACCGGGCCTGTCCATCGACCTGTCGCACATCGAACCACCGGCCCTGCAAGCCCTGGCCGACCGCGCCGCGCTGCGTGATCAGAAAGACCGTCTGGACAAAGAACTCAAGCAACTGAAAACCCAAGCGGCCGTCGTGGCGGACCGCGCGGCCAGCAAGACCCAGACCGAAGCGCTGTACCAACAAGTGCTGGATGCGCAAAAAGCCCTGGAAGACTTCCGCCGCTCGCAAACCCTGAGCGCCGAGGAAGGCGACAAGCTGGAACAACTGGCGCAGATGGAAGCTGCACAGGACGAGTTGAAGCGTTCCAGCGATGCCTTCACCGAACGCGTCCAGCAATTGTCGGCCAAGCTGCAACTGGTCGGCCGGCAGATCGGCGACATGGAAGCCAAGCAACGCACCCTCGACGACGCCCTGCGCCGCCGTCAGCTGTTGCCGGCAGACCTGCCGTTCGGTACGCCGTTCATGGACCCGATCGACGATTCCATGGACAACCTGCTGCCGCTGCTCAATGACTACCAGGACAGCTGGCAAGGTTTGCTACGCGTCGACGGGCAGATCGAAGCGCTTTACGCGCAGGTTCGCCTCAAGGGCGTGGCCAAGTTCGACAGCGAAGACGATGTCGAGCGTCGCCTGCAATTGCTGATCAACGCTTACGCGCACCGCACCGACGAAGCCCTGACCCTTGGCAAGGCCCGCCGTGCAGCGGTGACCGACATCGCCCGGACCCTACGCAACATTCGCAGTGACTACGACAGCCTCGAACACCAGCTGGCGCTGTTCAACCGCGAGATCAACAAGCGTCAGGTCTCCAACCTGCAAAGCTTCCGTATCGTGCTGGCGCCGAACAAGGAAGCCCTCAAGCACATCGACCAGATCATCCACAGCGCTGGTCAGTATGAGGAAGGCGAAACCCTGTCGGTGTTCGACCTGAGCCAAAGCGCCGATCAGGACAACAAGAACGAAGAAGCCAAGGAATACCTCGCGCGGTTGGTGGCAGCGAACCACAACCAGTTGGGCCTGAAGGACCTGTTCGAACTCGCATTCGAAATCACCAAGGTCAACGGTCAGCCGGTGATTCACACCGACATCGATGGCGCCGCGTCCAACGGCACCACCATGACCATCAAGGCGCTGACCAACATGTACTTGTTGCTGCACTTGATGGACCGTGATCAGGCCGGGCGCGTGCGCTTGCCGTACTACCTCGACGAGGCCGCCGACATCGACGAGAAGAACCAGGCCGCCTTGCTGGAGACCAGCTTGCAACTGGGCTTCGTGCCGATCCTCGCCAGTGTGAAGCCGCAGGTCTGCGCCAGTGTCGCCATCGACCTGGAAGGTGGCAGCGGGCCGCATGGTATCTACATTGACGAGGCGGACTGGAAGTACATTCGCCGGCATGACGAGGTGAAGGCTACGGTCAACGTTGAGTCGACCGAACCGGAACTGGACGAGGTTTGATCCTTTTACCGGCGTCGTAACGAAAAAGGCCGCGATCCAATGGATCGCGGCCTTTTTTATGGGCGCGTACTCTTAATATTTTCAGTGAAATTGAGGCCCCCTTCGCGAGCAAGCTCGCTCCCACTTTAGATCGGTGTTGGGCACCATCCAGTGTGGGAGCGAGCTTGCTCGCGATGACGCCAGTACAGACGCCGAAAGGCTATTTGCCGAGGGAAATCTTCGGTGCCCAGGTCAACCAATCGTCTTCAAATTTGTCGAACAGCGGGAAGGTCTGTTCAGGTCGTGCCGGGGTTCCCATCCGATCACCATCCGGTGTAGCGAACGCAATACCGCCCTGAATCAGCGTCTCCAGCGACTCGGTTCGCACCGTCGCGCCTTTGAACAGGCCAAAGTCCAGACCAAAGCCGCTGGTGTTCCAGAAGCGCGTTCCACTGCGTACCAACGGCGCATACTTCGGCTCGATCAGGATGTGGACCAACACGCGATCCGCCGTTTGACCCAACTCATAGCCGGTCACCTTGCCCACGGTAATCTCACGATAAGTCACCGGCACACCGGTTTTCAGCGAACCACGGCGAGCCGCGCTCAACACCAGGCTCAGACCGGCCTCTTCCTTGGCAGACTCCGGAGGATTGGCCAGCGCCACGAAGTTCTTCTGTGGCCCAAGGTTTTTCGCAGCGGGCTGAACCTCGATGTATTGCCCGGTGACCAGGGTTTCCAGGTTGGACGTTTTGATCAGGCCCAGCTCTGGCTTGACCACCCAGAACTGGCTGCCGACTCGAGCAATGCGCTCCGGCACTTCTGTGATGCGTGCGGTGAGCAGCACAGATTGCAGATCATCACTGAGGTCGACGTTTTCCACCTTGCCGACATCCAGACCTTTGAAGCGAATCGGCGTGCCAGTGCGCAAACCGTCGGCACGATCGACCTTGATCGTGACCACAGCGCCTTTCTGGCTCGCCTCCTCACGGTTGGCAAACAGGCGGAAACGAGGAATCCGCTTCTGCAATGGCGCCGTGGCTTGCGGTGTTTCAAACGCAATACCGCCGGCCATCAAGCTTTGCAGGGATTCGCTTTTGACCTGAATCCCGCCGGTGAGACCACCAGTGAGGGTAATCCCGCTGGCATTCCAGAATCGCGTTGAGGCGTTGACCAGCCCTTCGTATTCTTTCTCGATGTGGACACCGATGACCAACTGCTTTTTGGTGCGTGAGAACTGATAGCTCTGCACTGAACCGACCTTGACCTGCTTGTAGAGAATCGGGCTACCGACTTCCAGGGAACCGAGGTTTTCAGTGAACAGCACCAGGTGCAGACCTGGGGAACGTAAATCCAGCGGTGGCGGCTTCGGCCGGGCCTCGAATTCGCGTTGCGGCGCACCACCCTTGTCGCCTGGGCGCACAGCGATGTAGTTACCTTTTACCAAGGCTTCCAACCCAGTGATCCCTGCCAGCGAGATTGACGGTTTGACCACCCAGAATTGGGTTCCGGTCACCAGGTAATCCTCTGCGAGAGGATCCAGGGTCAGCTCGGCCGTCGCGCTGGACAGGTCCGGGTCGACCTTGAGCGCTTTCAGGTTACCGACCTGAATGCCTTTGTACATCACGGGCGTGCGGCCGGCCTGCAGGCCTTCAAAGTCGCTGAGTTTCACTTTGACGCGAATACCAGCCTGAGCAGCGTCGAAGTCTTCGTAGAGACGAAACGGCAAGCTCGGGTCGGTGGGTGGGCTGTCTTTGCGGTTGTCCGGCGTGGCGAAGGCGATACCGCCCGCAACGATACTGGCCAGCGACTCGCTGCGCACTTTCACCCCTGACAGGTTGGCATCGATGCTGATCCCGCTGGCATTCCAGAAACGCGTATGTTTGCGCACCAGATTGGCGTAGGTGGGTTCGATAAAGACTTTGATCTCGACGGTGTTCTGGTCTTCAGACAGCTGGTAACTTTTCACCTGGCCGACCTGAATCTGCTTATAGAACACCGGGCTGCCACGGTTCAGAGAACCCAGACGGTCGGCTTTGATGGTCAGGTGCAAGCCAGGCTTGAAGTCAGACAGCGGCGGCTCTTTGGTCAAGGCGGTGAACTTGCGGCTTGGCTCACCTTCACCCGGACTGATTGCCACATAGTTACCGGAGACCAGCGTTTCCAGGCCAGTAATCCCGGCCAGGCTGACGCTCGGCTTCACCAGCCAGAAACGTGTAGTGGTCTTGAGGTATTGCTCGACGTCCTTGTTCATCTCGATGGTGGCGATAACCCCACGGGTTTTCCCCTCGTCATCCAGCGCCAAGCTTTTTACCTTGCCGACCGGCATACCTTTGTAGACAACTTCGGTCTTTTTGGCCTGAATGCCCTCGCCACTTTCAAAGCGAACCTGAACTTCAATACCGGTTTCATTGTAAGCACGCCAGCCCAGCCATCCGCCAATCATCAAGGCGATCAAGGGCAGAACCCAAATGGCCGACCAGTTCGAAGCCGGTCGAGTTTTAGCTTTAGGCAAATCAGTCATGGTCGTCGTCCGACTCCGTGTTATCCCAAATCAGTCGGGGATCGAAAGTTACTGCAGCAAGCATTGTCAAAATCACTACACTGGCGAAAGCCACCGCACCGAGATTCGCCTCGATACTGGCAAGTCGACCAAAGTTCACCACCGCCACCAGAATGGCGATCACGAAAATATCCAGCATTGACCAGCGGCCAATGAACTCAATAAACCGATACATCACAATGCGTTGCCGTGCGGATAAAGGCTGACGCCGCTGTACCGAAAACAACAGCAATGCGATGCCCACCAATTTGAAGGTCGGTACCAGAATACTGGCGACAAACACCACGGCAGCAATCGGAAACATCCCGTGCTGAACCAAGGTGATTACGCCGGACATGATGGTATCGCCTTCACCCTGCCCTAATGTGCTGACGGTCATGATTGGCAACACATTGGCGGGTATATAGAGAATTGCCGCGGTAATCAGCAACGCCCAGGTACGCATAAGGCTATTGGGACGCCGTGCATGAACCAGTGCTCCACAGCGGGTGCATGTCTGCTCGTCGGTGTCCGGTTCCTGCTTGTTCAGCTCATGGCATTCGATACAAATCAGAATGCCCGCATCAATTGCCCGCATGAGCATCCTCTCCTGACAACGCTTGCCAGATCTGATGAGGCGACATCACCACCTCAAGCCAGACCTGCACTAACAGCAAACTGATAAAACACGCCAAGCCCAAGCCAACCGTTATCGACGCAAGGTCAGCCAGTTTGACGATGGCCACCAGCACGCCCATCAAATAGACCTCGAGCATTCCCCAATCGCGCAGATGGTGATAAATGCGATAGAGCAGCAAGCCATAACTGCGTCCGACATCAAAACGAACGCTCAGCAATACCAGCAACTGGCAGAGCAACTTGAGCAGGGGGATCCCCATGCTGCACAGGAACACCACCATTGCTACGCCTCGCATTCCTGTGTCGAACAGGCCAACGACGCCACTCCAGACAGTGTCATGCGACGACTGTCCGAGTAGATGGAGCTGCATGATGGGTAAAAAGTTCGCGGGAACGTACAACAGCAATGCGGCGATCACTAATGCGAGGCTACGCTCCACGACATTGTGCCGGTGGGCGTAGAGCTCATAACCACAGCGCGGACATAGGGCTTTCTCGCCATGAGCGAGTTGCGGCTTGCGCATCAGCAAGTCGCATTCATGACACGCCACCAAGTCGTCCAGCGGTAAATCTGACAGCCCAGGGGCGTCAACCGGATCTGGCATAAAGGGCTCGGGTTCTGAAAATGACCGGCCTATTCTAGTGTTCTGACCGAAAAATAACTGTGCAATTTTATTTCAATCCTGAAATGAAACTTTCTCGCAGGCAAAACAAAACCCCAACTGCTTTCGCAATTGGGGTTTCGGAATTTAATCTTGACGATGACCTACTCTCACATGGGGAAACCCCACACTACCATCGGCGATGCATCGTTTCACTGCTGAGTTCGGGATGGGATCAG